>CAMVSV010000015.1 GCA_947170265.1 uncultured Prevotella sp.
CTCGGCAATTCAAACAAGTTTGATTGCTCTCGCTTAATCGGAAAGTTCTGCGGGACATTAAAACACCCTTTCTTCAGGAAAAAATCCCGTGAAACATTTTGTGAATAAATATAAAATAATGTAAAATATTGAACGATTTCTTTAACATTTGGAGGCTAAGAAAGCCTCAAGAAACCACCCTTGTAACTCATTGGTAATCAAGCGTTTGGAAGGGGTATTTTAAAAGAGCCTCTTTTAGCGTGCAAAAGAGCCTCTTTTGGAAGGTAAAAGAGCCTCTTTCGCAACGCGAAAGTGGCACTTTCGTTTTCTCACTGTGCGGAGAATATTTTTCGTTCACATTTGTTAACTGTTTCACGGAATTATATTTCCCATAGAATAGTACCTTTGTGGCATGGTACATACGATAGTCACTCTTCTGCCGTTGGCAGTATGCGCTTTCTGGTCGGTTGCCATAGCCCTGAGCCTATGGGAGAAGGGCAACCACGCCGCACGACGGCCACTGTTGCTGTGGGCTGTCACCGCCACGCTGCTCTATGCCGGACATTTCGTGTTCTTCAACCGCATGACGAGCTACATACCCCTGACCGACACCATCTATGTGGTGTGCAACCTACTCGTCTACCCACTCTACCTGTACTACATCACCATGCTCACCACAGGGAAGGTGAGCACCACGCAGCGGTGGCTCACGGTGGTGCCGCCCTCTGTCGTCGGCATCGTCGTTGCTACTATATATATAATAATGTGTGAGGACGACAGCCAACGGTTCATCAACACCTATCTGTATAACGGTACCATGGAAGGGCTCCCGCCCTTAGGCAAGGTGCAAGCCGTGGCACACCAGACAGCGAAAGCCCTGTTTGCCATAGGTCTGGTGGCGGTGCTCTGCGTAGGCATACGCCGCATACGCCGTTATAACACGCTCATAGACTCCATCTATGCCGACAACGACGACAAGCGGCTCTATGGCATCACCACCATACTGCTGCTGATGGTGCTCACGGGTGTGCTGTCGTTCGTGGTGAATGCCATAGGACGCTTTGTGTTCCTGTCCTCGGAAATACCCTTTGCATTGCTTGCCTGCTTCTTCAGCACCCTGCTCTACATGCTCTGCTACCGCGGCTTCGTGCAGCGGTTCGCCTTCGAGGACATAGAGCGGGAAGAGTGCGAAGACACCGTCGGGGAGACACCGCAAGCAGACTACCCCCACCTGCTGCAGACCATCGACGACGAACGGCTCTACCTACAGCCGGGACTGACGCTGGCGGGACTCGCACAGCAGCTCGGCACCAACCGCACGATGCTCTCGAAGCTCGTGAACGAGGAGACGGGGATGCCCTTCGCGGAGTTCATCAACCGCAAGCGCATAGCCTATGTCGTGATGCTGGAAAGTCAGAACCCCGGCATACGCAAGGAGGATCTCGCCCAACAGGCAGGCTACACGTCAATGCGCTCCTTCTACCGTAACTACAACCTCTACCGCTGAGCCGCCTCTGCCGTTTAGCAGGAAGGGTTGAGCATGAGTGAGTAGCGCACGAGTGTTTGAGCATGAGTGTTTGAACAGGAAGGGGGTTGAGCAGGAGTGAGTTGGGCATGAGTGGGTTGGGCAGGAAGGGTTGAGCAGGATTTGCAATCCTGCTCCATTGAATATTAGGATTTGTAATCCGAGAAACACTGTCCTTGCTTTTTCCGCATCTCAGATGCTTATATTCGATAGTGTCGGATTACAAATCCGACACAACCAAGCACCCGTTGAGCTGGAGTGGGTTGAGCAGGATTTGCAATCCTGCTCCATTGAATATTAGGATTTGCAATCCGAGAAACAATGATTTTACCGCATCACAGATGCTCATACTCAATGGTGTCGGATTGCAAATCCGCCACAACTGCAACGCTGTCCTTATGAGCAGGAGTGTTTGAACAGGAAGGGGGTTGAGCAGGATTTGCAATCCTGCTCCATTGAATATTAGGATTTGCAATCCGAGAAACACTGTCCTTACCTTTTTTCCGCATCACAGATGCTCATACTCAATGGTGTCGGATTGCAAATCCGACACAGCCGAAAATCCGCCACAACCGCCACAACTGATAATTTAAAGTGCAGAGACGCATCAAGCAGGGGAGGGCAGAGCTGTTACCTGCGTTACAGTAATATAATCCTGCGCAGCGGATGCAATGAAATCCTCCCTGCAAACCGCTTTGATTAAAAAAAGTAGATGGAAAGGCGTATTTCCTTTGGATAAAAGATACATAAATACCGAATACATCGGCGTTTCTGCGCTCCACAACCTCCACATGAGACATAGAAATTAAGCCGAAAAAACGGCACAGAACCGAAAAAAAGTGAGTTTATTGCGTGGTAAATAATAATATGTATACGCGAGAAAATTCATAACTTTGTACCGATTTTAAAGCAACCTCTACCGCGAAGCAAGAATAAATGGCTAATAAGATCTCAGCCATAGGAGCAAGAAAAAAGTAAGAAATAAGGAAGAAATAACAAAACACTAACAAATTAATAAAGAATGATGAAACGAATTGCTTTATTCTTAACTGCCCTCGTAACACTACTGGGGGGGGTGATAGATGCTAATGCAGCTTGGAGCGGAGCAACGTTCCACCTCGTGGCATCTACCTCTGGCACTGCCAACATTCCGGCAGCAGCCAACGGGCATTACAAGTTTACCGAGACATCGACAAACATCTATGAAATCACCATCGATGTCTCAAGCATGGCAGCCAATGCCAAAGTGTATTTCCGCATTCATCGCTTTGATGGAGGCGGTACTGTGCTCGGCGACGTGCAGCCCAACGACTACGACGATGTCGATATCATTAACAACAACGGCTACCAGACCCTTGCTTCTGCCAACGATGGTCAGACATCGTGCTACGGAAAAACCAAGAGCTTCTACATTCCGTACAATGCTGCCTATCAGGCATACACCATCAAGGTAGACCATTCGGGCAGCGAACCGATAATCACCGTAACGGGACTGGCTACTGCTTCGGGCGTGCCCTTCACCACCACAACGGCACTTTCCCCTGATGCCACCCCCACCGTTCCGTCCAAAGATGTGGTTGCAGTTTATAGCGATGCATACAATGCTACCAAGACTACTGCACAGACAGATTATGCTGGTATATGCGGCAAGGGATGGCAGAACGTGACATGGAATACCGTCACTCAGGAACAGTTGGCTTCGGGCGACAACGTGTTCTACCTTACTAATGCAAATGGTATTGGTTTCAGAAATGTAACGACAGTCAGTGTTCCTATTTCGGTCAGTCTTTCGGTATATCCCTCTGAGACTATTACCAATGCGAAGCTAAGGATTGAAGGAATATACGGTGCACCGGAGGTTCCTCTCGGAACCCTCACCGGGGGACAATGGAACGACGTCACGGTTGATTTGTCACAATACGGAACTTGCTCTGAAAACTGGAACTATCTGAAAATCTATAATGAGAACAATGAGCTGAAAACCATAGATTACCTCTATGTAGACAATTTCTATTTCACGAAGGTAGACATAGAACCGGCTACAGTTCCTACAAACCCACAAGAGGATGTGCTCGTGGTGTTCAGCCGCACCTACGGAAAAGATTCTGGAGTTGAGACCGGCGATTTCTACGGAGTAAGTGAAGGAAACCCACAAAAACCCCTCTATTCTTCGGCAAAACTCATCACCGACACGGGAGGACACAACATCTATAAGGTGATTGGTGCCGGCTTCTCCGGCAGGCTCACCGACCCCAACAACAACTATGCTGCAACTGCGGCTTCAGTTCACAACGTGGCTCATGTGGCCATCTGGCCTACCACAGCCACCAAGGGACGCATATTCCAGGATGGCAACTACAATAGCGTATACACAGAGTTCGACAGACTCACACCTGGGCAGTGGAACTATGTGAGCGTGCCCATAAACTTCAACAAGAACTATATCCTCGTTTATCTCACCGACGACAACGGCAACGTGGAGAAAACCTTCTTCCTCGACCATTTCTATGTGGCTCACGAGGTGCCCACCGTGCCCACTCCCGTGCATGATGCCGCTGAAGTGAGGAGCATCTACGGCAGCTTCTACACTGCTGCCACCACGCCCACATTAGCCAACTGGGGAGCTTCCTCTACGGTGCAGACCGAAAAGACCGACGGCAACAGAAAGATTCTGAAGCGACTCACCAACGTGGACTATGCCGGCTATGAATATTCCGGAGAAAATGGAGTGGACATCACAGGCATGCACTTCCTCCATGCCGATGTCTATCCCGTGCTCAACACCACACAGATTTCTTTCGATGTGATCACCGGTAACTCAGGTACATATACAGAAGCTTACTACAACGCTACCGGACTCACCCCACACCAGTGGAACTCCATAGACATTCCACTCTCTGAGCTCACGCTGCGCAAGGACGACGGACACATCTACACCAAGCAGCTGAAGCTGTCGAGCAACGGTGCTGCCAACTTCAACCCAACAGCCGACTTCTATATCACCAACATTTACTATTACAAAGGTGACGACGGAGTGCTCACCTCGGTAGACCTTACTGCCGCCTCCAACGATATATCCATTGGAGGAACCACCTCTCTCACAGCTTTGCCGAAAGACAATTATAACGAGGACTTCACCGGTGCAACACTCACCTACAGCTCCAGCAACAGCAACGTGGCACGCGTCACCAACAACGGCAATGTGATGGGCGTGGCACCTGGCACTGCCACCATCACCGTGACAGCTACCTCGGGTGGTACCTCAGTGACAGCCACCACCACCATCAACGTGCTTCTGCCTGTGCCTACAGCACCGACCGATGCCGCAGAAAATGTTCTCGTGGTGTTCAGCGATACTTACGGCAAGAGAAACACACCGACCGGCCAGAATGCAGGCTGGGGAAAAAACGATGTTCCGGCAGACCCCATCTTCACCTCCATTACGGTGACCAATGCCATGGACAGTCATCCCATACTACATGTCGTGGGCTCCACTTCCAACGGTCGTCCGTTGGATCCCAACAACGGTCTCGCAGTGAAGGCCATGAACGGCTATACCGTTGCCCATGCTGCCGTGTGGCCCACCACAGCCACGAAGGCACGCATCTTCAGCGACAACACCTACAGCTCAAACTACGCTGACGTGGACGGCCTCATACCGGGACAATGGAACTACATCTCCGTACCCGTGACCTTCACCAACGATTATCTGCTCATCTATCTCTCTGATGACCAAGGCACGAGCGAGACGGAGTTCTATCTCGACCACTTCTATGTGGCCAAGGACGAGAATGTCCCCGTGCTGGTAGAAGCCACTCTGTCAGACTATGATGCTACGAGTGCCACGCTCTCGCTGAAAGCTACCGACACCGAAGTGGCAAACATCAACTATATAATCACACTCACCGAGGTGGGCACGGAGAACACCACCACCATACGCACCACGGGAGCCAACGGTGCTGCAATAAGCTATGACATTGACGGACTGAAGCCTGTCACAGCCTACTCGGCAACCATCGTTGCCAACGATGGTGTCAACAACTCGGCAAGCGCGACTGTGACATTCACCACCACAGCCATACCCCCAGCCACCACTCCCACCGCACAAAACGTGATGAGCATATACAGCAATGCCTATACCGAAAACTATCTTAAAGGAATAGAAGTGAACAATGGTGGAACAGTGCAGAACTACAACGTGGCAGAAGGCGACGAGGTGAAGCTGGTAACGGGTGCTACCACCATCACCATACGCCACAACGAACACGATGCCGACCCCGAGACCTACAACACTGCATATATTGCCATCTACCCCACAGGCTCCACTACGGAGGTGACGCTCACTCCCACGTTCTACAACTCCACGGCAAACACCGTGTCGCAGACCTACAGCGTGATACCCGGACAATGGAACTACCTGTCGTTCAGGCCTGCCGACTTCAGACCCGAAGGTTACAGCGGCAAAGACCTCTTTGAACTCGTGGTGAGCCAGCAGGCTGCCAACACCCTGTTCTTCGACAATTTCTACTACACTTCAGTCAATGACGTGACGGCACCGGTATATGCTTCCCACACCCAGATGGCGGCAGCCAGCTATGTGGTGTTCAACCTCAACTATACCGACGACACTGACGAGGGCACACTCACTTTCAAGATCTGGAACGAGTATGGCGGATATGAGGGTGACGTGACCGGCAAGGAGGGCACCAACGTGCGCTTCCGCATAAACAACCTTGACCCGGAAACAACCTACAACTACACTCTCAAGGTTAGCGACGAAGCCGGCAACACCTCAGCCGATCGACAGCTCACCGTGACAACACCCATCGTGGAAGGAGACCTGAGAGTGAACGACAATCCCGCAGATCCTGATGCCGCAAAGCTCACCGCCGCCGGCATGGTATACATCACCGGAGTATGGGACACCGACAAGTTCATAGCCATTGACCAGGAAAAATGCGCCACAGCCTACGACCTCACCGAGGTGGACTTCAGAGCCACGGGCAACGCCCGTCTGGACCGCGACCATGCCTACTTCACGTTCAACCCCAACGCCATCCTCGTGTCGCCCAAGCTCAACAAGTTCAACATCAACTATGTGATGTACGACCGCGACGGAGAGACCCTCTACGGATATAACTTCGACATGATCGACGGCGACTTCCCCGCCGCGACGTTCTACTCAGGAAACCCACTCTACTCCACAGTGATAGCACCGGGAATAGCAAATGGCAAGTATACCCGTGGCATGGATGCAAGCAAGTATCTGAAGCTTGACCCCTTCACCGGCTTCAAGAAAATCGTTACCGGACAGAACTTCGCCTTCTCGCGCAATCTGAACAACGGCGACAAGAAGGGCAACGATGTCTTTGCAACGGTGATTCTCCCCTTCGCCGTCGACGTGAACAACTCTGGAGTGCAGGGCAGCGATGCCCCGCTCACGCTCTATGAGCTGAGCTCTGCCGTTGCCGACGAGAGCAACAACATAACCCTGAAGTTTGAAGAGGTGACCGGAGTGGGCGTAACAAACAAGCCGTATCTCGTGAAGTCGAACATTGACAATGGTGGCGGCACCATATACTTCATCGACAGCAACGTGCCAAAGACACTCACCTTCCCCGAAGGCAACCTTGAAGCCATGAAGCACGTGGGAGCATCAACCGAAGGCAATGCAACGCTCTTCGGCACCTATGTCACCCACGAGGCAACAAGCAACGACACGCCATGGGAAGGCTACGACGGATGGTACCACACAGGCATCTACGGACTGGCAGGAGGAAACACCTCGCTGACGCTACAGGAGATGGCTGCAACCACTACCTCGGGCTCCATCATCCCCGCATGGCGCTCCATGGTGCAGCTCTCCAACGTTGCTCCGGGCGCAAAGATAAGCCTCGTGTTCATTGACCATGAGGATGAGCCCTCTGATCCGGAAAACCCGGAGACACCCGAGGTTAATCCCGGTGAAGGCGAGACCACAGCCATCACGCGTCCAGCCACCGACAGCGAGATAAATGCCGTGATAGGCAACGTTTACAGCATTGACGGAAGGAAGGTGTCCTCACGAGGCAACAGCTTCATGCAGCTGCCTGCCGGCATCTATATCGTCAACGGCAAGAAGGTGATTGTAAAGTAAAGACCTAAGTAACGAGAGAAAAAGGAAATATATCCTTCCTACATAATTATAAAGCGATGGAAAAGAAAACGTATATAAAACCAACCACTGAGTTATGGGCTGTGGAGAGCCAGAGCCCCCTTATGAATGTATCAGGAAAAATAAGCGACAATCCTATACCTCCCGGCGGACGCGTGCAGAGTAAGGAGGGAGAGCTCGGCACTGAGAGCTGGCCCCAATCATTCTCTATATGGGAAGAATAATAGTAAGAAGAATAGTGGATAACAATGAAAAGAGCTGCTTGCAACAAATGCGAGCAGCTCTTTTTTTGTTTACAGCGACAGTGGTTTGAAGCTTGTTTTTCGGTGTTGTGAGGTTTTTGCGTAGTGATATTCTTGCTATGGAAAGGTCACGCGCCTATCTTTGCAGCGGAAAGGAGAGAGACGCTTGGCGAAGTTCTTGAGAAATCTATCAACCGAATAACTATCTATTTAAAAAGTATGAAAAAAACATTATTAACTTTAGCGGTGGCTCTTGCCACCATTGCGGGCTTTGCGCAGACAAACCTTGCGCAGAACCGCACGTCGATTGCCACTACCGGCAATGCTTCTGCAGCTGTGGATAACAACACTGAGACAAGATGGGAAAGCGAATTTCTGGATAACCAGTCGTGGCAGGTGGACCTGGGAAGCGCTCAGGAATTCAACACCATACAGATTGAGTGGGAGGCAGCCTACACGAAGAAGTATGAGATACTCGCAGGCAACAACGTGGACGGCAACGGATGGCTTACCGACGGCACCGTGATTGCCAGCGGCGAGAACAGCGGCTTGAGCCAGCACTCCGTGCAGAACATCGGTCTGAAGAAGACAGTGAAGGCACGCTACATCAGGTACAATGCCATAAACCGTGCCACGGAGTGGGGCAGCAGCTTCTGGGAGTTCCGCGTGTTCAACAATACCGGTGAGTTGTCCTCCGACCCCGTCTATGCAGCGTCAAAGATGAAACGCAGCGAGAAGAGAGGCCTGTGTGAGAACAACCCACGCTACACCGCATCGTGGACGGAACAACTCAAGCCCGGCGTGAGCTGGACCTACAACTGGGGCATAGCACCCAGCCCCGACAATCTCCGCACTGCCGATGCCGACGGCATCAGCTTCGCACCGATGTGCTGGAGCAACACCTTCAACGAGAGCGAGCTGCGCAGCTACCTCAAGAACCATCCCGAGACAAAGATGCTGCTGGGCTTCAACGAGCCGAACTTCACCGGTGGCGACGGTGGCTCAAACATCGTGCCGAGCGTGGCAGCCAGAGACTGGCCCAAGGTGGAGAAGATTGCCGAGGACTTTAACCTCATACTCGTGTCTCCCGCAATGAACTTCGGCTATCAGCCTCTCACCGACGGTAAGGTGTGGGGCTTGGACGAGTGGCTCGGTGCCTTCATCGAAGAATATAACAAGCTCTACGGCAAAGACCCGAGAATGGACTACATTGCCCTGCATACATATATGAACTGGGCGGGAGCCGTAAGCTGGTATGTCAACGAATATCTCTTTGCAAGCGACAAGGACAAGCGTCTACGCGACTATTTCTCCCGCAACGGCAAGAAGAAGATCATGCTCACCGAGTTCTGTGCATGGGAAGGCGACAAGGACGGCTTCGTGACCACCGAGGACAACCAGATTGACCAGATGGTGCAGAAGGTGCAGGTGCTCGAGCAGAGCGACAACGTGGCAGGCTACGCATGGTTCATGGGCGTGGGTGGAAGCTTCAACAACGGTTCTCCCTACTGGCACATCTTCACCGGCAGCGACAGCAACCTGCAGTTCACTGAGCTCGGAAGGATCTACACCCACATGTCGTCGTTCGACAAGACCTGCTGGTTCAAGCCCGGCGACCAGATTGCCGCCAAAGACTATATCGACATGAGCGAGTGCAAGCTCCGCCACAACACCGACAGCAAGAGCACCATACCCATAGAGCTGAGCGAGTTCCAGCAGTTCGAGAACTGGGAGGGCAACACCATCACTCCTTATGTGGACTATCAGATACAGGTGGGCAGCGACGACAACTACACCCTTGAGCTGCGCCTGAGCAACGACGGCGGCACCGCCATCAACATTGCCATCGACGGCAACACCGTAGCCCACGGCGACTTTGCTTCCACCGGAAACCAATGGAAGACAGAGAAAGTGACAGTGCCCATAAAGAAAGGCAAGCACACCATGCGTCTGAGCAACGTGAAGCAGACCAAGAACAAGATGAACTGGATCAGGATAGCCAGCAACGGCACAGACCCCGTGAATGCCATCACCACCATCAGCACCGACAAGGAGAAAGGCGCAGTGGTATCGGTCCGGCTCTGCGACCTTGCCGGACGAGCTGTGAACGATAGCTACCACGGCTTGGTCGTAAGAACTGAGACATTTGCCGACGGTTCCACCAGGAGCGTGAAGATTATGAAATAGGTAATCTCTAACTAACATAACTAACTATAACCAAGTATGAAGAAAACATTGTTAACTTTAGCGATGGCACTTGTCACAATGACAGGCTTCGCACAAGAAAACCTTGCGCAGGAAAAGACGGCGATTGCCACTACGGGCAATGCCGCTGCAGCAGTGGACAACAATCTCAACTCCCGATGGGAGAGCAGCACCGCAGACGACCAGTCGTGGCAGGTGGACCTGGGTGAGTCTCTCGAGTTCAACGTCATACAGATTGACTGGGAGCCAGCCTACGCCAAGAACTATGAGATACTGGCTGGCGACGAGGTTGACGGCGACGGATGGCTCGTTGACGGCACCGTGATTGCCAGTGGCGAGAACAGCGGCATTGCCAACCACTCCGTGCAGACCATAAAGCTTGACGAGGCTGTCAAGGCACGCTACATCAAGTATCACGCCATTGACCGTGCCACACAGTGGGGAAACAGCTTCTATGAGTTCCGCGTGTTCAACCACACCGAGTCGGTGCTCTCCTCACTGAAGATCGATGCCTCTGCCTCACTGGGCAAGGTAGGCACCGCCATCAACTTCTCTGCCACCGCCTTCGACCAGATTGGCATGGAGATGGAAGCCGGCGAGGTGACCTACAGCTGTGAGCCGGAGGATGCCGGTGAGTTTGAGAACAACGTGCTCACCGTGCTCAAGCCGGGCATCATCACCGTTACCGCCAATGCCGGCGAGGTAGTGAGCAACGCCGTGGAGGTCAAGGCATACAACGGCGACAAGATAAGACTCTCTTCCGACATGGTGACCGAAGTGTTTGGCGACGCTCCGAGAGAGAACGACATGGCCAATGCCTTCGACAACAACATTGAGACCCAGTGGGTGATAAGCGAGAATGTGGAAGATGCGAACAACAACTATACCGCCGGCTTCACCCTCGACCTCGGCAAGGCTTACAACATCACCGCCGTATCGGTGCGCTTCGAGGGCGCTTGTCCTGCCGACTACAACATCAGCTTTGCCGGTGAGGACGGTGAGGCACGCACTCCCGCAGCCTTCACCGTGACAAATCATCCGGGAATGGCTACCTTCACCACCCTCCACATCGCCGCCGATGCCAAGAGCGAGCTCGCCTCGTCGCGCTATGTGACCTTCACCAGCACCAAGGCTGCCACAGGCTATGGCATCAAGATCAAAGACTTCTCGCTCTTTGCCGAGCTGCCCGAGGTTGTGAAGCTCGAGGCTGAGGTCCTTGACGAGCAGAGCGTGAAGCTCATCATGGCTGGTACCGATGCCGGTGAGCAGAACCTCGTCTATACCATTGCCTACAAGGGACATGAGATAAGCACCGAGCCCGTGGCATCAGGCGAGGAGATTGAACAGGTAATAGACAATCTGAAGCCCGGAACAACCTATACCTTCACCGTGACGGCAGTTAACGAGAACGGCATAGAATCAGCACCGGTAACAGTGAAAGCCATGACCGAGGGCGAGCCCGACCCGAACCTCTGGGTAAATGCCGACATCACCCCCATCGTGTATTTTGCTCCCGACTGGAAAGAGAGCCAGAACTACACCTTCAACGTTGACGGTACCGACGCCACCATCTTCGCCGGTGATGCCACCTACAACAACGACGGTCCATGGCAGGCTCAGTTCTACTTCCTCTCCGACATCAACACCACCTTCAAGGAGAACTACGACTTCGGTGCCACCCTCACCTCTGACAAAGACCTGAAGGTTACACTCAAGCTCTATCAGCGTCCTGAGGACGGCGGTAGCAACGACGTGTCTTACTTCTCCGAGGATATTCTTCTGAGAGCCGGCGTGCCCTACACCCTGCCCAAGTCGGAGACCTTCATAAAGATGAAGGGTAAGAACATGAACAATCTCTGTCTGCTCGTGGCCATCGGTGGCAACCCCGCCAACACCACACTCACCCTCTCTGGCATCACCTTCAAGGTGAACGACGGTGAAGAGCCCGAGGTTGTCGAGCCGTTCGACTACGACACCAGCTGCAACCTCTTCCGCGATGCCACGGTGAAGAATGCGTTCTACTATTCTCACGGTCCAGAGTGGAAAGAGTATACCGACCTGCCGAAGGTGACCGTTGACAACGGTACATATTCCTATGTACTCAAGCAGGCTACTGACTATCAGTGGCAGGCACAAGCATTCTTCATCACCGACATAGAGACCTTCTCACAGGAGAAATACGACTTCAGCGTGACCCTCGCTGCCAGCGAGAACGTAAACGCCACACTGAAGCTCTATACCCGCAAGGAAGAAGGTGGCAACGACGACATTTCACTGTTCAACCAAGACCTCTCCCTCAGCGCAGGCATGAAGAAGGTGGTGAGAGCCGAGGGTCTCAAGGGCATCAACCTGAAGAACCTCTGTCTGCTCATCGACACCGGTGGCAACCCCGCCAACACCACCATCACCCTTGACAAGCCCGTGCTCAAGGAGGCTGACTGCACTCCCACAGCCATCAGCAGCGTGAAGGTAAGCAGCAACGCCGACGTTGATGCTCCTGCCTACAACATTGCCGGACAGCGCGTGGGCAAAGCCTACAAGGGCATCGTGATAGTCAACGGAAAGAAGATTGTAAGATAAAAAGATAACAAGACAGGGGTTTAAGATCTTAAAGAAATTAAAGCTCTTAAAGACCTTAACACTAAATGACAAATCGCAGGAAGGCTCCGTCCACACGGAGGTCCTTCCTGCGTTTTTTTGTGCCTGATTGTTTGGTGCGGAATTTGTCGCGAACGGTTTGAAATTGCGGCGGACGAATTTGAAATTCCCTACATTGACTGCACCCGTTGAGCAGGAATGAGTTGAGCAGGAGTATTTGAGCAGGATAGTTGAGCAAGGAGGGAGTTGAGCAGGAGGGAGTTGAGCAGGATTTGCAATCCTGCTCCATTGAGTATTAGGATTTGTAATCCGAGAAACATTGTCCTTGCTTTTCCCGCATCACAGATGCTCATACTCGATGGTGTCGGATTGCAAATCCGCCACAACTGCAAACGCTGTTCTTATGGGCAGGAGTGTTTGAGCAGGAGTGAGTTGAGCAGGATTTGCAATCCTGCTCCATTGAATATTAGGATTTGTAATCCGAGAAACAATGATTTTACCGCATCACAGATGCTCATACTCAATGGTGGCGGATTGCTCATCGACCTATGGTCGCTTGCCGGAAGCAAGAAATCCGCCACAACGCCACAACGCCACAAAACGACACACAACGGCACACAACGATGCACATATATAAATAGGTGGGATAGCGACCCCGCTCGAACAAACAACTGACGAATAACTACCAAGAGCTGCTTGCGACACCCGCAGGCAGCTCTTTTTTTTGTGCATATAAGTCACGGCGGCTTACTTTAGTAACCTTTTCATGGTTACTAAATGCGGGTTTACCTTTAGCGGTTGCGTTTCTTTTTGTAAATTTGCGGCATGATAAACGACGCTACGAGACACTTTATTTCACTCCACCGCAACGACGACGTGAGGATGCTTGCCCTCAAGGGAGCTGCCAACGATGTGGACATGCCCATGGCTCTCCAGCAGATACAAGGGTGGCAGACGGCACGCACCAAGCTGCCGTCGTGGGCTGAGTGTGCCGGCATCGTCTTTCCGCCGCACCTCTCCATGGAACAGTGCTCCAGCGAACTCACCGCACGCTATAAGGCATCGCTGATAGCTGAGAGGCTCAAGGCAGGGGAAGAGACCGCTGCCCACACCTCCAGCAGGGACGGCTACTCCGTGGTAGACCTCACGGGCGGTTTCGGCATAGACTTTTTCTTCATTGCGCAGGCATGTGAAGGCATATATCCCGGCTGTGGTGCCGTCTATGTGGAGCAGCAGAGCCACCTGTGCACCATGGCAGAGCATAACTTCAGGGCACTGGCACTGGAGGCGGAGGTAAAAAACTGCGATTCCATCGCGTTTCTTCAGAATATGCCCCATGCCTATATGGTCATGGTAGACCCGGCGCGGCGCAGCAGCAGCGGTGCGAAGGTGGTGATGCTCGGCGACTGTGCTCCCAACATTCTGGAGATATGTAGGCTGATGCTCAGCAAAGCCCACATGGTGGTGGTGAAGCTCTCACCGATGCTCGACTGGCACCTCGCCGTGGAACAGATAAACGAGGCTGCGGGCAGGACGGTGGTGAGCGAGGTGCACGTCGTGGCGGTGAAAAACGAGTGCAAGGAGCTGCTCATGGTGATGCAGGGACAGCACGACGGCACGCCGCCAACCATGACATGCGCCAACCACGACGGAGCAGGGTGGCAGCTGATGAGCTACCGGCAGGATGAGACGGCAGTGCTCACCACCATTGCCGACGTGACCGGCACCGTGGGAAGCGTTCTCCTCGAGCCTAATGCCGCAGTGATGAAAGCCGGATGCTTTGCGCTGCTCTGCGAGAGATATGGGGTGAGGGCGCTCGCCACCAACAGCCACCTGTTCATTGCTGCCGGCGGAGAGGGCGGTGGCATCCTTCCGTGGCATCATTTTCCGGGACGGGCATTGCGCATAGTAGCTGTCTCGAAGATGAACAAACGTGAGCTGGGCGAGGCTCTCAAGGGCATTGACCGTGCTAACGTGGCGGTGAGAAACTTCCCCATGGGTGCCGATGCCCTTCGCAAGAAGCTCCACCTCAAGGACGGCGGCACCACCTTCGTCTATGGCACCACCGCTATGGTGAAGGGTAAACCGGCAAACATAGTGATAGTGGCGGAACAGATGGCTCGCTGAATAGCAGGGAAAGACTAAGACTATAACGATTTTTCCACCGGAGCATCACCCTTTTCTCGCATTTTTTATATATTTGCACCACGACAACATCATTTACCAAATAACTCATACAATGACTATGCAGAAAAAACTACGCATCATAATCCTGTCAATACTTTGCTGCCTCGCAGGGAAGAGCCTTGCCGACGGAGAAACACTCCAAAACTATGTACTCGTTACCGATGCCTCTACGCTGGCAGAGGGCGACAAGCTGATAATTGTGAACTCGTCGGGCACACGAGTGGCAATGGCTGTGCAGGATAAAAATAATTTCAAGACTGAGAATGTCACTGTGAGCAACGGCACCATAGTTCTTGACCCGTCAGACAACCAGAATGCGAAGATACAAGTGCTGACGCTTGAGGGAGTGACCGATGCGTGGTACTTCAAGACAAGTGATGGAAAGTATCTTTATGCAGCTTCAAGTAAAGAAAATTATTTGAAGACAGAAGATGATAAGGATAATAATGCAAAGGCTAAGATAACCATTACTAACAATAATGCAACAATAATGTTTCAGGGAACCAATACCAGAAATCTTCTGAGGTATAACAGTAGCAGCGATTTGTTTTCATGCTATTATTCAGATCAGCAGGCTGTGCAGCTGTACCGACAGGAGACGGGTGAGAGTCCGGAACTGTCGTTCAGCACAACTACGGCAACCTACACCTTTGGTGACGGGGCGTTTACCGAGCCCACGCTGACGAAGGCTGAGGGTGCTCCCGCTGCGGTGTTCTCGTCAAGTAATGCCGAGGTGGCTTCGGTGGATGCCGCCACCGGCGAGGTGACGATAAACAAAGCCGGTGAGGTGACCATCAAGGCTGTAACACCAAAGACCGACGACTACCGTTCCGGCTCGGCATCGTATAAGCTCACGATAAGCAAGGGCGAGACGGTGCTCTCCTATGCCGAAACAAACTACAACGTCAACGTGAACGAGGCTTTCGCCACGCCTGTGCTCAGCAATGTGCGGGGCGTGGAGGTGAGCTATGGCTCCAGCGATGCCACCGTGGCAGAGGTAGATGCTTCCACCGGTGCGGTGACCATTCTCTCCAAGCGCGGCACCACAACCATCACCGCCTCGTTTGCCGGCAACGACCAGTATACTTCCGCTGAGGCTTCCTACGACATCACCGTGAGCGACCCCATCATCACCACCGCCATGACTGCGGAAGAAGTAACGGTGTTCTATGAGTCGTTCAATACCAATAACGGCACGGGAGGAAATGAAGGTTCTTGGAGTGGGAACATTGCATCAAGCTCAATAAAGTTTGACAACACTGGTTGGGGAAATTCCAGTGGCAACGGAGCAAACAAATGTATAAAGTTTGGATCTTCAAAGAAAAAAGGCTCTGCCACGACTCCGAGCATCACGGTGAATGAAGGGCAGACCTACACTTTGACCTTCAAGGCTGCGCCATGGGACAAGGAGAGCGCCTTGGTGAACCTCACGGTGACGGGTGGCACGGTGAGTGGGCTGAGCACGGATGTGATGACAGCAGAGCAGTGGAATAACTACTCTTGCACCATCACTGCCACTGCCCCCACAATGAGGATAAAGTTTGAGTCTTCACAAAAAAGAATGTTCCTCGACGAGGTGCGCCTCAAGGGAAGGACCCTTACAGATGTGGTGGCAAACACCGTCAGCGGTGCGTTATATGGCACGTTATACCTCGGAAACTACTCGGTGAAGGTGCCGGAGGGTGCGGAGGCTTACACCATGACGCTCAACGGCGAGGGTATGCTCGCACGAAGCAAGACCTACAGCGTCGGCGACGTGGTGCCTGCCGGCACTGCCGTGGTGGTGCATGGTGCTGCGGGAGTATACAATTTCCAGCTCACCGACGACGAGGGTGAGGGTGACGACAACAACCTGCTGCGTGGCAGCGACAAGGCTGAGACCACCACGGGTCCCGATGGTGAGAGCGAGGGCTACCGGTTCTACATGCTGTCGCTCGACAGGGAGAAGACCGAGGGCTCGGTGGGTTTCTATTTCAACAAGGGCTGTCCCAACGGCGAGGCGTTCACCAACGGTGCCCACAAGGCTTATCTCGCCTTGGAGGAGGGCATGGTAGGTGGTGCGAAGGAGTCCTTCCTGTTCAGCGAACTGGTGGATGCCGACATGGAGTCGACAGAGGAGGAGCCGGTAGAACCCGAAGTGACGGGCATCGACCACACAGAGCTCATGCCTGCCTCCGATGCTCCAAGGTATAACCTCGCCGGACAGCATGTGGGCAAGGGCTACAAAGGCATATATATAATAAGAGGTAGGAAGGTGAAAGAATAGGTTTCGCACCGTTTTGGGCGTATCAATCAGAGAAATGCACTGTCTTTACCTTTTCCGCATCTCAGATGCTCATACTCGATGGTGTCGGATTGCAAATCCGCCACAACGGCGTATCAATCAGAGAAACGCTGTCCTTATGAGCAGGAGTGAGTTGAGCAGGATTTGCAATCCTGCTCCATTGAATATTAGGATTTGCAATCCGAGAAACATTATCCTTACCTTTTTTCCGCATCACAGATGCTCATATTCAATGGTGTCGGATTGCAAATCCGACACAACTGAAAATCCTGCTCAACCCTCCTTGCTCAACTATCCTTCTCAAAGCGCGCTTAATAATTCTGCTCAACCCTCCTGATTAAATTTGCTCAATACAAAATCTTTAGACAGCTCATGATAGCAAATTCTGCCCAACAATATGATTTTTAGCCATTTCAACGGACATATATAGATATTGTATTTTCTGTAGCATGATTAGATAAGGTTTATATTTTGGTGTTTTAAAAACTTATTTAACATGCTGAGAATGAGAGTGTTGAACTGTTTGCGTAGTTAGATAAATCTATATGTTTGTTATATGTGTTTTGATTGAGGGTGTTTTGTGCTTAATTTTGCACTCAGAAAGTTAATGTTTTAGTTAATTGTATGTTTTGAGTTTTTATTAGTAGTTTTAGTTTTGAGTTCTTACAAATCTTCAAGTGTTAAGTTACTTTGGAGGTAAAGAGAGTTCAGGAAACAAACTAAAAAAAGGACTGTCGGGAGACAGTCCTTTTTTGGTATATACCCGGTGGTGAACTTCTTAAGCTAAGTCACCTTTCTATTTCTTTTTTCTTCTGCGTGCCCATCCTTCCTCGCCGAAGTCGGGGTTATCTCCCTTGAACTTGAAGGGAGCGTCCTGCACGAGCTGGCGCCAGTCAGTGGGCAGTGGGTTGGCGCTCCTGTTGCTGCGTTTGCCTCGTGGGGTGGCATTGCGACGCTTACGGTTTTCCGATGCTGCGGCACGCTCTCTGTCGTCGTCGGCATCGTTGCATCTCACCCTTCGTCCTTTGTATATGCTTCCGTCGAGACCTCTCATCACCTTCACGGCATCCTCTTCGGGCACCTCTATATATGATATGGTGCTCATGAGGTCTATGTGTCCCACTTTTATCCTTCCCCTCGTGTGTTTGTTGATAAATTGCATGATTTCACCGGGATAGAAGCCGTCAGCTTTGCCGAGGTTCACGAACAGTCGTCGGTAGCCGTTCTCGGGTATGCGTGGGTTCTTGGCGTTGTTGCTGCCTCCCTTGCGCTGTCGGTTGCTATCCTTACTGCTTCGTGTTGTAGGCTTCTCTATCTCTGGTGCGTCGCGGTAGTATGCGAGGAAGCGTCCAAAGGTGAGTGTCACTATTTTCTTTATGATGTCTTCCTTGTCGAAGTATTCAAAGTGACGGTTGATGTCGGTCATGAACGGTGCTATCTCCTCCTCGTCCACATCTATTTTCTCTATCTCGTCGATGGCTTTGTAGAGCTGCTTGGAACAGATGTCGTGTGGTGTGGGCAGTTCGCCGTCGACAAACTGTTTGCCTATCTCCTTCTCTATGCGGTGAACCTTGTGTTTCTCCTTGGTGTGGATGATGCTTATGGCGGTGCCTTTCTTTCCGGCGCGTCCGGTGCGTCCCGAGCGGTGGGTATAGCTCTCGATGTCGTCGGGCAGTCCATAGTTGATGACATGCGTGAGGTCGTCAACGTCGAGTCCGCGTGCTGCCACGTCGGTAGCCACGAGCAGCTGTGTGAGGTGTGAGCGGAATTTCTGCATGGTGAGGTCGCGCTGTTGCTGCGAGAGGTCGCCATGGAGCGCCTCTGCGTTGTAGCCGTCGCGTATGAGCTTGTCGGCAATCTCCTGTGTCTCGAGCTTTGTGCGGCAGAATATTATAGCGAATATTTTCGGGTGATAGTCCACGATGCGTTTCAGCGCGAGGTATTTGTCTTTGGCGTGTACGAGGTAGTATATATGGTTCACATGCTCGGCACCCTCGTTGCGGCTGCCCACCACAATCTCTTTGTAGTCGTGGAGGTAGCCTTTGGCTATGCGTTCTATCTCGCGGCTCATGGTGGCAGAGAAGAGCAGCGTGTTGCGTTCCTGCGGCACTCCGGCGAGTATCTCGTTGATGCTCTCGGAGAAGCCCATGTTGAGCATCTCGTCGGCTTCGTCAAGCACCACGTTGTTGACGGTGGCGAGCCGTGCCACTCCGCGGTTCATCAGGTCAATGAGTCTTCCCGGCGTGGCAACGATGATCTGCACCCCTTTCCTGAGTGCTTTCATCTGTGCCACAATGTTTGCACCGCCATAGACGGCTTCAATGTGTATGCCGTCGAGATACTTGGCAAAGTCTTTCATGTCGTCGGCAATCTGCAGGCACAACTCGCGTGTCGGTGCGAGCACCACAGCCTGAGTGGCTTTCCTGTCGGCGGCATTATCGGCGGCATTGAGCTGTTGCCATACCCTTTGCAGCAATGGTATGCCGAAGGCGGCGGTCTTCCCTGTTCCTGTCTGTGCGAGGGCTATCACGTCGTTGTTGTTGCCCAGCAAGTATGGTATCACTTGTTCCTGCACCGGCATGGGTTGCACGAATCCCAACTCATCGATGGCGTCTCTTATCTGAGAGATGACGCCCAGTTCTTCAAATGTCTTCAAGATGTATAATATTGATTTCGGATGCAAAGGTACGCAAAACAACTCAAACTCGTTAACTTATTTACAAACAATTCACTACCTTTGCCACTGCAATGAGATATAACAGCACTACACTCAGCAACGGACTGAGAATAATTCACCTGCCGTCGGTGGCGCAGGTGGTGTATTGCGGCTACCAGATAGCCGCCGGAACGCGCCATGAGGCAGCAGGCGAGGAGGGACTGGCACACTTCGTGGAGCACACCACCTTCAAGGGAACCTCCAAGCGCAACTCCCTGCAGGTGATAAATGCCCTCGAGACGGTGGGTGGCGACCTCAACGCCTTCACCACGAAGGAGCACACCGTGTATTATGCCGCCATACTGAAGAACCATTTCCGCAAGGCTGTGGATGTGCTCTCCGACATAGTGTTCCACTCGACATACCCCGAGCAGGAGGTGGAGAAGGAGAAAGACGTGGTGGTGGAGGAGATAGAGAGCTACAACGACACACCGTCGGAGCTCATCTTCGATGATTTTGAGAACATTATTTTCAAGGACGAACCTCTCGGTCACAACATCCTCGGCACGGAGGAGAACGTGAGGGCATTCACTGCCGACGATGCACGGAGCTTCGCACATAGGCACTACCGTGCCGACAACAGCGTGTTCTTCGTCTATGGCGACATAAGCTTCGATGCCATAGTGGCTGCGGTGGGAAAGACCACTGCCGACCTGCCGCAAATAACCGCCGACAACAGTGCGGCGACGACGGTACAATGCGCCCGGACCGGCGTGGCTGCCGCTGACTTATCTGCCGGTGGACAGCTCTATGAGGTAGACCGCGCCACCCATCAGGCACATGTAATGATTGGCACGCGTGCCTATGGTTTCCACCATGAGCACCGCACAGCCCTCTATCTGCTCAACAATATCCTCGGTGGTCCGGCTCTCAGTGCCCGTCTGAGCCTCGTTCTCAGGGAGCGCCACGGACTGGTATACAGTGTTGAGAGCAACATGGTGAGCTATAGCGACACCGGAGTGTGGATGGTGTATTTCGGCTGTGACCAGCACGACGTGAAACGCTGCATAGCTCTGGTGCGACGCGAGCTTGACAAGTTTGTGAAAAAGCCCATTTCATCGCAGAAACTCAAAGCTGCCAAGCAGCAGCTGAAAGGGCAGATAGGTGTGGCGTGTGACAACCGTGAGAACTTCGCACTCGACTTTGGCAAGCACTATCTGTTCTTCGGAACAGAGAAAAGCATAGACCAGCTGTTTCTCGACATTGACAGCGTCACCGCCGACGAGATACAAACCGTGGCAGCTGCGCTCTTTGCCGATGACAAGCTCACCACGCTCGTGTATACCTGACCATGCAGCAATGGCTCAAAACTACTTTGGGACAATTATCTCAAATCTTAAATACTACTATGAACAGACTTACTGCAACCATCCTGACGTGTGCCGCCGTGGTGTGCGGCTACGCACAGAACGACTCGCTGCCTCAGCAGTGCCAGAACCTTGACATCAATGAGGTGAACAGGCTGCCTGTGCATGCCGACTTCTTTGCCTTTGAAAGTACCGATGCCGTAAGGAGGGCATGGACGGTTGGCACCAAGGGCGACACCAGATGGGACAAGACCAGCTCAGAGCACTATCTGTCGATGAACGGACAATGGAAATTCAACTGGGTGAAGGATGCCACTGACCGTCCGCGCGACTACTATCTCACCGACTACGACGACTCGCAATGGGCAGAGATGGCGGTGCCGGCGCTGTGGGAGCTCCACGGCTATGGCGATCCGAAGTATGTGAACATTGGCTTTTCGTTCCGTGAGCAGAACTACATTAACCCACCCATGGTGCCGGCGAGAGACAACCATGTGGGAACCTACCGCAGGTGGATAGCCATGCCCGACGACTGGGACGGCTCACAGGTGATAGCCCACTTCGGCGCGGTGTCGTCGTGTATGTTCCTATATGTCAACGGACAGTTCGTGGGCTATGCTGAAGATTCGAAGGTGGCTGCGGAATTTGATGTCACACCCTATATGCACAAGGGCAGAAACCTGTTTGCCATGCAGGTGTTTCGTTGGTGCGACGGCACATACGACGAAGATCAGGACTTCTGGCGTCTCTCCGGCATTTCACGCGACTGCTATCTCTATGCCCGAAACGCCAAGAGCCACGTTGACGACATACGGGTGACACCCGTCGTCGATGCCTCTGCCGGCACGGCTCAGCTGCAGTTACAAATGAATACTACCGGCACGCTGCGCATAGAGCCCCATCTCTATGCTCCTACGGGTGAAGAAACCGGTACTTTCTGCGATGAAACCGCTTGTTTTTCCATAGATAAACCCTTGCTGTGGACTGCCGAGACACCTTATTTATACACCCTGATGGTGAATGTGTATGACAAGAAAGGTGACAAAGCTTCTCCCATAGAGGTGATACCCATGAAGGTGGGACTGCGGAAGGTGGAGATAAGAGCCGCCGAGGACACACACGGAAGTGTCACCCAGCTATGCGTGAACGACAAACCCATAGTGGTGAAAGGAGTGAACCGTCACGAGATGTCGCCCGACGAGGGTTATATGGTGACGCGCGAGCAGATGATTGACGACATCAGACTCATGAAGCAGTTCAACATCAATGCCGTGCGCACCTGCCATTATCCCGACGACCCTCAGTGGTATGACCTTTGCGATGAGTTCGGTATATATGTGTGTGCCGAAGCCAACCAGGAGAGCCACGGCTTCCACTATGAGGAGAACTCCTTGGGCGGACATCCCATGTTTGCGCGGCAGATACTCGAGCGCAACCAACACAATGTAAGCATCAACTACAACCATCCCAGCATAATAGTGTGGTCGCTCGGCAATGAGACCAAAGACAGCCAGAACTTCACTGAGGCTTACCGCTGGATACGGGAGCAGGACACCATGCGACCCATACAGTTTGAACAGGCAGGCAAGGGAATGAACACCGACATCATGTGTCCGATGTATATGAGTCCAGAGGACTGTGAAGCTTATGCACTCTCACAGGATGATGATAGCCGGAAGCCGCTCATACTGTGTGAATACCACCATGTGATGGGAAACTCAGGAGGCGGACTGAAAGAATACTGGAGGCTCGTGGAGAAATATCCGAAGTTTCAGGGAGGCTTCATCTGGGACTTCGCTGACCAGGGACTGCATGCCGGCAGGCTCACCGCCGGGCAGCAGGAAGCCCTCGATGATGCCAAGGCGAATGTGGAGCTGCGCTTCTCACCCGTGCCTCCCGCCATACGTTACAACTATGGCGGTGACTATAACGCTTATGATGCGAGCGACGAGAACTTCAACTGCAATGGGCTGTTCTCTCCCGACCGCATGCCCAATCCACATGCCCACGACGTAGGCTATTTCTATCAGGACGTGAGTGTGGAGGTTATAGACATGCAGAACGGAGTGGTGAGGGTGAGAAACAACAGGGTGTTTACCAACCTTGACAATGTGAGGATGGACTATGTGGTGATGGATAACGGTATATCTGTGGTGTCGGGAACCGTCAACGACCTTGACATTGAACCGGGAGGATGGAGAGATGTCAAGCTTCCGATATGCGATGTGGACTATATGGGTGAGACTTTCTTAGACATCTTCTTCCGGCTGAAAGAAGCACAGCCTCTCATGGATCAAGGACAGGAAATAGCTCACGAGCAGATAGCCTTTGATGATGAGAAAGCAGCAATGGCAGTGAAGAAGGGGAGAGCGGTGAAGATGGCTAAGATGAAGGAAAACGACCAATCCATCGTGGTTGAAGGCAAGGACTTCGCCTTGTCGGTGAACCGCTCTACGGGACTCATTGACAGTTATCATTATAAAGGAAAGAGCCTGTTGGGCGAAGGCGGAAGTATAAAGCCCAACTTCTGGCGTGCACCCACCGACAACGATATGGGTGCGTGGATGCACAGAAACAGTAGTGTGTGGCGCAAGCCGCAGCTGCTGCTCAATGGTGTTGCTGCCGAGAAACGGAAGGGCGAAGGCGAGGTCGTGGTGACGTCAACCTTCTATATGCCGGAGGTGGATGCACGGTTGATGATGGAATACCGTGTTGCTGGCAATGGCACGTTGCACCTGAGCATGACGATGACACCACAGTCAGACAAGGCTGTGCCCGACATGTTCAGATATGGTGTGGTGATGGAGCTGCTCTATGATATGGATCAGAGTGAATATTATGGTAGGGGACCGGTGGAGAACTACTGCGACCGCAAGTCATCGCAGCATGTTGGGCTGTGGAGTCAGAGTGCCGATGAACAGTTATATCCCTACATACGTCCTCAGGAGACCGGCACGAAGAGCGACATTAGGTGGTGGAAACAGACCGACAGCAGCTCTAAGGGGTGGCTGGTGAGCACCGTGGAGCCGTCGCTGTTCCATGCTTCTGCCCTCCACTATGACATCAGTACGCTCGATGACGGTGACAGCAAGCACCAGCGACACTCCACTGACATAGAGAAGTCGCGCTTTACCAACCTATATGTCGATGGCAGGCATTGCGGTGTGGGTGGTGTGAACAGCTGGGGCGCGCTGCCATTGGAGCCCTATCGCCTGCATTATGGCGAGATGACGCTGAGCCTGACCCTTGAGGTGTGTGAATAGCAAATGGAGAAGCGACTGCCTGTTGTGGGTAGTCGTTCCTTGATTTGATGATATACAAAAAACCGGTCTCCAACACGAGGAGACCGGTTTCCAACGTTAGTATGTTATGAAAAATTTGAGAGAATTTGAAACTTCACAGTTTCGTTTGTTTGTTTTAAAAAACTATTGTTTTATAGAGAAAGCTTAGAAAATATTCCTGTTACTTGACGATGCCCCCGGGCTGCACCACACCTGTTTTCTGCAGGGTGTCGAGCTTCATGCTGTCGCTTTTCACCACTGCCACCGATGCTCCTTTGTTGGATGAGGCTGCGGGGATATGGCTGGCGGCACTGTTGTCGCGCTGGTCGGTTGCCATCTGCATGGCGTTGCCGAGCGTTAGTATTATTGCCACCACGGCAGCGGCGCGGAACAATGGCATGAGCTTGGCTTTGAGGCTCACGGTGCGTGCCTTTGCCGGCTTCTCATCGGCTATCATGTCGAGCATCTTCTGGTCGAAGTCATCGCCAAGGCGTTCGGTCTTCTGTGCCTCGTGCTCATAGACGAAGAGGTCCTTGTAGGCTTTGAGACTGCTGGGTACGTCTTTCTGGCTGAAGAACGCACGCAGTATCTCCTCCTCTTCCAAGGAGGTGTCGCACGCCCAGTAGCGTTCCAACAGCATTTCGATGTACTTATAATCCATAGTCTTCAATTTGTTTGTATTTCTGTTTGATGGTCTGTCGAGCTCTGAAGATGTTCACCTTGACCTGATCTTCGCTGATGTCGAGGATGGTGGCTATCTCCTTGTAGCTCTTTCCTTCGAAGTCGCGCAGCTGCATGCAGCTCCGTTGCTTTTCTGGCAGTGAGTTGATGATTTGCCTTACCACTCTTATGCGGTCTTGCTGTATGGTTTTGTCCTGTGGGTCTGTGCCTGCCGTAGGCTCAATCAGCGTGTGTTGTTCGAGCGACGGGTTCTGGTGGTTTTTGTTTCTCAGGACATCGAGGGCGAGATTTCGGCAAATTTTCATGCTGAAGGCTTCGATAGAGTCTATCTCTTGCCATCGCTCCCTGCGGTTCCATACTTTTATCATTGTTTCCTGCACGATGTCTTCGGCGTCGGCTGTGCTCATGGTAATTCTCAATGCGAGTCGGTAGAGCTCATTCTTCAGCGGCAGTACGTCGTTTCGGAAACTGATATTTTTCATCTTCTCTCTGTTATTGATGACGATTTAGTGTGAAAATTGTTACAGAAAAGCATAGGATTTAACGTCTTTTAACGCTTTCTCTCATTCTTTTATCACTGTGCCGTGCTGTCCGTCGATGGCTGTAGCGAGTGTGATTATTACTTTTTCCACTCCTGCCTCAACGGCGTTAAGTGCGTTTTCAATCTTTGGTATCATGCCGCCGGCAATGGTTCCGTCGGCTTTGTAGCGCAGGAAGTCGTTGCGTGTGATGGTTGGTATGACGCTATTGTCGTCGTCGGGGTTGAGGAGTACACCTTTTTTCTCAAAGCAGTAAATGAGCGTTACGTTGAAGTAGGGTGCGAGTGCCTTGGCTGTTTCTGAGGCTATGGTGTCGGCATTGGTGTTGAGCAGGTTGCCGTTGCCATCGTGTGTGAGTGGTGCCATGACGGGTGTGATGCCTTTGCTTATGAGTGTGGCGAGCATCTCTCCGTTGGCTTTGTCTGGGTCGCCCACGAAACCGAAGTCGATGGTTTGTGTTGTTTCGTTGTTGTCATCGTCTCTTACGGTCATTGTCACGGGTGGTCGGCGGTGTGAGCGTATCACGTCGATGTCGGCACCGGTGAGTCCGAGGGCGTTGACACCATTGGCTTGGAGGCGTGCCACGAGTTGTTTGTTTACGAGTCCGCCATAGACCATGGTCACCACTTCGAGCATCTGCTTGTCGGTGATGCGTCGTCCGTTGACCATGTGGCTTTCAATGCCGAGTGCTGCGGCGGTCTTTGTGGCTCTGCGTCCGCCCCCGTGTACGAGTATTTTCTTTCCATTGATGTTGGCGAAGTTGCTGAGCAGCTCGGTGAGTTGCCGTTCATCTTCCACCACGGCTCCTCCCACCTTTATTATATATAGTTGTTCTTTTTGCATTGTTCTTTTCTTCTTTTCCTTATTCTGGGATATCTGTATCGTTGTGTTTCGAAATAGGGAAGTGTTTCATCCCCTTCGTGTCCGGCATCCTACTCAAGGTAGGTGTAGCCATAGAGTCCGCTGCGGTAGTTGTTGAGGAACTCTTTGCCTTCTTCGAGTGAGATCTTGCCTTGCTTCACGCTCTTTGTTACCCATATCTCGAGTTGTCGGACGAGTTTCTTCGGATTGTACTGCACATAGTCGAGCACCTCTTCCACGGTTTCTCCGTCAAAGATCTGGTCGATGTGGTAGTGTCCGTCTTTCACGGAGATGTGCACGGCGTTGGTGTCGCCGAAGAGGTTGTGCATGTCGCCGAGAATTTCCTGGTAGGCTCCCACGAGGAACACTCCGAGATAGTAGTCGTCGCTTTTCTTTATGGTATGTACCGGCAACACCTGTGAGTTGTGTCTTGAGGTCACGAAGTTGGCTATCTTGCCGTCGCTGTCGCAGGTTATGTCTTGAAGTGTGGCGTTGCGTGTGGGTCGTTCGTTGAGTCGTTGTATGGGCACGATGGGGAAGAGCTGGTCTATGGCCCATGAGTCGGGCAGCGACTGGAAGAGCGAGAAGTTGCAGAAATACTTGTCAGCGAGGAGCTTGTCGAGTCCCCTGAGTTCTTCTGGGATGTGCTTGAGGTGTTTGGCGAGGCTGTTGACTTCGTGGCATACGCTCCAGTACATCGACTCTATCTCTGCCCGCGTCTTGAGGTCTACCATGCCGTGGGAGAAGAGCTCCAGTGCCTCTTCGCGTATCTGTTCGGCATCGTGCCAGTCCTCGAGCATGGTGCGTGAGTTGAGGTTGTCCCAAATGTCGTAGAGGTCTTTCACGAGTTGGTGGTCGCTGTCCTTGGCTTCAAAGTCTTCGGTCATCTCGGGCAGTGATGCTGTCTCGAGCACGTCGATGACGAGCACCGAGTGGTGGGCTGCGAGCGACCGTCCGCTTTCGGTTATGAGGTTAGGATGTGGTATGTTGTTTTTGTCGGCGGCATCGACGAACTGGTAGATGCAGTCGTTGACATATTCCTGCAGCGAGTAGTTTACCGAGCTCTCGCTTGATGACGACCGTGTGCCGTCGTAGTCCACGCCGAGACCGCCGCCGCAGTCCACGAAGTCTACGTTGTAGCCCATCTTGTGGAGTTGCACATAGAACTGTGCCGCCTCGCGCAGTGCCGTCTGTATGCGTCTGATTTTCGTTATCTGGCTGCCGATGTGGAAGTGTATGAGTCTGAGGCAGTCGTGCATGCCTTTCTCGTCGAGCATCCTGAGTGCTTCGAGCAGCTCGGCGCTGGTCAATCCGAACTTCGAGGCATCGCCGCCGCTCTCTTCCCATTTGCCGCTTCCGCTTGATGCGAGCTTTATTCTTATTCCTATGTTGGGTTTGACGTTGAGTTTCTTTGCTGCCTTGGCAATGATGTTGAGTTCATTGAGTTTCTCCACGACGATGAAGATGCGTTTTCCCATCTTCTGTGCGAGCAGTGCGAGCTCAATGTAGCTTTGGTCTTTGTAGCCGTTGCAGATGATTAGCGAGTCGCTTTGGCACTGCACGGCAATGACGGCATGGAGCTCAGGCTTGGAACCGGCTTCCAGTCCGAGGTTGAACTTCTTTCCATGGGAAATGATTTCTTCTACCACAGGCTGCATCTGGTTGACCTTTATGGGGTATATCACGAAGTTCTCACCCTTGTAGTTATATTCCTCCGATGCTTTCTTGAAGCAGCTGGCAGTCTTTTCTATCCTGTTGTCGAGGATGTCGGGGAAACGCAGCAGCACCGGAGGTGTGACATCGCGCAGCGACAGCTCGTCCATCACCTCGCGCAGGTCTATCTGGGTGTTGTCCTTGCAGGGTGTTACATACACGTTTCCTTTGTCGTTGATGCCGAAATAGGATGTGCCCCATCCGTTGATGTTGTACAGCTCTTTCGAGTCCTCAATGGTCCATTTCTTCATTTCTGTGTGTGTTAGCGATGTGGTGTGTGTGGTTATTGTTGTATTACGATGTTTCTTACCTGTTCCACCGACCGGTCTATGGCATCGTAGTTGTTGAGTAGACTCACGTCGATGGTGTGGCGGGCTTTTGAATAGAAGGGTTCGCGCTGTGACAGTTGCTCGGTGATGAACGTCATGAGTTCTTCCTGTGTCTTGTTTAGCAGCAGTGGTCTGACGTTGCGTCCCATCTTCAGATGCTGGTAGAGCACTTCGGGTGTGGCTTTCAGGTAGAGTGTCTCGCCTTGCCGGTTCATATAGTCCATGTTGTCGAAGAAGCAGGGTGTGCCGCCTCCGCAGCTCACCACCACGTCTTCAAACTCTGCTACCTCGTGCAGCATGTTTCGCTCTATCTCTCTGAAGCCTTCTTCGCCTTTCTCGTCGAAGAGCTGCTTCACGGTCTTGTGCTGCCGGCTCTCTATGTACCAGTCGAGGTCATAGAACTTGAGGTTGAGGCTTTTGGCGAGGGCTCTGCCTATGGTTGTCTTGCCTACTCCCATATAGCCCACTAAGATAATTCTTGTCATGACTTGCGTCGTCTTGTGGGTTTGGTCTGCGGTGCAGAGTTGATTATCTCCATGCACTCCTCGAGTGTGAGCTCTTCGGCTTTCTCCTGCTGTGCCTTCGGTATGCGGTAGTTCTTTCCGTTGTAGGCAATGTATGGGCCGTATCTGCCGTTCATGATGTCCATCTTGCCGTCGGCATCGAATGACTTCAGGTGTCGCTGTTGGTCTTGCTGCCGTTTGTCGAGTATGAGGTTTATGGCTTCGGTGAGCGTTATTGTCAGTGGGTCGAGCTCTTTAGGCATGGAAACATACTTCTTGTCGTGTAGAACGTATGGTCCGAACTTGCCGGAACCAATCACCACGTCGCTGCCTTCGTATGTACCTACCGTTCGCGGAAGCTTGAACAGCTCGAGGGCTTCGTCGATAGTGATGGTCTCCATGCTCTTGTCGGCTGGCAGCTGTGCAAAGCGCGGTTTGTCATTGTCGTCGGCAGAGCCTATCTGTACCACCGGTCCGAAGCGTCCGATCTTCACGAACACGGGTTTTCCTGTTGTCTTCTCTATGCCTATCTGCCGTTCTCCGGCTTTGTGTTCCGAGCGTGAGTCCATCACTTTCTTTACTTCCGGTTCGAAATGGTGGTAGAAGGTCTTCATTCCTTTGGTCCATTCTTCCTTGCCTTCTGCAATCTTGTCGAACTCCTGTTCTACGTTGGCAGTGAAGTTGTAGTCCATGATGTCGGGGAAGTTGTTCATCAGGAAGTCGTTGACCACGATGCCTATGTCTGTTGGTATGAGCTTGCCTTTGTCGGCTCCAGCCATTTCTTTTTTCTGCTTGCTGTCAATCTTGTTGTCTTTCAGCCTGTCGATGTTGTATGTGCGTTCTTCGCCTTTCTTGTCGCCTTTCTGCACATAGTCGCGCTGCTGTATGGTAGAGATGGTTGGTGCATAGGTGGAGGGGCGTCCTATGCCGAGTTCCTCGAGCTTGTGCACGAGCGAGGCCTCGGTATATCTCAGTGGCCCCTGAGAGTAACGTTCAGTGGACACTATCTCCTTGCGCTGGAGCATGTCGCCTTTGTTCATCGAGGGCAGCATGTGTGCCACGTCGTCGTCGGCATTGTCGTCATCGGTTGTGATGTTGTATACTTTCAGGAAACCGTCGAAGGTTATCACCTCGCCCTGTGCCACAAACATGGGCAGCTTTTCCTTTGCATTGCTTCCCGAGGGCAGTATCTCTATCTCCACAGTGGTCTTCTCTATCTCGGCATCAGCCATCTGCGATGCCGCGGTGCGTTTCCAAATGAGTTCATAGAGGCGGCGGTCCTGTGTGTTGCCTTCAATGGTTGTCTGGCTCATGTAGGTTGGTCGTATGGCTTCGTGGGCTTCCTGTGCACCTTTTGAGCTGGTGTGGTAGTTGCGTGTGTGGCTGTATTCCTTGCCGTAGAGCTTGGTTATCTCTTCCTTGCTGGCTCCGAGGCATAGCTTCGAGAGGTTCACGCTGTCGGTACGCATGTAGGTTATGCGTCCGCTCTCATAGAGTCGTTGTGCCACCATCATGGTCTGGCTTACGGTGAAGCCCAGTCGTCGGGCTGCTTCCTGTTGCAGCGTGGAAGTGGTGAAGGGTGGTGCCGGTGTGCGCTTGAGTGGTTTCTTGCTGATGTTTGCCACTCTGAACTGTGCATCCTTGCATGCCTCGAGCAGTGCCAGGGCTTCCTTGCGTGTCTTGAAGCGATTGGCAAGCTCGGCTTTCACCTCCGAGGTGGTGCCGTCGGCGTTGGTCAGCGTGAACACTGCCGTGAGTCGGTAGTATGGTTCGCTGTTGAAGGCTTGTATCTCGCGCTCGCGTTCCACTATAAGTCTTACAGCCACGCTTTGTACCCTTCCTGCCGAGAGCGACGGCTTCACCTTTCTCCAAAGCACCGGAGAGAGCTTGAAGCCCACCAGTCGGTCGAGCACGCGGCGTGCCTGTTGGGCGTTCACGAGGTTCATGTCGAGTCGGCGCGGGCTCTGGATGGCTTCAAGAATGGCAGGTTTGGTTATCTCGTGGAATACTATTCGGTTTGTTGTTTTCTGGTCCAAGCCCAGCACCTCGCACAGGTGCCACGATATGGCTTCTCCCTCGCGGTCCTCATCGGATGCGAGCCACACCGTCTTTGCTGCTTTTGCTTTCTTGGCGAGTTCGCTCACGAGCTTTTTCTTCTCCTCGGGTATCTCATAGCATGGCTCCAGAGTGTTCATGTCGATGCTTATCTCTTTTTTCTTAAGGTCGCGAATGTGTCCGTAGCTTGACATCACCTTGTAGTCCTTGCCCAAAAATTTCTCAATGGTCTTTGCCTTGGCGGGGCTCTCCACGATAACTAAATTCTCTTGCATAGTTTTTTTAATAATGTTTGTTTCGGGACTTCAGAGCTTGTTTCCCAGCGCCTTCTCCCTCAATAGTCTTGTTTCAAGGGCGCAAAAGTATAAAAAACTTTCACATACACCTTATTATATATGTAGATTTTTTATTTTTTTAAGAAACTCCTCTATGCCTTTCCTTATGGAGGCAAGCCCGAAAAGCTCACTCCGAAGCTCACCGAGCGGCACCCACAGGCACTCTGCGGCATCGTCGCGGGCTGTTGCCGCGGTACAGTCTGCCACGGTGCAGCGGAAGAACATGTCGAGAGTGTGAATGGTCATGCCGCTATAGTCGTAGGTGTTGGGCAGTGAGAACAGATACTCGGCAGTGGTGACCTTCATGCCGGTCTCTTCCTCCACCTCACGAGCCACGCCCTGTTCTGCGCTCTCGTCCATGTCGGCAAAACCGCCCGGCAGGTCGAGCGTGCCTTTGGCAGGCTCGTTGGCACGGCGCACCACCAGCAGCTCCCTGTTGTCGTTGATTATGAAGGCGGCGTTGGCTGCTGCCACGTTGCCATAGTAGGTGAAACCGCAGTCCTTGCAGCTCCTGCTCTTGAAGTCGTTGGTCACGAAGTGCTTGCTCCCGCATACGGGACAGTATCTGAATATCTCCAGAGGATGTGCAGTCATGGTTATTTAAAGGTGTTAATTGTGAATGGCTAATTGTTAACAGATGTACACACGGCTGCAATATTACGAAAAAATGGCTATCTTTGCAAAAATATTAAAACAAAACCAATGAATATAAAGAAACTACTCCTTTTATCAGCCGTGCTCATGGCTGGAGTCACGATGAGTGCTCAACGTGTGTTTGACGCCAATCTCTATCAGGGTAAGGCACCCCACGGCAACGGCGATGCCAAGGACACAGCTAAGGTGAGGGTCTTCCTGCCCGCCAGCAAGGATGCCACTGGCAAGGCAATAGTGATTTGTCCGGGTGGAAAATATGAAACCCTCCATCTCGACAATGAAGGCTATCAGTGGGGAGAGTACTTCATGAACAGAGGCATTGCCGCCATTGTGCTCAAATACCGCTTGCCGCACGGCAACAGCGACACACCCATAGCCGATGCCGAGAATGCCATAAAGATGGTGAGGCAGAACGCCAGGGCGTGGAACATCAAGACCAACGACGTAGGAGTGATGGGCTTCTCGGCAGGCGGTCACCTCGCCTCTACCATAGCCACACAGGCAAAGGGCGATGCGCGTCCCGACTTCCAGGTGCTGTTCTATCCGCTCATCACCATGATGGAAGGCTACAGTGACGGAGTGTCGCGTGCCAACCTGCTCGGCAACAAACCCAGCAAGCGCGAGGAAAAGAAGTTCAGCTCCGACCTTAACGTGAGCCGCAACACACCACGCGCCTTCATAGCCCTCTGCGACGACGACGAGGTGGTGCCTCCCGCCAACGGCGTGAACTATTATCTTGAACTCTATCGCAACGATGTTCCCGCCAGCCTCTATGTCTATCCCCATGGCGGTCACGGATGGGGTTCCAGCATTGGCTTCAAGCATCATCTCGAGATGCAGCTCAACCTTGAGGGATGGTTGAAGAGCTTTTAAACAAAGAGCAAAGGGATGGTAAAATGACAGCAAGTGAAAGCGATTTTTCCATCTCCTCACACCAATAAAACGAAAGAGCCACTTTTGCGTTGCGAAAGTGGCTCTTTTTGAAAAATAATGTGTAATTTTGCCGATTAGACACAATAAGCAATTATAGCATACAGAGCAACATCAAACCATTTATGGAAGACAATTTCGATATACGGCAAGAGCGGGTTTCAACAACCGAGAAAGACTTTGAGAATGCGCTCCGACCATTGCAATTCTCCGATTTCAGCGGACAGAAGAAGGTGGTTGAGAACCTCGAGGTGTTTGTAGAGGCTGCCAAATACCGTGGAGAACCTCTCGACCACACCCTCTTGCACGGTCCGCCGGGACTGGGCAAGACCACGTTGTCAAACATCATTGCCTCGGAGCTTGGAGTGGGTTTCAAGCTCACCAGCGGTCCTGTACTCGACAAGCCAGGCGATCTCGCAGGCATACTCACCTCGCTCGAGCCCAACGACGTGCTCTTCATTGACGAAATCCACCGTTTGTCGCCCGTGGTGGAGGAATACCTCTATTCTGCCATGGAAGACTATCGCATAGACATTATGATAGACAAGGGTCCCTCGGCACGCTCCATACAGATTGACCTCAATCCTTTCACCCTCGTGGGAGCCACCACGCGCAGCGGTCTGCTCACGGCACCCCTCAGGGCACGTTTCGGAATAAACCTCCATCTGGAATACTACGACCCGGAGACCCTCGCACGCATCATACGCCGTTCGGCATCCATACTGAAGGTGCCCATCAGCGACGATGCTGCCAACGAGATAGCCCGTCGCTCGCGCGGCACACCTCGTATTGCCAACGCACTGCTGCGCCGCGTGAGAGACTTTGCTCAGGTGAAAGGCTCCGGACGCATAGACCTCTCCATAGCACAGATAGCACTCCAGAGCCTGAACATCGACCAGTATGGTCTCGATGAAATCGACAATAAGATACTCCTTACAATCATCGACAAGTTCAGGGGAGGACCAGTGGGGGTTAGCACCATTGCCACAGCCATCGGCGAGGATGGCGGCACAGTGGAGGAGGTCTACGAACCCTTCCTCATCATGGAAGGCTTTCTCAAGCGCACACCACGAGGCAGGATGGCCACACCCCTCGCCTATGAACACCTCGGACGCAATCCTTACAACGGAAACATTATGGAGCCCGACCTCTTCGGGTAATAGCTTATGCAGAGAAACGGAATTTTCGTAGGGAGCTTCGACCCCTTCACCATCGGTCACGACAACATAGTAAGACGGGCATTGCCACTCTTCGACAAGCTCGTGATAGGTGTGGTGGGCGACAATGTGAACAAACAGTATCTACAGCCCGCCGAAGAGAGAATGAAAACCATAGCGCAGCTCTATGCCCATGAGCCACGCGTGGAGGTGAAACCCTTCTATGGCCTCGCCGTGGACTTTGCCAAGGCAAACAACGCACGGTTCATAGTGAAAGGCGTGAGAAGCGTCAAAGACTATGAATATGAACTCCAGCAAGCCGACATCAACCGCGAGATAGGAGGCATAGACACACTGTTGCTCACTGCCGAGCCACAGCTGGCAAGCATCTCGTCGACGTTGGTCAGAGAGCTTGCCCATTTCAATCAGGACATAAGCAGATTTCTGCCCACACAAGACAAATAAGATGAGAAAAAACACCATACTCACAACACTCGTATTGCTTGCCGTAGCCCTCAGCACCGCGGCACAGATACACCTGAACTTCGGCGACAACAGTCCCATGAGGAAGCTTCAGATGGCTGAGGTGGCCATAAGCAACCTCTATGTAGACACTGTCGATGAGAACCGACTCGTGGAAGATGCCATAAAAGGCATGATTGAGAAGCTTGACCCACACTCCTCATATACCGATGCAAAGGAGACTAAAGCCATGAACGAACCCTTGCAAGGCGACTTCGAGGGAATAGGCGTGCAGTTCAACATCGTTGACGACACGCTGCTCGTGGTGCAACCTACCGTAAACGGACCATCCGAGAAGGTGGGCATCATGGCAGGCGACCGAATAGTGATGGTCAACGACACCGCCATAGCCGGAGTGAAAATGTCGAGAACCGACATGATGAAACGTCTCAGGGGAAAGAAAGGCACGAAGGTGAAGCTAAGCATAGTACGCCGTGGTGTGAGCGAAATGCTACATTTCATCGTTAAAAGAGACAAGATACCCGTTCACTCCATCAATGCAGCATATATGATACGTCCCTCGGTGGGCTACATCAGGATAGAGAGCTTCGGAGCAAAGACCTACGATGAGTTCATGGCTGCCGCCGACTCTCTGACCAGGCAAGGCATGCAGCACCTCATAATCGACCTTCAGGACAATGGAGGCGGATATCTTGAAGCTGCCGCCAGACTCGCCAACGAACTGCTCTCGGAGAACGACATGATAGTGTATACCGAGGGAAGAAGGGTGAAGCATCAGGAGTATCGTGCCCGTGGTAACGGAAAATACAGGAACATGCCCATTACCGTGCTCATCGACGAGTATTCGGCATCGGCAGCAGAGATCGTGGCAGGAGCACTGCAAGACCACGACCGCGCCACCGTGGTGGGACGACGCTCGTTTGGTAAAGGACTCGTGCAGCGACCCATAGAGCTTCCCGACGGCTCCATGATACGCCTCACCATTGCCCACTACTATACTCCCAGCGGCAGATGTATACAGAAACCCTATGTCAAAGGCGAGAAAGCCGACTATCAGAAAGACATAGAAAACAGGCTCAAGCACGGAGAGCTGACCAACAGAGACAGCATACACTTTGCCGACTCTCTCAAATACTACACCTTGAAGGAGCACCGCCCCGTGTATGGTGGTGGAGGCATCATGCCCGACGTGTTTGTGCCGCTCGACACCATGCGCTTCACCAAGTATCACAGACAGCTCAACAGCAAGAGCATCGTGATAAACCAGACACTCAAATACATTGACAGCCACCGCAAGGAACTCAGGAAGAGATACAAGACCTTTGAGGAATTCGACGAACATTTCAGCGTTCCCGACGACCTCATCTCTGACCTGAAGGCTGAAGCAGGGAAGCAGGGAGTGACTCCCAAGGACGAAGAGGAGCTGGAAACCACGCTGCCATACCTTCGTCACCAACTCAAATCGCTTATTGTGAGAGACCTGTGGGGTATGAATGAGTATTTCAAGGTGTGGAACAAGGAAAGTGACATAGTAAACAAAGCCCTTGATATAATATCTGGGGAATGACTTTAAATGATGAAGTAATATTATTGCAATGGCAAATCTGAAATCATTGGCAAAAGACACAGCCATCTATGGTTTGAGCAGCATCATAGGCAGGTTTCTGAACTATCTCCTGGTACCACTGTACACGGCAAAGATGTCGGCAGAAAGTGGCGGCTACGGAGTGATAACCAACATGTATGCCTATGTGGCACTGCTTCTTGTAATACTCACCTACGGTATGGAGACCACCTTTTTCCGTTTCGCCAACAAGGTGGAGGAAGATGCACGCACGGTGTATAGCACCACGCTGATCATGGTTGGCACCACCTCGCTGCTGTTTGTGGCCATGGTGTTTGCATTCATTGGTCCACTGAGCCGCTTCATGGGCTATCCCGACCATCCTTCGTATGTATGGGTGATGTTCACCACCGTAGCCATCGATGCCTTCCAGTGCATAACCTTCGCCTATCTGCGCTACAAGCACAAGGCGCTGAAGTTCGCGGCGCTGAAGCTGCTGTTCATTGTGATGAACATTGCGATGAACCTCATCTACTATGTGGTGATGGGCGGCAACGAGGTGGGCTATGCCTTCTACATAAACCTTGTATGCACGGCATCCATAACACTTTTCTTCTACAGGGAGATAGCAGAGGCTTTCCACCGTTATCCCAAGACGAAGGAGTCGTCGGAGGAGACTGCAACGGCAGAGCAAGGAGAAGAGCGTTGCCGCATAGTGGACATAAATGCCGCCAGACCCGTGAAGCGCTTCGACGGCAAGCTCGTCGGCCGTATGCTCTCCTACAGCTGGCCAATACTCATTCTCGGCATTGCCGGCATATTGAACCAGACAGCCGACAAGATACTCTTTCCCTATGTATACAAAGGTGGCGATGCCCATTCTCAGCTCGGCATCTATGGCGCGGCATCAAAGATTGCAATGATCATGGCAATGATTACCCAGGCGTTCCGCTATGCCTATGAGCCATTCGTGTTTGGCAAGTCGCGCGACAAAGACAACCGTGAGACCTATGCCAAGGCAATGAAGTATTTCATTATCTTCACGCTTCTGGCATTTCTCGTAGTGGTGGGTTATCTTGACATACTGAAGTATATCATCGGCAGAGACTATTGGCAGGGACTGCGCGTGGTGCCCATAGTGATGGCTGCCGAGATAATGATGGGAGTATATTTCAACCTCTCGTTCTGGTATAAGCTCATCGACAAGACCATCTGGGGAGCATGGTTCTCGGGCATTGGCTGCATGGTGCTCATCGCCATCAACGTGATGTTCGTTCCGCGCTACGGCTATATGGCATGTGCATGGGCGGGCGTGGCTGGCTATGGCACTGCCATGGTGCTCTCCTATGTCGTGGGGCAGAAGAAATATCCCATCAATTATCCTATGAAAGACATATTCATATATGTGTGTCTGGCTGCCTTCGCCACCTACTGGATGATGGGCTGGAGGGAGACCTTGCCCCTTTGGGCATCGCTCGCACTCAACACCATGGCTGTGCTGTTCTTTGCAGGAGTGATAGCATACTATGAATTTCCACAACTGAGAAACAAACTGATAAAGAAATAAAACTATTTAGAAAACAATGAAGAAACTACTATTTGGCGTGGCGGCAGCAATGGTGCTCGCCGTGACACCCGCCAGCGCCGACGAAGGCATGTGGACGATGTACGACCTCGACTCATTGGTCTACAAACAGATGGTTGCCGAGGGCTTTGAAATGAGCCTTGACGACCTCTACAAGGGTGAGACATCGCTCAGGGAAGCATGTATCAACTTCTCAGGCTATTGCTCGGGAGTGGTGGTGTCGCCCGACGGTCTCGTGTTCACCAACCACCACTGCGGTTTTTCGGCAATTAATGCCCATTCCACCGTGGAACACGACTATATGCTCAACGGCTTCTATGCCAAGAGCTTTGAGGAGGAACTTCCCAACGAGAACATGTTCGTGAGCTTCATGAAGGAGCAGCAGGACGTTACCGACCGTGTGGAGGCTCTCATGAAAGACAAGGAATACGGCGAGCTCTCCGCCGTGGTAGACTCGCTTACCAAGGTGATGAGCGACTCGGTGAAGCTCACCGATCCTACACTCCATGTGGAGATACTCCCTTTCTATGAAGGCAACAAGTTCTATGCAACCACCTATCAGGACTTCCGCGACATACGACTGGTGTTCACCGTGCCCAAGTCAATGGGTAAGTACGGTGGTGAGACCGACAACTGGATGTGGCCCCGCCAGACTTGCGACTTCTCGGTGTTCCGCATCTATGCCGACCAGAAGACCAACGGTCCTGCCGACTATTCCAAAGACAACGTGCCATATAAACCCAAGCGGTGGGCACAGGTGTCGCTGCAGGGCTATAAGGACGGTGACTTTGCCATGACCGTGGGCTATCCCGGCAGCACCAGCCGCTATCTCTCGTCCTACGGCATACAGCAGATGCGCAAGCAGAATGCCGACCGTGTGGAGGTGCGCGACAAGAAACTCGACATACTGCGCCGCTACATGGCTCAGGACGAGCGCACACGCATACAATATGAAGATGCCTTTGCCCATAGCTCCAACTACTGGAAAAACTCCATCGGCATGAACAAGTGTATCGACAGCATTGGGCTCATACGGCAGAAGCAGGAATATGAGGCACGCATACGACAGTGGCTTACAGACAGCAACATCGACGACGAGAGATGCAAGGTGGACTTCAACCTTCTGGACAGCCTCTATGCCAAAAGCAATGAACTGAACGGAGTGATGAACTATTGGGTGGAGTCGTTCTGGAACAACAGCGAGCTCATCAACCGTGGACTCAAGCTGTGCCGTGGCATGGAGATGCTCGGCCCGGAGGACAAACCCAAGAAACAATACAACCAGTTTGAAGACAACAGCGACAAGTGGAACCTTCAGCTCGACAGGGAACTCACCACTGCCATGCTGAAAAACTACTGCGAGAATGTTCCGGAAGAGTATCTGCCTGACATCTGCGAAGTGGTGAAGAAAAAGTTCCATGGCGACTATGGCAAATATGTGGAATGGGTATACAAGAAGTCGAAGCTCCTGAAGAAAGATGCCAGGTTCTATCCCATGAAGAAAAGCTATGTGAAAGACCCGGGAGTGGCACTCTGCATTGAGCTCTGGGCAAACTATCTGGGAATGGGAATGGGTGCATGGCCTCTTGCCGACAGCATCGCTGTACAGGAAAAGAAGCTTTGTGAGGCAAAGATACGCATGGAGGAGAACATGCCGCACTATTCCGATGCCAACTTCACCATGCGACTGAGCTACGGACAGGTGGGCGGCTTCATGCTCAACGGCAGCCCGTCGGGCTACTATACCACCGCCGAGAGCATTGTGGAGAAGATGAAGAAAGCCGATGAAAACGAGGAATATTTTGCTGAGCCCATCATGCACGAGCTTCTCTCTGCCAAGGATTTCGGAAAGTATCAGGATAAGACCACTGGAAAGATGCAGCTGTGTTTCCTCACCAACAATGACATCACGGGAGGCAACAGCGGCTCACCCATGTTCGACGGAAAGGGACGCCTCATAGGTCTTGCCTTCGACGGCAACTGGGACAGCCTCGCCAGCGACATTCTTTTCGACAGTCACCTGGCTCGCTGCATAGGTGTGGACATTCGCTATGTGCTCTATCTCATGGACAAGTGGGGACATGCCGACCGTCTGCTTCAGGAAATCAACGCACAGTAGGACTGTCTTTGCAGAAAGTAAAATGTATATATAATAATAAAGGGAGCCGTATGAGCTCCCTTTTTTTGTTTAGAACATCACCTTTCGGGTGGTTCCATCGCTGTATCTCACTATGTAAATGCCTCTGCGGGGCGTGTCAACCTTTCTGCCGTCGAGCGAATAAATGTCTGTGACTGTGCGATTGGTGACTACCTCGGCAGCTGTCACGCTTGACGGTTCTTCGTAGGGGGCGTTGGGGTCGTAACCCAGCTCCTTGTCCATCCATGCCATGCGCTCGCGTATCCATTTTTTCATGTAGTTGACATCGTCGTTGAAGTTTGAACCTACATATTTGTTTGGCCATGCATAGTTGCCGTAGCGATACCAGGCGCGGTTGTCCCTGTCAACGGCACCGTGGGCGGTGAGCACTGCTGCCATGGAGTCGATGACCTCCATGATGTGCTCCTCGGTGTAGTTGTGGTGGCGGTATTGTGCCCAGCGGGCTTTCAACTCCTCCTTGTATCGGTTGTCGTTGTTGAGCTTATACCACCAGAAGGGCACCATGAACGCCTCGCCGTTGCTCCTGAGAACGTTGTTCATGCGATAGCACCATGTGTCGGTGCGCCATCCGTCGTGATAGTCGGAGTTGCCGTAGGCGAGGTTCATGTCCCATATCGCGAGCTTGAACCTCGGATCCTGGCTGTCGCGGCGCTTGTAGAGCTTGCAGCTCAGTCGGTAGGCATCGACGTCGTGGCCGAACTCCTTTGAGAGCTGGTAGTCAATGAACGACTTTGCATCTATGACTTTCCTGTAGCCTTTCTCTTCGTCGGTATAGTTTGCCGAGGCAAGGGTGTTTTCCATCTCCTTCACGCGCTGACGTATGTAGTTGCGTTGTGTGGCGGTCATGTCCTCATAGTCGGGTTCCTTGTACTGGAAGCAAATGCCTTTGTCGCCATAGGTGTTGCCGAAGTTGTCTACGGGGTTGTAGCTTGACCAGAACACTTCCTCGTCGTTGCGGTCAACTTCTACCATGTAGCCGCCGGTGAGCTCGTCGCCACTGGTGCCTGGGTCATCAAGGTTGAGACGGTTCTTGCCTTTCGACACCACTTCCTGCAACACATGCACTCCATAGTAGGTTCCGTCGAGTATGAGTTCGCAGAAGCGTCCTTCTGGGGTAAATTCCATCCATGGTGCGGCAAGGTTGTATGCCAGCAGGTCGCGCATGTTGGTCTTGTCGCAGTAGGGAGCCTGCAGTGCCCAGTTGTTGTCTTTGGGCATGCCCAGCAGCTTCACCTTCTGTTTCTTTCCTCCTTCTTCGAGGGTTTGTTCGAGTGTGCGGAAGGAGTAGGGCTTCTTAGGTGCATCGTATGAAGAGTTGCCGCGGTAGCGCAGTGCTATGTATCCGTCGTAGTCCACGTTCTGCTTGGGGTGCTTGATGGTGTCGCCATAGTTGAGCTGCCCCTCGCCGTTGTCAATGATTTTCATCCTGGCGGTGATGCGGTCGTCGCGTTTTATCTCTTTCCCTTTCACGTTGATAAACACTATGGGGAGGTTTGTCTCCGTGAGTTTTACGTCTGTGTTCCATGGCTTGTTGTTCCAAGCCTGTGCCGATGCTGCCGTTGAGGCTGACAGGAGGCACAGCAGTGCTGCCGTTTTCATGCTGAGGGATGGCAGTGTTTTCCTGATTTTGTCGTTCATGCTTTCAAAAGGTTGATATTTATTGTTTATTGATTATTTGTTCTATATCGTTGAGGCTGTTGGCTACCAGCAGCTGGCTGCGGAAGCCTTCTCGCATCACTCCCTGGCGCTCCATCTCTTGGAGCATGGTGAGCAATGGTTGCCAGAAGCCTTTCATGTTGTAGAGCACCACGCGCTTCTGGTGGTAGCCAATGGAGGCTGCTGCACACACGGTGAAAATCTCGTCAAGGGTGCCGATGCCGCCGGGCAGCGCTATGCACAGGTCGCTCTGTTCCACCATCAGTGCCTTACGTTCGTCGAGTGAGTCGCAGGGTATGTGCACATCCACATGCTCCGACACCCGTCCGCCTCTCTCCACTATGGTGGGAACCACTCCTATGGTTCTGCCTCCATGCTCTCTTGCAGCCTTTGCCACACACTCCATCAGTCCCATGTTGCAACCGCCGAACACCACCTGATGTCCGTTCTCGGCGAGCCATGCCCCGAGCTCCTCGGTCATGCGGAAGAAGTCTGTGTCGATGTTGCTGTTGGCTGAACAGAATACTGAAATTTTCATGACTGCAAAGTTACGGATAAACGATTGAAATATAAAAGGAAAAGCTCGTTTTTTCAGTTACTTGCCGCACGAAATGCTTCCTTTGAACCAGGGCACTTCTTGAGCGCTCCAGTCTTTTTCGTAAAATACTGGAGTATTTGGGGCTCAATACTGGAGTATTTTGGCTACAATACTGGAGTATTTTGGGCTCAATACTGGAACGGAACTAAAATGATGGTGGTGTGAAAGGGTAACTTTGGGTGTCTGACAGTGCGAAGAATAGCATCAGCAAAGGGCTTGTTGCTTTTCCGGATAATGGGAGGAGACGGGAGAAGAATTAGCTTGGGAATGGTGAAAAACGGGAAAAACCCCTGTGATGGAATGTCATCGCAGGGGTTTTTCTATTATTCTCTGGTTGCTGCTGCCGCGAAAGGGGAGGTCTGGAGAGCGCAGGCTCTCGATGTAGGGACCGTCGACGAGCACGTCTATCTCCTTCAGCAGGGCTCGTGCGGCTTCATCATTGAGCAGCTGTTCGAGGGTGAAGCCTGTGTAGCACCAAATAGTCTTGCTTGATTTCTGATGTATGGCTTTGGCGAGAGCGGTGAAGGCCTCTGCCTGGTAGAAGGGGTCGCCGCCCGAGAAGGTCACGTCGGCAAAGGGGTCGGCGAGGATGATTTCAAGAATGTCGTCAATCTCCATAGTCTTGCCGCCGTTCATGTCCCACGACTGTGGGTTGTGGCATCCCGGACAGTGGTGTTTGCACCCGGCACAGTAGATGGTGGTGCGGAAGCCCGGACCATCTACTGTGGTGTCTTCAAGTATGTCGAGCACTCTTATTGTCATAGTCTTTAAGGTGAGAGTGCTTCTCTATTCTTCTGTCTGGTGTACCACGCGGTCGTTGAGCTCGGCGAGCTTGCCGCTGTTCCAGCGGTCGGTAGTTCCAACGAGATAACCGGTTATGCGTTGCAGGCGGTCAATGTGTGTGCTTCCGCACTTGGGACATTTCTCCAAGTGGTTGTCGGCGTTCTCATAGCCGCAGTCCATGCAGCGGTTGCGGTTGTGGTTCACGCTGCCATAGCCCATGTTCAGCTGGTCCATCATGTCTACCACGCGCTTTATCACGTCGGGGTTGTGGGTGGCATCGCCGTCAATCTCCACATAGAAGATGTGTCCGCCGCGTGTGAGGTCGTGGTAGGGAGCCTCAACCTCTGCCTTGTGGCGTGCCGAGCATTTGTAGTATACCGGCACATGGTTGGAGTTGGTGTAGTAGTCACGGTCGGTGACGCCAGGTATGGAGCCGTATTGCTTGCGGTCTTTCTTGGTGAATTTGCCAGCGAGTCCCTCTGCCGGGGTGGCGAGCACGGAATAGTTGTGCTGGTAGCGTTCGCAGAAATCGTTCACCCTGTCGCGCATATAGGTAACAATCTTCAGTCCGAGCTCCTGCGACTCCTGGCTTTCGCCGTGGTGCTTGCCGGTAAGTGCCACCAGACATTCAGCCAGTCCGATGAAGCCTATGCCGAGGGTGCCTTGGTTTATTACGGGTTCTATGGTGCCTTCGGGGTCGAGCTTGTCAATGTCTATCCATAGCTTGCTCATGAGCAGGGGGAATTGCTTCACGAGGGCTGTTTTCTGGAACTGGTAGCGTTCGTCGAGCTGCTTGGCGGTTATCTCCAGCATGTTGTCGAGCTTGGCAAAGAAGGCGTTGATGCGTTCCTGCTTGTCTTCAATGTTCATGCACTCAATGGCGAGCTTCACAATGTTTATGGTGGAGAACGACAGGTTGCCGCGGGCTATGGAGGTGCGCTTGCCGAAACGGTTCTCAAACACTCGGGTGCGACAGCCCATGGTTGCCACCTCGTGTATGTAGCGCTTGGGGTCGTCGGCGTGCCAGTCGGGGTCTTGGTTGAAGGTGGCGTCGAGGTTCAGGAAGTTGGGGAAGAAGCGTCGTGCGGTGACCTTGCATGCCAGCTCGTAGAGGTCGTAGTTGGGATCGGTAGGCAGATAGTTTACTCCGCGTTTCTTCTTCCATATCTGTATGGGGAAGATGGCGGTTTCGCCACCACCCACGCCTTCGTAGGTGCTCTTGAGTATCTCTCTCATGATGCAGCGTCCCTCTGCCGAGGTGTCGGTGCCGTAGTTGATGCTTGAGAACACCACCTGGTTGCCGCCGCGCGAGTGTATGGTGTTCATGTTGTGTATGAACGCTTCCATGGCTTGGTGCACGCGTCCCACGGTGCGGTTTATGGCGTGCTGCTTTATGCGGTCCTTGCCTTGCAGACCGTCCAAGGGTTGCTCTATGTAGTCGGTGATGGGGCTGTCTTTCAGGTCGTCGAAGCTCTCGCCGTAGAGTTTCTCCAGTGAGCGCAGCTCTTCCTGGAACGACATGCGCACATAGGGTGCCAGATAGAAGTCGAAGGCGGGAATGGCTTGTCCACCGTGCATCTCGTTCTGACATGTCTCCATGGAGATGCACGCAAGCACCGACGCCGTTTCTATGCGCTTGGCTGGGCGTGAGGCACCATGACCGGCAGTAAATCCCTTCTCGAGGATGTTGTCAAGCGGATGCTGCACGCAGGTGAGCGACTTGGTGGGGTAGTAGTCTTTGTCGTGGATGTGCAGGTAGTTGTGCTGTACGGCATCGCGCACATCCTCGGAGAGCAGGTAGTCGTCGACAAAGGGCTTGGTGGTTTCCGACGCAAACTTCATCATCATTCCCGCTGGAGTGTCGGCGTTCATGTTGGCATTCTCGCGGGTGATGTCGTTTGACTTCACGTTGACAATGTCGAGAAACACGTCGCGTGTCTTTGCCTTGCGGGCTATGCTCCTTTGGTTGCGGTACTGTATGTAGCGTTGCGCCACATCCTTGCGGCTCGACTTCATGAGCTCCACCTCCACGGCATCCTGTATGGCTTCCACGGTCATCTGCGGCTTGCCGCGGAAGCTTATGTGGTCGGTTATCTTCACTATGAGCTGCTCGTCCTCACCCTTGTCGGTGTGGAGCATGGCCTTGCGTATGGCTGCCATTATTTTCTGTTCGTTGAAGCCAACGATGCGTCCGTCGCGCTTTACTACTGTCTGTATCATGTCAGTGTGTCTCTATTTAGGTGTGTTTGTGTTTATGGAAATGGATTTTTATATGCCATTGAAATGGGAATGCAAAGATAATAATTTAAGTTTAAAGTTGCTTGTTTTGGAAAACTTTTAGACTGTTAAAATATGTCAAGTCGTTGATGTATAGTTGTTTATAAGATGCAAACGGAAAACTTTTTGTTGTTTTAGGTTTTTATTTTTGTCTTTTTTTATTCTTTTGCGGCACTTTTATTCAGGTGCTTTCTGAGTTTCAGGTACTTATACGAAAAAAGAGAGCCTTTAGAGCTCTCTTCCTATTGTGAATGTTGTTTTTTTCTTTTTCTTAGTTAAGCTGTTTGCTTACATGTACTGCTTCAAATACTGTACCAGCTACAATCATTAAAATTCCAAATGTTACCATAATTGTTACCCTTTCTTAAAATTTTAGTGCGGCACCTCAGTGTTTTTCCTTTTCTTTTAGTTCATTCGTCCGCCACCTTCTTTCTCCGGTTGCGGTGATGCCGCTTAGTTACACATGTTGTTATCCTTAAATCTTTTTGACGATGCAAAGGTAGCGGTATTTTCTGTTTCTGCAACATGCAGGCTACTAAAAAGGCTGGAAACGGTGGGTTTTGTTGACTTGTGTCAAAACTTACTGAGGCAAGATTGTTTTTTTCTCGCATAATTAGCTTATCTTTGCGCAGTCAACATGTTGCTTTCATGTAGACGCTATATATATAATAAGGTGTAATAACTGACTTAGACATTATGAAATCAAGAGCTACAGTGATAATCCTTGCCATGGCGGCAGTGCTCATGTGCAACGTTACGAGGGTGGGTGCAAGTCAGCCCGACAGGAAGAAATCAAAGACGGGCAGCAACCACCGCATAGCGCTCGTGCTTGGTGGTGGCGGTGCCAAGGGGGCTGCCCATGCCGGGGCACTGAAGGTAATAGAAGAGGCGGGCATCCAGCCAGACATCATAGTGGGTACGAGCATAGGCAGCATCGTGGGCGGGCTCTACAGCTGCGGCTACCGTGCTTCCGACCTGCAGCAGATGTTTCAGTCGCAGCAGTGGCTGTCGCTGCTCTCCGACCGTAGGGATGAGTTCCGAAAGAAGTTTCTGGCTCGCGACAGCGACAGCACTCTCTATGTGCTCGGCTTTCCTGTAAAGCACAAGGCATCGAAGAAGCATCACAAGGCGGTGGGTGCCGTGCGTGGCAACAACATTGTGGAGTTGCTCGACTCCATGCTTGACGTGTCGCCCATGGGCTACGACTCGGTGAAGGTGTGGAAGCGGTTCCGCTGTGTGGCGTATGATGCTCGCGAGCATCAGGAGTATGTGTTCGACCATGGCTCGCTCGTCACAGCCATGCGTGCCTCCATGGCTATTCCTGGAGCTTTCAAGCCCGTGAGGATGGACTCGCTGCAACTCTTCGACGGTGGACTTATCAACAACCTGCCATGTGATGTGGCGCGAGCCATGGGTGCCGACATCATCATTGCCATCGACCTTACGCAAAACCATCATGAGGACGATGATGAGCGACCCTCGCTCCGTGAGACCCTTGGTATAGGAGGACTGCTGAACTGGGCTGTGGAGCGTCCCGACCTGAAGAAATACAAGGTCAACGTTGCAGACTGCGACGTATATATCAACCCCGATCTCAAGGGCTATGGTGCCGGCTCATTCAAACCCGATGCCATCAGCGACATGATTAAGCGTGGTGAGAAGGCTGCCCGCAAACAGATGAAGGAGCTGAGGAAGATTGGGCGCTGAGCAAGGCGGCAGTCTTCGCTCCGAAGCCTTTGACCGGTAAATACAAGAAGAGTGCCAAAGTCTCACGACTTCGGCACTCCAACCTTAAAAACTAATACCATGAAAAAAATATTTTTTTATTCTTGTATTCCGATAAATCTTATTGCGAATATGGACTTCCTTGCGGCAGCCACAAATTCGAGACAAATTTAAGAATAATTTCCGACATAGCCAAATTTTAGGCGATTTTTCTTTGTCTTCAAATGAAAATTGGAGTATAAACATGAAAATGAAGTGCAGAGAGAAGCTTTTTACGGGCTGCCTTGCGCTCCTTACATCAGTGTGGTGCTCTCACCGTCGCGCCATGCCTCGAAGTAGGGCGGCTCATCGTGGAGCTGTATGTCGTCGTAGAGAAACGGCACTATCACCGTGCCCTCGCCGTCGGGGCTCACCAGTCCGAACCTGCCGTTGCGCTGGGCTATCACGGGCATCGTGGTGAGGTCGTCAACATAGACGTAGGGTGTGCGCAGGAAGTCGTAGATGGCGGGTACGAGCACGCGTCCGTCGTGGGTGGCTATGCCATAGTGTCCGTCGGCAGACTCTATTATCTTGTGAAACTGCTTGTATTTTTCCTTCACGCGTTTCACATAGAAGGTCATGCGTCTCTCGTCGGCGAGCATCTCGGTGAAATAGGAATAGGTGTCGCAGTAGTCTGCCATGGCGCGTGCCACCACGAGTTTCCAGTCGAGCCCGTCAATGCTGTGGCGGTTCAGGTCGATATAGCGTGCGAGGGCTTGTTCGCGCTGTGGCAGCGGCAGCTCTCTGAGCCTTTGTTCGAAGCGGGTCATGTGGCTGTGGCTTCCTTTCATGGCTTTTATATACCTGTGCATCTGTCGTGACACTTCGTCGCATACGAACTTGTCGATCTGTTGCAGCTCTATTGGGTCGGCATATAGTTTCTCGAAGTTTTCCAGTGTTATAGTTTCCATGGTTGTATGTTTTTAGTGCTTGTATATCTGCAAAATTATAAAATTAGTCAGACTTTAAAGAAACAACCATGTTTTTTTCTTTTCATCTCTTGTTTTTTTCATTAAGTGCTATCCGCTACCTTTCTTTTTGGGTAAGCCAATGGGGCTTGCAGTTTATTATCTGTATGGGAATGTTTTCCGTGGTGAGCGAGTCTTTCGTCACTGTGAGTCTCACTGCCAGTGCCTTGGTGTTGATGGGCTTGGTCTGGTCGAAGATGAAGTTGCCGATGGAGTAGTAGATGGGTTTGCCGCGGTAGGTCTCGTGGGTCTGCAGGGTGTGGGTGTGGTGGCATATCAGTGCGTCGGCACCGGCATTTATCAGCTTGTGTGCCTGCATGATTTGCTGTGGCAGCGGTTTCATGGTATGTTCCCAGCCCCAGTGCAGGCTTACAATGATGATGCACTGTGGGTCGCGGTGTCGCAGTGAGAGTATTCTTGCCGTGATGCTGTCTATGGGTTCCTGACTCACCGAGGTGGTGTGGGGCAGTGTGGGGAAGTTCTCGAACTGGAGTTGGTTTGAGGCAATCATCCAGATGTGGCGCGGCAGACTGTCGATGAGCACGGGCTGTGAGGCCTCGTCCATGGTGGCACCGGCTCCTATGGCTGTTATGCCCGCCTTCTCAATGTTTGCCTTGGTGTCGGCAAGCCCCTTGCGTCCCTGGTCTATGCTGTGGTTGTTGGCGAGGTTCAGGTGGGTGAAGCCGTGGTCTCTGAGTGTGGGCAGCCATTCGGGCTCTGCCCTGAAGATGAAATGCTTGAATACGGGTTGCTTTATTTTCGTGGCTGGACATTCAAGGTTGCCCACCACATGGTTGCAAGAGCGTAGCAGCGAGTCGGTGCGGGGCAGAAACAGTGCGTCGGCTCCCTGATGTCCTATCACCGTTCTCACTCCGCGGTCGAGGAGTATGTCTCCGGTGAAGAGCAGCGTGGTGGTGTCTCTGTGGATGTTGTTCGTTGCCGTGGCGTTGCTTTGTGCCGTGGCGTTGATGGTAAACAGAAAAGCCACCGCAAGAAGTGCCGCTGGTGCCCTTCTTGTGGTGGCTTTTGTTGTTGTGCTATTATGTGTCATGGTGGACTGATGGTCAGCATCCTGAAGAGTAGAACACCACCTCGTCGTCCTTGGGCAGCACCTTCAGAGGCACTGTTATCTCGTCCATCCACGACGGTATGCCTCGTGTGGGATATTGCTTGAGCATCTCCTGCCACTCCTCGTCGGTGAGACGCTGCTCATAAATGGGTCGGGTGAACTCACGGTAGGAGAACACGCCTCCGCGCATGAGATAGAGGTATTTGCCCACAGGCACCACTACATAAATCTGGTATGCCGGTCCCACGCCTTCATAGAGAATGCCTTTCTCTGGGTTGTTGTCGCCGTTGGCGGTATACACGTCGGCAATCACTGCCATCTGCTTGTCGGGACCGTTCACGTCGTCCCATCCCATGAGGTTCTGGTCGTCGTCTCTGAGCAGGTCGAGGGTAATCCATTCTATGGTGGAGCCTATGACGCTGATGTTGCCATAGTCAATCTCGGTGAGCGGCTCGCCGTTGAGTTCCTTGTTGCTGATGTCGAGCAGCTCCTCGCCGAGTTCCTTGATGTTGCCTGTGGTGCTTCCAACCTTTTGTGTGTCGAGGTTGTATTTGTTTATGATTCTTTCGGTGGCATTCACCAAGTCTATGGCCTTACTCCAGAAGGCAACGTTGGGTTCCACATATCCTTTCACGATGGCTGCTGGTGGTCCGCCGTCTCCACACTCGGCAGCCATGGGTTGCTTGGCATAGAGTATGGCATCGTGCTTGAGCTCAGCCCATGAGGCGAGGGCGGTGTTGAGGTCTTTCTTTCCCCATTGCGGCGTGGCCATGAAGTAGGGCATGCGCTGGTCTTTGGCGGTGGTGAGTGTGGTGAGGGCGTCAATCCATCGTGTTGCCACGGTGGCATTCCATTCAATCTCGCCCATGCGCTTCTTCATCTTGTTGAGCGTGGGCAGGTAGTCTTCCCACTGCTTGTCCTGCTGAAGTTCATCGGTGAGCACCTGTTGTGCCTTGGTGCTTCCCGTGGCGGCAAACACGTCGAGACCCATGGGGTATGCGCGCTTGGATATTTCGTTCTTGGCATCGATGAGCTCGTTGAGAACCTCAGCATCGGGTTGGTAGCGTTGTGGCATGAGGTTTATCTTGTATGGACTTGACTTTTCGAACTTCGGACGTATTCGTGTCTGTTGTTGTGCGAGATCCTCAATGTCTTTTTTCACCTTCTTGAGCTCTTTCTTGTTTTTAAGGAGCGAGGAGGCGGTGGCATTGTGCTTCTGCATGATGTCCCACACCTGGAGTATGGTGATGTTGTCAGGCTCGCCCATGAAGAATGTTATGGGTTCGAATATGGTGTTGTAGAGGCGCAGGGCTGCCGGGTCACCAGCCACGGCTTCGGCAAGTAGTATGGCTGCGTTGAGCTGCTGCGGTTTGTCGGTGCCGAAGGGTGCTGTCTGCATCCACATCATGGCACGGAAATAGCGCTGGCATGCCTCCGAGCGGGTGTAGTGTCCGCGTGGTCGGAACAGCGAATATGGGAATTTTATTTTTGTATATCCGAGAAACTCAGAGATGTTGTTCTCGGTGACGGTGGCGTTCTGCACTTCCTCGGCACCCATGTCGGCATAGCTGGCGGGCAGAGGCTTGAGCGGCTCGTTGGTGATGAGTGCGAGAGCCACGGCGGCAAACGTCTGATTGTATTCTGCCGCAGCCTTCTCTTCCTTGCTGGTGGCATTGGCAATTCTCTCTCCCATTTGGTTGTAGAGGTTCAGCGCGAGTTTCTCAACGACGGAAACGAAGTGGGTCTCTTCAATGTCGCGGAGCACGCAGTCGAAATAGAAGTGGAACATCTGCAGGAAGAGGTCGGTGGTGACGAAGCTCGGGAAATCGTCGTAGTCGTTTTTCTCATAGATGTGGAACAGCTGGTCTTTGTCGTCGGGCACTATGGCGAAACCGTATCTGGCGAGTGCGTTGTCGAGCTTCGGGTCTATTTCCTCGAGCTGGTAGTTGTTTATTATATCACTGGTATTGACGATGAAATCGGGATTTCCAGTGTTGAAATAGGTCTCCTGCAACTCTTTCTCCCGTTGCAGGAGCTTCTTCACGAAGGCTTGTTCCTGCGGAGTGTATTTGAGAGGGAAGTCGAGTAGGTTGCCGTCTTTGTCATATCCGAGCTCTTCTTCCTGACGGTTGAAGCGGTCCCACATCTTGTCGTTATACCATGTGGTGCTTGCAAAGAGGCTCCTGAGCTCAGCATCCATGAAGATGTAGCCTTGCTTGGCAGCGAAGGAGTTGCGTAGCACACGCAGCTCGCTCATTGAGAGCTGCGATATGTCCATGTTGGTGTCTACCTTCCTGAGGTTTTCCACCACGAGGTGTCCTTTTCCCGGAATTACCTTTGGCTGTTGTGCTGATGCTGTAGTGACAGCAAGGGTTAGCAGCACGAGAGTGATGATTTTTTTCATATCGTTAATGTTAAAGGTTAGGGTCGTTGAATGTCTTGAGTGCGCTGGCGTAGTCGGTGTCTCTTGCCAGGAACCTTACGAAGCTCATGCCGAAGCTCCTCCACTGATAGTCGGCAACATACCATTGCCCGGTGGCTGAGGTCTCGAGGCTGCGTATGCGTCCGTCTATAAACCTGAAGTCGTGGAGTATGCCGCCGAGCTTGGAGCCCATCCAAAGCGGTCGTATGTGTCCCTTGTGGTTCTTGAACACAAACAGTCGGTGTCCTTTCTCCTTTCGGAAACGGGTGGTTTTTATCACTCCCACCATGGCGTCGATGCTCCCGTCGCCGTCTACGTCGCCCGTCTGAAACTGGTATACGGGATGTGGCAGCTTCCACTGGCTCTGTCCGTGGTCGGTGTATAGCGAGAGCACGCTCAGACTGTCGCTCTCGGTGGTGAGTGCGAAAGTCTGAGCGTGGCTCTGTGTTGCTGTGAGCAGCGCAAGAAATGTTGTTATGGCTGCCTGGGGTATCATTGTTTTTCGTGGTTAGTTACTCTGTCGTGGCTTTTATAGTCGTCACGAGACTTTCTGTGTAGCCGTTCCTTCACTAAAGGAGTCTTTCTATCTCTGCCGCGATGTCCTTTATCTGTGACGGGTTGCGCACTATGTTGTTGTCGCGGTCGATGAGGTAGAACACCGGTGAAGAGCTCACGGGTGCGAGATAAGCCTCGCTGCTGTTGCCGTTCTCATAGACACACACCCACGGCAGGGCTGCTGTCTGTGTCTTCCAGAAGTGCTCGTTCTCGTCAAGCGACACCTGGTATATCTCCAGTCCGCGGTCGTGGTAGCGGTTGTATATCTCGCGCAGTGCCATGATGAACTCGGTGGAGCCGTCGCTGTCGAACACATGGAAGTTCAGGAGCACCACCTTTCCTTTGAACTCGGTGAGATGGCGCAGGTGTCCGTGGTTGTCCATTAGCGGCAGGTCTATCACTCCCGACTCGCTCACCTTCGATGGGTCTATCTTTAGCTCCACAGGGTTGTTCTGTGCCCTCAGTATACGCTGGTCTTTCATTCCCTCGATGGCAATGTTGTGCAGGTTCTTTCCGCGCTCGGAGTAGGGATAGTTGGCATCCCAGCTGGTGGCTACGGCTCCGAACACCTTCACGTCGTCGTTGCTCTCGTGGGGATTGAAGATGAGCGAGCTCTGGTTGTTCACCGTGATAAACTGGAAGAGGGCGAAGTAAGCGTAGGCTTTCATGGGTTCCTTGAAGATGTAGTTGCGCTTCACGTCATCCTTGTAAGCCTCCACCATCTGTCTTATGGCATTGCGGGTGGAGTCAACGCCGAAGGCCGGGTTGTTGGCAATGGCCTGGCAGCGTTGTTGCAGTGCTATCTGCTTTATGGCAAGCTCTTTTATCTTCTCGTTCTCGTAGGAGCCTTTGGTGGTATAGTCTGTAGCCATCATCGGATAGCTTGCCTTCACGTTCACTGTTTCGGTGGAGTCGATGGCAATGTTTATGATCTGTCCGGCTATGCGAAGGCGGTAGAACTCAGGATTGGCGGCTTCGTCGCCTTCAAAGGCGAAAGTGCCCTTTTCATCGAGCTTCACCGAATCGAGCGTGGTGAAACCGTCGAGCCCATTGTGTTCGAAGAAGAGCACGGAGTCCTTGGCGTTGAGTATCGTTCCTTCAACGTGGTATTTCTCGTTGTTGCACGATATGAATGTCATTGCAGCCAACACTGCGGCTGCGAAGGAGGGTAGTGAGTATGTTCTTTTTCCCATTTTCTTATCTCGTTATTTTTCGGCAAAGATAAGCATTAATGAGCAGAACACAAAAGATTTGTCAGTTTTCTTGCCGATTTCCAACAGCTTTGTAGCCGCTTAGCCTATCACCACTTTCTTCCTGTTTACTATATATATGCCTTTGGGCAGGCGGCTGCTGTAGCCTGCGGTACCGACACGTTGTCCGTGGATGGTGTATACGGCAGCGCCGGTGAGTCGGTCGGTGGTATTCCTTGCGGTGGGGAGGCTTATGGTTGTGGTCACCGTCTCCACGTCGAGCCACGTCTCTCCGATGAGTACCTTCGACTTTCCTTCAAGCTCCAGTCCGGCACCGTTGGGATATTGGTTGCTGCCGTTGTTGCTCACTATCACCTGTCCGTAGGCGAGGTTCTCGGGCACGTCGTAAACATACCATGTGCCCGAGATTCCGTTTATGGTGAGGTTGGTGGCGGCTCTCATGGCTTCACCGGGCCATGAGCCGTTGGTTATCTCTCCGTCGTTGTAGTATACATAGCAGCTCACATCGTTCCAGTTGTTGGCGTTGTTGTAGTATACCTTAGTACCTTCGGCGGGGTCTTTCTTGGTGTAGGTGGCTGTGCCGCTGTTCTCGTTGCCCTCGCTGTCGGTGGCGCGCCATGTTATCGTTATCTTGCTGCCGTATGATGCTCCTTTGCCTATGGTCACGGTGGTGGTGCCGGTGAAGGCAGTCTCCTCACCGCCGTCTATTGCTATCCATGCCTTGGTTGCATTGTTTGTCGTGGCAGTCACGGAGAGCGTTTCCGTGGTGAACGAGCCGCCGTTTGGTGAGAGCATCACGCGTGGTTTGCTGTCGGCATATATCACTGCTATGCCTTTTTCACCTATGGTACCGCTGATCTCGGTGTCGGTCACGGTGAAAGTGTTGCCGCTGACCATGTCCACATAGGTGCCTGGAGTGGTAATCGAACCGGCATTGGTGGCTGTCACCTCGCCGCTGCCCGAGCCTTTCACGATTATGGCTCCACCTTCGCGGCACGACGAAGCCACACCGTTTCTTATGGCATACTGTTCAGGTTGTCCAGCCAGTGCATTGTGGAACTTGTTCACCTCTGCCACCTCCTTGTCCTTGAAGTGCAGGCTGCCCTTGTCGCCCATCTGTGCGCTCAGACCTGCCTGGCTGCCTCCGTTGGGGCGTGAGAAGTAGAGTGCCGGTATGCCGTTGTGGCTTGCTGCTATGGCGTAGGCGCGGTCTACTACGTTCTGGTCCACTCCTACCGACTGGTCGCCGGAGTTGCAGAAGGTGTCGTGGCTCTCGCCCCAGTACACGAGCTTCGTGGTGTTGTAGCGGTTGGCAAGATTGGAGCCGTTCGACGGCACGTTGCCCTGCTTCAGCGCTCCGAGCACCTGATTGGTGCCATACTGGCTGTCGGTTATGCTCATCATCGAAAGGTATTCGGGGAAAATCTTAGAGGCGTCGCCGCCTGTGCTGCCGAGTATCTCACCGTAGTTGAACATGTCGGCATCGAGCACCACCGGCCAGAAGTTGTCGCCCTCTGAGGGCACGCCTATGTGCTTGGCAGCGTCCCAGCGTATGCCGTCAACGCCCACCGACTTCAGCTCCTGCACATATTTCCTTATCTCCTGCTGGTTATCGGCATCCTCGGTGCGAATGTCATACATGCCGATGTTGCCGTGGGTCACTGCCTCGCGGTTGCTGTAGTCCCACACGCCGCCCTCGGTGTGGTAGTGCTTGGTGTCCTGCCAGTAGGCGGGGAGGTTGGAAATCTCGTTGCCGTTGAACGACACGGTGTGGTTTGCCACCACGTCAACGATGATCTTTATGCCGTATTTGTGGGCTTCGGTGCAGAGGCTCTTCAGGTCGTCCTTGCTTCCGAGTATTGTGGTGCCGATGGTGAAGCCCCACGGACGATACACGTCATACCATATCGTGCGGTAGTTGCGGTTGGGCTGTGCCGGTGAGGTCTGTATGGTGTTGAATCCTGCCTCGGCAATGGCGGGCAGCTCGGCTTCAATGTCCTTGAACTTCCATTCAAAGCAGTGTAGTATCACTCCGTCCTGTATCTTGGCAGGAAGGGTGTTGTTGTCGGCAGCCTTCACGGCAGTCTGACAGAATAATAGCAGTGCGAGCATTCCGAGCAGTCTGCTTATGCGGAACGTTCTGAAATCGTTGCTGTTAGGTGTAGCTTTCATTCTCTTAATTGTTTTGGATGTGAGTAATAATAAGTTTCTGTTGGCAAAATTACACATATTTGAGATACGTTGGCATAGGTTACTCCATTGCCTAACATAAATCTAAGTGCTATTGTTGTCTATCATTCTGACAATAAGCCTGTTGTCATTGCCTGTGGTGCGTGTTTTTCTAAATCGGTTACAATGTGTTTTTCGTGGTTTTTTCCCATCGTTTCATCTGATGTTTAGGCAGTTGTGAATGGCAAATGTTGTTTTTTCGCAGTTTTTATTCGTTTATTACTTATTAAATAGGTATCTTTGCAGCGTTTTTGTGGCGACAAATGGTTTGCCACTTCGATGTTAGTCAAAACAATAAGTTATTTTTTTAATTTTTAGATGAACGTAATTACGAAAACCCTTCAGTTGGCTGATGGAAGAACCATCACCATTGAAACCGGGAAAGTTGCAAAACAGACCGACGGCTCTGTTGTTCTCAGAATGAACAACACCGTACTGCTCGCAACTGTTTGTGCAGCAAAGGATGCAGTTCCCGGTACCGATTTCATGCCTTTGCAAGTAGACTACCGTGAGCAGTATGCCGCTGCCGGACGCTTCCCTGGTGGATTTACCAAGAGAGAAGGAAAGGCGAGCGACAACGAGATACTTACCAGCCGTCTGGTAGACCGCGTGCTTCGTCCGTTGTTCCCCAGCAACTATCATGCTGAGGTGTTTGTCAACGTGATGCTCCTCTCTGCCGACGGAACCGACCAGCCCGATGCCCTCGCAGGCTTTGCTGCATCGGCAGCGCTGGCATGCTCTGACATCCCATTCGAGTGCCCCATCTCTGAGGTGAGGGTGGCTCGCATCAACGGCGAATATGTCATCAACCCCACCTTCGAGCAGATGAAGGAAGCCGACATGGACATCATGGTTGGTGCTTCAGCTGAGAACATCATGATGGTGGAAGGTGAGATGAACGAGGTCAGCGAGCAAGACCTGCTTGGTGCCTTGAAAGCTGCCATGGACGCAATCAAGCCCATGTGCGAGCTCCAGAGCGAGCTGAGTAAGGAGCTCGGCACCGATGTGAAGCGTGAATACGACCATGAGGTGAACGACGAGGAGCTGCGCCAGCAGATGAACGACGAGCTCTATCAGAAAGCCTACGACGTTACGAAGCAGGCTCTCGAGAAGCACGCTCGCGCCGAAGCCTTCGAGAAGATCCTCACCGACTTCAAGGAAGCCTATGCTGCCGCACACAGCGACCTCACCGACGATGAGCTCGAGGAGAAATATGCCATGATGGACCGCTACTACCACGACGTGGAGCGCGACGCCATGCGCCGTTGCATCCTCGACGAAGGCATACGCCTCGATGGAAGAAAGACCGACGAGATACGCCCGATATGGTGCGAGGTATCGCCACTGCCCATGCCCCACGGAAGCAGCATCTTCACCCGTGGTGAGACACAGTCGCTCACAACCTGTACGCTCGGCACCAAGCTCGACGAGAAGCTCGTCGACGACGTGCTCGACAAGAGCTACCAGCGCTTCCTCCTCCACTACAATTTCCCACCGTTCTGTACCGGTGAGGCAAGAGCACAGCGCGGAGTGGGTCGTCGCGAGATAGGACACGGTCACCTCGCATGGCGCGGACTCAAGGGACAGATCCCCGAGGACTTCCCCTACACCGTGCGTCTGGTATCGCAGATACTCGAGAGCAACGGTTCGTCGTCAATGGCTACGGTATGTGCCGGAACACTCGCACTCATGGATGCCGGCGTGCCCATGAAGAAACCCGTGAGCGGTATCGCCATGGGTCTCATCAAGAACCCCGGTGAAGACAAGTATGCAGTGCTCTCCGACATCCTCGGCGACGAAGACCACCTCGGCGACATGGACTTCAAGACCACCGGAACAAAAGACGGACTTACCGCCACACAGATGGACATCAAGTGCGACGGTCTGTCGTTCGACATACTTGAGAAAGCCCTCATGCAGGCTAAGGCAGGACGCGAGCACATCCTCGGCAAACTCACCGAGACCATCGCTGAACCACGTCCGGAACTCAAGCCCCATGTGCCCAGAATTGTCATGATGGAGATACCCAAGGAGTTCATCGGTGCCGTGATAGGTCCGGGTGGAAAGATTATCCAGCAGATGCAGGAAGACACCAATACCGTGATAACCATCGACGAGGTCGACGGCGTAGGCAAGGTGCAGGTGTCAGCTCCCGACAAGGAGAGCATCGATGCCGCCATTGCCAAGATACGCGCCATCGTTGCCATTCCCGAGGTAGGCGAGGTTTACGAAGGCACCGTGCGCTCGGTGATGCCCTACGGCTGCTTCGTAGAGATCATGCCCGGCAAGGACGGTCTGCTCCATATCTCGGAAATCGACTGGAAGCGTCTGGAGACAGTAGAGGAAGCCGGCATCAAGGAAGGCGACAAGATTACCGTCAAGCTTCTAGAGATTGACCCGAAGACAGGAAAGTATAAGCTCTCTCACAGAGTGCTCATACCGAAACCCGAGGGATATGTGGAGAGAGAGCGTCGCCCACGTCCTGAGCGTGGTGAGCGTCGTCAACGTGGCGAGCGCAACAACGACCGCCGCCGCAACAACGACGACCGTCGTCGCAACGAGCCCTACCGCGACCCGGCAGAGAACCGTGAGTCGAGCGACTTCAACGACTCGCTTGACCACAACTCCGACTTCTAATAGCAGGACATGATGCCTTATATATAATAAGGTGTAAGATAAAAAAGAGAGCTGTTTGCCTTCATGCAAGCAGCTCTCTTTTCATTTCAGTTGTGTTTGATTTTTCAGTTGTGTGCAGTTTTTCCGTTCTGCCGGATTTCTTTTAGCCGTGTCGAATTTCTT
>CAMVSV010000016.1 GCA_947170265.1 uncultured Prevotella sp.
CGCATCACAGATGCTCATATTCGATGGTGTCGGATTGCAAATCCGACACAACTGAGAGTGAGAAGGAGAGTGAGCAGGATTGTTGAGCTGGATTTGCAATCCAGCTCCCTTGAATATCAGGATTTGCAATCCGAAATACACTGTACTTACCTTTTTCCCGCATCACAGATGCTCATATTCAATGGTGTCGGATTGCAAATCCGACACAACTGCGGGACAAGAAAAACACCCTTTCTGCGTGAATTTTCAATTCCGTGAAACAGTTAACAAATGTGAACGAAAATATTCTCCGCACAGTGAGAAAACGAAAGTGCCACTTTCACGTTGCGAAAGAGGCTCTTTTACCTTCCAAAAGAGGCTCTTTTGCACGCTAAAAGAGCCTCTTTTAAAATGCCCCTTTCAAACACTTGATTACCAATGAGTTACAAAGGACAAAAATTAAGCTTCACTTAGACCTTAAAAGTTAAAAAGTTTGAACAAATTCTTAAATATTTTACATTTATTAATAAAATGTTTCACGCTATTTTTCATGCAAGACAACACAAGGAGAAAGGGCTGTTTAAAGCAAAAAAATCATGCCAGCAGCAACACCTAAGCCACGGTTGGTGCCACAAGTAGCAAAAAAAATCCATCTTACTGATTTACAACAAACTATCACTGTTTGCCGTACAAAAGAAAAAAATCGGAGAAAAATCGTCAGAAAAACTATTTTATTATAAAAAAGCTTGCATGGTTGAAGAAAAATTATTACATTTGCGCACTGAATACACTAACTAAGGTAAAGAGACTTATTTGCGGGGGAGTCAAGCCCTCAGTTACATTGAAAGATTGTTTACAAAATCGCCAATTTAACTAACTAAATATAACACACCAAACATACACAACAGCGCTTGTGCATGGCTAAGCATGGGAATATTTTATTTAATCTTAAAGCAATGAATAAATTCAAGATCGCAATGATTGTGGCAGCAATGCTGCCTCTTGGAAGCATGGCGCAACCGGAGAGTGAGCCGGCGGCATTTAATTGTGCCTATGTGGGCAGCATTCAGAGTGCCACCATCAACGGCAGCGGCATGCAAGGTTGGCAAAACTGTGAAGTCGCCAACGACAATGAAAACTACTATGGAATCAGAGCCAATGGTGGCGTGGGAAGCGGAGGTATGGAATTTGCCTCATCCTGCGACATCTCGGCTATGAGCACCCCCTATCTTGTTATGAACATCTGGGCTTCGGCAGCCGACGATATCATGATTTCGCTTACCAAAGCTTACACAGGAGATTGGTCTGCAAAGTATGAATGGAAGCAGACCCTGAGCCTTGTGTCCGGCTGGAACACCGTGAAGATTGCCATTAACGACATGCTCAAGGAGGCCGACGATGAGTTCAGCAAGGCAAGCATCAACCAGGTGAACATCAAGGAAATCGACAACGGCGTACAGCTGTGGGTACCCAAGACCAACACCGTGAGGTTCTATGATGCACTGCCTGTGGCACCTGAGATCAGCAGAACCGACAGGAAGGTAATCTACAGCACCCGCTACAACAACGAAGGCATGTATGTATGGAGTTCCGGCAAATACCCCAAGCTCACTCCATGGGGCAACGGAGCAACGGTAGAAGAGGTGAACTATCTCGGAGGCACCGACGGTTTCACGAAAACCGACGTGGCCCATGCCACCAACTTCAACTGGTTTGGTCTTGAGGTGAAGAGATGGGACAACGCTGATGTTGACGCCACCGTAGACGTGTCAGGCTACGACCATATACACTTCGACTACTACACCACCACCAGCGGTACCTTCCGCATGACACCCATCACCAACGACGGCACCACCAAATGCGACATGTCGCAGAAGGCTGGCTCCAACGATGTGACAGTACAAGCCACCAACAAATGGTGCGGTGCCGACATCGACCTCACCATGGAGCCTTTCGCCTCTGCCAACGGCTTCGACCTCTCTAACCTGAGTCAGATAGCATTCAACTATGGCGGTGGCAGCAGGGAGATATACATTGACAATATATATATGTATAAGAACCGCTCGACGCAGACACATGACGACAATGACGGCAACGGCATTAACTGGAGCAAGACCGACTGCTACTACAAGAACATCGTATGGCAGAAATACAACGATACGGCTCACAGCAATCCTGACGGCTATGCCTCAGTGACGCACGACCTCAACAACCTCAACTTCTTCGAGACAGGACCAAATGCCATGAACGGCAACGAGCATGTGCAGTGGCTCATGGAGCTGAAAGACGACATCGTGGTTTCCGACGTGGAGCTCATCTGGAGCAACGGCTTCCCGAAGAACTACAGCGTGTATGCCTTCGACAGCTACCCCGTGGTTGACGGCAACGTAGACCTGAGCACCGGCACCAAGCTGTTTGAGATTACCGACAAGATTCTCACCTATGAGCCTTACTTCGAGACACAGAGCAACCTGCAAGAGAAGAAAAGCACCACATCGCGCTATCTGCTCGTAGACATGACAGCCCGCGGCGAGACTGACATCTTCGGATACAAACTCGCAGAAGCACATGTGGGCGCATACGATGACAGCTACGACACTCCCCACCACCTCGGCATTCCCGACTATGTTATCGTGACGGAGACCGAACAGGAACTTGACGTGACAGTGCGCAACGAGCGCAATGCCATAATCAACGGATACACAGTGAACGAAACTGCGCTGAAGACATCATGGACCAGTCCACAGCTCAAAAAGCTGAACAACTCGGAGACAACGGTGCTGGCTACCTCAACAGGTACATATTATGTGAACATTACAGGTGAAGCTGTGCGCGCCAACGGAGACATCATTGCACTGAACGGTGCAGAGAACACCGGCGTTGGTAAAATCACCGTAAACAAGAACTGGATTGAGAACGGAGCTGTGGAGAGCCTCGTGCAGTATGCCTACAACAACAACAAAGGAAACCTTGCCAGCGTGTTCAAGGCAAGCTACACACAAAACGGCTATAACCCATGGCTCGCCGGCGACAGCAATGAAGCCGACGACGACATCAGCAGCCGCTGGTCGAGCTTCCACGGATGGTATGATTACGAATCTGCCGAGACGCGTAAGACGAACAACTCCAACCAGTATTGGATGGTGGACCTTGGACAGGAATATGAGATTACCAACATGGAGATTATCTGGGAACGCGCCTATGCTCCCGAATACAAGGTGTTTGGCTTCACTTCCGAGCCCTCAGCAGAAAACCTCAACAAGAGCTACCAAGAGTTCAGCAACGACTATACGGCAAACGAGCTCGTGTATGAAGGCACCAACGAGGTGGAAGACGTGAAGATGTATCCCTTGCACGACGAACACACCACACTGAGTGCCTCGGGAGCCATCAGGGAGAACAACCGCACCCGCTACTTGGTGATAAAGATGAACGAGCCTGCACCGCAGAGCGGTGACTTCTATGGCTTCAGTCTCTGGGAAGTGTATGCCTGGGGTGCCGACCACACCATCACCGACAACGTGAACAAGCTCAAAGCCGACAACACGTCGGTGAAGGCAGGACAGGAACAGCCGCTCAACGTCACTGCATTCAAGGAAGGCGACGAAGAACACTACAGCGAGGACAACTGGTTCCCGGTGACCTTCGGAGTGAGCGAGGACGGCTTCAGCGTATACAGTGAGAAGGTTACCGACGAAGAGACCGGCACCGAGCTTGAGCGCTTCTATATATACAGAGGTTCTGGAGCTACCAGCAAACCATCCGACGACGTGCTCGTGGCAACCATCACCGACAACAACAACGGTACCTACGGTATTATGGCAAACAGCCGAGGATGGGACCAAAGCAACGGACTGTATGACACCGAGAGCGGAACGTTCAAGTCGTTCACCATAACCATGAGCTCTACCAACACCCTCGACGCTCCCATCAACGGAGAATTCGAGCTCGTGATATACAAGGAGCCCATGCAGCTGCTCACCGACGGCACCAGCACCAACGAACGTCAGGTGTATGACAATGGATATTTCTCTGCCGACGTGCTGAAAAACAACGTCAACGCTGCAACGGTGAGCATTGACCTGAGAAACGTGGACTTCACCACCGACAACGCCGGCAACGCACTGGGCAACGTGACCATTGCCGCTCCGCACACCATAAAGAGCAACAACGGCACACAGCTCAACCCCAACACCATCATCTATACCGATGAGACAAGCATCAGCGGCGGCAACCTCGCAATGAAGCAAGCCGACGGTACATGGCTCGTGCAGACACTCCGCATCTTTGACGGATGGGATTGGAGCCCAATCACCACCGAGGGTGGAATGATTGCCGAGAACGCAATGTTCTACACAAGTCTGAAGGCGGGCTACTACTCGTTCCTGTGCCTGCCCTTCGTGCCAGACCCAGAGACACTCTCATCGAAAGACGTGACACTCTACAAACCCACAAAATACTATGCCTCACGCCAGGCTGTGAAGATTGACGAGCTCACCAGTGCCGACTTCAGCTCGGGCTTCGAAGGAAAGCCATACATCGTGAGCACCACCAACGAGAACCTCTACAAGGCTAACGGCTATGGCGTGGCATTCAAGAGCAACGGCAGAGTATCGGTGCCCTACTTCCCACAGGTGACAAAGCTGGGAGATGCAACAATCATTCCTACCTACACCCGTGAGAACCTCTCTGACATTGCCAATGGCGACACGCAGAACGATTACTTCCTCTACAGCATCAAGTATGACCAGTTTCTTGAGCTTGGCAACGAGAAACTCGCTGAAGACTTCTACAACAGCGAAGAAGCCACGTTGAGCACAACAGAGGTGATGCCGTTCTACTCGTACATAACACTGCCCAAAGGCAACGGCAGCGCAAAGGTGACAGCCCTGGGCTTCACATTCGAAGACTTCATAGAGGAAGATGTTGCTGACGACAGCAACGACGACAGCAACATTGGTGGCGAGGATGCAGGAGAGACCATCTCCGACATCGTGGAGACAGGCATAGCCGGCATCTCTGCACTCATGGAGCAAGGCAGAGTGAAGGTCTACGACATGCAGGGACGCCTCGTGAGCAACCTGCAGGGCGCACAGCCGTCGCAGGGCTTCTATATCATCAAGGCCAACAACGGCACCACAAAAAAGGTTTACATCAGGAAATAACAAGGAAATACTGCTAAAATGAAACGATATAATAAACCTACGACTGAGATCATTTCCGGAAGGATAGAAAGAATTCTCAGCGCTTCATTAGGTGGAGGTAACAACAACACAGGTGAAGGTACGGGTCACGGCGGTGGCAGCGACTTCGAAGGCATTGACGATCTGGCCAAGGAAGAGGCTATAACCGACTTCAGTTACTCTGTGTGGGACGATTAAGGAGCTTCGCAGAAAGGCGCGAAGCTAAAGAGAAAAGGATAAGGATAATTACAAGAACAACAAGAAAAGAGCTGCCTGCATTGGATTGCAGGCAGCTCTTTTATTATGCCTTGGTGTCATTGGATTACTTTCTTCCGAAGTCGGCGGGTATCTCTCCCCAACGCACGGTGTCCCACTTCTCTATCCTCGTGGTGACGTTGTGGGAGCGAAGCCATAGGTTGGCGCGCGCTATAATCTCATGGAGCTTCTCGGTGTTGGCATTGCGCTCAAGCTTCGTGCGGCACTGTTTCTTCTTCACCCACAGCATGGCGTTGACGGAGTCGCTGTAGATAATCTTGTCGGTTATGCCCTGCTTGTCCATGAGAGCAAGAGCATGGACGATGGCAAGAAACTCACCGATGTTGTTGGTGCCGTGCATGGGACCGAAATGGAACACCTGGGCACCGGTAGCGAGGTCCACGCAGCGATACTCCATAGGTCCGGGGTTGCCTGAGCATGCGGCATCCACAGCCCACGCGTTGGCGCTCACCTCCATGGGCAGCGGCAACACCGTGTCGTGGCGATAGTCGGGTGGGGACTGTAGCACTTGCTTTGCAATATTAAATGTTACATTCTCTCCGGCACTTCTATTCCGAGCAGTGCCATGCCGTTCTTTATTGTCTTGGCAACGTTCTTTGCCAGGAGCAGGCGGAAGAGCTTCTGCTCATGGCTGTCGGCATTGAGTATGGAGTAGTCGTGGTAGAACTGGTTGAACTGTTTGGTGAGCTCATAGCAGTAGTTGGCAATGCCGCTGGGCGAATAGTCCTTGCCAGCCTGTTCCACGGCAGCGCCGAAGTCGGAGAGCTTCTGAATGAGGTCGGTCTCCTTAGCGTTTATCTCCACGTTGCCGTCGAGGGCTTCGGTGCTTATGTCTATGCCTTCAGCCTCTGCCTTGCGGAGTATGGAGCGTATGCGGGCGTGGGTATACTGTATGAATGGTCCGGTGTTGCCGTTGAAGTCGATGCTCTCCTCGGGGTTGAAGAGCATGTTCTTACGTGCGTCGACCTTGAGAATGAAGTATTTCAGTGCTCCCATGCCCACTATGCGTGCAATGTCGCGTTTTTCCTCGTCGCTGATGCCCTCGAGCTTGTTCACCTTGTCTTCGCTGAGTTGCTGTGCATCGGCAATCATCGAGGCTATGAGGTCGTCGGCATCTACTACGGTGCCTTCGCGGCTCTTCATCTTTCCGTTGGGAAGCTCCACCATACCGTAGGAGAAGTGTACGAGTTCCTTGCCCCACTTGAAGCCCAGGCGGTCGAGCAGGATGCTGAGCACCTGGAAGTGATAGTTCTGTTCGTTGCCCACGACGTAAATCATCTTGTCGATGGGGAAGTCGCGGAAACGCATGTCGGCGGTGCCTATGTCCTGAGTCATATACACGCTGGTGCCGTCGGAACGGAGCAGCAGCTTCTGGTCGAGTCCGTCGGCGGCGAGGTCTGCCCACACGCTGCCGTCGTCCTTGCGGAAGAAGAGCCCTTTCTTGAGTCCCTCCTCCACCTTCTTCTTACCTTCGAGATATGTGTCTGACTCGTAGTATATCTTGTCGAAGCCCACACCGAGAGCTTTGTAGGTCTCGTCGAAGCCGGCATACACCCATTCGTTCATCATCTTCCACAAGGCACGCACCTCTGGGTCGCCCTGTTCCCACTTCACGAGCATCTCATGGGCTTCCACGATGAGTGGCGACTCGTTCTTGGCGCGCTCCTCAGCAGCCTCCTCGTCCATGCCCTCGGCAATGAACTTGGTCTTCAGCGTCTTCACCTCCTCGCGGTAGTGCTTGTCAAACGCAACATAGTAGTCGCCTATGAGGTGGTCGCCTTTCTTGCCAGTGGTCTCGGGTGTCTCGCCGTTGCCCCACTTCTGCCATGCGAGCATTGACTTGCAGATGTGTATTCCACGGTCGTTCACGATGTTTGTCTTCACCACCTTGCAGCCGTTGGCTTGCATTATCTGTGCCAGCGACCAACCGAGCAGGTTGTTTCTCACATGTCCGAGGTGCAGCGGCTTGTTGGTGTTGGGCGACGAATATTCAATCATCACCAGCGGGGCATCGCTTGCGGCAGCCTTGTAGCCCCACTGCGGGTCGGCATTGATGGTGCTGAGCAGCGAGAGCCATGCCTTTGGCGACACCACGAGGTTGAGGAAGCCCTTCACCACGTTGTAGTCAGCCACCGCCGGGCAGTTGTCCTTGAGATATGCACCGATGTCCTGTGCGGTGTCTTCTGGTTTCTTCTTCGAGATGCGCAGCAGTGGGAACACCACGAGTGTGAGGTGACCTTCGAAATCGCTGCGTGTCTTCTGCAACTGAATCATCTTTGCAGGCACATCCTGCTGGTATAGCTCTTTTACTGCGGCAATGGTGCCGTCGCTTATCAATGCTTCTATATTCATGACATATAATGCTTAATTCTCTATTTCCGGTGTTTGAAGCTGAATTTCTATGCTCTATTCTCCTGTTTACTATTTACTGACAAAAGCCTTTTGCACTTGTTGATAGTAATTCAGCTGCAAAAGTAGTAAAAAAAAACCAAACATTATGATTTACAAGTAAGATTGTGGTTGACACAAAGTGGTCAACCTCATGCAGCCGGCACATACAGGCACAAACAAAAAGAAGCTCCGCTGCTCAAGGGTCAGCGGAGCCTCAATCAAGGAAATCGAAAAATCATATCATTTCTTTTGGAATACACGAACGTAGTCTACCTCCATCACTGCAGGCAGGGCACCATCGTCAACGCCATTATAGCCACCCCAGTCGCCACCCCAGGCAAGGTTGAGGATAACATAGAAAGGAGCGTCGTAGGGCCAGTCGTCGCGACCGAGACCGCGGTTCTCATATTCGAGCTGCACATTGCCGTCAACATAGGTGGTAATCTTGTCTTGGCGCCACTCTATGCCGTATACATGGAAGTCGTCTTCTGCTCCCTCGCAATACATCTCGTGGGTCACCTGTGTGTTGTTGCTATGCACATGGGCATTGGCATGGAGGCTCGACGACACATAGTTGGGATTTACTCCCACCTCTTCCATGATGTCGATCTCGCCATCGGCAGGCCAAGACTTGAAGTTCACGGGCATCATCCAGAATGCAGGCCATGTGCCCTTACCCTTGGGCAGCTTTATCTTTGCCTCAATGTAACCGTAGGTCCAGCCCTGCTTTACATTGCCATAGATACGGCCGGAGTACACCTTGCCGTTCTCCTTGAAGCACTTTATGCGGAGCTTGCCACCGCTGATGTCGGTAACACGGCGACCGTCGGGAGTCTCACCGTCAACATAGTTCTGGAGCTCGTGGTTCACCCAGCCGGCGTTAGCCACCTGGTGGGTCCACTTGTTGGGATCGGGCACGGAGCCGCTCTTGAACTCGTCGTTCCATACGAGCGAGTATCCGGGAAGGGGACAGATGATGGCATTGGGGTCGGGCACTCCGTCGCCACCGTCTTGCGTCACTGTGACATAGGCACGCGCTGAGCCGCACATGAAGGTGATGGTGCCTTCGCGAGCGTCAAACTGTCCGTTCTTCTGCACGCTGATGGTCACGTTTGTCGATGCCGATGTGGAGTTTTTCGGACTGAGCGTTATCCAGTCCACATCGCTTGTGGCAGCCCACTCATGGTTAGCTTCCACGGTGATGGTTTTCTGTCCTGCCTCACCGCTGAAGCTCAGGCTTTCTTCGCTGATTTTTATGCTTGCGGTTGAGCCGTTGTTACCTCCTCCGTCGGAGGTCTCGTCGTCGTCACCTCCACATGCTGTCAATGCCAGAGGCAAAAACAGCGAGAATAAGAAAAATAGTCTCTTCATAAAATGTTTTTAATATTACTGAATTATTTAATGTGAATAGTCATTATTCATGCCCTTGGTTAATACAAATAACACCTCGAAAATCCTCTCCGAGAAGCCATATAGGTAGTTAGTCATTATTCCTCTACAAATTTAAGCAATTATATTCAATCTATGAAATTTTCTTGTTCAAATCCTTCACCATGTATAATTTCGAATCCTTCTTATGAATAGCAAAATGATTAAGACAAAAAAGTAGGTATAAATTAGCACATACCCATCTCTTAAAAACCATTTCATCGTCAACGTTCCCTCATGTTCGACATACAAATAATTCAACGGAATCATCCCTCTCAGGAGGAAAAGCAAAGAGAATAGAGTCAGGAATAATATTGACTCAAAAAAAACCCATTTCGTTTCAAGAATATCTGTAAAAATACTCAAGAGTTTCAAGCACACTAAGAGAATTGTATTAATCGGGGCAAAAAGGGACATTGAGAAAAAAGTCCATATCCCGACATTGTAAGTAAACTGAAAAGAGTCGCCTATCAATTGACATACTACTATAACAGCCACAAAAATGAAATATGCTTTTAATGCATTATAAGGTAATGTTCCAATCATTTTCAATGTCCTCTAATACTTCTATTAAATTCATCTACTTTAGTTTCATATTCTACAGCTTTTTCCTGTTCTTTCTTTGTCCAAGGACGCGCATATGAGTCAAACCCTGTACTAAATCCTGGTATCTGTTCCTTTATATTCTTCAACTCCTCCTTCGATAGTCCCGACTTTAACAATATGGTGGAAGAAGAAGTATTACAATTCCCTTGAGTAGACTTCGTCGGAATAAACATATAAGTTACCCTTTCGTTATTTCCAAAAGATTCGGCAACTTCAGAAACCTTCTTTTCAAAATCTTTCTCTGTCATATTTGCAGGTGCAGATATTTGTATTTTAGCCTTTAGATGCTCTGTGTCTTTTCCTTCATACACGCTAATGTCTTGATTATATATACGCCGCATAAGCCTACCACCAGTAGCTCCTTTCAAACCATTATATTCAGAGCCGAAAGCGTAGTAATTTATTACATTATCCTTAGCATCTGTAATCACAAGGAAGGTATGAGTTGCTAAAGGAACATTTGCACCTGGAAGAGTCGTTGCATAAAGATAAACCTTTTCACCATTTGGGTCAACATACTTAATAGGATTATCCGCACAATACACATACGGACTGATATGATAACACTTCTCTGCCAGCGGGTCCGGGGTAAGCCAAGAGGGAGCGGCGGCATAATACCACCGTGCGCCGTAGTCAGAGAGGTTGAGACCATTGGTGCGCTCAAGCTCCTTGCCGTTGTACTTCAGCGGCTGGATGCCTGCGCCCGTGCTCCCTGCCATCACTCCACCGAAGGCATAGTAGTGGTTCACCTGCTCCACCGTGCTGCCGTCGCCGTTCATCACCACACGCACGCTGCCGAGGTTTCCGTTGTTCACCGAGGAGCTGTTTGTATGATTATAAATCATTATTTCCCTTCAAATTTAAGCAATTATATTCAATCAGAGAAATACCTTTGCTCAAATTGTAAAACCTTCTTTCAATGTCAGAGCCTTTAACTCTCCATTATCCAGTATTTCAAGCTTGAGAGGGTATGGAAAGTTCCAATCTCTTATCATTGAATTTCTGAACGAAGGAATACCTTCCGTTGTCTTATTCTTCCATTTCCTCTTGAAAAGATATCTGAAAGGCTCCGCGTTATATAATACTATCAGTATTTGGTTGTCATAGTAATAACCATCATATTTAGCTTTGTCGTAATAAGGCATCGAACGAAGCATTACAAAATTTCTACCAGACTTTTTTACAAATCTTAGTTCATAAACCACTCCTATATCTGAATTTACAAATGAATTGATTTTCTCATTGAGACCCTTATTGTAAAACAAATCTATATGCTGCTTCTTGAATTTCAGCGATGATTCGTCTTTAACGAAAGAAAGATTTCCTTTTTCATCAACGAGATATGCCATTTCATCATATTCAAAATTAGAGATCTTACTATGACAATCGTTGTAACCTTCTATTGTATCTTTGAAAATAAAAAAAGCTGAGTGATTTACCAAAGAACTACGATTGGTGCTGTCTGTCTGATAATATGTTATCAATTTGGACTTGTAAATATAGTAACCATCTGTCATTTCCGGATTATAGCTGTCGCTATTTGAAATAAACAACATTTCTTTGTCTCTCAACCGTGACACAGTAAGGTTAATAATGTCACCATCAGGATACCTCTCAATAAAAGAATCTATTTGTTGCTTCAAAGCATTTGAAAATGGCTCAGGGCTATGTGTGCAACTTCCAAAAAACAATACAACAAAAATTACATCTAAATACCTTTTCATCGTTTATATACTTTCTTCCTTATCTGAACGTATATGGGATAATACAGAGTGTTAAATTTCGATCTCTCTAAATCATATTGGAATAGTTGCTGACACTGTTTGGTATCTCCAGAATAATAAATGTATGACTTTGGATAATCGTTAAAGGGAATATCTGGATGCGTCTGCTTAAATATGTTGTACATATTGTCCAAAGCCCAAATATCACCTTTCTGGTAGTATTTTGCAACAGATTGTCCGTTAGTCACTCGTTTGTAATCATTATATTTACCAGAAGCACATGCTCCTTTTTGAAAATTACTTCCCCATGGATGGCTATGGACATGAAAAAACATGTGATTTATAAGAAAGAGACTGCCTTCTAACTGGCAGTCTCTTTCTTTATTTGTTAAATTATTTTCGTATTATTGTTTAACGAAAGTAATCTTGCTGATCTTAACATTTGCGCCACCGGGGCATCCTCCGAAGTCAAAATAAAGAGACATGGCATGAGCGTCTTCACCTGCTGCAAGCTTCACTCCACTCATCTTGTATACAAACGGAGTGCCACCCTTTACATCATGACGGTCTGCAAAGAAGAAGTTATTGTCACGTTTGTTTTTGTCGTCATAATTTGTTTCGGTGAACTTGATGGTAACACCTGGCAAATCTTCTTCAGACTCTATGACACATGAGAAATAGTAGCTGTCAGCAGCATTTGCGGTAAGAGTGGTATTGATGGGGAACTGTCCCTTCCACTGCTCAGCGCCGAGGCCCTCGGGCAGGGTGCATGTCCACACATCACTGCCATTTTCATGATTCCATACAAAACTTCCGGTGAGAGCGCCGTCCCACTCTGCCCCAGTGAAGTAAGGATTAACGTTGATAAATGCGTCGCCGGCATCTACAGTCTTCCACATGTTTTCTTCATCTTCGTAGTTGTAAGAAACACTTTCCTCGAAGTAAATCTTGCTGATCTTAACAGTCTGACCACCGGGACATCCTCCGAAGTCGAAGAACAGACGAAGGTTTTCTCCATCATTACCCTTGGCGAGGACTGCATCCTCAAGTTTGAATACATAAGGTGTGCCACCTTTCACTTCAATACGCTCCTGGCAGAAATAGTTGTCATCACCTTTGTCGGTGAACTTAACTGTCACGCCCGGACAGTCCTCTTCAGCCTCAATGAGGCAGTAGAAGTTGTATTTCTTGGCTGCGCTTGCAGAGAGCTTGGTGTCGATGTGGAACTGTCCCATCCACTGGTCAGTACCGAGACCTTCCGGCAGGTTCACTGTCCATGTGTCGCCTTCATGGCTCCAGCTTGTCAAAGATGAGAGATCATCTTTATCTTCCCAAGATGCTCCTCTCCAATACTGTCCAACCTCGATGAAGTCGTCACCGGTATCTACAGTCTTCCAGATGTTGGCATCAGAGTCGTAGTCCCAGTCAAAGCTTGCCTCTGGTGTATCAGGTTCATCGGGCATGCCGGTGTCCTCAGAGCTTGTGAACACCATGCGCCATGCTATTGCTCCATTGTCGCACACGAGAGCCAGACGGCTGTTGGTGAGACCTTCAATGCGGAAGTATGGGTCTGCAAAGGTACCATCGTTGGGGATGTAAGGCAGCAGTGTGTTCGGAGCGAACCGAATGTAGAGGCAATTCTCGTCGTTGTATGTGCCTGAGCTGAGCTCGAAGGTAGACTCCATGGGGGCAACGCTATACATCGGGTCTTCGGGATAAGCACCATTTGCGTCGCGTACCATCGGGTCTTTATACACGTCAGACTGGAACAGGTCGGCATCGGGAAGCAGGGTCACTTCCTTGTTGGCATAAACCGTGCCACCCTCACCCGGATCATAGGTATATGAACCCTGTGCCACAGGCTGGTCGTCAGAGTGAGCGAAAGTCACGCGGTCGTCATACACGCCGTAGTCGGCTTTGTCGTTAGGCTGTGCTTGCCACCAGTTTGAGCCGTCGCCACCAGACTCACCACATCCGAGGTGTCCCACTTCGGTGTAGTCTATGCGCCACTGCTTTCCTGAGAGTTTGTTGAAATACTGGCTCCAGTCAACCTTTGTCTCGTTGAAGGTGAAGCTGCCGGTGAGAGAGCCCTGCGACTGTCCGTTGCGATTCATGAGCTTCACTTCAAGCTCGTGAGTGCCAGCCTCGAGGCTGCTGTAGCTGGTCAGCGGCAGGAGAGAATACATTTTTCCGTCGAGATACCACACGGGGTAGCATCCTTGCAGGCTGCCGTTGATTTGGAACACGGCAGTATTGGTTTCCTGGTCTGTGCTAATGGTGATTGTTCTGTCGCCAATCTCGGGCAGACCGTTGGGGTCGGCACCAGTGAACTCGTCGGGCGAGCAAGCCACGAGAGTTGTTGCAGCCATGAGTGCACAACCGATATATTTTAATATCTTGTTCATAAACTTTTGGTCTTTATGTTACTAATATGATAATGTATTAATACTCGTTCTGAACCAGTGATGGGTCGGCGTCGAGCTCAGACTGTGCCAGAGGAATGTGCTTCTTGCTTGGAGTCCACTTGTTGGTACGGTAGCCGTACTTGTCGGGAACGAGCACGCTGGCAGCACGTCCTGTGCGCACGAGGTCGAAGTAGCGCTTGCCCTCACCGCAGAACTCCATGTGGCGCTCGTTGATGATGTTGTCCTCGTTGCATTCAGAGTAGCCTTCGAGACCGGCGCGTGTGCGAACCATGTTGAGGTATTTCAGTGCTTCCGATGAGCTTCCGCCTGTAGCTATGAGCAGCTCGGCAGCGTTGAGCAGTGTCTCGGCATAGCGATAGATACGCTTGTTGTTATTGTAGTTCAGGTTCTTCGATGTCGGGCAGTCCTGGTTGTTCTCAGAGTACGGACGATACTTGGCGAGCCAGAGGTGAGTGTCCTGGTAGCGCTCCTGGTAGGTCACGCCACGCACATCCCATACAGTAGCATCGCGACGCACGTCGCCTTCCTCAAACATCTCGTAAGTCTCGAGGCGCACGGGGAGGAAGCCCCATCCGTCTTCACCTGCGTTCCAGCCGTCACCACCGGGCCATGCATTGGGCGAGATAAGTGTTGGGAGCACCGAACCTCCGGCTGACATTGACGTACTCCAGTCACGCTGTGCGTTGTTGTCGTCGTAGGTGATTTCGAAGATTGACTCCGAGCCCCACTCTCCGCTTTCCTTCCATATCTCAGCATAGTCGCTCATGAGAGAGTATTTGCCAGAAGAGATAATCTCCTTCATGAAGCTCAGAGCCTGCGGATAGCGTGCCTTGTCGTTCTGATACATTACCATCTCGGCATAGAGCATGTAGGCGAAAGCCTGCGATACGCGACCGTTGTTGGCGGTGTCCCAGCGCATGGGCAGCTGGTTTGTCTTGATGATGTCCTCAAGCTCCACGATGAGCTGTGCATAGATCTCGTCGGCCTTCATCTGCGGAGCAGTGTAAGGCAATGTGAGGTTCTCGAGATAGAAGGGCACGTTGCCGTAGTAGTGCCAGAGAATGTTGTAGTAGTAAACTCTGAGCAGGCGTGCCTGAACGCTTGCCGACTTCTTTGCAGACTCTGATGGTCCGTCCCATGAAGCATACTTGATGGCGTCGTTGCAACGCTTGATGCCAGAATAGAAGTCAGTCCAGAGTGTGGCGAGGGTCTGTGTGCCACTGCCTTCGAAGTTGAAGAGCTTGTGCCAGTGCTGGTTGTCGGTGATGCTTGAACCACCTACCCAGAAGTCGTCGCCGAGAATTTCGGCATCCACTGTGAGGTCGTTGTAGGCTGTGCCGTCCCAGTCGGGCCAGTGAAGTGGGGCGTAGGCTGCGGTAAGAGCCTCGTCGAGCGTCCCGTCGTTCACATAGTATTCCTCCAGGGGCTCTCCCGTGGGGTTGTTCACCTCGAGGAAGTCATCGCTGCAGGAGCCCATGACAAACATTGATGCCAATGCTCCTATGATGATTGATTTATTCTTGTTCATAATAACGTTCGTTTTATATGCGTTTGTGATTGATTAAAGTGAGATATTGAAACCGATGGTCCATGTGCGAGCCTGCGGGTAAACACCGTAGTCAACACCGAGAGAGGTGCTTCCTGAACCGATTTCGGGATCGAAGCCCCAGTACTTGGTCCATGTGATGAGGTTTTCAGCCATCACATACACGCGGAAGCGGTTTACGCATATCTTCTGAGTGAGCTGGCGTGGGAGTGTGTAGCCCAGCTGTATGTTCTTCAGACGGAGGTAGTTGCCATTGCGAACGTAGAGGTCGCTCACTACCCAGTTCTTCGAGTCACCCATCTTGAGGATAGGCACGCGGTTAGATGTGCCTTCGCCTGTCCAGCGGTCGAGCACCCATGTGGGATAGTTACCCGAGGCGATGTCCTGACGGTAGGTAGCGTCGAACACTTTCACACCGCCTACGCCCTGGAAGAAGGCGCTGAAGTCGAAGCCTTTCCACTCAGCGTTGAAGTTGAAGCCGTAGGTCCACTTTGGAACACCGCTACCGAGGTTGGTACGGTCGTCTTCTGTAATCTGTCCGTTATGGTCCACGTCAACGAAACGGAGGTCACCGGGCTGTGCATCGGGCTGGATGAGTCCACCCTCAGCATTGGTGTAGGCATTCACCTCATCCATGTTCTGGAACACGCCGGCAGTCTTGTAACCATAGAAGAATGGGAAGGGCTGTCCGTTCTCGGCGCGTGTGCCACCGTCGGAGAACTGGCTGATACCCCAGTTCAGGAAGCCTGTGTCGTTACCGAGGTTCTTCAGTTTGTTGTGCAGGTAAGAAGCGTTGCCCTTCACAGCGAAGTGTGCATCGCCGATGTTCCACTTGTAGCCAAGCTCGAATTCAACACCGCTGTTCTCCATGTCACCAACGTTAGCCAATGGGCGAGACTCACCAACGTATGAAGGTATAGGCATGTCGATGATCATACCGTTGGTCTTCTTGATGTAGTAGTCAACGGTGAAGGTGAGTGCGTTGTTGAAGAAGCCGAAGTCGAGACCGAAGTCAGTCTGCTCGCTCTCCTCCCATTTCAGGTCTTCGTTAGCCAGACGGTTGGCTTTTGAGCCGTAGGTCATGGCAGCAGGATTGCCGAAGTAATAGTTACTTGTTCCACCGAGTGTAGAGAGTGTGGTGTAGGCGAAGTCAGAGATGTTGTCGTTACCGTTCTTACCCCAGCTGAAGCGTACTTTCATGTTTGAGAGCCAGCTGCGTGTCTTTGCCATGAAGGCTTCGTTCATCACGTTCCATCCGAGAGAAACAGAGGGGAAGGTACCATACTTGTTGTTTGAGCCGAAGCGTGACGAACCGTCGCGACGCAGAGTGAACTGAGCCATGTAGCGCTCGTCGTAGTTGTAGCTGGCACGACCGAAGAGTGAGGTCAGACGGTGCTCAACATAGGGACCGCCCCATACTCCAACGTAGCTTGTGGCACCTGTCATCTTGCCGTCAGCGTCCTTGTTGATCACGAGGTCACCGCCGGAGGTGTAGCTGATGTATGGCTTCTCGGGGTTAACGAGGTTCCAGTGGCTGCCACCGAGCTCGCTGCCCGTAGTCTTCGATGCTGACTGACCGAGCACGATGCCGAAGGTGTGCTTGTCGATGGTCTTGTCGTAAGACAGCACGTTTTCAACCTGCCATGTAGAGTTGTCACCCTTGTATGATGTGGCAGAGGTGTGGTCGGCGTTGTTGTTACCAGAGAAGTAGTACAGCTCTGTTGTTGCTCCCTCATATCCCCAGAACGACTTTTCTGCGCTCCATGTGAAGCGATACTTCAGGTTATCGATGAGCTGCAGGTCGAGGCTGAACGATGGCATGATTTTGTGTGCCCAGTTGCGTGTGGGCTTCTGCTGCATCATGGCGATGGGGTTGTTCTGCTCCTGATAGCTACCGATGTAGTTAGGTATGGTATATGGGTTGCCGTATTTGTCGGTATAGAGGTCGTAGGCTGAATAGAGGTCTATCATCTGCTGACCGATGAGTGGGTTGCCCTCAGCATCGTAGCCTGCGTTGAGTGTCACGGGGAGTGTGGGTGCGAGATAGAGTGCTGAACCCAGAGGAGAACCCCATGTAGAGTTGGTATCGATGCCAGTGCTGTGAACACGCATGTAGCTCACGTTCACACCGAGGTCGAGTTTGTTGAGGAAGATACGATCCTTGGTGGCGTCGATGAGGTTGAAGTTGTTGTTTGAACGGAGGGTCAGACGGTCGTAGTTACTCTTGCCGAAGTTACCACCGATGATACCGTCCTGTGTGAAGTAGCCCATGGAGAGGTAGTAGTTAACCTTCTCGGTTGCGCCGCTTACAGAGAGGTCGTGCTGAACGATGGGTGCGTTGTCGTTGAACAGCAGGTCCTGCCAGTCGGTGCCGAAGCCCTTGATGGCTTTGCCGTTGGCATCAACGAGGTTGTATGGGTCAGCATAGAGAGGAGTCTGACCACCGTTGATGTACTTCTCGTTCTGCAGCACTGCATAGTCGGTAGCGCTGGTAACGTCGCGTTTTCTCCATGCGCTCTGCCAGCCATAAGAGAAGTTGTAGTTGATCTGGGTTCTGCCCTGCTTACCTTTCTTGGTGGTAACGAGGATAACACCATTGGCACCACGGGTACCGTAGATGGCTGCCGAAGCAGCGTCCTTCAATACTTCTATACTCTCGATGTCGCTGGGGTTAACGCTCTCAAGACCGTCCTGGTTGGTGGGCATGCCATCGATGATGTAGAGAGGCTCAGAGTTGTTGATGGTACCGATACCACGGATACGGATCATTGACTTTGAACCAGGCTGACCGGATGACGAGGTAACGTTCACACCGGCTGCCAAGCCCTTCAGGGCATCGTCGGCACGCAGACGGCTCTTGCCTTCGAGGTCGTCGGCACTAACCTTTGCGATAGATGCTGTCACGACGCTCTTCTTCTGAACACCGTAACCGATAACCACCACCTCATTCAGGCTCTCAGCATCCTGCTTGAGAGTCACGCGCATGTTGGGGGCAGCTGCTATTTCCTGTGATGTGTAGCCGATGTAGGACACCACGAGTGTGGTACCTGCCTCAGCGTTAACTGTGAAGTTTCCGTCGATGTCGGTTATGGAGCCCTGTGAGGTGCCTTTCTGCACCACAGATGCACCGATAATCGGTTCACCTTCGGAATCTACAACTGTACCCGAGAAGTTCTGCTTCTGGGCAAAGGCTGTCATTGACGTCATGAAAATCGTCAACAACATGAATAGAAACCTTGTTTTTCTCATACTTAGTTATTGTTAGTTAGATAATAGAATATAAATTTTTCGACTTAGGTAGTGTGTCAACAACACCGTTCGGACATGCGTGCATATTAATTTTTAAGGTGTCTTCATTCAGTCCTAAGGTGCGTCTGGTAGTCGTAGTCAGTATCTGTGTGGTAACAATTTTTAAGCCGTTGCAAAGATATTTAATATATAGCAACAATTTAAGGGCTATAAACAAAAAAGTGGAAAATATTAAGTTCAGAAAAACAGCTAACATACGGCATAACAAGTGTTTACGAATTTTTATTAAACCATGAAAAAGTGGACTTTGTTTAAGGCTTCAATAGCCCAAAACATCCATATCGTTAGTAAAAATTAGCAAAAAAAGCCTGTTCTCAAGCATAAAGACAAGAATGGCAGCAGGGAAAAGCTCAATCACCACAACCTTTTTGTGAAAGACCCAGACGAGGTTATTTCATTACATTTCCTATATATATAATAAGGTATATATATAATAAGGTGTAAGCCTACAATAATAGAGACGCACTGACCTTATTTAAAATTTCAGGCGGTTTTCAGACCAACATTTGTTAACGAATGTAAACGGAAAATATTCTCCGCACAGTGAGAAAACGAAAGTGCCACTTTCGCGTTGCGAAAGAGGCTCTTTTACCTTCCAAAAGAGGCTCTTTTGCACGGTGAAAGAGGCTCTTTTAAAATGCCCCTTTCAAATATTTGATAATCAGTGAGTTACTAAGGCGAAAAATCAGGCTTTTCCGAGAGTCCAAAAGGGTAAGAAAATTAAGGTTGATTTACTTTATTATACGTTTGTTAACTAAAAATTCTAAATAAGGTTTTCGCCCGCCAGTAGCATGACTATCAGGAGAAGAAAGCGTTTCAGAATTACTGCAAGGATGCGAAGTAAACGACAAAAACCTGTAAAATCCGCCGTTTTCATCGCTTTTTTGAAAGAAATGGGTGTGAGAAAGCCAGGAAAGAACGAGCATGGCAGCACTTCCCCACCTCAGCACTGCCCGGATATTTGAGTGAAAATAAGTTTGAGCGTTCGGGCTGTTTTTGTTATTTTTGCAAAAAAGAAAACAATCAGCAACGATGGAGAACAGTTATCAGAAAAGCTTTCCACAACTGATGGAAGGCAAGAGAATAGTCTATGTCCACGGCTTCGGCTCGGCGGGAAGCACACACACCGCAGAGATGCTGCGGCAGCTCATGCCACACGCCACGGTAATCTCGCCTGACCTGCCCATACACCCCGAGGAAGCCATGGAGCTGCTCAGGACCCTCGTGGAGAAAGAGCAGCCCCACCTGGTCATAGGCACGTCGATGGGAGGGATGTATACCGAGATGCTCACCGGCTACGACCGTATATGCGTGAACCCAGCCATGCAGATGGGCGACACCATGCTGCAACACGGCATGGTGGGGCTACAGACATTCCAGAACCCACGGCAGGACGGCGTGCAGGAGTTCATGGTGACCAAGGCACTGGTGAAAGAGTATAAAGCCATTACCGAACAATGCTTCGCACACGCCGGCGAGGATATGGAGCAGCAACATGTTTTCGGACTCTTCGGCGACAACGACACCACCGTAGACACCTACGACCTGTTCCGCGCCCACTACCCCAACGCCATTCACTTCCACGGCGAACACCGTCTCAACGACAAGGTGCTGCTCCACTATGTCATACCCGTGATACGATGGATTGACGACAGACAGAACCAGACGGTGCGGAAAACGGTGCTCATCGACTATGACATCATGCACGACAGCTACATGAACCCCGTGTCGAGTCTCAGGAAAACATTCTACCAACTCATTGAGGACTACGACGTGTATATAGTAGACCAGGCACCCACCGCACTGCCGCATGCCATGGCTGACACCGCACTGTGGGTGGAGCAACACCTGAGCACCCCGGCATGGAACAGGACTGTGTTTACCAACCAACCCGAGATGATTGGTGCCGACTACTACGTCATAAGAGCCGACAGCCCACAGGCACTGCAACGAAAAGAAAGGATTGACGGTCTCTTCTTCGGCACACTGCTGCCCTTCGGCACCGACAACATGAAGACCTTTGAAGACGTGGCAGAGTTTTTCTCACAACTGGGAGGCCAGTAGCCCACCTTGCAACAACAGAAGAAAGGAAGAGAGACAGCAGCCATGCCATCTACAGCCCGGGAGTTTTTCTCAAGGATAGAGCTCGTGCTCAGCAACGACGCCATAGGCGAGGATGATGCCAAGAACATCATCCATGACACCCTCGTGCTCGTATGCAACGACTCGCTGAAAGACTCGAAACACGCCTACGGCAACCTGTCGACGAAGGTGGAGGCAGTATGCCGGCAGCACCGTATGAAAGCCCGCGACACACGCTACATCCATCGCATGCGCCACAACAGCACTTCACGCACACACACTGACAGACAGCAGCTGCCATACGACTGCCGCGCACTCGCGCTGCTCATCTCCACGGTCTACAACGAGCACATACCGTCGACACTCAACAACATACTGCCCAAAGACACGCCGAAAGAGGAAAGAGAACCGTCAGACCACACCACGTTCCCATACCTGCGCTGCATAGTGAAGACCTGGGACCACGACACCATAACGGCAGTGGCAGCACAAGACAGCGTCGCCACAGGCGAGATAAGAATAAACTACGGCGACACCCCCGACTACATTGACTACTCCTACCTGAGAAACATTCTCAAGGAAGGCATGCAGCTGAACATTCTCGACATGGTGGACTCCATACCGAGGTACATCATAGTGGAACCCGACTATCTCATTGACATCTCAACCATTGCCAACTGCTTTGAGGATTACGGACACCATCCGCTCATCTATACCCTCAAGCGAATGCAGCCCAGACCAAACAACAGATACACCATACTCGGAAACTTCGCAGGAACGGCACTCGACGACATCATAAACAAACCCGAAGGCTACGACATTGCCGACACCATAAGGAGCAACTTCCGCGAGAAAGCACTCGAGTACAGCACCGCACGCGACCTTGACACCAAGGAATTCAAGCGCGAGGCAGCACGGCAGGTGGAAAACATCAAGCAGATAACAAAGGAGATATTCACCCACTATGACAGAAGCAAAGCCATACTCGAGCCGTCGTTCGTGTGTGAGGCGCTCGGACTGCAAGGCAGGGTGGACCTGATGACCACCGACATGAGGCTGCTCGTGGAACAGAAGTCGAGCAAGAACCAGTTCATAGAACGCAACACCACCAACCGCCATGGCTCCACCTATGCCGAGAAACACTATGTGCAGCTGCTGCTCTACTATGCCGTGCTCAAATACAACTTCCACCTGCCCGACAACCACGCAAAGATAAGCCTGCTGTACTCGCGCTATGCACTGCCACACGGACTCACGGAGATACAGCCGCTGCAGAAACTCATTCGCGAGGCACTGAAACTCAGAAACCAAGTGGTGGCAACGGAGTTCTACATTGCCGAACACGGCTTTCAGGTCATAGCGCCGCTGCTCAGTGCCGACACGCTCAACACCGAGAGACTAAGCAACTATTTCTACAACAACTACCTGCTGCCGGAGCTGCAACACACACTGCTGCCCCTCGACATGCTCTCACCCGTGGAAAAGGCTTACTTCCACAGAATGGTTACCTTCGTCATACAGGAGCAGATAGCATCGAAGCTCGGCGCACAACAGGGCGTAGGCAGCAGCCAGTCGGACCTCTGGAGCATGACGCTGCAAGAGAAGATTGCCACGGGAAACATCTATACGCAACTCTCGATAATAAAAAAGGAGAAAAGCAATGAACTCAAAGGCTACGACAACATAACCCTCGCAATACCATACCAGGGCAGGGACTTCCTGCCAAATTTCAGACGAGGCGACATGGTATACCTCTATGCCTATCCCGACGGCGACATTCCCGACGTGAGACGGAGCCTGCTGTTCAAGGGCACGCTGGCACATATTGCCACCGACAGGATTACCGTACACCTGAGCAACAGCCAGCAAAACCCCGACATCTTCAGCCATACGCTGGCATGGAAAGGCACCGACACACCGTGCCACTACGCCATAGAGCACGCATCAAGCGACATCGGCAGCAACAGCGCAATACAGGGTCTCCATGCCTTCATAACCGGCGACAAACGACGGAGAGACATTCTGCTGGCACAGAAGGCACCGACAGCCAACACCGCGATAACTCTCTCGCGGCACTACCACCCCGACTACGACGACATCATACTGCGCTCACGGCAAGCCACCGACTACTTCCTGCTCATAGGACCGCCTGGCACCGGCAAGACAAGCATGGCACTGCGCTTCCTCGTGGAAGAGGAGCTTGCAGCCACCAACAGCCACTCAGCACCAGACTCACCACAGCCGGCTGTGCTCCTGCTTTCATACACCAACCGCGCCGTTGACGAGATATGCTCCATGCTCGAAGATGCCGGCATAGACTACCTGAGACTGGGAAGCCGCTACAGCTGCGACCCACGCTTCACGCCACACCTCATTGAAGAAACCATAGAGCGACAGCCACGCCTCGACATCCTGCGGCAGACCATGGCACGCACACAGGTGGTGGTGAGCACCACGTCGACGCTGCAGGCTCGCCCCTACCTGCTCAATGCAAAGAAATTCTCCCTCGCCATTGTCGACGAGGCAGGACAGATACTCGAACCCAACATCATTGGCATAGTGTCAGCCACGAACATTGGCAGGTTCATACTCATAGGCGACCACAAACAGCTGCCTGCCGTGGTGCAACAGACCAGTGCCGATGCGGCTGTGAGCGACGAGCTGCTGAGAGACATCCACCTCGAGAGCTGCAGCAACTCACTCTTTGAGCGGTTGCTACACATTGAACAGGCTGCCCACCGCAGCGAATACATTGGCATCCTGCACAAGCAGGGACGCATGCACCCCGACATAGCACTCTTTCCCAGCCATGCGTTCTACAGCAACGAACAGATAGTGCCCGTGCCACTGCCCCACCAGCAGGAGAAGGACTTGGGATACAGAAACGAAAACACCGATGAAATGGGCAGAAAACTGAGCACTTCGCGCATTTTGTTCGTCGACACCAAGCACCTTGAACAGCGCGGCAACAAAGACACACATGCCGCCGACGGCGACTATATATATAATAAGGTGGGAAACGCCAACGCCATAGAGGCACGCATCGTGGCTGACATACTGAAACGCATATACGGATATTATGCCGACAGCTTCAATGCCGACAAGACAGTGGGAGTGATAGTGCCCTACCGCAACCAGATTGCCACCATAAGGCAGGAGCTGGAACGCACAGGCATAGAACCGCTGCGCAACATCTCGATAGACACCGTGGAACGCTACCAAGGCTCACAACGCGAAGTGATAGTCTACTCGTTCACCGTGAGGCAGCGCCACCAGCTTGACTTCCTTACTGCCAACACGTTTGAAGACCACGGCATGCTCATCGACAGGAAGCTCAACGTGGCTATGACGCGGGCACGCCGACAACTGATAATGGTTGGCAACAGCGAGCTGCTGACACAGAAACCATTGTTCAAGAAAATGATAGGGGAAATTGAGAAGATTGAAATAATTTAAGAGGAAATCTGGAAATTGCCACCGAGAGACCCGACAAATAAAAAAGACGGGGGCTGAAAAAGGGCGATTTAAAAAGGCAAAAATCGCCATGGGCAAAAAAAAAGGAGTACCGCTGTACTCCAACCTTTGTTAACCTTAAATCTAATACTATGAAAAACACGATGCAAAGGTATCGTTTTTCTTTCACTTTGCAAACTTTTTCAATAAAAAACTTTCACATTGATAGTATTCTTGACATAAATCAATCGGAAGTCGTGTCCCCCTTTCGTCAGAGAAGTATATGGAAGCCTATTCTTATCCATAGGCTGTCATATCCTAACGATGCTGACGATAGGTCTTGAGTCCGCTGTCGAGGAATGTGGCGAAAGCCTTCGGGTCTTCATTGAAGGCAAATGAGCCGGAGAGGGGTTTGCCCTGATTGTCGAGGGTTACATAGAAAGGCTGAGCAAGAAATCCGAACTTCGACTGCTGGAGCCAACTCCACTTGTCGCCTACGGTGCGCAGCGTGCGGCGGGTGCCGTCGGATGCGGTGACCACGAGTGGCTGAGGCAGCGGTGTCTTGTCGTCGACATACAGGGAAATGAGCACATAGTCGCGGGTGAGACGCTCTGCCACGGCGGGGTCGGTCCACACCGAAGCCTCCATCTTACGGCAATTCACGCAGCCGAAACCCGTGAAGTCAACCACCACGGGCTTACCCTGCGCCTTGGCAGCTGCCATGCCACGGTCGTAGTCGGTGAAGGCGGCTTCCACCTGCTGTGGATAGAGGTTGAAGTCCTGGGTATACATGGGTGGCGCGAATGCCGACACAGCCTTGCAGGGAGCACCCCACAAGCCCGGAACCATGTAGATGGCGAACGCCAGCGATGCCATGCCGCCCACGATGCACGCCACGGGCATGGCTCTGCGCTCACCGTCGCTCTGGAAGCGCAGCACACCGAAGAGATAGAGTGCCATGGCTGTGAAGATGGCTATCCATATTGAGAGGAACACCTCGCGATCCATGAGATGCCAACCATAGGCGAGGTCAGCCACGGAGAAGAACTTGCAGGCGAAGGCGAGCTCAATGAAGCCCAGCACCACCTTCAAAGTGTTCATCCACGCACCCGACTTCGGGGCTTTCTTTATCCATGAGGGGAAGAGCGCGAAGAGGGTGAAGGGCAATGCCAGTGCCACGGCGAAGCCAAACATGCCCACTGCGGGAGCCAGCCAGTTGCCGGTGGTGGCGAAGTCTACGAGCAGGAAGCCTATGATGGGTCCCGTGCAAGAGAACGATACCAGCGCCAGTGTGAATGCCATGAGGAAGATGGAGAGCAGTCCGCTCGTTGCCGATGCCTTGCTGTCCACCTTGTTGGCTATCGACGGTGGCAGGGTTATCTCAAACCATCCGAAGAATGACAGGGCAAACACTATCAGCAGCAGGCAGAAGAAGATGTTGAACGGTGCATTGGTGGCAAGATCGTTGAGCGTCTGCGGTCCGAAGAGAGCCGTTAGGAGGAGTGCCAGCAACATGTAGATTACTATTATGGCAATGCCGTAGGTCACGGCATCGCCCACGGCTTTACGTTTTTCCTTCGTGCGCTTCAGGAAAAAGCTCACCGTCATGGGTATGACGGGCCACACACAGGGGGTGAACAGCGCCACGACACCGCCCAGCAGTCCCATCACGAACACATACCACAGCGACAGGGAGCCCTCTGAGTCACCAGCACCATAGGCACCAAGCTCCCTTATCACCGGCTGCCACAGGTCGGAGGACAGCACCGTGGCGCTGTCGCCACCGGTAGTCAAGGCCGCCATGCTGTCACGGGCAACGCAGTCTTTCATGGTCTTGCCGCCATCATCGGTTACAGTAACGTCGGATTGTTGGTCAGCAACAATCCCAGCAGCTACGGCAGCGGCTTTGTCGTCGCCTTTCTGAGAGGGCTCGGGAGCTTTTACCTCAAACTCCACCTGCATGGGCGGCAGACACATCCGGTCGTTGCAGGCTCCATATTCGAGATAGCCCTTCACACGGTAGGAGGGTGAGGTGACGGCATATCTCTGAACGAAGGTCACGGCATGTTCGAAATAGCGGACCGTGGCACCGAACATGGGGTCATACTCGCTCGTCTCCTTGCCCTTGGCTACGAGTCCACCCATGGCTTTCACACCCTCAGCCACCTCGGCATGAAGGGTTGCAGCTATGGGACCGTCGGCGGGCAGGTTGGTAGAGTAGACATGCCATCCGTTGTCTATCGTTGCCGAGAACACCACATCGACCTTCTTCGCCGACACCTGCTTCTGTGTGACTGTGAAATGTACTGGCATGGGCTGTGCCTCAGCCACGAGCGACATGAGCACCAGCAATACCGAAAAAGCTATATTCTTCATAACTGAGCCTAAATATATAATAGGTAATGGCGCGTAACCAGTGCCATTCCACCTGCAAATATACAAATTCCACGCTTAAACGAGTGGGTATTGACGAAGAATAAGAAAGCTCTTAAACTAAAAAACGCATTTTCCTTTTGCAATTCACACCTTTATTCGTATCTTTGCACGCAGAAAAGATGAAAAAGGATACGGAGTTCTGACAGTGAAGATGTTGGAATTCTTTCTTTTTTTTGTCGTTTGAAAAACAGATTAAAACATTAAAAAACAAAAAAGAATCATGGCATATATGTCACAAGAAGGCTATGACAAGCTCATAGCCGAACTGCAACGTTTAGAGTCGGTGGAACGCCCGAAGGCTTCCGCTGCCATCGCCGAAGCCCGCGACAAGGGCGACCTGAGCGAGAACTCCGAGTATGATGCCGCCAAAGAGGCACAGGCACATCTTGAGAACAAGATAACACAGATGAAGAAAACCATTGCCGAGGCAAAGATAGTGGACATGTCGCGTCTGAGCACCGATGCCGTGCAGATCATGTCGAAGGTGGAGATGACCAACCTCACCACCAACCAGAAGATGACTTACACCATTGTGAGCGAGACCGAGGCAAACCTGCGCGAAGGGAAAATATCTATAAAGACGCCCATAGCCCAGGGACTGCTGAACAAGAAGGTGGGCGACGTGGCAGAGATAAAAATCCCGCGCGGCACCATCAAGCTCCGCATCGACAAGATAAGCATAGAGATGTAGGTGCCTACGCTTCGTGAATGTCGGAAAGCTACATTCCGGCATGACGGAAGAACGGTGCCGAGTAACGCCAGACAACGAAACAACAAAACCAATAAGCCATGAGCATATTCAGTAAGATTGCTGCCGGAGAAATCCCCAGCTACAAATGCGGAGAAAGCGAGAAGTTCTACGCCTTTCTCGACATCAACCCCGTGAACCGCGCCCACACTCTCGTGATACCACGCCGCGAGGTTGACTATATTTTCGATATGGACGACGACGAGATTGCCGAGTTCCAGGTGTTTGCAAAAAAAGTGGCTACGGCACTGAAGAAAGCCTTCCCATGCCGGAAGGTGGCACAGGTGGTGCTCGGACTGGAAGTGCCCCACGCCCACATCCACCTCATACCCATGGACAAGGAAGGCGACGTGGACTTCAGCAACAAGACCCTGAAGCTCACCGACGAGGAGTTTGCCGACATTGCCAACAAGATTTACACTGAGTTCAAGGCACTGTAGTAGAACCATAGGCATACCCTCGCTGGAGAGGGAACAGAAAACGGGGGAGCGAGATTGCCGCTCCCCCGTTTTTCCGTATGTTTGCTTTCCCCACCATGTTTGTTTCCTTGTGAGGAAAGAACGATGTCAGATATAGTCCTTTCCGTACTTTATTCCCACCTCATTCACATACTTGCGTACAAGAGCCGAAGAGTCTTCCTTCTTGCAGATGAAGAGCACGTTGCCCTGTTCCGCCACTATATACCCGTCGAGCCCGTTGATGACGGCAAGGTGGTCCGACGGTATCTTCACTATGTTGTTGCGGCTGTCTTCCATGAGCACCTCGGAGTCTATCACCACGTTGTCACCTTCCTGACGGCTCATGGCTTCATAGGCGGAATGCCATGTTCCGAGGTCTGCCCACCCAAAGTCGCTGTGCATGACATACACCCCGGGCGACTTCTCGAGTATGCCGCTGTCGATAGACAGGTTGGGATAGCGGGGGAAGTTCTCGCGCACATATTCCTGTTCTTCGGCAAGCGACAGTATGACGCCCGTGTCGTCGAGATGGTACATCACCTGAGGCAACAGGTTGTGTAGGTTCTCCACCAGCACGTCGACGCTGGCAAGATACATGCCCGTGTTCCAATAGAACTCTCCACTGTCCATGAACATCCGTGCAAACTCGCGCTCAGGCTTCTCGGTGAACGACTTCACCCTTGAGATACCTTCGTGGGGAGTGTCGTCGCCAAGCTGTATGTAGCCGTAGCCGGGCTCCGGACGCGTGGGTTTCACCCCCATGGCGAGCATGCTGTCGTTCTCTGCCACGAACTCCAAGCCCTCGAGCACGTTGTGGCGGAAGGCTTCCTCATTGAACACCATCTGGTCTGACGGCGTGACAATGACCCGCGCCGTGCTGCAGCGACGGCTTATGCGGAAGCAACCCCATGCCACGCTGGGTGCGGTGTTGCGGAAGATGGGTTCGGCAAGGATGTTTTCCTCTGGCAGCTCTGGCAGCTGCTCCCTCACAAATTCCGCATACTCCTGATTGGTGCTCACAAGTATGTTGCTCTTTGGCACTATAGCAGCAAAGCGGTTGTAGGTCTGTTGCAGCTGCGTCTGCCCCATGCCGAAGAAGTCAATAAACTGCTTCGGCATGGCTTCACGGCTGCAGGGCCACAGCCGGCGCCCCTTTCCGCCGGCAAGGATAAGACAATAATTCTCTGAGTTTCTATCCATAGTTTAGTTATTTTTAGCCTAACAGGCACTCTCGGTGCCTCTACTACGTTGTCAGTAGGTTTCGCATACGAAGTTAATCATTTTGCTCGTAATGCGCAAACTTTTCCTTTCAAATGTTCGCAGAATATGGCGGCAACCTACAAAAACGCATAAAAAGTTTGCCGTTTAAAGATTTTTCCGTAACTTTGCAGTCGCTAAGCCCAGATGGCGGAATCGGTAGACGCGCTGGTCTCAAACACCAGTGGGGCAACCCGTGCCGGTTCGACCCCGGCTCTGGGTACACGGCTTTACAAGGAAGCAAAAGTGCTGTAAGCTATTCTGATGGCTTCCGGCACTTTTCTGCTTTTAGGCGGAAGCGTTTCCGCCATGTTATCAGCACAACAAACACTCACACACAAGACATGTCGAACTTAAGATTTCAGGTAGTAGAGAAAGCCTTCGCCAAGAAACCGTTGGAAGTAGAATCACCCAAGGAACGCCCGTCGGAGTTCTTTGCCAAAAACGTATTCACCCGCGCAAAGATGTACAAGTATCTCCAGCGCGACGTCTATGACAAACTCATAGACGTGATTGACAACGGTGCACCGCTCGACCGCAGCATTGCCGATGCCGTGGCAAAAGGCATGAAGCAATGGGCTGACGAGAACGGAGTGACACACTACACCCACTGGTTCCAGCCGCTCACCGAGGGTACGGCAGAGAAGCACGACGCCTTCATCGAGCACGACGGCAAGGGAGGAATGATTGAAGAGTTCTCGGGCAAGCTCCTCGTGCAGCAGGAACCCGATGCCAGCTCCTTCCCCAGCGGAGGCATAAGAGCCACCTTCGAGGCTCGGGGCTACTCGGCATGGGATCCCACCTCGCCGGTGTTCATCATCGACGATACACTGTGCATCCCCACCATATTCATATCCTATACCGGAGAGGCGCTCGACTACAAGGCACCGCTGAAACGCTCGCTCCATGCCGTTGACATGGCAGCCACCGCCGTGGCTCACTACTTCGACCCGGAGGTGAAGAAAGTAATATCAAATCTCGGATGGGAGCAGGAATATTTCCTCGTTGACGAGACGCTCTTCCTTGCCCGCCCCGACCTGATGCTCACCGGGCGCACCCTCATGGGTCACGACTCGGCGAAGAACCAGCAGATGGACGACCACTACTTCGGCATCATACCCGACCGTGTGCAGGCTTTCATGAAAGACCTTGAGGTGCAGGCCCTCGAACTCGGCATACCCTGCAAGACACGCCACAACGAAGTGGCGCCCAACCAGTTTGAGTTTGCCCCTATATTCGAAGAGACAAACCTCGCCATCGACCATAACATGCTGTTCATGTCGCTGCTCAAGCGAGTGGCACGCAAGCACGGCTTCCGTGCACTGCTCCACGAGAAGCCCTTCGACGGCATCAACGGCTCGGGAAAGCACAACAACTGGAGCCTTGCCACCGACACAGGAGTGCTCCTCCATGCCCCCGGCAAGACCCCGGCACAGAACCTCCGCTTCGTGACCTTCGTGGTAGAGACCCTCATGGCGGTATATCGTCACGGAGGACTCCTCAAGGCAAGCATCATGAGTGCCACCAACGCCCACCGACTGGGAGCCAACGAGGCACCGCCAGCCATCATCTCCTCGTTCCTCGGCAAGCAGGTGAGCGAGCTGCTCGACCACATTGAGAAAGCCGACAAGGACGACCTCTTCACCGTGGCAGGCAAACAGAAGATGGAGATAGACATACCGGAGATACCCGAGCTGCTCATCGACAACACCGACCGCAACCGCACGTCGCCATTCGCCTTCACCGGCAACAGGTTTGAGTTCCGTGCCGTGGGCTCGGAAGCCAACTGCGCCAGTGCTATGATAGCCCTCAACACCGCCGTGGCAGAAGCATTGTGCGACTTTAAGCAACGCGTTGACGCCCTCATAGCCAAGGGCGAAGACCAGACAGCCGCCATCATCGACGTGCTGCGCGACGACATACGCACCAGCAAACCCATACACTTCGACGGCAACGGATACAGCGACGAATGGGTGGAGGAAGCCACGCGCCGCGGTCTCGACGTAGAGAAGTCCTGTCCACTGGTGTTCGACCGCTACCTCGACGACGACACCGTGAGGATGTTTGAGAGCCAGAACGTGATGAACCGCAAGGAGCTCATCGCACGCAACGAAGTGAAATGGGAGACCTACACCAAGAAGCTGCAGATTGAGGCACGCGTATTGGGCGACCTGTCGATGAACCACATCATTCCCGTAGCCACCCACTACCAGACACGGCTTGCAAAGAACGTGTCGGCAATGCGCGAGATACTCTCTGCCGACGAAGCCGACCAGCTCTGCGCCCGCAACTTCAAGATCATCCGTGAGATTGCCGAGCGCACCCAGACCATCGAGCGCATGGTGGAAGAACTTATTGAAGCTCGCAAGAAAGCCAACCGCATAGAGTGTGAGCGCGAGAAAGCCATCGCCTACCACGACACTGTAGCACCTAAGATGGAAGACATACGCTACCACATAGACAAGCTTGAGCTCACCGTTGCCGACGAGCTGTGGACGCTGCCCAAATACCGCGAGCTGCTGTTCATAAGATAACACTCTCCTTTCACCCGGAGCGGCATTGCTTCTCCGGGTGAGCAGAGTGCAGCATTTACTCCGCAAACCTTAAAAACAAGGAATAATCAATAACAACAAAACCCAAATATTATGAAAAAAACATTCTTACTGACCCTTGTCGCAGCCTTCGCCACACTGGCAATGGCCAAGACCGACATCGTTTTTGACCAGCCCGCAGGCAACCTCAAGAGCTACACACGCCTTGGAAGAGCCAATTCGCTGTCAGGCTCAGGCATAGCAGAAACTGAACAGTCGGGATACATATACCTTGTATACGCCACCGACGGCAGCGGCGACATCTGGGTGAAAGACCCCATAAGCCTTTACAACACCGGAGCATGGGTCAAAGGCAAGCTCAGCGAAGACAAGAAATCATTCAAGGTTCCAGTGGGACAGCACCTCTCCTACTCCAACACGGAGGATGACTACTGCTTCATGGGAGTGGGAACGGTGAGCGGCAACAGCCTCACCTACGATGCCAGCGTGACAGAGGTGGAATACACCATCGACGACAACGTCATACACCTGCGCAGCGACATGGACACCCGCAACAGCCCCACGAAGAAGCTCGGAGTGTTCTGGGAGAAAGACAAAGAATACCAGGGCTATGCCGACTGGGCTTCGGCATATATCGACATGGACTACAACCCCGAAAACCCCGTAGACTACACACAACCCATAGCGCAGGTGCCCGAAGACCTCGAGACCAGCACCTATGCCATGATGCTCATGGACCTCACCTTCGACAACGAAGGCAAGGTTTCAGGCAGGGAACTGCTTCAGACCGATGCCAATGTGGGCTTCAAAGACGGCATGGTATACATACAGGGACTCAGCGGCATGGTACGCGACGGCTGGGTGGCTGGCACCGTCAGCGGCAACACCATAACCATTGCCTCCGGACAATACCAAGGCACCTACAACTACAATGGCACCGACTATCCCGTATACCTGCTCGGATGCGACTCCGAGACCGAAGAGGTGAAGGACATCGTGTTCACCTACGACCCAGAGAACGGAACCATGGAGCTTGAAGAAGGACTGTGGCTCGTAGACAATGCCGACCCCAACGCCATAGAGATGGCATTCGGAGTATATGAGAGCGTGATGCTCCTGCCAGGCGAAGATGCCGGCAACACCATTCCCGCCGACCTGCAGACCGAAGACTACATGATGATGCTCTTCGACCTCTCCTTCGACAACGAAGGCAAGGAGTCGGGACGCGAGCTTCTGCAAGCCACTGTGAAGGTGGGCATCAAGGACGGCAAAATCTACATACAGGGACTCAGCGGCTACAATCAGGAGGCATGGGCTGTGGGCACCGTCAACGGCACCGTTGTCAACATTCCTGCCGGACAGAACATGGGCACCTACAACTACAATGGCACCGACTATCCCGTATACCTGCTTGGCTGCGACAAGGAGACAGAAGAAACCGAAGACCTCATGTTCATATACAATGCCGAAGAGGGAACCCTTGAGCTCCTTGAGAGCCTGTGGATGGTGGAGAGCCCCGGACTGAGCACCGCCGATGGAGTGTTTGCCGTCTACGACAGCGTATATCTCATCAAGGTAGGTGGCGAAAATGCCATCACCAACGTAGAGACCAAGACCGCCGGAAACGCACCCATATACAACCTCCAGGGCATGCAGGTGAAGAATCCGCAGAAGGGCATCTTCATCCAGAACGGAAAGAAATTCGTAAAGAAATAGAAACTGACAAGTAACAATTAAAATATAGCGCCGCTTGCACAATCAGCAAGCGGCGCTTTTTTGTGGTTTTACGGGTACCGCCGAGAAGATACTGGTTGACAAAGGAATGTCGCCAAAGGAAGCACGCGAGGTGAGCACACATCGCATCTTTAGCGGCATAAACGGCAACTACGGCACTGGCATACAAGGCATGACCATGGCAAGCGACAGATGGGAGAAAGAGTCGGAGCTGGCTTACGAGCTGGAGAGCGGCGAGATAATCTATGTGCCTGAATAGCGCTGCAACACTCCGGCATCGAGAAGCTGACGGGGCGACCCCATGGCTACGTCGGAGGGACTGGAGATGAGCCAGATGGTGTCAGCCATTGCCACAGCCTGCTCATAGTCGTGGGTGGAGAGGAATATGGTCTTGCCGTGGTCGTGGGCAAGGCTCCTCAAGAGCCTCATCATCTCTATCCTTCCGGGATAGTCGAGAAAGGCAGTGGGCTCGTCGAGCATCATCACGGGTGTTTGCTGGGCGAGTGCCCTGGCAATCATCACTTTCTGTCGCTCGCCGTCGCTGAGGGTGCCTATGAGCCTGTCGGCAAGCATTTCCATGCCCACCATCCCTATGGCTTCATCCACCATGCGGCGGTCGTCAGCCGAGAGTATTCCGAAGAAGCCTGTATAGGGTGTCCTGCCCATTGCCACGATGTCTCTCACGGTGAACCTCACGTTGCCCACCCTGCCGGTGAGCACCACGCTGACGAGCTTTGCCCTGAGTGCCGGGGCAAGTCCGTGGAGCGACCTCAGGCTGCCGCCGTCGCCTTCTGCCGCCAGCACCTCACCGCCGAGCGGCTCCTGCAGTGCTGCCATGGTGCGCAGCAGTGTGCTCTTGCCCGTGCCGTTTCTTCCCATCAGACATGTGAGCCTGTTGCTTTCCACGCTGCCACACAGATTTTCCACCACCACTCTCCTTCTGTTTCGTCCGGAGTGATAGCCCACAGTGAGGTTTCTGAGCTCTATCATAGTGTTGCCTGCAGCCTTTTCCATGGCGCAAAGGTAGCAATTATTTCAGTTTTCCAGCCACTATGAAAAGAAATGTTTGCTCATGTCGGTAGGATAGAGTAATTTTGCACGCAATGAGCACCACAGCCCTTCAGCACCTTCAGCAACAGCGCATGCTCCTCGAGATGGAGTATGCCGTGGAGAAAGAAGCCTTTCGCCGACAAACCGAGCTCATCGGTGTGGAGCGTAAGGTGAAGAGCGGTGATGCATGGTACCCCATCACCATCGGCAGGAGCTACTACAACTCCCTGAATCAGCTTCAGCTCGAGGTGTTCCGACATGCCGGCGACGACAGCGACCACAACTTTGAATATGGCAAGCCGCTGAGTTTCTTCCGTGGCGACCCTCTGAAATACTATGGTTTCAGTGCCACCGTGGCATTTGTCGACGGCAACCGCATGGTGGTGACCATTCCCGACAACGCCCCTGTCACCGAGCTGCAGACCATGACAGAGTCCATAGGCTGCCAGCTGTCGTTCGACGAAACCTCCTACCGAGCCATGTTCGATGCCATAGACCGCGTCATGCGAGCCCGCGACAACCGTCTTGCCGAGCTGCGTGAGCTGTGGTGGAGCGCCACGCCACTGAAATGTTCGACTGCCACGCTGCCACCTGCTACGCTCAGCGCCCTCAATGCCTCGCAACAACATGCCGTGGAGAGCGTGGTAAGGGCACGAGACGTGGCTATAGTTCACGGACCGCCGGGAACAGGCAAGACCACCACCCTCGTGGAAGCTATCTATGAGACGCTGCGGCGCGAGCCCCAGGTGCTGGTATGCGCACAGAGCAACATGGCTGTAGACTGGATATCCGAAAAACTCGTAGACCGGGGACTCAACGTGCTGCGTCTTGGCAACCCCTCGCGTGTCGACGACAAGATGCTGTCGTTCACCTATGAACGCCGCTTCGAGTCCCATCCCGACTATCCGCTGCTATGGAGCCTCCGCAAAGCCATGCGCGAGCTGCGGTCGCAACGCAAGAACTTCCGGGGCACCTACCATCAGAAAATGGACAGGCTACGGGGACGCGCCACAGAGCTTGAGGTGCGCATCAACGGCGACATCTTCAGGCAGGCACATGTGGTGGCATCGACACTCGTGGGAGCCGACAGCCGCCTGCTCATGGGCATGACCTTCAACACCCTGTTTGTTGACGAAGCGGCACAAGCACTCGAAGCCGCCACATGGATAGCCATACGGCGTGCACGACGCGTGGTGCTCGCCGGAGACCACTGCCAGCTGCCACCGACAGTGAAGAGCATTGCCGCCCTCAAAGGCGGACTCTCCACCACACTCATGGAGCGCCTCGTCAAGCGACACCCCGAATGTGTCACCCTGCTACGCACCCAATACCGCATGAACGAGAAGATAATGAACTTCTCAAACCAATGGTTCTACCACGGCATGGTCAACAGCTCGCCCACCATAAGCCACCGGGGCATTCTCGACTACGACAGCCCCATGGAGTGGATTGACACCTCTGCACTCGCCGATGCCACAGCAGAGCAACGCAACAAGTCACTCTCGCTCACCAACACCGCCGAGGCACAGCTCACAGCCACCGTTCTCGAGAGCTATATATCAAAGATTGGCAGGCAGCGCATGGAAGACGAGCACATAGACATTGGCATAATCTCACCCTACAGGGCACAGGTGCAGCTGCTACGGCAAACAATAAAGAAACAACAGGGGTTCAAGCCCTACCGGCGCTTCATCAGCGTGAACACCGTTGACGGTTTTCAGGGACAGGAACGCGACGTGATCATTATCTCACTCGTGCGCTCCAACGACAGCGGACAGATAGGGTTCCTGCGCGACCTTCGCCGAATGAACGTGGCAATGACGCGCGCACGAATGAAACTCATCATCATAGGCGATGCCGCAACCCTCTCGCGCCATCCCTTCTATAAGCAGCTTTACGACTATATTCAGGAAAACTGACTCCAACATGGCAAGGCTACCACACCCAAAGCTGACCATCACCTCAGAAAAAGGGGTTGAAACACCCCCAAAAAGAGGTAATCCTTATTTAGAATTTTTAGTTAACAAGTGTAAAGATAATTAAACATGTATTTAAAAATTGGCTCTTTCCGGGTGCGGGAAGAGCCAATTTTTTCGCCTTTGCAACTCACTGATTATCAAACGGTTGAAAGGGGCATTTTAAAAGAGCCTCTTTTAGCGTGCAAAAGAGCCTCTTTTGGAAGGTAAAAGAGCCTCTTTTGGAACGCGAAAGTGGCACTTTCGTTTTCTCACTGTGCGGAGAATATTTTTCGTTTGCATTTGTTAACAGTTTCCTATCGTCTAATAATTTTTCAAAAATAACGGGTTTCTCATGACTTTTTCCTTATATAGCGACGCAGGATATTGCCTGAGAAGTCGTCGTGGGTAAACAACTCAGCATTGGGAGGAAGGAGAGGTGCCGCTGTGCCTGCGCCCACAGTCATGGTGCCGGTCTCTATGCGCAGTTCGTCCCACAGTCCTTCGGCAAGGAAGCGGGCATGGGTGGCTGCGCCGCCTTCCACTATGAGCGACTGGAGATTGTCGTGGAGACATGTGTCCATGAGTTCTGGGATGCCGAAGCCGCCACCGAGCACGAAGCGGTGAGGCGAGGGTCCGTTCCACCGGCGCGTGGTGAGCTGCGGGTGCTCACGACTGTCGGTGGTGCGTCCCACCACAATGGCATCCTCCATGGCGCGAAGCCTGTGGCTGAGCATGGCGGTGTGGGGCGTGGATATGGCTATGGCACGGTAATGGTCGTCGAGGAAACCGTCGGCTGTCTGTGCCCATTTCAGTATGATGTATGGTCGTTGCTGGCTATGGAAGGTGAAGAAGCGACGGTTAATCCAGCGGCACTCCTGTTCGAGCACTCCCACCGTCACCTCTATGCCGGCGGCACGCATGCGTTCTATGCCGCGTCCCTGAACCTTGGCGAAGTCGTCGACGCAGCCCACCACAACCCTTCTCACCCCCTTGCTGATGATAAGGTCGCAGCATGGCGGGGTCTTGCCATAGTGGGCACAAGGCTCAAGGCTCACATACATGGTGCTTTGCGGGAGCAACGCCTCGTTGTCAGTGCTCACCGAGGCAAAGGCGTTGACCTCGGCATGTCCCTCTCCGCAACGCACATGGTAGCCTTCACCCAGTATGCGGTTGCTCTGGCTGTCTACTATCACTGCTCCCACCATGGGGTTGGGACGCGAGAGCTGTCGTCCGTTGCGTGCGAGTTGCAGGCAACGCCTCATGAAATACTCATCACATATATTATCCATGATGCAAAGGTACGGTTAAGCGAGAACAATGCAAAAGGAATGCTTGCTTTTCTTTTCTTTGTCGAGCGATAGTACCTTATTAAAAGGTACGGTTAAGCGAGGGAAAAGCAAAGGGAAAACTTGTTTTTCATTTCTTTTCCGAGCGATAGTACCTTATTCAAAGGTACGGTTAAGCGAGAACAATGCAAAAGGAATGCTTGCTTTTCTTTGCCATTACAAACAATTTGGTTATATTTGCAATGTGAACAACAAATTTTCAAGCGCTATGAAACTGAGAACATTTATCCTCGTGCTTGCAGCAATGGCAAGCATGGCAGCGAGCGCACAAACGGTGCGTGGCAGCAACGGATTGTCGAAAGGAAAGATTGACAGCGACGGCACCGTGAGAGGCAGCAACGGATTGTCGGTGGGAAAGATTGACAGCGACGGCACCGTGAGAGGCAGCAACGGATTGTCGATAGGAAAGGTCGACAGCGACGGCACCGTAAGAGGCAGCAATGGATTGTCGATAGGAAAGATTGAGAGCGACGGCACCATACGTGGCAGCAACGGATTGTCGATAGGAAAGATTGAGAACGACGGCACCGTGAGAGGCAGCAACGGCTTGTCGGTGGGAAAGATTGAAGGAGTGGACAAGAAAACGGCGGCAGCCTACATGTTCTTCTTCAACAAATAGACCCTATATTATAATGACTACATTTCGCCAGCTATGGCAGCAGCTCATTCCTCTCTACGATGAAGCGGAGGCAAAAGCCGTGGTGCTCCTGTTGCTCGACATGTGCTTCAGCATGTCGCGGACAGACATCTATGGCGGCAGCCTCAGCACCATGACAGCCTCACAGCAGCAACAGCTCGGCAACATGATGCGCAGGCTCGCTGAGGGTGAGCCCGTGCAGTATGTCACCGGCAAGGAGATGTTTGCCGGCAGGCTGTTCAACGTGGCACCGGGAGTGCTCATTCCACGTCCCGAGACCGAGGAGCTCACCGCCATGCCACTCCATGACGAACGCGGCGCGCTGCTCGACATAGGCACCGGCAGCGGCTGCATAGCCATAACCATGAAGCTGAACCACCCTCACATGGAGGTGTCGGCATGGGACATCTCCGACGAAGCCCTCGCCATAGCCCGGAGAAACGCCACAGAGCTCCGTGCCGATGTGACCTTCGAGCATCAGGACATACTCCGGAAGGCTCAGGAAAGCAATATCATGCCACAGTGGGACGTGATAGTGAGCAACCCGCCATATATCTGCGAGAAGGAGAAAACACTCATGCACGACAACGTGCTGCGCCATGAACCCCACCAAGCCCTCTTCGTGCCCGACAGCCAGCCACTGCTCTTCTATGAAGCCATAGCCGACTATGCCCGCCACGCACTCATACCACAGGGAGAGCTGCTCCTGGAAATAAATCCTCTCTATGCCCAACCGACAAGCCACATGCTCGCAGAGAAAGGATTTACACACATAACCATACACCACGACACCTTCGGCAAGCAACGCTTTGCCACAGCACACATGCCATGACACCCATAACCGAACAACAAGCACTCAGCCGCCTCGCAACGCTATGCGCCAAGGGCGAACACTGCACAGGAGAGATGACCGACAAGATGCTGCGCTGGGGCATTGCTTCCGATGCCCGCCAACGCATCATTGACTATCTCACCGAGAACAGATACATAGACGACCACAGATACTGCGAGAGGTTCATAAACGACAAGATGCAGTTCAACAAATGGGGACCGAGGAAGATTGAACAGGCGCTGTGGGCCAAGCACATGAACGAAGACATAAGCCGCGAGGCACTCTGTGCCATCACCGACGAAGAGTGGACACAGCTGCTCATGCCCTTGCTCAAAGCCAAGAGCAGAAGCATAAAGGCTGAGTCAGACTACGAAGCCACCATGAAGCTCAAGAACTTCGCACTCTCCAGAGGCTTCACCCACAGCCATATAGCCGCGGCACTGAAGGAAATGGCACAACAGTAACAAAACCCCGGAACACAGGAATGAGCCTCAGCCAATTGCTCACAATACTCAGCGACCTGATGTCGCCACGCCAATGCCCTATATGCGGCAAACGACTGCTGACGACGGAGGACATGCTGTGCGCACCATGCAACGCCGACATGCCGAGAACCGACTTCTTCCTCAATCCGGAAGACAACACCATGGCGCAGCTCTTCTACGGATATGTGAGGGTGGAACGCTGTGCCGCACTGATGCACTTCATCCATCACTCCGACACAGCACAAGCCATATACAACCTCAAATACCACCACCAGCCGGAGATAGGACTGACGCTCGGACGCATGGCGGCGCAGGAAGGCATGCAGCACGGGTTCTTCCAAGGCATAGACATGATAATACCCGTACCGCTCACCACACGACGGCAATGGCAGCGCGGCTACAACCAAAGCCTGATGATAGCAAGAGGCATAAGCAGGGAAACGGGAATAGAGATAAACAGCAAAGCTCTGAAAAGAACGGCGTTCTATGGCAGCCAGACAAAAGTTGACCATGCGGAGAGACGCAAGAACGTAGAGGGTGTGTTCAAGCTGACCAAACCAGAAAGCATCACTGGAAAACACCTGCTCGTGGTTGACGACATTGCCACCACGGGAGCCACCATCAGCTCATGCGCCTCTGAACTGCTCAAAGCACCCGACACACGCATCAGCGTGCTCACCATAGGATTTGCCGGATGATGAAGCCTGCACAATAACTCATCCATAAGGTACTTTCGCTCGACAAAAAAAAGAAAAGCAAGCTTTCCTTTCTCATTGTTCTCGCTTATTCACACCTTTGGAGAAGGTACTTTCGCTCGACAAAGGAAAGAAAAGCAAGCTTTCCTTTCTCATTGTTCTCGCTTATTCACACCTTTGGAGAAGGTACTTTCGCTCGACAAAGGAAAGAAAAGCAAGCTTTCCTTTCTCATTGTTCTCGCTTATTCGTACCTTTGCACACAGAAACAAACAAATACAACCGATTATGGACAACATGAAAAAAGCATTGGCAGCAAAACTGCTCGACATCAAAGCCATCAAACTGCAACCAAACGACCCGTTCACATGGGCAAGCGGATGGAAGTCACCATTCTATTGCGACAACAGAAAGACCCTCTCCTATGCCGACCTGCGCACATGGGTGAAGCAAGAGCTCGTACACACCGTGCTCAGCGAGTTTCCGGAAGCCACAGCAGTGGCTGGAGTGGCTACAGGAGCAATAGCACAGGGCGCACTCGTTGCCGACGCTCTCAACATGCCGTTCGTATACATACGCTCAAAAGCCAAGGACCATGGCATGCAAAACCTCATTGAAGGCGAACTGCCGAAGGATGCCAAGGTGGTGGTGATAGAAGACCTCATCTCCACCGGAGGCTCGTCGCTCAAAGCCGTGGAAGCTCTCAGGGCTGCCGGTCACGACGTGGTGGGCATGGTGGCAAGCTACACCTATGGCTTCCCCGTGGCAGAAGAGGCCTTCAGCAACGCCAAGGTGCGACTGGTTACCCTCACCGACTATGAACATGTGGTGGAGACTGCCCTTGAGACAGGATATATCACCGACAGCGACATAGCACTGCTCAACCAATGGCGCAAAGACCCCGCCAACTGGATGAAGTAATGTATTACCAAACTGTAAAGACACAACAGCAATGGCTAAATTTGAAAGCAGCATAAAACAGGTGCCATACCCTCAGACTGCCGTCTACGGCATGGTGAGCAACCTTGAGAACATTGAAAAAGTACGCTCGCGCATACCCGAAGACAAGATGAAAGACATGACCTTCACAGCCGACGAGGTGACAGTGACGTCGCCCGTGGGTGAGGTGACGCTGCGCATCATCGAGCGCGAGGAACCCAAATGCGTGAAGTTTGAGACTGCCAAGAGTCCCGTGCCCATGAACATGTGGATACAACTGCTGCCAACAGGCGATGACAGCTGCAAGATGCGCGTGACGATAAAAGCCGACATTCCCATATTTCTCAAAGGAATGGTGTCGGGACCACTCAACGAAGCCGTGGAGAAAATTGCCGACGCACTCGCAATGATACCATACGAGTAACACCAACACCATAAATAACAGACAACAAAATAACATAGGAGAGAACCATGGCAAACAAACTGTGGGAGAAAAATTTTGAAGTAAACGCCGAGATAGAACGATTCACCGTGGGCAAAGACCGCGACATGGACCTCTACCTCGCCAAATACGACGTGCTCGGAAGCATGGCACACATCACCATGCTCGAAAGTATAGGACTCATAGGTGCCGACGAGCTGCAGCCTCTGCTTCAGGAGCTGCGCACCATATACAAACAGGCTGCTGCCGGAGACTTCACCATTGAAGACGGGGTGGAAGACGTGCACTCACAGGTGGAACTGATGCTCACCCGCCGACTGGGCGACATGGGTAAGAAGATACACAGCGGACGCTCACGCAACGACCAAGTGCTCGTAGACCTGAAACTGTTTACACGACAGCAACTGAGAGACATCGTCGATGCCGTGATGGTGCTCTTCGATGAACTCATTGCCAAGAGCAACCAGTATAAAGACATACTCATGCCCGGCTACACCCACCTGCAGGTGGCCATGCCAAGCTCGTTCGGACTGTGGTTTGGTGCCTATGCCGAGTCACTGTGCGACGACATGCTCTTTCTACAGGCTGCCTATAAGATGACCAACCGGAACCCACTGGGCTCGGCAGCAGGCTACGGCTCGTCATTCCCGCTCAACAGGCAGATGACCACCGACCTCCTGGGCTTCGACACCATGAACTACAACGTGGTGTATGCACAGATGGGACGCGGCAAGACCGAACGCAACGTGGCATTTGCACTCGCCACCGTGGCGGGGACACTCTCCAAGATGGCATTCGACGCATGTATGTTCAACTCACAGAACTTCAACTTCGTGAAGCTGCCGAAAGAGTGTACCACAGGAAGCTCAATAATGCCACACAAGAAAAACCCCGACGTGTTTGAACTCATCAGGGCAAAGGCAAACAAGCTGCAGTCGCTGCCACAACAGGTGATGCTCATCATGAACAACCTGCCCGTGGGCTACTTCCGCGACCTGCAAATAATAAAAGAGGTGTTCCTGCCGGCATTCGACGAACTGAAAGACTGCCTGCAAATGGCTGCATATATCATCAACAAGATGGAGGTGAACGAGCATATTCTCGACAACCCCATCTACGACCCGATGTTCTCTGTGGAGGAAGTAAACCGACTGGCAGCAGCCGGAATGCCCTTCCGCGATGCCTACAAGACTGTAGGACTGGAAATAGAAAACGGTACCTTCAGAGCCAACAAGGAAATAAACCACACCCACGAAGGAAGCATCGGCAACCTGTGCAACGACAAGATAGAGGCACTCATGAAATCCCATCTCGACGGCTTCGGCTTTGAGCGCGCCGAAGAGGCTGAACGGCGGCTCGTGAACCCCACACAGCAATGACCTTGCCCACACATCAATGAACAACAACGGCACTATACATAAGACAAAGACCCCACATGCTGCAAGCCTCATGCTCGCAGCATGCGGGGTCTTCATGCTCATGACTGCATTGACAAGCTGCAACAGCGACACCATAGGCTACACCTACAGCGACTATCACTGCAACCTCACCATTGACAACCGCGACCACCTCGACCCTACACTATCCAGCGCATGCAACAGCCTGTCGCCGGGAGTGTTCTGCAAGATACAGTTCATACTCGACAACGGAGCAAAGAAATACAGCTTCGAGAGCAACCACAACCAATCGTCAACGAGTCTGTTCACTGCCAAAGACGACCTCTCGGAAAACAACCGAAGGATAGGACAGAACAACGGCATCATCGTGGGCTTCGGAAACCTCGACAACCCGCCGGTGTTCTACGCCTACGACGCACAGTGCCCCAACTGTTTCGACATCAATGCACTGCCCGTGCGCAGCTATCCCCTCACCATGCTCTCCACAGGCATAGCCCGCTGCAACAGATGCAAGCGCGAATACAACATGAACACAGGCGGCAACGTGGTGAGCGGAGGAGGCAAGCATCTGGAACTCTACCGCGCACAGACCTCCGGTCCAAACGGAGTGGTGCAAGTTTACTGACAGATACCAAGATAAGAGCGAAAAGATAAAAGATAATTTGGTGGTTAAAGGAAATAAAATTACCTTTGCACCGCAAACACAGCATTATAGCCATGCCGCAATGGTGGAATTGGTAGACACGAGGGACTTAAAATCCCTTGGCCGCAAGGCTGTGCGGGTTCGAGTCCCGCTCGCGGCACATCAATGAAAACGCAGAAAAGTAAAAACCTCTTATCATGATAAAGCAGCATAGCAGCACATATCACCATGCAGCAACGAGGTTACTACTCTTCTGCGTTTCTGCGTTTCTGCTCCTGGCATGCAGCTCCAAGAGCGGATATTTCAAGATTGAAGGACGCTTCCTCCACATCAACCAAGGCGAACTCTATGTATACAGCCCCGACGGAGGCATCAAAGGCATAGACACCATAAAGATACAGGCAGGACGCTTCGCCTATGAGACACCCATGAAGCAAGATGCCATACTCATGCTCGTCTTCCCCAACTTCTCAGAGCATCCGGTGTTTGCATCCCCGGGGGGCAGCGTGGACATCAAAGCCGATGCCTCACACCTGAAGGAAATGACCGTGGAAGGCACCAAGGAAAACAAACTGATGAACACCTTCCGCAAGATGATTGTATCGGCATCGCCACCCGAAGAGAAAAACTTCGCAGCACAGTTCATCGAGGATCACCCGGAGAGCCTCGTGGCTACCTACCTCATAAGGAAATACTTCATACAGTCAACTGAGCCCGACTACAAGAAGGCTCTCGCACTGGCGGAGACCATACACAAGGCACAACCCGACAACGGCACCATGGTGCAACTGCGACAGTCGCTGAAAACGCTGATGAAATCGCAGAAAAACAACACCATACCCACATTCCGCGCCACCACCACCGACAACAGGACAGTGACCCGTGCCGACCTCAGCAAGGGCATAGCCGTGATAAACGTATGGAGCACATGGAACTATGAAAGCCAGGAGGCACAACGCATCATACGCGACATGAAGAAACGCCACGACACACCCCTCCATGCACTCGGCATAAGCATCGATGCCAACAAGAAAGAGTGCATCAGGTGGATGGAAAACAACTATATAGAGTGGGAGAACGTGTGCGACGGCATGATGCTCGAGTCTCCACTGATGAAGCAGCTCGGACTGTCGCGCATACCCGAGACCCTCGTCATCAAGGACGGACGCATCGTTGAGCGCGACCTGAGCAACAACGAACTGCGACGGAAGCTCGACGACATGCTCAAGCAAGAATAACGAAGAAAAAAAAGGTAAATCCGGAAAAAGAATAACAGACATGGAACAGAAAAACTACAAACGCACAACAGTGACAGCGGCACTGCCTTATGCCAACGGCGGAGTTCACATCGGACACCTCGCAGGAGTGTATGTGCCTGCCGACATCTATGTGCGCTACCTCCGGTTGAAGAAACGCGACGTGGTGTTCATCGGAGGAAGCGACGAACACGGAGTGCCCATCACCATACGAGCGAAGAAAGAAGGCATCACCCCACAAGACGTTGTGGACCGCTACCACAAGATGATCAAACAGTCGTTCAGCGACTTCGGAATATCGTTCGACATCTACAGCCGTACCACCTCCGACACACACCACAAGTTTGCCGCCGAGTTCTTCCGCAAGCTCTACGACGACGGCAAGCTCACGGAGGAAACAACCATGCAATACTACGACGAGGAGGCACAGCAGTTTCTCGCCGACAGATACATCACCGGCGAATGCCCCCACTGCCACAACGAGGGAGCCTATGGCGACCAGTGTGAGAAGTGCGGACGCGACCTCTCGCCCACCGAGCTCATCAATCCCAAGTCAACCATCAGCGGCTCAAAGCCCGTGCTCAAGGAGACAAAGAACTGGTATCTGCCGCTCAACGACTACCAGCAGTGGCTCAAGCAATGGATACTCGAGAACCACAAAGAGTGGCGGCCCAACGTCTACGGACAGTGCAAGTCATGGCTCGACATGGATCTCCAGCCCAGAGCCATGACGCGCGACCTCGACTGGGGCATCCCCGTGCCCGTGGAAGGGGCCGACGGCAAGGTGCTCTATGTGTGGTTCGACGCACCCATAGGCTATGTGAGCAACACCAAGGAGCTCTGCGAGAGCAATCCCGAGCGCTGGGGCGACTGGAAGAAATGGTGGATGGACGAAGACACACGCCTCATTCACTTCATAGGCAAGGACAACATTGTGTTCCACTGCATCATCTTCCCAGTGATGATGAAAGCCCACGGAGGATATATCATGCCTGACAACGTGCCTGCCAATGAGTTCCTCAACCTTGAGAACGACAAGATTTCAACGTCAAGGAACTGGGCGGTATGGCTCCATGAATACCTTGAAGACATGCCAGGCAAGCAAGACGTGCTCAGATATGTGCTCACTGCCAATGCCCCCGAGACCAAAGACAACAACTTCACATGGCGCGACTTCCAGGAACGCAACAACTCGGAGCTCGTGGCAATCTACGGAAACTTCGTAAACCGCGCACTGCAGCTCACCAAGAAATACTGGGGAGGCGTGGTGCCAGCATGCGGTACACTCACCGACACCGACAAGAACGCACTCAACGAGTTCAAGGACGTGAAGCAGAAGGTGGAAGAGCTGCTTGAACAGTTCAAGTTCCGCGAAGCACAGAAAGAAGCCATGAACCTTGCACGCATAGGCAATCGCTACATCACCGAGTGTGAGCCATGGAAAGTGTGGAAGACCGACCCCAAGCGAGTGGAGACCATACTCTACATCTCACTGCAGCTCGTGGCAAACCTCGCCATAGCCTTCGAGCCGTTCCTGCCCTTCAGCTCGAAGAAACTCAGACAGATGCTAAACATCGACACCGTGGAGTGGGAACAGCTCGGCAGCACCGACATCCTTGCACCCGGTCACCAGCTCGCAAAGCCCGAGTTGCTCTTCGAGAAGATAGAAGACGAGGTCATACAGCGCCAGCTCGACAAGCTTGAAGCCACGAAGCGCGCCAACGAAGCTGCCAACTACAAGGCTGCACCCGTGAAAGACACCGTGAGCTTCGACGACTTTGAGAAACTCGACATACGCGTGGGACATGTCATCGACTGCCAGAAGGTGAAGAAGTCCAAGAAACTGCTACAGTTCACCATCGACGACGGCAGCGGCACACCGCGCACCATACTCAGCGGCATTGCCGCCTATCACACCCCCGAAGAGCTCATCGGCAAAGACGTGCTGTTCATTGCCAACTTCGCACCGCGCAAGATGATGGGCATGGAGAGCCAGGGCATGATACTCTCGGCGGTCGATGCCGACGGCAGCCTCGCCGTAACCTCGGTGGTGAGAGGCGTAAAGCCCGGCTCACAGGTGGGATGAAAGCCTGAAAGCAACAGCCACTTTACGAGCAAACCATATATGAAAAAGCCGCTTGCGAACAAATTGCAAGCGGCTTTTTTATTTTTTCGCCCTCCCTTTCCTATGGGCGGGAACAATATTTTCCAATAATATGCTTATTTCACAGCGTCAGCCAACTCAGCACCAGCCTTGAACTTGGCAACTTTCTTTGCAGGAATGGTGATCTTCTGCTTTGTTGCAGGGTTGATACCCTCACGAGCAGGACGGTCAGCAACGGCAAATGTACCGAAACCTACGAGCTGCACTTTGTCACCTGCTGCCAACGCAGCCTTGATAGCTTCTACTGTAGCGTCCAATGCTTTCTTTGCATCTACTTTGCTGAGGCCTGCGCCTGCTGCAATCTTCTCGATTAACTCGGTTTTGTTCATGATTTTGATTATTAAATGATTAGTAATTAGATGATTATTCAGTATTTCATCGCAAATTTAAAGTATTGTTTTCACAAATCAAACAAAAAATAAAAAAAAATTAAGAAAATAGAAGAAAATAGCTAAAAAAAACGTATAGGCGCTTGATTTTATGCCCGATAAGCATAATTTTTCGTACTTTTGCAGCACTTTCAGGGCTTTCCCGACGGAAAGTCCCGCAGCAAGGGCATAACTCACAAAACCGTAACAGCAATGATGCGAAACATTCCGACAGTAACAAAAAACCTGCTCATCATCAATGTGGTGGTATTTCTGGCATCCATGGTGCTCCAACTCAATGGCATAGACCTCAACAACATGTTCGGTCTGCACTTCATACTTGCCAAGGACTTCCATGTCTATCAGCTCTTCACCTACATGTTCATGCACGGCGGATGGTCACATCTGTTTTTCAACATGTTTGCACTGTGGATGTTTGGCTGCGTGGTTGAGAATGTGTGGGGACCAAAGAAATACCTCCTCTACTACATCGTGTGCGGCATAGGTGCCGGACTCTGCCAGGAGCTTGCACAATATGTCAACTACATAGCGGGCGGATATGCCGATAGCGCCATTCAGATGATAGACTACAACGGACAGATAGTAAGAATCTCCACCGAGCAGATCATAAACATGTGGACCACCGTGGGAGCCTCGGGAGCCATCTACGGCATACTTCTCGCCTTCGGAATGATCTTCCCCGAGGAACGCATCTTCATCTTCCCGCTGCCCATACCCATCAAAGCCAAGTGGCTGGTGATACTCTACGCCGGAGTGGAGCTGATGTCGGCATTGGGAGGAAGCAACGACAACGTGGCACACCTTGCCCATCTTGGAGGAATGCTCTTCGGCTTCATACTCATACGCTACTGGAAACGCCATCCCTACTCCGGTTTCGGTGACTATGGCATGAACAAAGGCCATCAGTTCTTCGACCGCATGCGCACCAACTGGGAACAGCGGCAGCAGCGCAACACCGGCAGCACACAGCAGACACGCCGTGAGAGCGACTGGGACTACAATGCCCGTCGCCAGAGCGAGCAGCAGGAGATTGACCGCATACTCGACAAGATACGCAAGAGCGGCTACGACAGCCTCTCCAAAGCCGAGAAGCAACGTCTCTTCGACAGCAGCAACCGCAAATAACCACCCACCATAATGTTCAGGAAGCTAAGGAAAGCCACCATAGGGATTACCATGACCATAAACGTCGTGGTGATAATAGCCATGGTAGTGTTCGGCTACGGCGGGCATCTCAACCCTGAGCACCACCCGCGACTTGCCGCCATGACGCTGCTCTTCCCCGCAGCACTCATCGCCAACACCGCAATGCTGGCAATATGGCTCGTGACCTGTTGGAAAGGCACCGTCATACCACTCATAGGCTACCTCATCTGCTTCCCGCCCATACGCACCTACCTGCCGCTCAACCCCCAGAAAGACCTTCCGGAAGGCACCATAAAGGTCGTCTCCTGGAACATCTATCTCTTTGCCCTTGGCGACACCGTGGGACACACCCACCCAAGCATACAGTATCTCATCGACAGCGATGCCGACATCATCTGCCTGCAAGAAGCCGACCACAGCACCGTGAGATACCAGTATGACCACATACTGCGCCCACACTACCCCTACTACCACCAGTACAACCACAAGAAGAGCGGCGACAACATGGTGCTCTTCAGCCGCTTCCCCATCCTGAGCGACGAACTCATACCCTACCATTCCGACAGCAACCTCAGCCTCGCATACGTTCTCGACATCAACGGCAGGAAAACCCTCGTGGTCAACAACCACCTGGAGTCCAACATGCTCAACCGCAACGAGCGCGACGGCTTCACACAGATGATGAAAGGCAAGATGCAGAAAGACGCAGCACGCCGTGAGTCAAGAAACCTCCTCACCAAGCTCGGGCATGCAGCACAGACAAGGGCATCGCAGGCACGCACCGTGGCAGACTACATTGCCAAGGCACGCCGCGAAGGCATGAGCGTCATCGTGTGCGGCGACTTCAACGACAACCCATTGTCCTATGCCCACCACACCATCTGCCGCGACCTCACCGACTGCCACACAGCCGCAGCCTTCGGACCTGGTTTCTCCTTCAACCGCAACCGCATGTTCGTGCGCATAGACAACATCTTCTGCTCCGACGAATGGCAGCCCTACAACACCACCGTAGACCGCAGCATCACCACCTCCGACCACTATCCCATCGTCTGCCACCTCAAATACAAGGCAGAAACCAACGATTAGCAACGTTTCTTTCCACCATTGCCCCGTGCCACACGGTGCTGGAAATCACTGCACAAAGCCCCCATTCCTGCAATTCTGAAGCTTTGTTCAACAGCAGAAATTCTACTTTCTCATTCTGCAACACCAAAAAAACCGCAATAAATATGGTGGAAATTTTCCTAACTTCCGAAAAATCATTATCTTTGCACGCTATATTGGCTGTTGTCGGCAACTGCCGCAACCCACACGAGCAAAGATAATATCTAAATCAAAAACAATAAAAAACAATGCAAAACAAAGGATTAGTAATTTGTATTGCCGTCTTACTGACGCTCGCAAGCATCTTCTACCTGTCGTTCTCCGTGGCAACAAGCTACTTCGACCGACAGGCAGCAAAGATTGAAGACCCAATCAAGCAGCAGGACTACAAGGACTCTGTGAAGTATCTGGGTATCTATTCTTACCAGAAGTGCCTCGAGACTCAGATTGGTCTCGGACTTGACCTCAAAGGCGGTATGAACGTAGTGCTCGAAATCTCTGTTCCCGACGTCATCGACCTGCTCGCCGACCACAAGACCGACCCGGCATATCTCAAGTCGATGCAGGAAGCAAAGAAAGAAGAGGAAACCTCTCAGAGCGATTTCATCTCACTGTTTATCGATGCTTACAAGAAAAACACCAACGGTGGTAAGCTCGCAACGGTATTCGCAACACAGCAGCTCAAGGGAAAGGTTCACACCCAGAGCTCCGACAAGGAAGTGGAGCGCGTGCTCAGGGAAGAAGTGGCAGCAGCCATCGAAAACTCCTACAACGTGGTGCGCAACCGTATCGACAAGTTCGGAGTGGTGCAGCCCAACATCCAGAAGCTTGAAGGACAGGAAGGCCGTCTGATGGTCGAGATGCCTGGCATCCGCGAACCTGAGCGCATGCGTAAGCTGCTCCAGGGAAGTGCCAACCTCGAATTCTGGGAGACCTACAACAACCAGGAGATACAGCCATATCTCGTTCAGCTCGACCAACGTCTGGCAAACGGTGGCGAGGCAGCTACCGACACCACCACAGCCGCTGCCGACAGCACAGCCGCCAAGGCTGCACCCGCCAAGACTGCACCCGCCAAGACTGCACCCAAGCTGCAGCTGAGCAAGAACGCCGCCAGCGATGCTGCCAACAGCAATGCCAAGGACATAGAAGCCGCCAAGAAGCAGCACCCGCTGCTCGCCATGCTTCAGACCATCCCTGGCGATGCCCTGAGCCTCGTGGGCTATGCTCATGTGCGCGACACCGCCGAGATAAACAAAGCTCTCCACTCAGCCGTGGCAAAACAGGTACTGCCCAGCGACGTGCGCCTGCTCTGGAGTGCCAAGCCCATGAACGAGCAGAACAAGAACGTATATGAGCTCCACGCACTGAAAGTTACCACCAGCGACGGTCGCGCACCCCTTGAGGGCGACGTGGTGACCGACGCCAAAGACCAGTTCGACAACTTCGGTCGTCCCGAGGTGTCAATGTCGATGAACTCCGAGGGTGCCCGCGAATGGGCACAGCTCACCAAAGCCAACGTGGGCAAAGCCGTTGCCATAGTGCTCGACGGAGTGGTTTACTCTGCACCGCGCGTCAACGGCGAGATCACCGGCGGACAGTCGTCAATCTCAGGTAACTTCACCATTGAAGACACCAAAGACCTTGCCAACACCCTGAAGTCAGGACGTATGCCGGCACCCGCACGCATCGTGCAGGAAGAGGTGGTTGGTCCTACCCTCGGTGCACAGTCCATACAGCAGGGTATCACCTCGTTCATCATTGCCTTCGTGCTGCTGATGATCTACATGGTGGTGATGTATAACTTTATCCCGGGTATGCTCGCCAACATCGCGCTGCTGCTCAACCTCTTCTTCACACTCGGCATCCTGGCATCGTTCCAGTCGGCACTCACCATGCCTGGTATAGCAGGTATAGTGCTCACCCTTGGTACCGCCGTCGATGCCAACGTGCTCATCTACGAACGCATAAAGGAAGAGATGCGCTCAGGCAAGGGCATCAAGCAGGCACTGCAAGCCGGCTACAGCAACGCCTTCTCAGCCATCTTCGACTCCAACCTCACATCACTCATCACAGGTGTGATACTCCTCATGACAGGTACAGGTCCTATCCGCGGCTTCGCCACCACATGGATCATTGGCATCATCTGCTCGTTCTTCACAGCAGTGTTCCTCACACGCCTCATCTATGAGAACCGACTCAAGAAAGACAAGTGGCTCTCGCTGACCTTCACCACTCCCGTGTCGAAGAACCTCATGCAGAACACCCACATCAACTTCATGTCGAAGTACAAGAAGACCTTCGCTCTCGTGGCTGTGTGCATAGTAGCCTTCGTGGCAAGCTTCCTCACACGCGGTCTGAGCCAGAGCATCGACTTCACCGGTGGTCGCAACTATGTGGTGACACTCGACAAGCAGGTGCCCGTGGAAGACGTGCGCAAGGTGCTCGACGGTGCCTTCGTCAACACCACAGGTTCGAAAGCCGGACAAGAAGCCAACACCAGCGTGATTGCCCTCGGTGCTGCCGAGAACAAGACCGTGCGCGTGTCTACCAACTGGAACATCGAGTCAAACGACATGAAGACCGACGACCAGGCTGAGACACTGCTCTACAACGCACTGAAGAAAGGCGGATTGGTATCGCAGAAGAACGTAGATTCGTTCAAGAACCCCGACGTGCGCGAAGGCGGAAGCATCATCAGCTCGGCAAAGGTAGGACCTTCGGTGGCTAAAGACATCACCTATGGAGCCATCGTGAGCGTTATCCTCGCCCTGATCTTCATCTTCATCTACATCCTCATACGTTTCCGCAACATTGGATTCTCGGTAGGTTCCATCGCAGCATTGGCATGCGACACCATCTTCGTCATCGGACTCTACTCCGTGATGTGGGGCTGGGCACCATGGTCTCTGGAAATCGACCAGACATTCATCGGCGCCATCCTTACCGTGATTGGTTACTCCATCAACGACAAGGTGGTGGTGTTCGACCGTATACGCGAGAACCTCAAGCTGCATCCGAAGATGGACGTGCAGGAGCTGTTCAACAACTCCATCAACCAGACCCTTGCCCGTACCATCAACACCTCGTTCTCTACACTCATCGTGCTGCTCTCAATCTTCATCCTCGGTGGTGACAGCATTCGCAGCTTCGCATGGGCAATGATTCTTGGTGTGGTCTTCGGAACACTCTCTTCCATCTTCATCGCATCGCCCGTGGCATATCTCGTGCTCGGACGCAAGATCAAGGAAGAAGCTCAGCAAGCATAACACATTATTATATTATAGGCAGCCTTCCGCAACAACATGCGGGAGGCTGCTTTTTTTCGTTAAAGGCATTCAGCAACCGTAAAAACAGCAAGCCGGCACAAAGACACAATTGAAGGAAAGACAAACATGAAGACTATAACCCTACTGCGACGCATCACAATGGCATGCCTCATGGCAGCCGTAGCCATAGCCGCCGAGGCACAAGGCACCGTGAAAGGAAAGGTTCTCGACAAAGCCAGCTCCACACCACTGGAGTTCATCAACGTCACCGTGGCGCGACGTGGTGAGACGAAGATACTCAAGGGAGCCATCACCGACATCAACGGAAACTTCACCATCAGCGGACTCGACAACGGCGACTACACGCTCACAGCCTCGTTCACAGGCTACAAGGAAGCCACACGACAGTTCTCCATAACGCCCACCAACCAGTCGAAGACCTACGGTGCCATACACCTCAGCGAGGATGCCAAGGCCCTGCAGGAAGTCACCGTGGTGGGACAACGCTCTGAGATGAAGCTCGAGGTTGACCGCAAGTCGTTCAACGTGGACCAGCAGATAAGCAACGCCGGCGGGTCTGCCAGCGACGTGCTGGAGAACATACCATCGGTAGAGGTCGACAATGACGGCAACATCTCGCTGCGCGGAAACACCAGCGTGGAGGTATGGATCAACGGCAAAGCCTCGGGACTCACCACCGACAACCGTTCGGAGATACTCCAGCAACTGCCGGCAGAGAGCATCGAGCGCGTGGAGGTTATCGACAACCCCTCGGCAAAATTCTCTGCCGAAGGCTCGGCAGGCATCATCAACATAGTGCTGAAGAAAGACCGCAAGGCGGGCTACTACGGCTCCCTGCAGGCGGGTGTCAACACGCGCAAGGGTGCCAACAGCAGCTTCAACATCAACTACAACTCCAGCCTCATCGATGCCTATGCCAACATTGGCTACCGGCACCGACACTCCAAAGGAGGTGCCAAGAGCCGACAGACATCGCCACTCACCAACGAGTTCACCAACTACGACACCTCGTCAGACAACCAAGGCAACAACCTCTTCTCACGCGCAGGCATCACCCTCCACGCCACCAAGCACGACGACATATCACTCAACGGAATGTTCATGTACGGCGGACGCCACGACGATGCCTCAACATACTATTACTACGGCGACAGCGAGACAGGAACCGTCAACAGCAGGCAATACCGCAACATAAGGAGCGGCGACCGCGCACACATGTACAACGGCGAGCTGAACTACCGCCACAGCTTCACCGACCGCCACTACCTCGACTTCGTGCTGTCCTACAACAACTGGAACTCCGACCAGTACAACCGCTACAACGACATATACTACACAAACCCCACAGACGATACGGATGGGGCAGGAAACAACGAGACACCCGACCATCACACCGCATCATCCTACCCACAGGAGATAAACAACCGCACATGGGAGATGAAGCTCGACTATGAGAACCCCATAACAGAAAAGTTCAAGCTGCAGGCAGGCTACAACGGACGCTTCTCACACGAGAACACGCCACAGTGGTCATACAACGCCGTCAACGGCTCAGACATGGAGGAAGACAAACTCTACTTCAACCGCTTCGTCTACGACATGGACGTGCATGCACTCTATGCCACCGGCACCTACAACAACGGCAAATTCGGAGCAATGGCAGGACTGCGAGGCGAATACTGGAAAGTAGACACCAAGAGCTACGACTGGGATCAGGAACACAGCAACGGCACACAGCAGCCAACTCCGTTCAAGAAAGACTACTTCGAACTCTTCCCAAGCCTCTTCCTATCCTATCAGATCACACCCACCTCGCAGCTACAGCTCAACTACACACGCCGACTGCGACGACCATGGGGCGGACAGCTCAACTCATACAAGAACATGCGCGACGCCACCGTCATTTCCTTCGGAAACCCGGAGCTCACACCAGAGTTCTCCAACTCCTTCTCGCTCAACTACCTGAAGACATGGACGCAACACTCGCTGCTCATCTCGGCATACTACCGACCCACAACAGATGTCATGCAGCGCATAACATACCAGAGCGCAACCGACGGACTGATGTACCAGACACACTTCAACGTGGCACGAAGCACATCCACCGGACTCGAGCTCACAGCCAAGAACCGACTGTTCAGAATACTCGACATCACCAGCAGCGCAAACTTCTACTACTACAAGCTCAACGGCTTCGACTTCGACATCGACAACCAGACCATCCACGGCGACGGCAACCACAATTTCACATGGAACGCACGCGTGCAGGCATCACTCATGCTGCCCTACGACATCTCGTTCCAAGCCACTGGCAACTACCGCTCGCGACAGGTCATAACACAAGGCTACCGCAAAGCAAACTACGGCATAGACCTCGGACTGCGCAAGAACTTCTTCAACAAGAAGCTCACCGTGGCACTCAACTGCCGCGACATGCTCAACTCGCGCCGATGGAAGAACTACACCTCGTCGGAATACTTCACCCGTCATCAGGAAAACTGGCGCAACTCACGCACCGTGCGCCTGACGCTCACCTGGAACTTCGGCAACAACAACTCAAAACGCCGACAGCAACGACAAAACCAAAACGACGAGGAGTTTGACACCAACACCCAGTATAACGGAGCAGAAGAGTAAAACAACACTACCCACCCGCAGGGGAAATACACATTATTATATATATAGAAGCCGCTTGCCAACAAACGCAAGCGGCTTTTTCCATATCCACCTCCGAGCTGTCCGAGCTGTTGAGGCGTTGGGGTGTTGGGGTATTTTGCAGGAACTATAATGTTGAGCAGGATTGGTGAGAAGGAGGGTTGAGAAGGAGGGTGAGAAGGAGGGTTGAGAAGGAGTGTTTGAGTAGGGGTTAGTTGAGCAGGATTTGCAATCCTGCTCATCTGAATATTAGGATTTGTAATCCGACAACACAGTCATTACCTTTTTTCCCGCATCACAGATGCTCATATTCAATGGTGTCGGATTGCAAATCCGACACAACCGCCACAATAGATGTCATGGGTCGCTTTCAATTTCTGCATCACAGATGCTCATATTCGATGGTGTCGAATTGCAAATCCGACACAACTGCAAATCCGGCACAACTGCAATTTCTGCTATTTCTACCCTTTGGTTTCACCGACTTTCCTCACGCTCGGCAATT
>CAMVSV010000017.1 GCA_947170265.1 uncultured Prevotella sp.
AATATTCATAGGGGCTGGATTGCAAATCCAGCCCAACTCACTCCTGCTCAACTCATTCCTGCCTAAACACTCCTTCAGTTGTGTTGGATTTGCAATCCAACACCATCGAATTTTAGCATCTGTGATGCGGTAAAATGACGACATCGGATTGGTGCGCCCCGAAAGGGGCAACCAGCAGTTAGCCCAGGGTGCTGCCCCTGGCTGTCAGCTCACTCCTTTTGCAGGGCGACAAGCACCATTTCATCATAATTATTCCCTCCCACTGTCAGTTCTTCTGATTGCAGCCCATGTTTAGAGTATTCCATTCCAAGCTACTGCCGTAAAACTATAAAATCGTAGGAAAATGCGTTTGATTTAGATGGAATGCGAGGCTGTGTGCGTCCACATTTTTGTTTTTCATTGTTTTTGTTAAGTTGTTATGTTTTAGGACTTTAAGGTAAAAGTGAAGTTTTTTTAATCCACTTTTCCGTTTTGACGGGCTATTGTCGTTTGTGCTATGCGCGTAACTTTGTCAGCGAATTGCAAAACCGTATAATAATACAAAGGTTAAGCCCGCAAAGGTGGGTATATTCTTTCAAGGTAAAAAATAATAGGATTGTAAAAATAAAAACCACAGAAACAATGAAGAAACAACTGACTCTTTTATTAATGTTGTTGCTCATGGTTGTTGGAAAAGTGACAGCCATTGAAGTAACACCCATTGCCAACCTCACCAACGTGGAGGTTACATTCACCAACTCTGCTGACTTTGCCAATGCCATAACCACAGCAATAAACAACAGCGGTGTGACAGGCAACGTGCCAACTCAGGGCATAAACCTCGTGATAAAGCTCGGTGGCGGTGCATCGTTCACAGCCGCTGACGTAGCTACAATAAAGAACAATGCCCCTTATCTGAAGGTTGCAGGCGTGGATCTCTCCGACATCGCCGGTCTTCAAGTAACCCAAGGCATGTTCTCTGGCTGGGATTACTTCTCAAAGATCGTGCTTCCCGCCGGTGCCATCACAACCACCATCCCCACCAGTGCCTTCCAGAACTGCCGCAACCTCATTGAACTGACAGTGGGCAGCGAAACCAACAGCTTCGCCTCTGTCACCACGATAGAGAACTATGCCTTTGCCGGTGCCTTCAACGAACCTCGTGCCGCAAAGTCCATGCTCTCTTTCGCAGCCTGCACCAGCGTAGGCACAGGAGCATTTGAGAACACACCTTATCTTGGTGGTGTGACACTTGGCAATGATGTGTCGACCATCTCCAACAATGCCTTCCAAAACAGTGGCATAGAGACATTCCCTGTACCAGCAACCAACACTGCCCTGACAACCATCTACGGCAACACCTTCCAGAACTGTGACGCCCTCACCACTGTGGTGATACCCGACGGCGTGACCACGATAAACAACGAAGCCTTTGAGAACTGCGATAACCTCGCCACCTTCACTCTCGGTGCAGCTGTTACCACCATGGGTATCACGGCTACAAACAACTGTCCCAACCTCACGGCTTTCAATGTGGCAGCAGGAAACACCAACTTTGCTACCATCGACGGCTTCCTGCTCGACTATGCCAAGACAACCATCATACGCTGTCCGTCGGGAAAGACAGGTCAGACCTATCTCACCAACGACTTCGCCAGCGTGACCACCATCAAGCAGAACGCCTTCAACGGCAGCAAGCTCACCAAGCTCACCTTCTCGCCTGCGATGACCACCGTTGAGAGCTATGCTTTCACCAACAGCGACATCGAGGAAATCGTCATCAACGACCAGCTCACCAACGTGGCTCTGGATGCCTTCAACGATGCAAAGGACCTTACCAAGTTCACCGGCGGTACCGGTGCTGGTGCCAACTGCTACACCACCGCCAACGGCATATTGTTCAAGAATGGTGCCGACGGCAACATACAGACTCTCATCCGTGTGCCCGAGGGCATGCAGCAGGCAGACTTCTCCGCAGCCATGGAGAAATGGCCTGCAACGCTCTCTGAGCTCGGTGCATCGTCGTTCCGCGAATGTACACATATCTCTGAGGTAGAATTGCCCGAAGACATCAAGTCGTTCGGTACACACACCTTCACCGGCTGCACCGGACTGACCACCATCACCCTGCCCGGTTCGCTCGAGACCTTCGGTGACGCACCCTTCCAGTTCTGCTCGGCACTCACCATCGTAAACATTGGAAACAACACCAACTTCACCCAGTGTGCCACCACAGGTATCATCTACGGCAAGAACAACAACAACGAGAAGACACTCTATCTCTTCCCCGCCGGTAGCCCTGTGACCAAACCCACGATAGCTGCCGACACCAAGGTGATAGCAGCCGAGGCTTTCGCCTATGCAGCCTATGTGCAGGAGATAAAGGTTCCGCAGGGAGTTCACACCCTTGAGGCTGGTTGCTTCCACGCCTGCAACGCACATACCATAATCATTCCCCACTCAGTGACCAAGGTTGCCAACGCCGACGTCTTTGCCGGCTGCAAGAACCTTACTTCCATCTACTGGTTGCCCGAGAAGCTCCTCGGATATTTCTACAACAGCAATGAGAACAAATGGTCAAGCAACCTGTTCTATCAGGCCAAGACCGACCAGATCGACGTGTATGTGTCAAATGAATATAGCGATACCAACGATAACCTCGGCACAAAATCACTGCAAGAACTCTATGCCGGTGCAAGAGGAACTGTAGGTGCCGACAAGGGATGGGGCGACTGCAAGAGCGTGCAGACCGTTTACCACCGCGCACTCACCGAGGACAACTCTGCAGAGGCTGCTCTTGGCAACAGCGGCGACGGAATGAAGACCAACCCAACCTATGCCAACGCCACCAGCGCAAACAACTACACCTTCCTCACCCTCTACCGTGACTTCAGCACCGATGCCGACGTTGACGGTACGGCAGTGGAGCCTTACTACACCCTCGTGCTCCCCGTGAGCATGACAGAAGCACAGGTGGAGGAAACCTTCGGCGAAGGCACCGAGATATATCATTTCGCTGGTCGTGAGGAAAAGGTTATCAACTTCAACTCTGCCACCACGATAGAAGCAGGAGAGCCCTGCATCATTCGTCCTACGCTCCGCGCCACATCATACATGATTGACCTGCGCGACACCACACCTATGGCTAAGGTCGTTGACGACACCGACAACGCCGTGGGCAACGGCAAGACCGTGGCAAGCTGCCCCATCACCACCAACGATGAGACCAAGAACTACAGCTACAGCTTCAAAGCCACCTATCAGAAAGGTGCCGAGGTGCCAGCCTATGCCTACTATGTGTCAAACAACGTGAAGAAGGTTGGCGAAGAATACTGCGGAGTGGTGAAATACCTCACCAAGAAAGGCAAGTTCGGCAAGGGTCTGCGTGGATATATCTGCTGCGACGACGAGACACCCGATGCCACTGAACCTGCAAAGGAAATGATGTTTATGAGTTTCAACGGTGTTGCCGACACCACCACCGGCATAGCCTTCGAAGGCTTCACCGCCAACGACAGCAACGCTTCCAAAGGAGTATATACTCTCAGCGGTCAGCTTGTGCGCGCCAACGGCAACGACCTCAGCAACCTGCCCGCAGGTCTCTACCTCGTGAACGGTAAGAAAACCCTCGTGAAGTAACAAGGAAGGGCAGTACATAGAAAGTAACATCATATAACAGACAACACCAAAACCACAATGAAAAAGACATATATAAAACCAGGCATGGATATTTTCGTTACTCAGGATATCATGGAAGAGAACTTCGGTAGAGCTTCCTACCACAACCTCGGAGGTGACGGAACCAACAAGAACTTCGTAGTTGAGAACTCCGACAACGAGGAAGACGAGGAGATTGACGACTGTGCCAAGCCTCTCGTGATGCCTTCGCTCTGGGAAGACTGATAAACAAAGAAACCCAAGTATGACTGTAGGTGGCATGAGCCACCATGGATAACAAGTAAATTTTTATTTTATGCAATTCGTTAGTGAGGGACTCCTTCCTGGTGAGGATGAGTCCCTCACATTCTTTTTGTGCCTCCAACCCATTTCCCTTATATGTTAGTTCCCGCATCAGCGGGTGTTGGAGCTACACAGATGAAGGCAGCCCTTGGTTGCACCGGTGAAGGCGAAAGGAAGTTTTTAAGCCTATTTGCCACGAAATACAGGTTTTTTGCTTATTTTTGTAGCCAAAACAGTATGAAAAACGAAAACCCAAACAACAATATAACCATGAAGAACATCTACATCCTACTATCTCTGTTGCTCACAATCGTTGCAACAACCACTGTGCAGGCGCAAGAAGCCACCACCAGCGTGACCGACGACTTCAGCTCCTACACCACAACAACATCGGGCACCACCCTCGGCGACAACTGGGTGATACTTCCCGGTACCGACGGCAGCTACGGCGCCTTCGGAACCAGCCGCGACTATGTTCACTATAACGAGTATGACGAACACTATGTGGCAGGAAACTCCGCCTCCAACTACACCAAGGGAGTATGGCTCGTGTTGAAGAAGCAGGTGAGCGGCACCGTTACCTTCACCGCCACCAACGGCAACTCCAGCTCAGCCTTCACCATCTATGTGTCGAAGGCAAAGGAGAGCGACGAGAGCTATGAGGTGACAGGCAATGCCACGTCATACTCCGTGCCCTCGCGCACCAGCGATGCCAAGACCTACACCTTCGAAGCCGGCGACGAAGCCACATACATAGCCTTCTGCCTCGTGGGCTCCAGCAAGAACCCGAAGCTGCAGAGCGTGACCTACACTCCGTATGTCGATGCCGGCGCCATAGCCAAACCCAAGGACTTCGCAGTGGAGAGCACCACATACGACAGTGCCACCTTCTCATGGACAGCCGGAGGTGAGGAGACTGCATGGCAGATGGTTTACTCCACCGACGCCGACTTCGACAAAGACGAAGCCACACCCATTGACATAACAACCAACCCCTACACCCTCACAGGGCTCAGCGAGACCACCACCTATTATGCTTTCCTGAGAGCCGTCGACGGAGAGGACGTAAGCAGCTGGACCAGCGTGGCAGAGTTTACCACTCCCGAGCAATATCCCGCACCGAAGGATTTCCGCCTCAGCGGCTTCACCTACAACAGCGCAACGCTGTCGTGGACTGCCGGAAGCACTGAGACAGAGTGGCAGATAGTATGCTCAACCAGTGCCGATGCCATGCCCGACGACGCTGCACTGAAGATAAGCACTCAGGAAAATCCATACACCATCACAGGACTCACCACCGAGACCACCTACTATGCACGCATAAGAGCAAACTACGGCACAGGCTTCAGCCAGTGGTCGGAGCCCATAGCATTCACACCGTCGAGCACCATGAACCTCACCGTGAACGACGGTGCGGCAACCGACACCAAGGTGCCCTTCTACGGATACTATGTCGACGGAGAGACTGGCAGCCAGTTCATCATCCCTGCCTCAAAGCTCGCACAGATGGCAGACAGGAAGATGACAACCCTTACCTTCCATGTCCAGGAGCAGACCGTGGACCTTGGCAACGCACAGTTCAGCGTGTATCTCAAGGAAACCGACAACACCACCTTCAGCTCTGCCACACTCAGCTGGGACGACATGGAACCCTGTTACACCGGAAAGGTGAGCGTGACAGGCAACACCATGGTGGTTGACCTCAACAGCGACGTGCTCTATACAGGCTCAAACCTCCTCATTGGCTTCAAGCAAGTGCAGGCAGGAAGCTACAAGGACATAACATGGATTGGCGAGACCACAGGCAACAACGCATCGGCATATTACTACAAGAGCTCATTCATCACCACAAACACCTCACAGTTCCTGCCTAAGGTAACCATAACATCCATACCAAAGGAAGAACTCAGGGCAAAGATGGTGGTCAATGCCGCCGACCCCATGGCATTCGGTAAGATTACTCCCGAGAGCAGCGACGAAGCCAAGCAAAAGACCTTCACCATACAGAACACCGGCAACATTCCACTCACGGGTATCAGCATCACCGCGAGCGATGAGAGCTACGTCTTTGGTGACTACCCAACAACCATTGAGCCGGGAACAGACCCCGTGACAGTTACCGTGACGATGGATGCCGCCACGGCAGGCAGCCACAACGCCGTAATGACCATCAGAGCCGACCAGCAGAACGATGTAGTGGTGAACATCACCGGCACCTATGCCAACGCACCAGCCACCGCCACACTCACCATTGACGGCGAGGCCGTGGGTGAGACCGTGGACTTCGGCATAACCAACCGCAGCAAGACAAAGACCGTCACCGTGGCAAACAGCGGCGACGTAACCCTACACGCCACCATCTCCACAACCAATGCCACTGACTTCAGCCTCTCTGATGAGACCCTCACCGTGGCACCGGGCGAGCAGGGCGAGTTCACCGTCACCTTTATATATAGTAGCGACAGCCCCGACGAGGAGAAGACCGCCACCATCACCGTCAGTGCCGACGGCACCGACGACGTGACATTCACCGCGACAGCCACTCCCACGCTTACCTTCACCGAAGACTTTGAGGACGGCATCATTCCCGAAGGCTGGCAGGCAAACGGCATCAGCGTGAAGAAAGACAACATTGGCACATATCCCCTGTATAACCTCGAGTCGATGGCAGCCGTAGGCAACGGAGGCAGCGAGGAGAAGACACTCACCACACCACTGCTCACAGCCACCGAGGGCGACATTCTGACCTTCGACGGCTTCTTCTACTACAGCGACGAGGTGATGAGAGTGGAATACTCCACCGACAAAAACACATGGAATACCCTCTACAGCTATGAGGCAGACACCTATGAGAACGGTGCCACCGAGCAGATAGAGATAGCAGCACCCGTGAGCGGCACGTTCTACCTGCGCTTCACGGTGAACTATTTCAACGGCATAGACAACATCAGCGGCTTCCAGATAGCTAAGAGCGACAGCCACAGAGCCTATGTAACCGGCACCGACAGTCCCGCAGAAGGCAAGCAAGGCGAGACCTATACCGCCACCGTCACCGTGACAAACAGCGGCACGGCAGCTGAGACTCTCACTGCACGCTTCTTCATCGGCGACACGCAGTATGGCAGCGACACCACCGAGGAGATAGCAGCCGGTGCCACAGCGACGTTCACCGTAAGCTTCACACCCGAGGAGGCACTCCAGGGCGATGCCTTCTTCACCATAACCAACGACAACCTCAACATCACCACCCCGGCGGTGGCAGTAAGCATCGAAGGTGAGGCAACAGGCATCAACGGCACAACGCTCTTCATGGATGGCAAAGGCGACACCTATGACATCAGCGGTCGCAAGCTCAACGACAACAGCCGCCTGCACCGCGGAATATATGTAAGGAACGGAAAGAAATATTCAGTGAAATAGCAATAGGTACAATAAAGAAGCAAAAGGAGTTCAGGAAGTTCTTGAACTCCTTTTTTTTGCTATCTCGGAAATAATGTTTACTTTTGTATTTAAGATTAAACAGTAAACAGGAAAAACAATGCAAGAGACACGACAAAACAGAATAGCACGCATGCTGCAGAAGGAGCTCGCAGAGATATTCCAAAGCCAGACACGAATGATGAGAGGAGTGATGGTGAGCGTGACACGCACAAAGGTGTCGCCCGACCTGGGCATCTGCACCGCCTACCTGAGCATATTCCCAAGCGAGCGTGCACAGGAGCTCATGGACAATATCAACAAGAACGAGAAATCCATACGCTATGAGCTTGGCACAAGGATACGCAACCAGGTGAGGATCATTCCCGAACTGAGGTTCTTCATCGACGACTCGCTCGATTATATCGAACACATTGACCAGCTGCTCGGCAAATGAACTTCCCGTTCTACATAGCCAGACGATACCTCTTCTCAAAGAAGAGCACACATGTGATAAACGTCATCAGCGGCATAGCTGCGGCAGGAGTGGCGGTCGCCACCACCGCTCTCGTAGTGGTACTGAGCGGCTTCAACGGCTTCACCGACCTCGTGGCATCGTTCTTCACGACCTTTGACCCACAGCTGAAGGTGGTGCCGGCGGAAGGCAAGAGCGCACCCGCCGACGACGAGCTGCTGCTGCAGGTGAAGCAACTGCCCGAGGTGGACATCGCCATGGAGTGTGTGGAAGACCAGGCACTGGCAGTTTATGAAGACAAGCAAGCCATGGTCACCGTAAAAGGTGTGGAAGACTCCTTCGACGAGCTCACCTCCATACGGTCGCTGCTCTACGGCGACGGCTCCTACGACCTCCATGCCGCCAACCTGCAATACGGCATCATCGGCATAAGGCTCGCACAAGATCTGGGAACGGGAGCACGCTGGCACGACTACATGCACATCTATGCACCGCAGCGAGAGGGACAGATATCCATGACCAACCTCTCTGAAGGCTTTGTGAGCGACTCGCTGCTCTCACCCGGCGTGGTGTTTCAGATGAAGCAGTCGCGCTATGACAATGGATATATCATCACGAGCATTGACTTTGCACGAAACCTGTTCTCACTACAGGGAGAGCTCTCGGCGCTGGAACTGAGGATGAAGCCCGATGCCGACATCTCAAAGGTGAAACGCAAGATAGAGAAAATCGTTGGTGGAAAATACAAGGTGATGGACCGCTATGAGCTGCAAGCCGACACTTTCAAGATAATGCAGGTGGAGAAGCTCTTTGCCTATGTGTTCCTCACATTCATACTCCTTGTGGCATGTTTCAACATCGTGGGTTCGCTGTCAATGCTGATAATCGACAAGAAAGACGATGTGCAGACGCTCAGAAACATTGGAGCCACCGACAGGCAGATACAGAAGATATTCCTCTTTGAGGGAAGGATGATTTCCATGGCGGGAGCTGTGGTGGGAGTGGTAGTGGGACTGCTGCTCTGCTGGCTGCAACAGACCTTCGGGCTGGTGCGACTGGGTGATAGCAGCGGCTCGTATGTCGTTGATGCCTATCCCATAAGCGTTCATCCATGGGACATCGTGCTCATCTTCGTAACCGTGATATTGGTGGGGTGGATAGCCGTGTGGTATCCCGTGAGAGTGATAAGCAAAAACAAACTAAAGGAAAAAAGACAATGACAATGGGGCGTATGTCATTTTTTTACGCTACCTTTGCACACTGAATACTTTATGGTGTGAAAAAGCACCGGGATGGTCGCATAGTTCAATGGATAGAATAAGTCTCTCCTAAAGATTAGATTCGGGTTCGATTCCCGATGCGACTACAGAGCGAAGTCAGGCAAACTGCTTCATGGAAAGAAGAACCTTAAACAGCACTAAAAAACAAAGAATACTATGATTGGAGCAATTATAGGAGACATCGTAGGTTCGCAGTTTGAGTTCGGACCGCCGCCACAGAAAGACTTCCTGTTCTTTACCGACGACTGCGACTTCACCGACGACACCATCTGCAGCATCGCCATTGCCGATGCCATAATAAACAAGAAACCATATAAGGAGGCACTGCTGGAGTGGTGCCGACGCTATCCCAACCCCATGGGAGGCTATGGACCGCGCTTCTTCGACTGGATAAACAGTGCCGACCCTCTGCCAAACAACAGCTGCGGCAACGGTGCCGCCATGAGGGTGAGCGCCGTGGGCTGGCTCTTTGACGACTACGAGACCGTGATACGCGAGGCACAACGCACGGCAGAGGTGTCTCACTGCCACTCTGAAGGAATAAAGGGCGCACAGTGTACTGCCGAACTCATTTTCTGGCTGCGCACGCTGCGCATACAGAAGAGCGAGGTGGAGGGAAAGGTGAAGAAGTTCTATGGCTACGACATACCGCCACTTGCCGACATCATGCGCATAGGAGGTCTCGGACACTTCGACAGCGTGTGCCAGGAAACGGTGCCGTGGGCCATACGCTGCTTCCTCGATAGCAACGATTTTGAGGGTTGTGTGCGAATGGCGGTGATGTGCGACGGTGACACCGACACCAAGGCTGCCATTGCCGGCAGCATAGCCGAAGCCAGCTATGAGGTGCCGGAGTGGATGGTGGAGAGAGCCATGGGCTATCTTCCGAAAGACATGCTTGCCATTCTCGAACAGTTTTATGAATATCAACAAAAAGCGCTACGGTAGTCCGCAGCGCTTTTTTCTTGTATGTAAGGTTCCTATTTCACCATCTTCATGGTCTTGGTACCGTTGGCAGTCTTCACTATCACCACGTTCACGCCTTTGAAGGGCTTGTTGCAGCCGTCTTTCAGCTTGCTTGGTTTTTCTTATAGCTCTGCACTGCCCATACCGCCATGACGATGCCGATGGCGAGAAGGGCTGTCACCTGGCTGGCTACCTCGTGGAAGCCGCCGCCACGGATGAAGACGGTGCGGATGGCATCGATGAAGTAGTGCATGGGGTTGACATAGGTGGTCAGGTATGCCCAGTCGGGCATGGAGCGTGTGGGGGTGAAGAGTCCGCTGAGCAACATGATGGTGACAACGAAGAACCACATCACGAAGACGGCTTGCTGCATGGTGTCGGAATAGTTTGACACGATGAGTCCGAACGCCGAGAAGAACAGAGCCAGCAGCATGGCAAGCACATAGATGAGCCAGAGCGGACCAACAGACGTGATGCCGTAGATGAGCCATGCCAGCAGCAGGCACACGGTGACCACGAACAGGGCTATGATCCAATAGGGTATGAGTTTTGAGAGGATGAACGCCCACTTTGATACGGGTGTGACGTTGATTTGCTCTATGGTGCCTGCTTCTTTCTCGCCCACGATGTTGAGAGTAGGCAGAAATCCCGTCATCATCATCATCACGATGGCGAGCAGTGCTGGAATCATATAGAGCTTGTAGTTCTGGTGAGTGTTGTAGAGAAGGAGGGTGGAGGGTTGCGATACGTTTGCAGCATGTGGGGCTGACTGGTTGACTATCTGCGAGAGATAGGCACTTCCCATGCTTCCCTTCGTGCCGTTTACGGCATTGGCGGCAATGAGATATTGGTTGTTGCGTATTTCCAGTATGACATCTGCCCTGCCATTCTCGATGTCCTTCATAGCCTCGTCGTAGTTGGGCTTCTGACCGTTGAAGATGAAGTAACGGCTGGCGGCAATCTGTCTGACGAGTCGCTGCGACTCCATGGTGTGGTCAATGTCTACCACATCCACGCGGATGTTCTTCACCTCCATCTGCATCACCCACGGCATCACGCACATGATGACGATGGGAAACATGATGATGAGCTTCGGGAGGAAGCTGTTGCGCCTAATCTGCAGAAATTCCTTTTGTATGAGATATTTCAGTGTCATGGTTTACTCCAGTCTTACGTTAAACTTCTTCAGGGCTATGGTCAGGAAGAACACCGTCATCGCTGCAAGGATGGTCATCTCCTTCATAACCTCACCGATGCCCACACCCATAATCATCAGCTTGCGCATGGCCTCAATGTAGTAGCGGGGCGGAACAACGGCTGACACCCATTGCAATATCGTGGGCATCGACTCCACGGGAAACAGCATGCCAGAGAGCATCACTACGGGCATGAGCAGTACCATTGCCGAGAGCAGAAGGGCCACGAGTTGAGTCTGTGCGATGTTAGAGATGAGCAGTCCCAGGGAGAGAGCCAATATTATGTATAAGGTGGAGATGGCAAGTATCCACGCTATGGAGCCTTGCAGCGGCACACCCAGTACATAGCGTGCCATCAGCAGGATGACAATGAGAATGCCGAAGGCAAGCACAAGATAGGGTATGGCCTTGGCAATGATGACCATCAGCGGTCGTATGGGCGAGACGAGCAGCACCTCCATTGTGCCTTTCTCCTTCTCGCGTACAATGGAGATAGAGGTCATCATGGCGCAGATGAGCATCAAGAGCATACCCATTATTGCCGGCACGAAGTTGTAGGCCGACTTCATCTGTGGATTGTAGAGCATCTTGGTGACAACCATGCTGCCCTGGATGTTTGCCAGCACTCCTCGGGCATAGTTTGTCCACTGCGTTGCCATATTGGGGTCGGAGCCATCTACAATAAGCTGGATACCGTCTTTCTTGCTGGCAAAGTGGTGGGAGAAAACCATTGCCATGTCGGCCTTCTGGCTGCGTATGAGGCTCTCAGCTTCTTGTGGAGTGCCCACTGTTTGTGTGATGGTGAAGTATTCCGATTGTGCCAACCGCTCTACAGCTGCCTGCGTCAGATGATCCATCTGCGAGGTGACCACCACCGTGCGCACATTCTTCACATCCGTGGTTATGGCAAAGCCGAAGAGCAGCATCAGCACCACGGGCATGCCGAAGAGGATGAGCATCGTGCGCTTGTCGCGCAGTATGTGTTTGGCTTCTTTTATGACGAATGATATAAACTGTTTCATGACGTTTGAAAAGATTAGTCGCTGCTTCTTGTTGCCTGTCTGGCAAGATAGGTGAAGACGTGGTCCATGTCGGGCTGATGAAACCGTTCCTTCAGCTCTTTGGGAGTGCCGAGAGCACTTATCTTGCCGTCTACCATGATAGAGATGCGGTCGCAATATTCTGCCTCGTCCATGTAGTGGGTCGTCACGAAGACGGTGATGCCACGGGCGGCGGCATCGTAGATGAGCTCCCAGAACTGGCGGCGCGTGGCAGGGTCCACACCTCCCGTGGGTTCGTCGAGAAACACCACGCCCGGTTCGTGGAAGATGGAAACGGAGAATGCCAGCTTCTGCTTCCAACCCAGTGGCAGCGAGCCTACAAGGTCGTTCTTGTGCTGTGTGAACTTCAGGCGTTCAAGCAGACTGTCGGTCTTGCGTTTGATGTCGGCATCCTTCATGCCGTAAATGCCTGCAAAGAGGCGGATGTTCTCTGCTACGGTCAGGTCTTCGTAGAGCGAGAACTTCTGACTCATGTAGCCTATGTGCTTCTTTATCTCTTCGTGCTGGGTGCGAATGTCATAGCCCACCACGCTGCCTGTGCCGCTGGTAGGCTGGTTCAGCCCTGTCAGCATGTGCATGGCAGTGGTCTTGCCGGCACCGTTGGCTCCCAGAAAACCGAATATCTCGCCGCGCTTCACCGAGAAGCTGATGTCGTCAACGGCATGGAACTCACCGAAAGCCTTCACCAAGTGCTCCACCTCAATCACGTTTTCATGTTCCGTTTGTTGCTGTGCTGCAGCGGCAGACTCTACAGCGGGCGGATTGAATATGTCCTTGAAGCGGTCGAGGATAACGTCGGGAGTGTCTATGCCCCTTATCTTTCCGTGGTCGAGGAATGCCACACGCTCGCAGCAGCGCACCTCGTCAAGATATGGAGTAGATGCCACGATGGTGATGCCGCGCTCCTTCAGCGTGAGAAGCATCTCCCATAGCTCCTTGCGGCTCACTGGGTCGACGCCAGTGGTAGGCTCGTCGAGAAACAGCACACTCGGGTTGTGTATCAGTGCGCACGACAGTGCCAGCTTCTGCTTCATGCCTCCCGAGAGTGCTCCCGCCTTGCGGTTCCTGAACCGTTCTATCTGCGAATAGATGGCTTTGACACTGTCGTAGCCTTTCTCTATGGTGGTGCCGAAGAGCGTGGCAAAGAACTTCAGGTTCTCCTCTATGGTCAGGTCCTGGTAGAGCGAGAACTTTCCGGGCATGTAGCCCACGCGGCATCTCACCTGTCTCATCTGCTTCACCACATCGAAGCCATCCACCGATGCCAGTCCTGTGTCAGGCAACAGCAGCGAACAGAGTATGCGGAACATCGTGGTCTTGCCTGCACCGTCGGGACCGATGAGACCAAACACCTCGCCTTTGCTTACCGAGAATGACACGTCGTCGAGGGCCTTCACCTTGCCGTAGCTCTTGCTGACGTTCTTTATTTCAATGGCATTCATAGCTGTGAAGACTGAATTGTTGGCAATGAACTAAAACATCACTTCCCCATACATGCCGATTTTCACGAAACCGTCATTTTTTATTGCCACCTTCACGGCATACACAAGGTCGGCGCGTTCGTCATCGGTGAGTATGGTCTTGGGCGTAAACTCTGAGCGCGAGGAAATCCACGAGACGGTGCCGTCGTAAGTCTTCCGGTTATTGTTGCCATAGTCGGCAAACACTTTTACCTTCTGACCTAACTTGATGTGTTGCAGTTGTGCCGACGTGACATAGGCACGCATATACATGTGTTCAGTGTCGGCAATCTTGAACAGCGGTTTGCCAACAGTCACGAACTCGCCGCGCTCCACATATTTCTCCAAGACCGTTCCCTTTGCCGGTGTTATGATGTGACACTTGCTCAGCATGTCGCGCAGCTGGCTCACCTGCACGTTGGCTGCCGCCGTCTGCTTGTCGAGGGTACGCGTGCTGGTGGAGAGCGATGAAATCTGAGCATCAAGTTGTCGCTGCAACACCTTCACCTGACTCGTGGCATCGTCGAGCATCTTAGATGGGGCAGCACCGTCAGCCACCAGTTCCCTGTAGCGTTGCTCTTCGCGCTGTGCCTTGGTGAGTTGCTGGCGTATGGCGGCAACCTGACGTTCCATGTCGGGTTTCTGGCTCTGGTATATCTCCTTAGTAGCGCCCAGTTGCTTAATCTTCAGCCATGTCTGGGTGGTGTCGATGAGTCCCACCTCACGGCCCATGGCCAGCTCGTCGCCCTCGTTGACGTCAAACGTCAGCAGTGCTCCGCCCTGTTCGGCAAACACTGTGGTTTCGGTAGCCTCGAACGTACCGGTGGCATCATACGTTTTCTCCTTGTTTCCGCAAGCGGTCATTATCAGTGTGGCACATGCCAATACATATATCTTTCTCATATCGTTAGTTATTTGTCGTGAATTTATTGTCGTAGATTTGCTTCAGCATCTCAATCTCATGTATTGACTGCTGCACGCGCGCTGCGTTCTCCTGATTGATTTCGCGTACCAGATCGTTGGCATCGATGATGCCGTGTGAGAGTTTCGACTCCGAAGCCTTGCGTACAGCCGAGCGCAGGGAGATAATCTCCTCGTCGTCAGCCATCAGTTTGCGGTAGCGGGCAATCTCCTCGTTCTGCTGTATCTGTTCCAGACGGTTGTTGAAGAGAAACACCTCGCGGTTCAGCTCCGTCATGTCGCGTTGCATTTGCAGCTTCGCCTTGTCGTTCTTCCGGGTGTAGAGTGCACCGATGTTCCATGTCAGCCTTGCACCGATGATGGCGTTCATGCTCCAGCTGTGGGATGTCATGTCCTCAAACATGTTTAAGCCGGGATAGCCGTAGAAGCCTTGTGCAAACACACTGAGTCTCGGCATGAGTGCCGACTTGAGTGCTTGCTCCCTGGCATCAGCCAGACGCAGCTGTGCATCAAACATCCGCAGTTCTGGCCGCTGCTTCGTATGCTGCGATATTGTCGCAGCCATAGGCTTCTGTACCTCCTTCACCTCAATGCCGCAAAAAGTGCTGAGCATTGTCATCAGCATCCGTTTCTGCGACTCAAGGCTGGTGGCTTGCTGCACTGCGTTCAGTCGCTCTGCCTTCACGTTCTGCCAGTCGCTTCTGGCTGCCGTTCCACCCTTTACCATGGCTTGGAGCTTACGTTCGTTGCCGGCAAGCAATTCCTGAAGGTCGTGGTTCAGCACTATCTGTTCATCAAGCATCAGTATGGCAAAATACATCTCGTTAACACGCTTGCGCACACTATACAGGTTTACCTCCGTCTGGGCCTCTTCCACCACTCCCTGCTGGAGGGCTATCTGCTTCTGGTTGCTTATGGCACCACCGTCGTAGATGGTCTGGCTCACATCAATACCCACGCGATACTGGTCTTTTGCCAGACCCTTCATGCTGATGCCCATGTTCTGCATCATCGTGGTCATCTGCCCGGGCCACGATGCCACGTCGCTTTGATAGCTTGCCTGTGCCGATGCCGACACCTGTGGCAACCAGCCTTTCTGTATGTTGGCTACCGTCAGTTCGGTAGTCTTGCCGATGAGGTCGTACTGCCTTATCAGCGGGTAGTTGTGCTCCGCAGCCTGCTGGCATTCCTCCAGTGTTTGTCCCATTACAGCCATACTCGCAGCAGCCACGGCTAAAATCATGATTGTCTTTCTCATGTTCATGCGTTTGTTTTTTGCTTCTGGTGCAAATATACGGCAGTATTCCCGGTTTTTGATTATGAAATTGTACGAAAAGATTATGTTTTTGTATTATTCTTCCATTATTTTTCATCTATCTTCGTGAGATATACTATTTTTGTAATCTAATCGTACAATTTCATAATTTTCACTCTATGGGCAATACAAGGAACATTCATTACTTTTCTGTTGAGAATGTGGATATGCGACAGGTAGGCGGCGAAGCGAGCCACATCATCCACAACGATGATATTACCATCATCCTGAATGGGCGACCACACAATTCCACCTTCCTGCGCGAGGGCGATATTTACCAGCTGCCGGAGCCCCGCCTGCTGTTGGTGATGGATGGCGATGCCGACATTCAGCTTGACCTTGAGCATTACCACATAGAGGAAGGTATGATCATACTCACCATGCCCGACATGATTATGGAGTTTATCCATTGCAGTACAGACCTTCTGGTATGCGGCATTGTGGTCAAGGAGCATATACACGTTTCGGAATGCATAGTAATGAATTGTCCGCCCAAGACTGCCGAGCAGCAGCTGCGAATGATGTATCTGCTTTGGGACATTGCCTCCTGTCAACCATATCGCCGTGACACGGTGAAGCATCTGGCAGAGGCGATGCTGAGCAATGCCGCATACATCAAACAGGCTGCCGAGGCTACGGGAAAGAGCAATGCCCCATCACGCAGCCAACAGCTGTTCAGCCAGTTCAAGACCTTGGTGAGCCAGCATTGTGAGCGAGAGCGAAACATACCCTTCTATGCCAAGGAACTGCGGGTCAGCCCACACCATCTTTCGTCGGTCATCAGCAAGGCGAGCGGCCACAGTGTGATGTATTGGATCAACCGTGCCGTGGTGCTTCGTGCCAGGATGCTGTTGAAGACCAGCGACCTGATGACCTATGAGATTGCCGACCGCCTGAATTTTCCCAACTCTCCGGCATTCAACAGTTTCTTCAAGCGCGAGATGGGCGTAACTCCGAGAATGTATAGGAACAACCTCAAGGCTTAAGAAGATGTACAGGGCTGAATGTCAAGCTCTTGTTTCGGTGTTTTCGTTGTTTCAATCACTTGTTTTCGCTGTTTCACACATCCTTCTTCGCAGTATCGTCTCAGTATTGAGCCCAAAATACTCCAGTATTGAGCCCAAAATACTCGAGTATTTTACGAAGAATACTGGCGCACCCAATAATTGTTGAGGATTAAAAGGGTTACAATGGTAATGTGAATGTGTGGAAAAGGGCGTGGATATGGGCTGTGAGACGTTTACAGACGGAGCCTTAGCTGCAGCTCCAGATCGGTCATTGACGAATGGTCAATCTGTTGTAGTCCGGAGGAGATATGGTCGCGGTCGAAGTAGTTGGTGGTGGCCATGCGTGCCAGCAGCGAGACCTTTGCGGAGAGCGTGGCTTTGGCAAGGAGTGAGTAGCGTATGCCTTCACCGTAGAATGCCGGAAAGTAGAACTCATACATCGGTCCGCGCTCAAAGGAGTAAATCCTTGAGGCATAGTCGTCGGTATGAAACCACGCTATGTGTGCGGCAATCTGCAGCGTGCCGCGGTGCTGCCATGCCACCTGCTGTGATGCCATCCATCCTCGTGACGACTGCTTGTAGTCGTTTATTGCCATATAGCCTTGTGTGAGTGTGCTCCATGCTCCATGGTGCCATGCTGCGGCGAGGCGCAGACGGTGGGTGGCATCGTCGGTGAGTGCTGTTTTCTGCTGGTTGTTCTTCTGCTTGGTGCGATAGCGGTAGTGCAGGCTCAGGGTGAGCGGCTTAGTGGTATATGAGGCTGCAAGGTTGGCATCCCATGCGTTTGACGACTGGTCGGCCTGGTATTTCTTCCATGGGAAGTGTGCCACGTCGGCATAGGCGCTCACGGCAAGGCGTCTTGAGGGTCGCCACTCTGCTCCTACATACAGTCCGCTTTCGTTCTGCACGCTGCCACCGTCGCTGAAGCTGTTGGCGAGCAGCGAGTAGTAGCGGTAGGAGTAGAACCGCTGGAGAGCGGTGACCTGCCATGCTCCGGAGAGTCTGAGGCTTGCCGCATTGGCGGTGGCTATGGCATGTTGGTCGTTGATGGCCGTCTCTCCGCTCACGGTGAGGCGGTTGCTGGTGTAGCCATAGTCCATGGAGGCGTTCCAGAAGCTGTCGCCGGAGGCACTGTAGCGCCGGTAGTCTTGCTGTGTCTTGGGTTTGAGGGGCATGGAGAGATGGGTGTAGAGTCCCGTGGCACCGAGATGGAAGCCATTGTTCTTCCATTCCATGTGCATGCCGGCATTGGTCATCGAGGCGTTGTGTTTCTTCTCCATCTCTGTAGGCGTGCGGTGGTAGCCGCTCTTCACTATGGTGGCGATGGCATCGGGTATGTCGGTGCGCAGCGTTGCGTCGATATACCTGTATGACACAAAGGGTGTGACGTCGAGATGCTTGACTATCTCCACCGTGGCAGCAGCTCCCTGCAGGTAGTTGGCTGAAGAGCGCGACGCATAGGGGCGCAGTGTGGCGGTTGGGCGGAGCAGTGTGGGCAGCAGCATGGTCTTGCCGAAGGCAATGTCGTTGTTTGCCACCAGTCCCATGCCGGTGCGTAGCTTGTAGTGTCCGAGGGTGAGGCTTTTCAGCCGTCCGAGCTTCCTTATCACGAGATAGTAGGAATAGTGGTCATAGCCCATGCCGTTGCCGCCCTTGAAAAAGGGCTCGCCGGCATCCTGTGCTGCCGTGAGTCCTACCTTCAGGTAGTCGCCGTAGCCGTAGGAGTAGCGTAGAGAGTGGCGGTAGGGATAGCCGAGGTAGCCATTGTCGTCGCCCTTGCGTTTATAGAACGGTATCTTTCCGGTGAGGGTGGCGTTGTGCTTGCCATACTTGGCTATGGTGCTCCACGAGGGGAAACCCTGCGCGTTAGTGGTGGAGATATAGGAACAGTGTCTGAGCAACTCCATCCTCACCTCGTCGAGCGAGGAGATCATGGCGAGCTCGCCCATGCTCTGCATGTCGCCATACTGGTAGAGATACGCCTGGATGTCCTCTATCTGCTGGTTGGTGAGGAAAGGCAGCCGCTGCAGGTCTTCCTTGGTGGCAGTGTTGAGGTTGATGGGGTTCTCGGCAATGTCGCATACCACGTCGTAAATGCTTTCCCAGCTCTCTGTCTCGGCATCGTCGGCGGCATCGAGTTGCTGCAACAGCTGCTCTATGGTGTAGCCTGACGGTTGTTGGGCATGAAGCGTTGTGCAGCAGAAAAGAAGTATTGTCAAAGAAATCCTCCACATGTGTTTTGCGTATAGTCTGTCCGTCATTAAAGCCTTTTATTTTAACAGATTCCTGTTACTGTTCACTTCCAACACTTGCATCTGTTGAATGGCAATCCGATTGAGTTTCACAAGCCTTTCGCCCTGTGGAATTCCGTCGTTGATGAGTACGGCGTTGATATTCTCCATATTTGAGAGGCATATCAATTCATTGATGGTGGCATAGTCACGGATGTTGCCTTTGAGGTCGGGATTAGCTTCCCGCCATTGTTTGGCAGTCATTCCGAACATAGCCACATTTAGCACATCTGCTTCTTCGGCATAGATGATACTGGCCTGTGCAGGAGTGATTTCTTCTGGAATAAGATGGCTCTTGATAGCATCAGTATGAATATGGTAGTTAATCTTGGATAGTTCTCTTTTGGCAGTCCATCCAACTTGCTTCAGCTCTTCCTCTTTCAGTCTCTGGAACTCATTAATCAAGTAAAGCTTGAAAGTTACACTAATTGCAGTACCAAATTCAAAAGCAATATCCCTGAAAGCGTATGTTCCTCCATAGCGTCCCTTTTTAACAATGATACCGATAGCATTGGTCTTCTCAATCCATTCGCTTACACTCATAACGAAACTTGGCAAACCTGCCTGCATTCTAAAGTGGTCAAATTCGACCACTTTAAAATTGGGATTGTGTATAATCTCCCAAGTACCAAGAAACTCAATAGTGTATCTTGTACGAATCCAATTCTTGATGATGTCGGCAGCACGGCTTTCGCTTTTTTTGCCATTAGCCATGTCTGTAAGTGATATGTAGTCTTTGTTATTTTGCGACAAGACAGTTATCTCTGTATTCTGGACTATTATCTTTGCCATAAGATGGTCTCTATAACATATTATGTGAGCAAAGATAGCACATAATCATGAAACTAAAGAAGAATGTGTGAAAAAACCTCAAAAGGTTTGCCCATAATGGATGGGTTCTTTTCTTATTCAATTTCTTTGAATAATTTCCTTGCAAGTGAAAAGTGAAAATTATGCTAAATAATGGAACAAAGGTCGGGAGGTTCGGAAAATATGAGTAATTTTGCGGCTGAATGAGACTTTTACAGTTGGAAATAGCGATGATGGTGGTTGCCGTGCCGCTGGCTGTGGCGGCTCAGAACCGTGTGAACCCCGAAGACCGCGAGGTTGACATGGACCATCCGTCGTTTGTTCCCACGGTGAAGATGGGTGACATCAGCTATGGCGGCGAGCAGATACCGTATATAGAAACAAACAATGTGTATGTGTTTCCTGCGCCGGAGTTCAAGAACGAGAAGCAGAGACAGAAATACAACAAGCTGGTGTATAACGTGAAAAAGGTGCTGCCCATAGCCAAGGAAGCCAACAAGATAATCATAGAGACCTACGAATATCTGGAGACGCTGCCAAACAAGAAAGCCAAGGATGCCCACATGAAGCTTGTGGAGAAGGATATAAAGGAACGCTATACCCCGAGAATGAAGAAACTGACATACTCTCAGGGAAAGCTACTGATAAAACTCATCTACAGGGAGTGCAACTCATCGTCATACCAACTCATACAGTCATTCCTCGGACCGGTGAAGGCGGGGTTCTACCAGGCCTTTGCATGGGTGTTCGGTGCATCGCTGAAGAAAGACTACGATGCGCAGGGTGAGGATAAGATGACCGAGCAGGTGGTGCTTCAGGTGGAAGCCGGACAGCTGTAGTTCCTCACTTTTGTCTTTCCAGGAATATCTTTTTATCTTTCCGAGAGTATTACTTGGAGCATGGTTTGTCCCACTGCCTTGAGGGTGGTGCGGTCTATGTGGCTCATGTCGTCGTTTACGGTGTGCCATGTAGGACCGAAGGAACTCTGCTGGCAGTCGGCATAGAAGGGTATGATGTCGATGGCGGCAATGCCTGCCACCTGGTTGAGCGGTATGTGGTCGTCGGTGACATAGCCTCCCTCGCTGTCGGGGAAGTAGCTGCCGTAGCCGGCAGCCTTGGCAGCCTCCCACACTTTGTTTACTATGGCATTGGCATATTTCACCGACATGCCTTCGCGGTGGAATTGTGCTCCCTCGCCACCCACCATGTCGAGCAGTATGGCATAGCGTGCCTCGTAGCCTTCAGGCAGGTTGGCTGCGAAATACTGTGCACCGAGTGCCCAGGTGTCGCCGTCATTGTTGTCTTCAGCCCATTGCGGTGTGCCCCAGTCCTCGGCATCGAAGCATACGAAGTCTACTCCCACGCTGAGGGTGTCGCTCTTGGCTGCATTGTTGAGCATGCGTGCCACCTCAAGCATCACAGCTACTCCGCTGGCTCCGTCGTTGGCAGCCATTACGGGTGTGTGGTGGTTGGCAGGGTTGGGGTCGTTGTCGGCCCACGGGCGGCTGTCGTAGTGTGCACAGAGCATGATGCGTGTGGTGAGCTCTGGTCTGAAGCTTGCAATGATGTTGGTGGCGTTGAGCTTTGTACCATCGTAGCCTGTGAGCTCAGCCTTCTGCTGTTTCACCTCACAGTTGTAGGTCTTGAACTTCCCTGTTATCCACTGAAGGCATTTCTCGTGGGCTTCGGAGTTCATGGTGCGTGGTCCGAAGTCACACTGGGCGTTGCAGAATGCCCATGCCGAGTCGGCATTGAAGCTTGTCTCCACGGCTCTGGGCAGTGTGGGAGCGTCGGTCTTGGGCTTGTTCTTGCATGATGCGGTGGCAAGGACTACGCTCGCTGCCACGGCTATATAATATAATAAGGTGTGGTTTTTCATACGTTCTTTGTTTGTGCCTTGCTTACCAACCACTCAAAGAGCTTCAGTCCGTCCTTGCCGAGACATTCCGGATGCCACTGCACTCCGATGATGTTGCTGCGCCCGGTGCTCTCTATGGCTTCTATCACGCCGTCGGGCGCCGTGGCGGCTATGCGGAAAAGCGGTCCGGCGGCTCTCACTGCCTGATGGTGGAAGGAGTTCACGCTGATGGTGTTGCCCTGGTATATGTCGTGGAGCATTGTCTGCGGCTGGATGGCTATGGTGTGTGTTGTCACCCATCGGTCGGCATCCTGCGAGTGGCGCAGCGTGGCTGGCATGGTGGTGGCGTGCTTGGGGTGATAGATGTCTTGTTCCACCTCGCCATGGAGTGCCATGACGAGTGTCTGTATGCCTCTGCATATTCCGAGCATAGGCATCTGGCGCTCATAGGCGAGTCGTGTGATGAGCAGCTCGGGCAGGTCGCGTGTGTCGTTTATGTGGTGGAGGTATGGCGATGGCTCTTCGCCAGCCCACAGGGGGTTGAAGTCGGCACCACCCGAGAGCACCAGTGCGTCGATGGTGTTGAGGGTTCGCATGATTGCCTCTGCGTTGCCGGCAGGGGGAATGATTACGGGCACTCCGCCGGCAGCCACCACCTGCTGCCAATAGTAGTCGCCAAGGAGCGTGTCGCTGTCGTGGTGGTTGGCAGTGATGCCTATCACCGGTGCTGGCGGTGTTGGCGGCTGTATGCTGTTGAGGCGTGAGATGTAAGCCTCGAGGTCATATCTTTCGGTGTTGTCCATCTGAACGGGGATTATTCTTCCACAGCCACTGGCACTTCGCGCTTGATGCTTTGCTCGAGCGAGATGAGTGTCTCGGTGCTTATCACTCCGTTGATGCCTTGCAGCTTGTTGTTGAGCAGGTCCATGAGCTGTTCGTTGTCGCGTGCATAGAGCTTCACGAGCATGGTGTAGGGCCCTGTGGTGAAGTGGCACTCAACCACTTCGGGTATGGTGGCAATCTGTTCTACCACCTCTTTATACATGCTTCCGCGCTCGAGGTTGAGTCCAACGTATGTGCATGTGCTGTAGCCGAGGCTCTTAGGGTTGACGTCGAAGCTGCTGCCGGTGATTACTCCGTCTTCTATGAGATGTTGTACTCGCTGGTGTATGGCTGCTCTCGACACACCGCACTCGGCTGCCACGTCCTTGAATGGTATGCGTGCGTTTTGCGAGAGCACGCTGAGTATTTTCTTGTCAAGCTTGTCTATCTTCTCCATTATTATTTGTTTTTGTACTATTATTTCTTGTTTTGCTTACAATTTGTCAGCAAAAGTAAGCAAATAAAATATATTCTCCAACATTTTGATACAAAAAATGCGCCTTTTGGGCGCATAATGACACATTAGTGTTATTTTTTAGGAGTAGTGAGAGGCTTTTTCACTTGCTTTTTGCCCCTCACTGCTCTCAAAGATGGTGATCACTCTATTCCAAGTAGCTCGAGAGTGAAGATGAGAGTCTCATAGGGCTTGATGTTGCGACCGGCTCCACGCTCACCATAGGCGAGATTCTGAGGAATGTAAACCTCCCACTTTGAGCCTACGGGCATCATGAGCAGTGCTTCGGTCCATCCTTTTATGAGGTTGCTCACTCCGAAAGTGTCGCTCTCGGTGCCGTGCTTGGCGGTGGCGTCAAACACGTTTCCGTCGAGTGTCCTGCCTTCATATATTACCTTCACCTTATCGGTGGCTTTTGGCAGAGCACCGGTGCCTTGCTTGAGCACCTTGTACTGGAGTCCGCTGGGCAGCGTCACCACCCCGGGCTTAGTTTTGTTTTCAGCGAGGAAACGCTCACCGGCTTCTATCTGCTGGGCATATTTCTTTTGAGTGGCAGCTTGCTTGCCTTCTTCAAAGATGACCTTGGCGAGAGAGTCGTTATATACGGTGTGCTTCTGTTCTATGGCATCGGCAAAGCCTATGCTCACTATCTCGTCGTTGAGCTCGGGTATGTCGTTCTTGAGTCCCGGCAACATGCGTTTGTCAACCATCTGTGCCACCTGCATACCGGCAAGGTAGGCGTTGAACACGGTGTCGCCCTTCTGGAGCATGGCATCGCGGAAGCCGCGTGCCACGTTGGCGAGCTGCGACTCATTAATGCCGTATTGCTGTTTGAGGTAAGGCAGCAGTCCGTCGGTCATTGCCATTCCCGCAGCATAGCTGAGCGAGTCGGTGGCATTGTTGAGCAGCAGGGCTTTTTCTGTGGCGGTCTTGCCTTTCTTGTCTTTCTTTCCCTTGGCACTAATGGTGCAAAGAGAAGCACTCGCTGCGAGAGCGAGTGCCACGAAGAGTATCTTTTTCATGTTATTTTGCGTTTGGAGCCGGTGCGGCTTGTGGTGCAGCCTGTGGTTTGGGCTGTTCCTCTATGCCGAGCACCTCAACGGTGAAGATGAGGTTTGAGAAGGGCTTGATGTCCTGGCTCACCTGCTGGGAACCATAGCCGGCACTGTAGGGGATGTAGATTTCCCACTTCGAACCTACGGGCATGTGGGAGATAGCCTCGGTCATGCCGGGAATGAGTCCTCCCACTGGCATCTTGGCGTTGTCGCGCTGGTCGAAGGTCTTGCCATCGGTGGTCTTGCCCTCGTAGTTTACCAATACAATGTCGTTGTTGGCGGGAATAGCGCCCTTGCCTTCCTTGAGTACCTTGTATTGTACGCCCTTGCCGAGCTTCTGCACGCCTTCTTTCTTGGCATTGGCAGCCATGTAGGCATCGGCAGCGGCTTTCTCCTTGGCATATTTCTTCTCGGCCTGCTTGCTCTGTATTGCCATGGCCATGCGCTGTCCTACCAGACGTGCCTGGTCAATGGTCAGCTTCTGGTCTTTGCCTGTGGCTCCGGCGATAAATCCTGCAAGGAAGTTGTCTTTGGAGAGGCTCTTGGTGGAGTCGCCTTCGAAGAGCTGCTTGGCATAGTTCTGCTGCATCATCATGATTTGCAGTCCCACCATGATGCCGGCATTAAAGGCTTTCTTGCTCTTGTCGTCGCTACCGTCGGAACCAACCTGCAGACCCTTAATGAACTGGTCCATCTGTGTGGAGTCGATGTCCATCTGCTGGAAGAAGCTTTGCAATCCCTGTGACTGCTCCAGTCCGAAAGCATAGCTGAGCGAGTCGATGTCGCTTGCGAGGTCGGCTTTTGGTGCCGACTTGTTGCAGCTTGTTGCAACAGCCACGATGAGGGCTGCTGCAGCTACGAATGATACTTTTTTCATTTGTTCTGTTGTTTGTTATTGTTGTGTGTTATTCTGTTTTATACTACTTCGATGAGTTCCACATCGAAAATCAGGGCAGCGTAGGGAGGTATAGATGCACCGGCACCGCGCTCGCCATAGCCGAGGTGATAGGGGATGAAGAAACGATACTTGGCACCTTCCTTCATGAGCTGCAGTCCCTCGGTCCAGCCTGCAATGACTTGGTTGAGACCAAACACGGCGGGCTCGCCGCGCTGTATGCTGCTGTCGAAGAGTGTGCCGTCGGTGAGCATTCCCTCATAGTGGCATTTCACCTTGTCGGTGGCTTTGGGCTGCTTGCCGCTGCCTTCGCTTATGACCATGTATTGCAGTCCGCTGGCGGTGGTGGTAACACCTTCTTTCTTTGCGTTCTCGCTGAGATACTTCTCTCCGGCTTCCCTTGCTGCCTTTCCGGCTTCCTCGGCTTTTTGCCGCTGTTTCTTTTCCTGTTGCTCAAAGAAGTCCTGCACTGTTTTCTGTGCTTCGCGCTCGTCAATCTTGAGGGTGCCGGCTGCCAGCACGTCCTTTATGGCTTGTGCAAAGTCGTCGATGTTGAGTTCGTTGGCTCCCATTTGTGCGAGCTGTCGGCCTATACCAATGCCGAGTGAGTAGCTTACTTTATCCATTCTTGTACTTAAAATATTGATTATTACCTCTTTTGTTTTCTTCAACCTGCAAAGGTACAATATTTTCCACAATACCATGCAAAACATTGTTTGATTTTCAGGTGGCCTGACAGTGTGGAGGTCAGAGAGAAATCTTTGGGTTACGGATGCTAAACCCCAGACTTTTGCCGTGGTTTCTTTCGGAGTATGGTGAGCCCGTCACGCAAAGGCAGTATCACGGTATCAACGCTTGGATCTTTTGCCACGAGGTCGTTGAAGCGGCGTATGCCGAGGGTCTGTTGGTCGCGGTCGTATGCCGGGTCGGCAACATGACCGTCCCAGAGAGTGTTGTCGGCAATGAGGAAGCCACCGTCTCGCAGCAGCGGGAGCAGTGCCTTGTAGGTATCGGTATAGGTTCGTTTGTCGCCGTCGATGAACATAAAATCAAAGGTGATGCCCATGTTCGGTGCCTCGGTTATGGCATTGCCTATGCGGAAGTCAATGTATTCTGCCACGGGCGACTGCTCAATCCACGGTCGTGTGAACTCTTCCTGCTCGTCGTTGATCTCGAAGGTGTAGAGCTTGGAGTGTGGATTGTTGAGCTCCTTGAGTCCCTCTGCCATGCAGATGGCTGAATAGCCGCTGAAGGTGCCCACCTCGAGAATGGTTCTCGGCTGTGACATGAGCACGAGCATCTTCAGGAGCCTGCCCTGGAGGTGACCGCTTGCCATGCGTCCGTGGAGCAGCTCCACGTTGGTGGCTCTCCACAGACGATAGAGATAGTCGCCTTCGGGTTCTATGTGGTCGAGTATGTAGTCGGTGAGTTCTGCCATGAGGCTATTTGCCGCGGTTTAACAGTGCTTCCACAGCCAGACTGTAGCTGTCCATGCCGAAGCCGGCTATCACTCCCAGACATGCCGGGCTGATCATGGAATGGTTGCGAAACTCTTCGCGGGCATGAACGTTGGAGATGTGAACCTCTACCACGGGTGTCTTCAGCGACCTGATGCAGTCGAGCAGCGCCACCGACGTGTGGGTGTAGGCACCGGCATTGAGCACTATGCCGTCGTAGCTGAAGCCCACCTCCTGGAGTTTGTCTATGAGTGAGCCCTCGTGGTTGCTCTGATAGTAGTCTATGTCAATCCTGGGGTGCTGTTTTCTGAGGCTCTGTATGTAGTCTTCCATGGTGGTGTGCCCGTAGATGTCGGGCTCTCGTGTGCCCAGAAGGTTGAGGTTCGGACCGTTGATAATTATGATTTTCATGTCGGGAAATAGTATTTTTTTGTTACTTTTGCTGCAAAAGTAACAAAAATAATGGAAACAGAAATACAGGGAGGTAAAGAAGTTACGGCAATGCAGGGCGACGATGCCATAGCAAGGCGCTACCAGCGCTATCTGAAGCTGGAACGCGGCTATTCGGAAAACACGCTTGAAGCCTACATGCGCGACCTCGACAAGCTCCTCGCCTATCTCCACGGTGAGGGAAAGAGAGCCGAAGACGCAACCCTTGAAGACCTGGAGCATTTCTCTGCCACCCTTGCCGACATCGGCATTGGTCCGCGTTCGCAGGCCCGCATCATAAGCGGTGTGAGGGCGTTCTACCGATATATGACCCTTGACGGATATATCACCGACGACCCCACCGAGCTTCTTGAGTCGCCAAAGCTGCCCGAACATCTGCCGGAGGTGCTCTCTACCACCGAGGTAGACATGCTCAAGGCTGCCATTGACCGTACCAAGTGGGAAGGTCATCGCAACAGCGCCATCATAGAGGTGCTCTTCTCCTGTGGGCTGCGGGTGTCGGAGCTCACCAACCTCAAGCTTTCAAACCTCTACCTTGACGAACACTTCGTGAGGGTGCTGGGCAAAGGCAGCAAGGAACGTCTCGTGCCCATCTCAGGCAGAGCCATTGAGGAGCTGTCGTGGTGGTTTGAGACGCGCAGCGAGATGAACATCAAGCCCGGCGAGGAAGACTATGTGTTCCTGAACCGTAGGGGAGCCCACCTCACGCGCACCATGATACTCATCATGATAAAGCAATATGCGAAGCTTGCAGGAATAACAAAGACAATATCGCCACACACCCTGCGCCACTCCTTTGCCACGGCGCTGCTCGAAGGCGGTGCCGACCTCAGGGCGATACAAGCCATGCTCGGACACGAGAGCATTGGCACCACGGAGATATATACCCATATTGACACCTCCACACTGCGCTCGGAGATACTTGAGCATCATCCGCGAAACAAGAAACCACAGTAAACAAACAAAGCCGCTTGCTACACTTTCGCAGGCGGCTTTGTTTGTATTTGTTCTTCTTTCGTCCTTCTTTCTCACCGGAGACCTATTCCAGGTCGATGTGCTTCACGTTGACGTCTTCGTGGAGGAATATGCTGGCAGTCTCCTTGAAGCGGTCGGCGTTTTCGGTGGTGAAATAGTTGCAGTGGGCTGTCTTGGTGATGTTGTGCTCAAGGTCGGGATGGCGCATGAGATAGGCTTGCAGGCTCTCTGCCACATATTCGCTCTGGGGCACTATGCGCACGCCTTGCGGTATGTATTTCAGTATCTTGGGCATGAGTATGGGGTAGTGGGTGCAGCCAAGTATGATACTGTCTATTTCGGGGTCGAGGCGCATGAGGTGGTCTATGCGTTTCTTCACAAAATAGTCGGCACCGGGTGAGTCGGCTTCGTTGTTCTCAATGATGGGCACCCACAGCGGGCATGCCACTCCGGTAACCTTGATGTCAGGGTGGAGCTTCTGTATCTCAAGGCGGTAGCTGTCGCTGCGCACGGTACCTTCCGTGGCGAGCAGTCCCACATGTCGGCTCTGTGTGAGTGAACCTATGACCTCGGCAGTGGGGCGTATCACTCCGAGCACCCTGCGTGTGGGGTCGGTGAGCGGCAGGTCGCGCTGTTGTATGGAGCGCAGTGCCTTTGCCGAGGCGGTGTTGCAGCCGAGTATCACGAGGTGGCATCCCATCTCGAAGAGTTTCATCACAGCCTGACGGGTGAACTGGTATACCACTTCGAAGGAACGTGAGCCGTAGGGTGCGCGTGCGTTGTCGCCGAGATACACATAGTCGTATTCGGGTAGGAGCTGACGTATGCCGTGAAGGATGGTCAGTCCTCCATAGCCGGAGTCGAAGACACCTATTGGTCCGGGTTGCTGTGGGAAACGCATGTGGCTGTTGTTTTTGTCGGGTGTGATGGGAAAAGAAAAAGCCCAAAGGGCTGTTGCTTACCGTTGCAACAGCTCTTTGAGCTTGGTTGTGATGTCGTCGCCCTGTGCGGGGTCGACGTATGGCAGGTTGTTGCCGTCGGTGTTGATGACGAAGGCGTAGCCTTGCTCCTTGGCATAGCTGCTGAGAGTGTCGCTCAGGCGTTGCTTCACCGGTGCGAGCTTCTGGTCTTCTGTCTGACTGAGAAGCTTCTGTGCATCGTTCTTGAATGTGGCACCTTGTTGTGCGAGCTGCTGCAGCTCAGCCTGTCGCTTGCTCAGTATGGCTGGTGCGAGTGTGTTGTAGTCTTCAAGCAGGTCTTCATACTTGTTGCTGAACTCGTTTGCCATGCGCTGTGCTTCGTCGCTGTATTGTTTGCGCAGCTGCTCTATGCCCTGTTGTGCTTCGGCATAGTCGGGCATGGCTCTGAGCACTTCGTTGTAGCTGAAGTGTGCGAACCTGATGGTCTGTGCCTTGACTGCGAGCGTGAGAATGAGCAGCAGCGACAGTGCAATGGTCTTTTTCATCGGCGGCATGGGTGATGGTTATTTTATCTGTGCCTTCACCTTGGCTGTCACGTCTTCGCTGATGGCGGTGTTTACATAGATGGGCTGTCCGGCTTTCTGCTCCATTATATATACATAGTTTCCGGCTTTAGCCACGGCCTCTATGGCTTTGTTCACCTTATCGATGACGGGACCGAGCTTCTCCTGCTGGAGTTTGTTGAATGCCTGCTGGTTGTCCTGCATTGTCTGCTGTATCTTGGCATACATGTCCTGCAGGGTTTTTTCGGTCTCAGCCTGCTTGGTGGCATTCATGGTGCTTTTGTTCTTGTCGTAGTCTTCGGCTTTGCGCTGCAGCTCGTCCTGCATTGCCTTGAGCTCGTTTTCATAAATCTTGCCTTGTGCTTCGAGCTCGCTCTGCACCTTGATGGCTTCGGGCAGTGACTGCAGGAGAGCCTGTGAGTCAAGGTGTCCGAACTTCTGTGCGAACAGTGACATTGGTGCGCACAGCATTAACATAACGATTAGCTTTTTCATTTCTTTCTTTTTTTATTGGTTATTGTTTCTTCTGTTTGTATGGGGTGTGAGATATTATTGGTATCCGAGTTTCTGGAGTACCTCGTTTGAGATGTCGATCTTTGGTGAACCGTAGATGATGCCGGCATTGGCGGAACGGTCTACCACGAGCGAGTAGCCCCGCTGTTCGGAAATCTCCTTCACGGCATTGTAGATCTCGTCTTGTATGGGTGTGATCAGTGCGTTGCGTTTCTTGAAGAGTTCGCCTTCCGGTCCGAAATACTTACGTTTGAGCTCAGATGCTTCCTTTTCTTTCTTCACAATGTCTTCCTGTCGTTTCTGTTTCTGTTCCTGCGAGAGAAACACCACTTCGTTCTGATAGACCTTGTATAGGGCTCCGGCTTCGGTGTTGAGGGCTTCCACTTCCGCCTGCCATTTCTTTGATACCTGATTGAGTTGTTCGTTGGCGCGTTCGTATGCGGGCACGTTCTTGAGGATGTATTCCATGTCCATGAGTGCAAACTTCTGTGCACCGGCGCTCAGAGGCAGTAGTGTAAGTAGGCAGATGGGCAATATGGTTCTTATCATACCCATCATCTTATTCGCTTTGTTGTTTTTCTTCATATCTGTTGTTTTTGGTTCGTACTAACTCTATGATGTTTTTTATGTCAAAAGGTTTATTGTGGTGCCTGACAGATTGTTCTTTAGAACTCTTGTCCGAGGATGAAGTGGAACTGGCTGCCTCCGCGTTTGTAGGTACTTCCGTCGAGTACCTTGTCGAAACCATACGCCCAGTCGATACCCATGAGTCCCACCATTGGCAGGAAGATGCGCACACCTACGCCAGCAGAGCGTTTCATGTCGAAGGGGTTGAACTTCTTGGTGTCGTACCATGCGTTGCCGGCTTCAGCAAATGCCAGTCCGTAGATGGTGGTGTTGCCAAGGAGGAAGGGGTAGCGCAGTTCGAGCGACAGTCGGTCGTAGGCATAGGTGTTGTAACCTATGGTACCGTTGTCGTATCCTCTCAGTGCTATGGTCTCCTCGGCATATCCGTAGGAGTATCCGCTCATGCCGTCGCCGCCTACATAGAAGGTCTCGAATGGCGACTTCTTGTATTTGTTATAATGTCCGAGCAGTCCGAGCTCCACGCGTGTCATGAGCACGAAGCAGCGCTGTCCGCCGGTGAGTGCGGTGTAGGTCTTTGCCTTGAACTTCCATTTGTGGTACTCCACCCAGCGGTATTTCTGCTGTTGTTCGGCCTGGTATGTGGTTGACATGGGGTTGGTGGCAAGGTTCTTGTAGTCTTTGTTGTCAAACGCTGACCATGGTGGTGTGAGCGACAGCGACACTGTGAACTCCGAACCTTTTCTCGGGAAGAGCTGGTTGTCGGTTGACGTGCGGTTGAGCGACACGCTGAGGTTCAGGTTGTTTGACGAGCCGTTCGACATGATGAAGTATCTCCAGTTTTTCATCATGTAGCGTGTGTAGGCGAGTTGCAGCGAGAGCGTGAAGTAGTCGTCGGGCCAGCGCAGTCGTTTGCCCCATCCTACGCTTGTTCCCCACATCTGTATGTACTTGTCGGGGTCGTAGTAGCTCTCGTAGTTGTTGTAGTAGCTGCTGCCGTAGCCGTAGAGGTAGTTGTAGTAGTTGTTCATCAGTCCGCTGTTGTAGTAGTTGTCGGACACTGATGTCTGCTTGCTGTAGTATCCTCCCACGGAGAACTGTATGGGTCGTTTTCCTCCGAACCATGCCGTGGAGTATGACACGTTGTATGACTGGTAGTATCGTCCGTTGGTCTGTGCTCCGAGCGAGAGTGTCTCGCCGTCGCCTACGGGAAGTATGCCTCGGTGCTCTTTGTTCTTGTCGAAGAGGTTGCGCATGGACCAGTTGGTGAACTTTAGTCCTACGCGTGCTATGACTCCCGTCTGTCCCCATCCGAGCGACAGCTCCACCTGGTCGTTGCTTTTCTGTTTGAGGTTCCAGCTGATGTCCACCGTTCCGTCTTCATAGTTCGGGTCTACCTTTGGCGATACGGCTTCGGGGTCGAAGTGTCCCATTGATGCGAGCTCTCGTGCCGAGCGTTGCAGTGCTTCTTTCGAGAAGAGGTCGCCGGGTTTGGTGCGCAGCTCGCGTCTCACCACGTTTTCATAGAGTCTGTCGTTGCCGTTGATGCGCACACGGCTGATGTGTGCCTGCTGTCCTTCGAATATGCGCATCTCAAGGTCTATGGAGTCGCCCACGATGTTCACCTCGGTGGGTTGCAGGTTGTAGAACAGGTAACCGTTGTTCCAGTAGAGGTTGCCCACGGCATCGTCGTCTTCGGTGAGTCGTTTGTTGAGCAGCTTCTGGTTGTATACGTCGCCTTTCTTCATCTCGAGTAACCTTGAGAGTGCGTCGGTGGTATACACGGTGTTGCCCACCCATGTGATGTTTCTGAGGAAGTATTGCTGTCCCTCGTCCACCTTCACATACACGTTCACATGTTTCTCGTCTACGTTCCACACGCTGTCTTCAAGGATTACAGCGTCGCGGTATCCGTATTCGTTGTATTTGCTTATGAGGTTTTTCTTGTCCTCTTCCCATCTCTCGGGGGTGTATTTCTTTGGTTTGAAGAGGTTGGCAAATTTTCCGGCTTCGTGTATCTTGGCGAATGCTCCTTTGGAGAACATGTTTCCCTTGAGTTTTTTCGACGTGAGCTTGTTGTTACCCTCGAAGATGATGTTTCTCACCTTCATTTTCTGTTTCTTGTCTACGTCGATGTCGAGTATGAGCTGGTTCTTGCCTGTCACGTCGTCGCGCTGACGTATGGTTACTTCGGCGTTCTTGTATCCCTTGTCTTCGAAGTATCGTTTGGCAAGGGTCTTGGCACGGTCTATCATGTTGGGTGTCACCTGTCCGCCAATCATGAGTCCGAGTTTCTTGTCCATGTCTTCGCGTTCCGACTTCTTCAGTCCGTAGTAGTTTATTGCCGACACTCTGGGCCTGAGCTTGAGGTGGATGTGCAGGTAAACCTTTGATCCCACTATGGAGTCGGCTTTTATAGACACGTCGGAGAAGAGTCCGTGTTTCCAGTAGCGTTTCACGGCTTCGGTCACTTCGCTTCCGGGCAGTGTGATGAGCTGTCCCACGGAGAGTCCTGAGATGCTCGTGAGCACATAGTCTTCATATCCTTCCACTCCCGACACGGCGATGCCTCCTATGGTGACATCCATGGGTGCGCTGGAGTATGACAATTCCGGGTTGATGATTTTCTGTTGTGCGCTGGCTGTTGCTGCGGTGATGGTGAGCAGCAATAGCGTTGTCAACACCTTATTATATATATATGGGAATTTCATTTCTTCTGGTTTTCTACTTGTTCTTCAGTTTTTCCGAACCGGCGCTGTCGTTGCTGATAGCTGTTGATGGCCTTGTGGAGGTCGTCTTCGCTGAAGTCTGGCCAGTAGGTGTCGCAGAAATACAGCTCGGAGTAGGCTATCTGCCACAGCAGGTAATTGCTTATCCTGAGTTCGCCGCCTGTTCTTATGAGCAGGTCGGGGTCGGGCATGAAGCTGGTGTTCATGTGCCTGGTTATGAGGTCTTCGTTTATATCCTCTATGCTTATCTCGTTGTTCTTTACTTTCTGTGCAATGGTGCGTGTGGTCTCGGTTATCTCCCACCGTGACGAGTAGCTCAGTGCCACCACCATGGTCATGGCGGTGTTCATGGCGGTGTGGTCCATGGTTTCCTGGAGTTTCTGCTGCACTGCCTCGGGCAGTCGCTTTATGTCGCCAATTACCTTGAACCTCACGTTGTTTTTCATGAATATCTCGTCTTCAAGCGATGAGAGCACGAGTCCCATGAGTGCTGCCACCTCGTCCGACGGTCGGTTCCAGTTTTCTGTGGAGAAGGTGTAGAGTGTGAGATATTTCACTCCGAGACGTGTGCATTCCGATGTGATGCGTCTCACGGTCTCCACTCCGGCCTGGTGTCCGAAGCTTCTGTCCTTGCCTCTTTCTGTTGCCCATCGTCCGTTGCCGTCCATTATTATGGCAATGTGCTGTGGTATGTTGTTCTTGTCGATATTCATGTGTAGTATCGTGATTTCTTTTCTTTGTCAGTCTTCGTCTTGATTGTGGCACACTCTGCACTTTGTCATGAAGCTGTATGAGAATGTGATCATGAGTGTATGGTAGCAGTCGGTGTTCTTGAATGCTCCCGAGCTCTTTATGGAGTATGGGTCTTTCTTGCCGTCTATCTCGTCGCTGAGCGAGAAGTGCATAGCCCACTCCAGTCCAATGTTTGTGCGGTCGCCCACTTTGTATTTCAGTCCGAGTCCTATGGGCACGTTGGCCGAGAACACGTTTTTCTTGTCGCCGCTCTTGGTGTTGACATAGGTGGCTCCCAAGCCTCCGAACACGAATGGTGCGAGTCTCTGTGCTCCCCGGTATTCCTTTCCCGTGCCGTAGGGTATTAAGTTGTATTCAAACGTAAGGCTGGCGTCAACGAGTGTGTTGTTGAACTCATAGGGTGTAGCGGCAAGCTCCGGATAGTAGGTCTTCACGTCAGCCGACGACCCCTTCATCTTTGCGTATGCCACGTTGGCCTTCAGTCCCATGTAGGTGTCGAAGTTGTAGCGTGCTACCACGGCAGCCATGGGCTGCAGGTCTTTGGTGAGGTTGCCGTTGAAGTCGCCGAGGTATCCCGCCATTCCTCCTCCCACGCCAATCTCCATGCGGTATTCCATGTCGTCTTGTGCGTGGGTGGCTGCCGGCATCATTGCCATCAGCATCGCCGTTATTGCTGTTATGAGCGTTTTCTTCATCTGCACTGTTGTGTTGTAGCTATCTTGTCGTCACTGCCATGACAGTCTGTTGAGCCGTCCTCTCCACACCTCTCCGGTGTTTCCGCTTACAATCCATATAAAGTTGTTGCTGTCGGCAGCCATGGCGAAGGTCTCCATGTTGGTGTCAATGTCGTCGGGCAGCGGTAAGCTGTCGGTGGCTTTCCATGTTATGGCGTTGTCGCGGCTCTGCTTGAAGGGTTGCAGTTTTCCGTTCTTCAGTGCCGTGGCTATTATGGTGTTGTCGTAGGCTATGGCTGTGAAGCCGTCGAGTGCCGTGGCGGCATAGCGGTAGTCGCCGGCGGTGTCTATGTATGTCCAGACGTAGGGTGTCGAGGCATCGGTGTTGTCGGCGAGTCGCGACCATGCCTGTATGTACTCTTCGCCTTCAGCCTTTCCTATAATGGTTATCCTTTCAATGTTGGCGGTGGTCTTGAGGGTCTGTGCCACATAGCTTATGCTTTGTGTGGGCAGTGGGGCACCGTCGTCGTCCATGGTCTCGGCGGTCCATGTGGTGCCGTCGGCTGATGCCACGAGCTTGTTGTCGGCATCGTAGCCGAAGAGCAGCTTGCTGCCGGCTGCCACGAGTCGCGCTATGGGTGCGTTGTCGCTCACCGTGTTCCATGTGCCATTGCTGAGCATGAGCAGCGTGGTGCCTGAGAGAGTGTATATGTTGCCGTCTCTTTCCACGGTGTTCTGCCATGCGTCGTTGCCGAGGGTTATTTCTTGCTTCTCCCACTGTGTGGCATCGCCGTTGGCTTTCATCACTATGGTGGCGGTGCCGTTGCTGCCGAAGAGATACATCTCGCCGCCGGCTTCAATGAGCTTCATGCCGCCGAGCGATGCTATGTCGCTGTTGGCTTCGCTGTGGTGCCATTGCATGATGTCGCCGTCTTGCTGGTGAATGTTCACCTTCACCTCATAGTCGCGCCATGAGCTGCCGTCTTGTGATACCACTCTCATGGTGCGTGGCTGCGAGAAGTCAATGGAGTCGCCGCCTACATAGTAGTATTCGTCGGCAGTGAGGCTCTTGAGATAGACATATCCGGAGCTTTTTGCCGTGACATTCACGAGTATGTGTGCGGCATCGGTGCCGTAGGGCAGCGAGTCGTTGTTGTATATTTTCCCGTTTATGTTGTCAATGTTGAACTTGTAGCTTGTCGTGGTGAGCGACTCATAGTAGGTGCTGTCTTCGCCCGTGGAGCTGGTGGTGTGCATCAGCTGTTTTGCGCCCGCGAGGTAGAAGGTTGTTATGGCAGCATCGCCTGAAAATGAATATTCATCGTCGTCATTGTCGTTGTGCATGCACGAAGTCAACGGCATTGTCATGGCAATTGCCGAGATGAACATCAGATATGATATATATTTTTTCATTAGGTTGTGATTTCGCAATTTGGATGCAAATTTACTGAGATTTCCGTAAATAGAACGTGTTTTCCACCTTTTATTATGTAAATTAACTCATAAATCTTTGTTTTTAAGGTTTTTTCAGCAACGGGTCGTCGGCTGTAACTATATCCAGTTGTGTAGGATTTGCAATCCTACACCATCGGATATAAGCATCTGTGATGCGAAACAATGGATAAAAACAACATCTCTCGGATTACAAACTTGTAATTTCCCTTTTTGCTGGGGAGAACAAAGGCTTCCGTGGTAAGCTGAATAGTTACGGACTGAAAAATCCCGGCATGCAACCTTCTCCATGTCCAAAAGAAAAGCCCATCGCTAACTTTGCCAAGTCTGCAATGGGCTTCTTTCCACATACATTATTTCACCACGAACTTCTCTCCGTCCCGTATATATATACCGCGACGGCTTGCCTTCGTTTGCTGTCCTCCTATGGTGTAGGTCTTGCCTGAGCCGCTTTTACTCTTTGTCAAGCTGCCTGCATCGGGAATGCTTGTTACCGGACTGCCGGGAATATAGGTAATCCATTCCTCACCGTCGTCTGACCTGAAGATTTCTTCACCCATACGCTTCACCCACGTCACCTTGTTATATGTCTGTCCTGGGAGAATGGTTTCCGGTTCCTTATAACCCAGCAGACAACTGTTCCTGCCACGGTCTGCAACACGACCGATTTCGCGGATAACGGTACTCAGATCTGCATCTTGATAATATTCGTAGCTGTGAGCCCCGACGACCGTTTGCTTGTATTCCGGCTGTATTTCCTGCTCTTCAAGTATCCATTCCCCATTCTTCTTTATGAGAAACTCGCTTTGAAGAGTTTCGTTCTTTTCCCAGTCGAAGTCGTAAAGTTTTATCTCATCAGGATATTCATTGGTCAACAGCCACACCTCAGAGCCTTCCTCGCGTATGAGCAGGTTGCTCTCGGCTCCATCGATGAGGACTTTCCGATATAACTGCTCGTCGACGGTGGTCTCTTCTCCTATTTCATAATGCGTAATGGAAGAAGCATTGCCCTCCTCCTGCCCAAGGTCAACCGAGGTTTCTTCCCACTCCATGCCTGTTGGAAAGTAGTTGCTGTCAATGTGGGCTATATTATTTTCATCGTCTGGGCTGTACCACGTTCTCAAATAATAATTACCTTCCGTATCCAGAACATCCGAATACATCGCACATTCACCATAAACTATTCCAAAAAACGATCTGTCATCGTAGTCAAACAAAACCTCTAATGGCTCTTTTACTATTTCAGAAGTTATACTTTTCAGTTCTCGAAGATAATCTAACGCAGTATCAAAATTATCACCAATTTTTCCTATATATTCAAGCTTTTCACCTGGATTCTCTTTTATTCTGATTTGGGTTAAATCAGGCGCTAAATCAGACGGCATCACTGAAACAAAAGAAAGTGCTGCAAGTAAAATAGTACAAATAATTTGTTTCATGTCACTCTATTTGTTAATATTAATTTTCAATGTTTCTGTATGATTTTTTGACGAAATCGTCAAAAAACAAGCTCCAGTAGTTATATCATACACAGGAATTTGAAGTGTATAGTTATTTGATAGATTCATTTTTTGGGGTTGTATTTCCTTTATTTCTTTACCAAATAGGTCTAACAATTTTATGGATAAGGGTTTTTCATTAGCTAATGGGCATGTAATATTTATAAAATCATTAGAAGAATCAGGAAAAACAGTATATGAAAAATCAGAACTCCTACAGACTTGAATATTTTCCGTATCATAGTTTACAGGAATATGTTTAACCGCTACTTTCGAAACTGTTGAGGCACATTCTTCACAGTCATAAACATCTTCTATTCCCGCAGAAAACTCTGCCCCTACTTGAACTGAAAAATTGGGTTGTAAATTTATGCTATTTCCAGCTCTCATATATAGCGTGTTTCCACTATTAACGTCTACAGTTCCACTAGTTGTTATTTCTTGTTTTGCAACAACATCTGCATATAGAGTATTTGGTATATCGCTGCTTGCAAATGTTATGTAGCTGTCAGGTTGTCTAAATGCAATTACTATATCTGAACGTTCATTCCAAACTCTTGCGTTATTGTGAATGTTATACGTTCCTAAAGCATCTCCTTCGTAAATAACATTTGGATTAGACCAATATAGTAACCTTGGACACGACCCACAAGCATTTGTATATGCCATAATAGTCCGCCATGTATTTGACGGATGGACATACCCATGTCCATAAGAAAAAGGAGTTGAACTGTTATCTACAAAAGGATCATGCCTGCAACCGAGCAAATGACCTATTTCATGTCCGAAAGAATAATTTGTAGTCGCACAAGTACTATAGGTACTTACTATGCAAAAGGCATTGGCTGCAGAAACATTAATACCTGCAGCCTTCCCACAAAGGGAACTGTCATTAATCAATAACACACATACATCTGCCGAGTATTTATCTCTCAATGCATGAACATCATCCATATAGCCATCTCCTGCGGTCTTGAATCTTGATAAGTCTGTTGAAAATCCCGATTCTACATAATCGGTTTGACCAGCATAGACGAGTTCAATTCGATAATTTATTAGACTATTAACAAATGATTGGTTTGTTAATGCGACTGCAGTCAGTATAGTATTTTTTATGTTGCTTACAGAAGATTGAGCATTTTGAGTGTACAAAACAAGAACTCTTATTTTACAATCTTGAGCAGATGTCGATTTAAAAACGGAAGATGAAGGTGCTACACTACTCTCTTTATCGATTTTAAAATCATAGCTACCTCGGTCTTCTGTATCAACTCTCTGAGAGTAGGTTTCTTCATCTAAATTATCGCATGCCTCTCTCAATGTAGAATGATCAATCATTATTAGTGCATATTGATGGTCTCCTATAGTTTCAATCGTATACACTTCTTCGCCTATTTCTATAACTCCTTGTACATCATCACCCAACACAGATATTAGAACTTGGCATCTTTTATTATTCCTTCCGACAAATACGAAATTATTGATACCTCTAACTTCTATCTTTTCTTTTCTGACAGCTATTATTCTTTCATCAAACTGTAGCAAGAACTCTTCGTATTCAAGTATTTTATCCAACTTTATATCCACAAAATCAACGTAAATGTATGTTTCGCTTTTTTGAAGGATCCTATTTATTTTCTCTTCACTATTTGGTATCTTTTTAGAACAAATAAGGATATTGTCCTGTCCATATAAAAAAGTAGAACAAAGAATAAAGAAAAAAAAGAACAGAGAACAATGTTTCATGATTACTATATTTACATGCATTTAAAAACTAACTCGCAATTAAGACTAAGCTTTTCTGAAGAATGAACTTATAAGAATTTTCCTTCCTACAAAAAGTTACTAATTACAACGGCTAGAAACATCAAAAGAATGCACAAAGCCGTAATAATGATGTATAAGTATGTAGATGCTTTCATAGCACAAATCTTTTATTTGGAAAGAATCATTCGCTTTGTTGCTACTTCCTTGTCATCAACAAGTAGTGTGTAGAGATAAAGTCCTTCCTCCAACTCATTATTGCTAATGGTCTTTTCTGTATCTGTGATAGAGAGACAGTATTTCCTAATTAATTTTCCTTGCAAGTCAAATATACATAAAGCGGCATTCTTTGCCCTATTTGCAATTTGAAAATGTATTACGGTCTGTTCTCTGAAAGGATTGGGGGTATTCTGATAAAGGGTAGACTCCTTGGAAGGGATAGACGATTTTATGTTCGCTGTTGTATGTTCAGCAGACGGGCTGCGTTTTACGAGCCCCTTTTCAACGTCTAATCCCAATTCTTCTTGGAGTTCCTTTATCTGTTTCTGCTGTTCCTGAATGGCGCGTATCAGAACAGGAACCAATTCAATATAGTTGATGCCCAAATATCCATCTTGTCCTTCTTCTACCAATTCGGGATAAATATTTTGCAAATCCTGAGCCAGCAAACCGATGTGCTTCTTGTCAGAGTCGGCAATATTGGAATTTACTATCTCTGCATCCTTATTCTCTGCTTGGCACTCTCCAGAAATTGTCATTGGTGGTGTCTTCAATGTGTACTCTACAACATTCATGTTAAGCACGTTTTCCAATGTATTCTTCTCAGAATCTTCATCTAAAGGGACTATGTTTTCTTTAAGTCTCATGTCAGAAGTGGTTACAACCGAAGTTGCCCTTACTGTCCCATTCACTTTAACTTCTCCATTGAAAAGACCTGCATATTGCTGTTCTGTGGTTGACTGGAAATTGGCAACATTGCCATAGATTGCTGCCCCTGCTTTTGTTCCCTTCAGAATACCTTCCAAACCGTAATTTCCATGACCTCTATTTCCTGCGATTCCGCAAACTCCCATGCCCGTCCCTGTTGCCGAAGGTTCGTCTCCATAAAAGGCATCTCCATAGACTGCCACACCTCCATAGCGCCATGTCATCACTTTTGAATAGATACTTAGAGCATCCGTGAAAAAACCTGAATCAGGATCTGCACCAACCGCCAAGCCGTAATGAAGACCTTGCGAATCAACTCCGATATTAGTGCTGCCGGTTGACTTTACTTTCAACTGAGCTGCAACAGGCATTGCATTTGCAATAATAAAAGTTGCAATTAAAAATACATTTTTCATAGGTTTGATTATTTAATGTCGCAAATATAAGAAAAAAACTTTATGAATTATTATTGTTATTATTATTTAACAATTATACAGATGATGCTGTGGTAACGTAAGCTTTGCATTTCTTTTGACATTGGTCAATTATTCCTGTTGAAAACTTATAAAACTGTTTGGGTTTTATGGCATTATGGGTGAAAGCCCTTACCTTTGCCGCGCTCTCTTGTTGGAGCCACATTGTTTTTTTATTGAAGATTAGTTTTTTAGGATAAAGATAAAGGATTATGGTAATAGACACGGAAACAGCTCTGCTGATAGTGGGTTTGGTTGTCATGACTGCCTTGTGTATCTTTGCACTTACCGGTGTGAGGCGTTGCTGAGCATTGTATCTCACACCCGAAAAATTTCCACAACACATTGCTGACATAAGCTTCCTTGCCTGTGGCTGAGCGGAGATGATGGAACCATATAGCAACTCTCAGACACCGGGCGTTGCCATACGGGCTCAGTATTGTGCCCAAAATACTGGCGCGGCATGTGGAGAACTCCTCGCGACATGGCTGGAATATAGACTATATGTATGGAAATGAGAGTGTTGCTAATACTCTTTGCGGGTAAACAAAAAAAGGGATGAGCCATGAGGCACATCCCTTTTTTGTTTATATGGTCTTGAATGCTCTTTAGAGCTGAGGACCGGCAGCTACGAGAGCCTTACCAGCCTCGTTGCCTTCATACTTCTTGAAGTTCTTGATGAAGCGTGCTGCAAGGTCTTTGGCCTTCTCTTCCCACTCTGCTGCGTCAGCATAAGTATCGCGTGGGTCAAGAATATTGGTGTCAACACCTTCAAGCTCTGTGGGAACCTCGAAGTCGAAGTAAGGAATCTTCTTGGTAGGAGCTTTGAGGATTGCACCGCCGAGAATAGCGTCGATGATACCGCGTGTGTCCTTGATGGAGATACGCTTGCCTGTTCCGTTCCAGCCGGTGTTCACGAGGTATGCCTTGGCACCGCTCTTTTCCATCTTCTTTACGAGCTCCTCAGCATACTTTGTAGGATGCAGCTCGAGGAATGCCTGACCGAAGCAAGCAGAGAAGGTTGGTGTGGGCTCGGTGATGCCGCGCTCTGTACCTGCGAGCTTGGCGGTGAAGCCGGAGAGGAAGTAGTATTTTGTCTGCTCGGGTGTGAGGATGCTCACTGGGGGCAGCACTCCGAAGGCATCGGCAGAAAGGAAGATCACGTTCTTTGCGTCGGGACCGGCGCTCTTGCCGTTAACCTTCTGTGCAATCTTCTCAATGTGGTTGATGGGGTAAGACACGCGGGTGTTCTCTGTCACGCTCTTGTCAGCGAAGTCGATGGTGCCGTCTTCTGCCACGGTAACGTTCTCCAGAAGGGCGTTGCGCTTGATGGCGTTGTAGATGTCGGGCTCGCTCTCCTTGTCAAGGTTGATAACCTTTGCGTAGCAGCCACCTTCGAGGTTGAACACGCCCTCGTCGTCCCATCCGTGCTCGTCGTCACCAATGAGCAGACGCTTCGGGTCGGTTGACAGTGTGGTCTTGCCGGTACCTGAGAGACCGAAGAAGATAGCGGTGTTCTTGCCTTCCATGTCGGTGTTGGCAGAGCAGTGCATTGAAGCGATGCCCTGGAGAGGCAGGTAGTAGTTCTGCATTGAGAACATACCCTTCTTCATCTCACCACCGTACCATGTGTTGATGATTACCTGCTCGCGGCTGGTGGTGTTGAATGCCACGCAAGTCTCAGAGTTCAGACCGAGCTCCTTGTAGTTCTCTACCTTTGCCTTTGATGCGTTGTAGATCACGAAGTTGGGCTCGAAGTTGGCGAGTTCCTCTTCTGTGGGCTGGATGAACATGTTCTTCACGAAGTGAGCCTGCCATGCCACTTCCACGATGAAGCGCACTGCGAGGCGTGTACCTTCGTTGGCACCGCAGAATGCGTCTACTACATAGAGATCCTTGTTGCAGAGCTCCTTGATGGCTATGTCTTTAACGGTAGCCCATACGTCTTCGCTCATGGGGTGGTTGTCGTTCTTGTATTCGTCGGTTGTCCACCATACCTTGTCGTGGCTCTGTGCATCGTCAACGATGTACTTGTCCTTGGGTGAGCGTCCGGTGTAGATACCAGTCATCACGTTCACTGCGTTGAGCTCGGTGTTCTGTCCTTTGTCGAAACCGGTGAGTCCGGCTTTTGTCTCCTCATTGAAGAGCACTTCATACGATGGGTTGTGAGCAATCACATTGCTGCCTGTGATGCCATACTGTGTTAAATCTAACTTTGCCATTTTTTATAATGAATTAAGTTTGTTATTTGATTATCCTTATGACTTTTCCGAAGATAAATAGCACATGGTTCTTCCAAACCGACTGCAAAATTACGTTTTTTCTTTCATTTGGCAAAGGTGATTTCTTAAAAACAGTCGTGGCGTAACTGCTTTTTAGGTTAAAGAAATTAAAAAGCAGTGTCGTTGCTGCCGTTTTGTCAAACGGAGGTTGCAAATGAAGCGAATTGTCAGAGCTTCTCGCCGAAGCACAGGTCGCCGCAGTCGCCGAAACCGGGAACGATGTATTTCTGTGCGTTCATGCCCGGGTCGATGGATGCACACCAGATGGTGGCATCGTCGGGCAGCGCCTGTCTCACTACGTCGATGCCCTCGGGAGCCGCTATCACGCAGGCAATGTGTATCTGCCGGGGCTGTGCCTCCTTGGTGAGAGCGTCAATGGCGGCAGCCATGGAGCCTCCGGTGGCAAGCATGGGGTCGGCAATGATCAGTGTCTTGCCCTTCATGGGCGGTGTGGCGAGATATTCGGTGTGGACTCCCACCTCGGTGTGCTCGCGGTTGGTATACATGCGGAACGCCGACACGAAGGCACTGTCGGCATGGTCGAACACTCGCAGAAACCCTTCATGGAAGGGCAGTCCAGCCCTGAGCACCGTGGCTATGGCTATGTCGTCCTTTGGCACCATCACCTCGGTGGCTGCCAGTGGCGTGGTCACGTTCTTCGCCTTGTAGGTGAGGGTCTTGGAGAGCTCATACGCCATCATCTCTCCTATGCGTATGATGTTGTTTCTGAAGAGCAGCCTGTTTTGCTGGTACTTACGGTCGCGCAGTTCGGCGAGATACTGGTTTATGACAGTGTTTTGTTCAGAGAAGTTTACTATCTTCATGGTTTTCCATTAGTATTTTTGATTTGTACCATTAACTATTCCTTATAGCAGGAATTACGTTGCAAAGGAATAAATTTCTGTCTGAACTGACAAGCAATTACCCGTTTTTTTGTTCTTTCCACCAGTCCGGACTGTGGTTTCCGAAGCGTGGGCAGGGTGGTAGCATCACTCCGCAATGCAAACGTTTGCATCCTTTTTGTTGATATAAATCAATGAACGGAACGGTGAACATTGCAGGAAATACCTATTTTTGCAGTGACAACGCATTGCGATGCTACCTTTCTTCGAGAGAACCATAAGGATACTGAAAACCAAAAACTCATACAATTACACTTACTTTTTCTTTTTTTCTACGCCCAAGGGTGGGCATACAACGCTTTAAAACATTAATCTTTTCAAACATGCTACGACGACTGACACTCTTCACACTGTGGGTACTGTGCGCCTTGAGCACCATTACCGCCACGGCTGCCTACACCGACAACTTCACCGGTGGAAGGAAAGACTTCCGCGACGAGTCAATCTATTTTGTCATAACAACACGCTTCTACGACGGCGACCCCACAAACAACGTGCTCTGCTGGGACAACCAGGCGGCACAGATACAAAGCAAGGACCCGTGCTGGCGCGGCGACTTCAAGGGACTCATCGACAAGCTCGACTACATCAAGGCCCTTGGCTTCACCGCTATATGGATAACACCCGTGGTGCAGAATGCCTCGGGCTATGACTATCACGGCTACCATGCCATGGACTTCTCCAGCGTGGACCTGCGCTATGAGAGCCGCACCGCGTGGGGCGCACAGAAGGACGTGAAGTTTCAGGACCTCATCGACGCCGCCCATGCCAAGGGACTGAAGATAGTGCTCGACATTGTGCTGCAACACACTGGCAACTTCGGTGAGAGCCACTTCTGCAAACTCTATGAGCGCGACCAGAACATTCGCAACCAAGCAAAGATAGAGGCATGTATGCACCCCACCGACATTCTCGGAGGAGAGAGCTACTGGGACATTCCCACAAACAAGCAATATGACTACCGTTTCAAGTTCATAAAGAACACCGACGGACAAAACCATGACAGCAACAACTACTGGCATCACCTCGCCACGCAGTGGAACTGGGACGATCCCTCACGATGGTGGGGACAGATTGCCGGCGACTGCGTAGACCTGAACACCGAGAACCCCGCCGTGAGCGAATATTTAGTGAAGTGCTACGGCGAGTTCATCAAGATGGGTGTCGACGCCTTCCGTATCGACACCTCGGGCCATGTGGCGCGCCTTACCTTCAACACCTCGTTCATACCACAGCTCGCCGCCCTTGGCGAGCAGTATAAGAGCAAGCGCCTCAACCAATGTCCGTTCTACATGTTCGGCGAGGTGTGCGCACGCTACAGCGAGGTGACCTATCGTGATCAGCCAAACCTCTCACCCTATTTCTATACATGGAAGTCAGACCAGAGCCTCATGAACGAGTTCAAGACCTATGATGCCAAGTGGTGGGCATCGAAGTTCGTGAAGGAAGGAGCCGAACCCCTTGGCAACATGCTCACATGTCTCAAGGAGAAAGCCTTCAGCAACAAATCCGACAACCACCTGCTGAAGAACGGAAGCTACCACACCCCCGACTATTCAAAAGCCTCCGGCTTCAACGTCATCGACTTCCCAATGCACTACAACTTCTCCAATCCCTCGTCGGCACTGAGCATAGCACAGAAGGGCGACCACCTGTATAACGACGCCACCTACAACGTGGTCTACAAGAACGGTCACGACTACTCGCCGCAACCCAGCGACAAGACGCGGAAGAACCCTTCCACAGCCGACCTCTTCTTCATGTTCACCTTCAGGGGCATACCCTGTGTATACTACGGCTCAGAGGTAGACTTCCAGTCGGGCAAGGAGATTGATCCGGGACCCAACGGACCGCTCTCCAACACCGGCAGGGCATACTTCGGACACTATCTCGAAGGCACCGTCAAAGCCACCGACTTCGGAGAATATACAGCTTCGGGCAGCGTGGCGCAGACACTCAACAGCAAACGCTCGCAATACATACGCCGCCTGAACCTCATACGCAAGGCTGTGCCGGCACTGCGGAAGGGACAATACCAGATACTTTCCACCAACCCCATAGTGTTCAAACGCATATATTCGGGCAGCGAGGTGGTAGTGGCCATGGGCAACTACGCCTGTCCCAGCGGTTTCTACGACGTGTGGGGCGGCACCGATGGCTACCACATCTATGTGAAAGGAGCCAGTGCGCAGATTGGAAAGAGCATCACCAACGGTGCCAACCCGTCGTTCACCGACCCGGGTGCCACACAGTGGTGGAGCAAGGACGATGTGGTGGAAGGACCGGCTGTGAAACTCTCACCCAACGGCGGCTCGTTCAAGACCTCCTCGCAGAAGGTAAAGGCCACACTCAACGAGGCTGCCGCCTCGGGATGGTACAGGATTGGCAACGGCAACAAGGTGTCGCTCACCAAAGGCAACACGGAGACCTTCACCATAGGCAACGACATGGACTACGGCGAAAGCATCACAGTGACATGGGAAGCCACAGCCACCGACGGCACCAAGGGCAGCGGCAGCGCCACCTACAAGAAAATAAACCCCGACAACCTCATACATGCCTACTTCATCAACACTCCCGGATGGAGCAACGTGATGTGCTGGGCATGGATAGAAGGTGGCGAGAACTTCACCGGTGGGTCTTGGCCCGGAGTAAACTGCACCAAGCTCAAGCAGAAGGGCGACAACGGTGAAGAGATATGGGAATGGACATACACCGGCAACTCCTCGGCATCTCCGGCAATGATAATCTTCAACAACGGCAACGGAGGCAATGGCAACCAGACTGCCGACATGGTGTTCACCAACGGTGGCTTCTACAACTTCAACGGTGCCACAGCCAAACCCTCGGGATTTGTGGAGACAGCCATCGGCAACCTTGCCAAGCAGTCCTCAGGTGGGTATAAGCCCATCAAGGTGTATAACCTCAGCGGCACCCATGTGGCTACGGTAAACAGCGTAGGCGATGCCATTCGCAGCCTGCCGCGCGGCACCTATGTGATGAATGGAAAGAAAGTAATGATTGACAATTGAAAACAACAACGCCGCTTGCGAAGAAAATCGCAGGCGGCGTTGTGATATTTACCAAACAAATAACCGAAAAGCAATGAACAAAAATGTAACTCTTCTATTGATGATGTTCCTTGGCACGGCTATCAATGCCGGTGCACAAGGCAGTGCGGAAGGAATAACGCCGCTCAAGGCTCCGTCGCCCGATAAAGCCACCATCGTGCTCAATGCACAATACGACCCATGGAACGACGGCACGGGCTATCAGATGCTGCTCGATGCCACCCATACGGCTTACGGCAAGGAGTATGGCAGCTCGACAGCCGAAATCAACACAACCTTCGTATATGATGCAGCAGCGACCTACACCTTGCCGCTCAATGCCGACTTTGCCGGAAACAACATTGTGCGCAAGGCAGTATGTTCCATAGAAGTGCCCGAGGGCACCTACGACGTGGTGGTGCTCAACCCCTCTCCAAGCGAAAACAAGGTTTATTTGCCCGGTAGAAGCGGCAACGTAGCCCCTACGGGCGACGACTTCTTTTTCGAGAAAGGCAGGATCTATGAGTTCGTGATAGGAATGGACGGCAGCAACGACAAGATAAACCTCTATGTCGACGGCACATACTATGAGGTACATGAGCCGCAGGACATACATGCTTCCGACATCACAGCCGACGCCGCCACCATCGTGTGGGAAGCTGCCGGAGAGTCAACGTGGAACCTGCGCTACCGCACTTCAGCCAAGGGCGTGTCCTACGACTTTGAAGACCTCGGACAGCTCTCCGCCTTCAAGACCATCGACAACGACGGTGACGAAAACGGATGGGACTGGCAGCAAGACATGAACTACGCCTGGTCGGGTGAGGGTATGCTGACATCGAGAAGCTGGAAAGACAAGAACCTCACACCCGACAACTGGATTGTAACTCCCAAGGTTGACCTCTTTGGCAGCGTCAGCCTGATGGCATCAGGCTTCCAGGAAAAATATAGCGACGAGCATTTCGCCATCTATGTATGCGAGGAAGAAGACTTCACGGCGGTTGAGGACTTCAAGCAGCTGTCCGACGAGTTCATCACCACCTTCGGATACCAGTCCTACAGTGCAAGCCTGGAAGCCTATGAAGGCAAGCAAGGCTATGTGGCTCTGCGCCACTTCAACTGTTCCGGCATCAACATGCTGCTCGTCGACGACCTCACCATCGGCATTCCTGCCGGTGAATGGGTGGAGATTGACGGCGTGGGTGAGCCGCAGGCAGTGCTCAACGGGTTGGCTCCGCTGACAGACTACACGGTGGAGGTGCAGACCGTGGGTGCATTGGGAAAATCAAAATGGGTGAGCATGGGCAGCTTCACCACTGGCGAAGCCTCTGCCATCAATGCCGTCGGCATTCATCCACAAGACAGCGGCAGCTGGTTTACCGTCAGTGGCACAAGGCTCAGCGGCAAACCCGCACGCAAGGGTGTGTATATATTCAACGGGAAGAAGGTCGTGGTGAGATAAGAAGGCTTGTCACCACAACACCTGCATTATTCATTCTTTCCTGAGGTGGAGGGCTCCATAGGGCTCTCCACTATTTCTTTAGCCCTCTCCAACGCAATGTTTATGTGGCTGCAGATGTTTTCCTCGCCGAGCATGTTGCGGAACCCGGCTTTGGCAAGCACCTTCTCCACCTTTTCGTTCACACCGGAGAGCACCACGGTGATGCCTTCTTTCTGACTCATGAGACAGAGGTTGGTGAGGTTGTGTATTCCCGTGGAGTCGACAAACGGCACCTTTCTCATCCTAATGATGCGCACCTTCGGACGTGTGCCGAACGTTGCCATTATTTCCTCAAACCTGTTGCCGGCACCGAAGAAGTAGGGACCGTTTATCTCATACACCTCCACGCCGTCGGGTATGACGAGGTGCTCGAGGTTGCCCATCTGGAAGTCGCTGTCTTCGGTGGGCGGTTCTATCTCGTCGCTTATGACGCGCACCTCGGTGGTCTCTGCCATGCGGCGCATGAACAGCAGGCAGGCAATGATGAGTCCCACCTCGATGGCTATGGTGAGGTCGAAGATGATGGTGAGCAGGAAGGTTATCAGCAGCACGGTGATGTCGCTCTTGGGGTTGCGCAGTATGGAGCAGAACGAGCGCCATCCACACATGCCGTAGCTCACCACCACGAGCACTCCGGCGAGACACGCCATGGGGATATACTGTGCCAGCGGCATGAAAAAGAGAAAGATCATCAGCAACACCGCGGCATGCACGATGCCGGCAATGGGTGTGCGTCCGCCGTTGTTTATGTTTGTCATGGTGCGGGCTATGGCTCCCGTCGCCGGTATGCCGCCGAAGAGCGGCGTGGCAATGTTGGCGAGTCCCTGGGCTATGAGCTCGGTGTTGGAGTTATGGCGGTCGCCCGTCACACCGTCAGCCACGGTGGCAGAGAGCAGCGACTCTATGGCTCCGAGTATGGCTATCGTTATGGCTGGCGACACCAGACCCTTGATGCCCTCCCACGACAGCACCGGAACCTGGGCTTCGGGCAGTGCGGCAGTGATGGCAAAGCGGTCGCCAATGGTCTCTATGGTGCCCACGCCGGCATATTGCTTCAGCAGGAGCACTCCCACCGTCATCACGATGATGGCAACGAGCGACCCCGGAATCTTGTGTAGCACGCTGCCACGCGTCAGCCTGGGCCACAGGCTGATGAGTGCCACGCTTGCCACTCCCACCGCTGCGCTCCACCAGTCTACGGCATCGATGTTGCGGAAGTAGCATATCCATTTCTCAATGAAGTCAGAGGGCACCTCCGTGACTTGCAGTCCCAGCAGGTCTTTCACCTGTGTGGTGAAGATGGTCACGGCAATACCGCTTGTGAACCCCACCACTATGGGGTAGGGAATGTATTTGATTATAGAGCCGAGGTGCAGCAGTCCAAACAGTATGAGAAACGCTCCCGCCATGAGGGTGGCTATGGTGAGCCCCTGCATGCCGTATTGCCCAATGATGTTGTAGATGATGATGATGAAGGCACCGGTGGGTCCGCCTATCTGCACCTTGCTTCCTCCGAACACCGAGATTATCAAGCCGGCAACGAAGGCGGTGATGATGCCTTTCTCCGGCGACACTCCCGAGGCTATGGCGAAGGCTATTGCCAGCGGCAGCGCCACAATGCCCACTATGATGCCCGCCATAAGGTCGGCGGAAAAGGTCTTCTTGTCGTAATTTCTCAGTGTTGCCACTATGCGCGGCACGAATGTGTTCTGACTCATAAAAGGTGTTACGATATATCCTAAAAACAATAAGGTGGGGTCATCAAGAACCCACCTGAAAAACAGGCTGCAAAGTTACGAATAAGCGAGCGAAATGCAAAATGAAAACTTGTTTTTATTTTCATTTCCGAGTGGAAGTAACTTATTCAAAGTTATGAATAAGCGAGCGAAATGCAAAATGAAAACTTGTTTTTTATTTTCATTTCCGAGCGGAAGTAACTTATTCAAAAGTTACAGAAAGAAGACAAAATCTGCGGAAAAATGGCGTGAAACATTTTGTGAACAAACGTGAAGATTTGTAAAAATATTTACAACTTCTTTAACATTTGGGCGGTGGGAAAGGCTTAAAAAATAGCCTTAGTAACTCATTGATTATCAAATGTTTGGAAGGGGCATTTTAAAAGAGCCTCTTTTAGCGTGCAAAAGAGCCTCTTTTGGAAGGTAAAAGAGCCTCTTTCGCAATGCGAAAGTGGCACTTTCGTTTTCTCACTGTGCGGAGAATATTTTCCGTTCACATTTGTTAACTGTTTCACGGAATTGAAAAATCATGCGGAAAGGGTGTTTTTCATGTCCCGCAGAACTTTCCGATTAAGCGAGAGCAATCAAA
>CAMVSV010000018.1 GCA_947170265.1 uncultured Prevotella sp.
TCAAAATCTTTCTCTGTCATATTTGCAGGTGCAGATATTTGTATTTTAGCCTTTACGTCTTTTTCTACATGTATATTTAAAGATACTTCATTAACCTTGTGCAACTTGCTTTTACAATCTGTCCGAATAATTAAATGAGGTGTCTTCAAATAACGTTCAATTGTATCTATATATTCGGTTATTTCTTCAGGAAAATTAATTTCCCTTTCCCTAAATACAGGATTATAGTAGAAAGCAATTCTTTTCCTGCCTTTAAAAAGTCTCAAAGAGGTTATTCTGTGTCTAATTTCATTCCCTTTTTTATCTATATAATACATTACGGAAACATTTCCAGTGAGTTCTCCAATTTTCAAGGGCTCGTGATACTTTATATGAAATGGTTCACAAGAAACAATCAGCATACACCCATCCATTGGGTCTCCTGCTCCTAAAATTGAAGAAGAACAGCAACTTATAAGAGTAAAAGAAAATAAGCAAAGTATACTAAAATTTCTCATTCCTTAGAAGCTATAAAATGATTTTATAATTTTGATAATTTGAGGTTGATAGGTAGAATCCACACGATGTATATTATAGAAGCCTCTTGCATTAGCTTTTGAACCTTCCTTAAATAAGTTTACAGCATCATAATAGTATTTCTCCGCAAGCGGGTCGGGTGTTGACCAGCACTGCAGCTTGCTGTCGTACCAACGGGCACCGTAGTCCAGGATGTTCCATCTCTACTTTTTCCGGTTTGAGTTATTTTCCATGGCTTAACATCCTTATTTTCCCGCCGTTTCTTTCTATCTCGGCATACATCACTCCTCCGAGTTCTCCTTTCGGAAGCGTACCACAAATATGCCACACTTCGTCAGAGTCCAAAGAAACTTTCAATGGAAGTTCTTTGGAAATCGAGCTTCCATAAATAGAGTATGCTACTCTATATGAGATATTCACAGCATTCTCCATATCAACTATTACTTTTGGGGAATGGGAGAAGACCATATCATCGATTTCATCCATTGGGACATTTATATATGCAACAGAATCTAATAAAAACTTCTTTGCATTCTGATTGTCATCTCTTACTGTATACTCCACCAACATTTTTTCACACAATTTCTTTTCTGTTATGGCAACTCCTTCCTTATAAGCAATATATGATACTCCTAAAATCAAAAATGCCAGTAACGATATTTTAACAATTATTCTTATCATATCAACTATATTATTTCTGTGGAATAAGAAATGAATTTATAAGTCTATCCCAGAGTGATTTCTTTTTTCTCTGCTCATACCATATCTCCCTACGCTGCTTAGAAGTTTTACTATTTTCACCATGCCGAGAAATATTTGATATTATTTTCCTTCCTACCTATTTCCTTGATTTTTTTCAATGCTGATTTATTGTGTTTTTTTCTAAAATACATCTCTATCCATCCGCCCGTTCTTATTGTCTTCTTTTCAATATTAAACCCTGCACATCCTACAGTCACAACAGAATACTTTTTATATGGAATTGTACTTATCGGGAAACTCAAGACAAATAGTGAATTCCCTTTTGTAGGAAGTCCAAAATGAATAGGAATATCCTTGTATTTCTTATTGAGTCCATCTATAAGTTCATCTTCCTTTTGGATATAACATGTATAAACTGAATCTATGGTTAATAGGACATTGAGAGTATCTCTCTTGTCCCAACATTTTTCTTTGGACATATATTCATACAAATTCATAACAACATCATCAATTGTTACGTCTACGGTCTGAGCATGACTTGTTACGCTAACCAAGACCGCAATAGACAATGTTAAAGCATTTCTCATATTATCTAAAAATATTGAAAGGAATTGTGGCAAAAACACCGTGTTTATGTAGCCGCAAAAGTAATAAATCACTACCAATCTCACAACAGATAAAACATTTAAAATAAAAATATATCAATTTTTCTCCTTTATACACATTATTATATTATCTCTTATTGAAAAAAGAGGGAGTTTTTTGAGACTGCATAAGTTTCACATGCTCGGAATGTCTTAAATGTATAATCGGCTAAAGACGAGAAGTCATGCGAATTAAAAACCAAATTAAACAAATCATGATGATGTCTGGGGCGTTGCGCTTGAAATTTAATTAGTAATGTGTCCACAGGATTGTTGAGCGGGATTGTTGAGCGGGATTGTTGAGCGGGATTTCTTGCTTCTGGCAAGCGACCATAGGTCGATGAGCAATCCAGCTCCAATGAATATCAGGATTTGCAATCATGGATAATCTTGTCAGCATGGAAGTGACTTCATGGCGTTTGTCGCCCATTCTGGACGCTTTTGTGTGTTGCCCGCATACCAAGGGCGTTGCCCCGGGCTGACTGCTGGTTGCCCTCTTCGGGGCGTACTAATCCGAGAAACGCTGTCCTTATGGGCAGGAGTGTTTGGGCTGGAGTGAGTTGGGCTGGAGTGAGTTGGGCTGGATTTGCAATCCAGCCCCTATGAATATTAGGATTTGCAATCCGAAATACACTGTACTTACCTTTTTTCCGCATCACAGATGCTCATATTCAATGGTGTCGGATTACAAATCCGACACAACTGTAAATCCAACACTACTGAAGCAAGAAATCCAACACTACTGACACTACTGACACAACTGAAATCGGTTATAACAGGATGGTTTTTCTCACGAAAATTCCCGTGAAACATTTTGTGAACAAATGTAAAGAGATGTGAATTATTTGACATATTCTTTAACACTTAGGAGCTAAGAAGGGCTCAAATAATCGCCCTTGTAACTCATTGACTATCAAATAATTGAAAGGGGCATTTTAAAAGAGCCTCTTTTAGCGTGCAAAAGAGCCTCTTTTGGAAGGTAAAAGAGCCTCTTTTGGAACGCGAAAGTGGCACTTTCGTTTTCTCATTGTGCGGAGAATGTTTTTCGTTCACATTTGTTAACTGTTTCACGGAATCATTTTTCATGAGAAAAGATGGTATTTGATTGTTGTTTATACAATCATACTGATTGCAAAATGAGTCTCAGACAAAGCGGCCATGAATTAAGACTAATTCATTCAATAGGCACAAAGTGATGTTACGGACATGAAGAAGAAATGATTTTTCTTGACTTATACAGGCTTGTAATCGGATAAATTTTATAATTTTGCAGGCAAGTTGTGCAATCCCCGTTTGTTTCGGGGCAGCATCGATATTAACAAACACAAATCTTAGAAGATGAAAGTATTAAAATTCGGTGGTACATCCGTTGGTACCGCAAAGAGCATTAAGAGTCTGAAAAACATTGTAGAGAACGAGGCTAAGAAGCAGCCGGTAATCGTGGTGGTGAGTGCACTTGGCGGCATCACCGACAAACTTCTCGAAACTGCACGTTATGCAAAAGACGGCGATGAGCGTTGGAAAGCAGAATTCGACGAAATTGTTGATCGCCACCATCAGATGATTGATGCCGTTATCACAGACACCAGTGACCAAGAGCTATTATTTAATAATGTGGACTCCCTTCTTGAACAGCTCAGGTCAATTTTTCTTGGAGTATTCCTAATTCATGATTTAAGCAGCAAGACACAGGATGCCATTGTGTCTTATGGCGAGAGGCTGTCGTCACATATCGTAGCAACTCTCATACGCGGAGCAAAACGCATAAACTCCCGCGACTTCATACGTACTGAGAAGAAAAACGGCAAGAACTCACTCGATGCAGAGCTTACTTATGAGCTTGTAAGGAAGACTTTCCGTCATATGCCAAGAGTGAGTGTGGTACCGGGATTCATCTCCCGGGACCGCGACTCCAACGAGACCACCAATCTTGGTCGCGGTGGCAGCGACTATACAGCCAGTATCATTGCAGCAGCCCTCAATGCCGACATTCTTGAGATTTGGACTGACGTTGACGGTTTCATGACAGCCGATCCAAAAGTGATAAAAACAGCATACACCATAAATCAGCTCAGCTATGTAGAAGCCATGGAGCTTTGCAATTTTGGTGCCAAGGTGATTTATCCGCCAACAATATATCCGGTATGTATAAAGAACATACCCATAAGGGTGAAGAACACATTCAACCCCTCTCACCCTGGTACGCTTATAAAAGACCACATAGACAGCGACGAGAAGCCCATAAAGGGTATTTCAAGCATCAAAGGCACCACGCTCATAACTGTGACAGGTCTTGCCATGGTAGGTGTGATTGGTGTGAACCAACGAATATTCACTGCTTTGGCAGAAAACGGGATAAGTGTGTTTATGGTTTCGCAGGCATCATCAGAAAATTCCACATCTATAGGTGTGCGCGATGAAGATGCAGCAGAAGCCGTCAGGGTGCTTGACGAAGAGTTTTACAAAGAGATAGAAACAGGTGCAATGTTCCCTATGCATGCTGAGAGCGGACTGGCAACGATAGCCATTGTTGGTGAAAACATGAAACACACTCCAGGCATAGCAGGCAAGCTCTTTGGCACACTTGGAAGAAGTGGTATCAGCGTTATTGCCTGTGCACAAGGCGCATCGGAGACAAACATCTCATTTGTTGTGAACTCACGCTATCTGCGCAAGGCACTCAATGTGCTTCACGACTCATTCTTCCTTTCAGAATATAAGGTACTGAACCTCTTTATATGCGGAGTTGGAACGGTGGGAGGAAAGCTAATAGAACAGATACGTCAGCAATACGAAGAGCTGAAGCAGCGTAATGGACTGAAGCTCAACGTAGTGGGTATCGCCAGCTCACGCAACGCTATATTCAACCGCGACGGTATTGACCTTGCAAACTACGCAGAAGAGTTAAAAGCTTCGGCACCCAGTTCTCCAGAAAAGCTTCGCGACGATGTTCTCAACATGAACATCTTCAATTCCGTATTCGTTGACTGCACAGCATCAAAAGAAGTGGCGTCACTATACCAGACTTTTCTTGAGCACAACATCTCTGTGGTGGCGGCAAACAAGATTGCGGCATCAGACGAGTATGAGAAATACCTGAACCTGAAGACAACAGCAATGAAAAAAGGAGTATTCTTCCGCTTTGAGACAAACGTGGGAGCAGGTCTGCCAATCATAGGCACCATCAATGACCTGAGAAACTCCGGTGACAACATTCTGAAGATTGAAGCAGTGCTTTCTGGTACACTCAACTTCATATTCAATGAGATTTCTGCAGAAGTACCTTTCTCAGAAACAGTAAGACGAGCCAAGGAACAGGGATATTCGGAGCCAGACCCACGAATAGACCTCAGCGGAAAAGACGTGATAAGAAAACTGGTAATACTCACTCGCGAAGCTGGTTATAAAGTAGAACAAGACGATGTGGAAAAACACCTGTTTGTACCAGATGAGTATTTCCAAGGCACTACCGAACAATTCTGGGAAAAGCTTCCTGCTCTTGATAATACTTTTGAACAGCAACGTCAAGAACTCGAGAAAGAAGGCAAGAAATGGCGCTTTGTGGCAACAATGGAGAATGGCAAGACAAAGGTGGCACTTCAGACAGTAAGCTCCAAGCATCCTTTTTACAACCTTGAAGGCTCAAACAATATAGTGCTCCTCACCACAGAACGCTATAAGGAATATCCCATGCAAATACAGGGATATGGTGCCGGTGCCAGTGTGACCGCAGCAGGAGTGTTCGCAAACATTATGTCGATAGCAAACATTTAGGATAATAATAGACAAACGGTACAAAATGAAACATATAATAATATTAGGAGACGGAATGGCTGACCATCCCGTAGAGAGACTGGGGGGAAAGACCCTTCTGCAAGCCGCTGACAAACCGACAATGGACTTTCTTGCAAAACACGGAAGATGCGGGCGACTGATAACCGTTCCAGAGGGTTTTCCTCCAGGCAGTGAAGTGGCAAACACAGCAATACTTGGCTATGACCTCAACAAGGTTTACGAAGGCAGAGGTCCCTTGGAAGCTGCGTCAATAGGCTACGAGATGAGCAACGACGACTTAGCTCTCAGATGCAATATCATAACCATAGAAAACAGTCGTATTGTAACACATAACGGCGGAAACCTCCAGACTGGTGATGCAAATGTTTTGATTGACTATCTCAACCTCAACCTGTGTAACGATAAGGAGTTGGTTGAAAAATACGGAAAAGACAGATTCAAGTTTATTTGCGGAATACAATACCGTCACCTACTTATAATAAAAGGTGGAAACAAGAATATAATCTGTAATCCTCCACATGACCATCCTAACGAGGAATGGCAACCTCTGCTTGTAAAAGCTGGAAAAGAAAATGAAAATGCATCTACAGACAGACTGTCGCCAGAACAAACAGCCGATCTTGTCAACCTACTTATCGTTAAGTCGCAGAAGCTGCTTGCAGAACACCCGTTAAACAAGGAAAGAGACAGGTTGGGACAGCGACAAGCCAACAGCATTTGGCCGTGGTCAGGGGGATATCGCCCCTCCATGGATACCATTATGACACAGTTCCCGCAAGTGAAGACAGGAACCGTTATCTCAGCAGTAGACTTGATAAAAGGTATTGGTCACTATGCAGGATTGAAAATAGTGAATGTGGAAGGAGCCACAGGATTAGCCGATACCAATTATGAAGGCAAGGCTAAGGCAGCCATAGAAGCTCTCAAGACCGATGACTTCGTGTTTGTGCATGTAGAAGCCACTGACGAGGCCGGCCACGACGGCGATTTGGAACTCAAGCTCAAGGCCATAAGCTATTTAGACTACCGACTCGTGAAGCCGATATTGGAAGCGACAGAGAAAATGGATGAGCCTGTATGCATAGCTGTGCTCCCAGACCACCCTACTCCTGTTGAAATGCGCGTTCATGTCAATGAGCCCGTTCCCTTTCTCATCTACCACAAAGGCATGAAGGCAGACAGTGTGGAGCAATACGATGAAGTATCATGTGTAAGCGGTGGTTACGGGCTCTTGAAACTACAGGAATTTATCCATGCATTTATGGATGAGCAATAATGAATTATTCGCAAAAGGAAAATAAGTTTGGCTTACAATATTTTTTGCTTATCTTTGCAGGCAAATAAAAAAAGTAAAAGGTTATGACTGAAACAAAAAGCAGCAACGAAGAGAAGAAAAGTATAAGCTTCGTAGAACAACTCATAGAAGAAGACCTGGCAGCAGGAAAAAACGGCAAGCGCATACAGACTCGTTTTCCGCCTGAACCAAACGGATACCTCCATATAGGTCATGCCAAGGCAATATGCATGGACTTCGGCATAGCAGACAAATACAATGGTGTTTGTAATCTGCGCTTCGATGACACCAATCCTTCAAAGGAAAACAATGAGTATGTTGAGAACATACTTAACGATATTTCGTGGCTTGGATTTAAATGGGGAAACATTTACTATGCAAGCGACTATTTTGAAAAGCTCTGGGATTTTGCAGTATGGCTCATAAAGAAGGGACTTGCATATGTTGATGAACAATCATCGGAAGAAATTGCGAAGCAGAAAGGCACCCCCACTGAGCCAGGAACGCCATCGCCATACAGAGATAGACCGGTGGAAGAAAATCTAAGACTTTTTGAAAAGATGAACACCCCCGATGCAGCAGAAGGCTCCATGGTGCTCAGGGCAAAGCTTGACATGGCTAATCCCAACATGCACTTCCGCGACCCCATCATGTATAGGATTATCCACACCCCTCATCATCGCACCGGCACCAAATGGCATGCATACCCAATGTATGACTTCGCACACGGTCAAAGCGACTATTTTGAGGGTGTTACTCACTCGGTATGTACACTTGAGTTTGTGCCCCACCGTCCACTCTACGACAAATTTATAGATTTCCTTCAGGAAAAAGACCAACAAAACGTATATCGCCCCCGACAGATAGAGTTCAACAGGCTCAATCTAACCTACACCATGATGTCCAAACGTAAACTCTTGGCACTGGTTGAGGAAAAGCTCGTAAGCGGATGGGATGATCCCCGCATGCCTACAATCAGTGGAATGCGACGCAGAGGATATTCACCAGAGAGCATAAAAAACTTCATAGGAAGCATTGGATATACAAAGTTTGACGCCCTTAACGACATGGCACTCCTTGAAGCAGCAGTGAGAGAAGACCTCAACAAACGAGCCACAAGGGTTAGTGCGGTAATCAATCCCGTGAAGCTCACTATTACAAACTATCCAGAGGATATGACTGAAGAGATGGAAGCCATCAATAATCCAGAAGACGAAAATGGAGGTACCCATACTATAACGTTCTCAAGAAACCTATGGATTGAAAGAGACGACTTCATGGAAGATGCGCCGAAAAAATTCTTCCGACTCTCTGTAGGAAGAGAAGTAAGGCTGAAGAATGCATATATCATAAAATGTACGGGATGCACAAAAGACGACAAAGGAAACATAACCGAGATACTGGCAGAATATGATCCAACAAGCAAAAGCGGAATGGAAGGTGCCAACAGAAAGGTGAAGGGAACCCTCCACTGGGTAAGCCGAGACCATTGCCATAAGGCTGAAGTACGCATCTATGATCGACTTTTCAATGTTGAAAATCCAAGTGCCGATGAGAGAGACTTCAGAGAGTTGCTCAACCCTGATAGTTTGCAGATATTACAGGAATGCTATGTTGAGGACTATCTCAAGACAAAAAAACCGGGTGAATACCTTCAATTCCAAAGAATAGGCTATTTCATGGCAGACCTTGATTCCACCATAGACCATTTAGTGTTTAACAAGACTGTAGGATTAAAAGATAATTGGGCAAAACAGTCTGGAAAATAAATTGATGACATTGGATAATAGTTTCAACACCAAGCACTTCAGGACTATTCTCAACAAATATGAGAATATGGTAAAAAAGGGAGAAAAGTCATTTTGGGATTCAGACGACTTGATAGACATTGCAGAATATTATCAGTCTATTGATGAACCCAATAAGGCAATAGGTGCCATTGATTATGCACTCCATCTTTATCCCGGATCAGCAGAGCTACTGGCATTAAAGGCAAGAATGACATATTACAGCGAAAACAACTTAACCAAGGCACAAGCCATTTTAAATCAGGTTGAGGATACAAATGATGTTGAATATGTATATGCCAAAGGCGAATTCATGGTAATAGGACATCATGCTAAAAAGGCAGACCTATACTTTGACAAAATGATGTCTCACCATGAAGAAATATTTGAAGACTATGTGTTAGATGTGGCAAGGATATTCTGTGACTATCAGGAAATGGAGTATGTGGAAAAGTGGCTTGCTCTTTCAAACCTTCATGATGACAATGACTACCTTGAGATGATGGCTCGTGTCAGAATTAACAATGATGATTTTGAAAGTGCTATTGGCTATATTGACACTCTCATTGATAAGGAACCTTATTCTGTTACATACTGGAATCTGATGGCAAAGGCCCACTTTCATAATAATGACCTTTCAGACTCAATCACGGCAAGTGAATATGCGCTTGCCATCGATCCGAACAATGAAGAGGCTTTGCTCAACAAAGCCCAGAATTTGTTGTCGTTGAAAAATTTTGACGGTGCCATTAAATGTTACGAGAAGCATTGTCAGCTATTTCCAGAAAGTGAAATTGGTGAAATGTTCATAGGAACTGCCTACGTCCAGCAAAACAATCAGAACGAAGCTATTATTCATTTGGAAAAATCCCTATCCTTGTGCAAGAAAGACGAACAGAGTGTGAACAAGGACTATATTCTTCATGAGTTGCTTCTCCTTGAAAACAACAGGGGAAACCGACAGAAGGCAGAAGAATATCTGAAAATGCTTTCGAAAAGTAAAACAAACAAGTCTAACATAGATATAATTAAAGGTGAACTATGTCTTGGCAACGATGACCAGGAAAAAGCATCAATACATTTCCAAGAAGCTTTAGAAAAGGTGCCTAACACAGATACATTGTTTCATGTTGCTCTCGCCTATTATGACAATTTCTATTTTGAGAAAGCAAAAGGCATTTTAGAACTCTTGTTTAAATATTCTGATGAGGATTGGACTGAAGGCTATGCTTATCATTCACGCTGTTGCTATGAAATGGGCGATATGACAATGTACAGGAAATCATTGGAGCATGCCTTAAAAGTTAATTTATCTGAAACTATGTTTGTGCTGTCTGACCTATATCCTGAGGGCACCAAACCAGAGGACTACTTGAAAACAGCCCCAATAAGCAATAAAAAATAACATACATGAATTGGATAACTTCCCTTCTCGGACATTTGAATTATGGCACTGTCTTTTTCTTAATGCTTCTTGAAAGTACCGTGATACCAGTACCTTCTGAGCTTGTGGTATCACCTGCCGCTTATCATGCAGCAGGCGGAAATTTGAATATATGGCTCGTAGTTTTGTTCGCGACTATTGGAGCAGATTGCGGTGCCACAATAAATTATCTGGCTGGATATTACCTTGGTAGACCGCTGATATATAAATTTGCCAACAGTAAATGGGGGAAAATTTGCATGCTGAACCAAGAGAAAGTTGAAAAGAGTGAGCGCTATTTCTTCAATCATGGAATGGTTGCAACCATCAGTGGTCGTCTTATTCCAGGCATACGCCACCTTATATCCATACCTGCGGGCTTATCAAAAATGAATTATTGGAAATTCTTGCTCTATACTACAATAGGTGCAGGCTTGTGGAACTTGATTCTTGCAGTGTTAGGATGGTGGATGCATTCTTTCGTACCGGAAGAACAACTTAATATGAAATTAAATGAATATGGCGATTATATAAAATATGCCATTCTTGTCATCACCTTGATTGTAATTGCATATTTCATTATTCGCCATTTCATGAAACAGAAACAATAAAGGTTATACAGTTTCTGAAATCCTGTAACAGCAAAAATACATAGTCCTATTTTTATTGTACGAGATACTTGAGTTATTCAAGTATTTACAACCTTATAGGACTTGTATTGTTGTGCGGGAAAAACAAATATATCATCGGAAATACCCCCAGTCTTGAAATTTGATATCTTGATAGTAGTTGAGAATATGCCGAGTCTGATTTTTACACTCTTGGGATAACGCGTGATCTTGTCTATCAAGGCAGTGGCCTCCGATATGCCTTTAACATTCTTTTTAGCTTTGAGGGTAATCAGGTAGCCTTCCTTTGAGTCAGCAATACTATAGGTATAGTTTTCGGGATTAAACTTAAACTTATTGGCATATTTGTCGCGTTTAGGATCATTGGCATCATACACGCTGACGGTTTTCTTCTTCTTGTCAACGCGTGTATATTTCACGCCATCATTCCATGCATCAATGCGAGGCTCAACAAATTTGCTTTTCTTTCCTTTATACCAAATTCTTCCTTGTGTCTTATATATACCGATTATGTTTACATTGTATTGTAACATTGAGCCTTGAGGTCCAAAAACCATCTGATAGGTTTGATTAAACATTTTCCGAGCCTGTCGGCTATTTGGGGTTTCTTGCGCATTAATGCTGTAAACTGTCATCAAAGCCACAATGCATAATATAAATCTCTTCATACCTTAAATATTAATGATAATACTGTTTTATTTATATATTTGTACTTATAGCATATTCTGTAATAATTATATTCTCAGAAATCCTGTATCCATGATACTTTCAAGACTTCCGTCGTGGAGTTGAGAATCCTGTAGCGGTTGTCGGGACGATTACCCACAACCCATAATATGTCACCATTGCCGTTTCGCAAAACCAGCTGGCGTTCTTTATCAAAGCGCGATTTTTTCTGATCTGTCAGGAAATCGCTGACAAGCTTTGAACCTTTCATCCCAAACGGAACAAAACGGTCACCAGAAACATAGTGATTAAGTTTAAGCGGAAATGACAACTTATTGTAATCCAGAAAGATAACATTTTTATCTCTTGTTATTTCAAAATTTTCATTCACACCAATTAGACTTAGCTTTATCTTGCTATTGTCGTCATATATATATATACCTGTTTCGGGCATTGTGATTGACTTTTCTACCTTCTTATCAATTGGTTCCATTATCATACACTTCCTGTCAACCAGAAGTTTGTGAGTTGTCGAGAGGAACACCCTTCCAACAAATTCGCCAGAACGACCTTGCTTTGATGTCGCAATATCAGATAAACGTTCTATTTGATAGTGATTGAAGCCTAAAGGATATAACAGCATATAGAGGAAATATTCTATATTTTCCACTTCATCAAGTTGTGAAAAGGTTATTTGTTTGCTTTCCAAGCAAGCATCAATCAGAGTTTTATACTGGGAGTCAATCATGGCTTTTGCGCCAGCAACATACTTTGATAAGCGGAGTATGCTATTCTTCACAGAAGGATTGATTTCCTGAAGCATCGGAATAATATTGAGTCGGAGTTTATTGCGTACCACATCGTCAACATAGTTTGTGCTATCGGTCACATAACTAATGTTTCTATGTTCAAGAAAGCATTCAATATCCTTACGGCTTACATTAAGCAATGGTCTGACTATTTTATTTTGACGTGGTTTTATGCCTATCAATCCGTTTAATCCTGTTCCCCGAACGATATTCATAAGTATGGTTTCAACATTGTCGTCTTTATGGTGTCCAACGCAGATGGCTTCAGCTCCAATATCAATTCTCAAGCGCTCAAAATATTTGTATCGGAGCTCACGCGCAGCCATCTCGATGCTTACATGGTGTAGTTGTGAATATTCAACCGTATCGAAATGAACCAGATGCAGATTTATGTGCATTTTATCACACATGTCTCGGCAGAATTGCTCATCCCTATCCGACTCTGCACCACGAAGATGGAAATTACAGTGAACAGCTTCAACAGCATAGCCCAACTCGCTCAATGCAAGGAGGAGCATGACACTATCGGCACCACCCGACAATGCCACGAGACATTTGGCTTTATGTTCAAGAAGGTGATTCAGATCAATGTACTCCCCTATCTCCTGTATCAAGTCGGTACGTTTCAAGCTATCCATGCTATGCTAAAGTGATTTCATTCTACATATAAAACTAATCCCTTGAGATATTCACCCTCAGGATGGTACATGTTTATAGGGTGATCGGCAGGTTGATGAAGCTGGTGTAAGATTCTGACTTTGCGTCCTGTCTGCGCTGCAGCAGTGAAGACAGCTTGTCGAAATTGATCTTTTGACACAGCCTGTGAACAGCTGAACGTAAACAGTATTCCTCCGGGCTTTATGCATCTAATACCTTTATTATTTAGTCTGATATACCCTTTCAACGCATTTTTAATTGCACTTCGATGTTTTGCGAAAGCCGGCGGGTCGAGAATAATGAGGTCGTACTTTTGAGTATTGCTGTCAAGAAATTTAAAAGCGTCTTCACAATATGCTTTATGGCGATTGTCATCGTTTGGGAAATTCAACAATACATTCTGCTTAGTTAGTTCAATTGCCTTTGCACTACTGTCAACAGAGCTTACTTCTTCTGCTCCGCCACGCATGGCGTAAACGGAGAAACCTCCAGTATAGCAAAACATGTTAAGCACTTTCCTTCCAAGAGAATAGCTCTCAAGCAACGATCTGTTGTCGCGCTGATCAATAAAGAAGCCTGTTTTCTGCCCCTTCAACCAATCAACTTGAAACTTCAGACCATTTTCTATTCCTATATTCTCTGTGCTACCACCAAATAAAAAACCATTTTCCTGACCGAGTTCAGCCTTATATGGCAGCGTTGTCTCACTTTTATAGTATACATGTCTTATCTGTTCTCCCATTACTTTTATCAAAGCACTTGCTATGACTTTTCTCGCCATATGCATCCCAACGCTATGAGCTTGCACCACAGCTGTCTTGCCGTAACAATCAACGACAAGACCTGGAAGATTGTCACCTTCACCATGTATGAGCCGGAACATATTGTTGGGCAAACTATCGTGATTTTCCGCAACAGCATTAAACAACTTCAGAGATTTTCTCACGTCCCATGCTGCTTGTATCCGCTCTTCATAGAATTTTTCGTTAATGTCAATGTCTTCAAAGCTAAGCACCCTAACAGCGATAGATCCTACCTGATAGTGTCCGATAGCCAAATACTCACCCTCATGGGAAAACACCTTTACCACGTCACCTTCCTCTATTCCGTTATCTATTCCCTCGATAGCTCCGGAAAAGACCCAGGGATGGTATCTAAGAAGACTCTCTTCTTTCCTTTTCTTTAATTTTATCTGTTTATATGCCATGATTATTTCTTGTTACTGATTTGAACATGTTAATTCTGATGCAGTGTCGTCAACTATCACAAGTTCATAGTCTTTTGTTTCCTTCATCTGTACTAATTCCTTATAAAGTTGGATACAAGTCCACGCATCTGTTGCTGCATACAACTTCTGTTTTTCTGTAAGAACAGCATTTTCCCAGTTAGATAGCTGTTGGCGTTTTATGATTCTTTTACCAAAGATATTTGCGTACAACTTTTGTAAGCTCAAGTCTTCTATTCCAATTTCACCAACGAGATCTTGAAGGTCAACAAACAGACCGGCATCAAAGGCGGCTCTCCTATGAAGCATAATCATGTCGTCATGAAGAGACAATCCTATTTTCTTTACCGTTTTGTCTTCAAGAAGGCGTATTATAGACCCAGACATCCCTATATAGTTTAGTCTGAACAAAAAACAAATATTATCATCACAAACCTGGAGCAATGACACTTTATGCTGCTCACCACGTCTGAACGATGGTCGTGTCTCTGTGTCAATCCCAAGCAAATCTTGCGAAAGCAAATAATCTACAGCCTTATTCGCTTCGTTTTCAGAGATGATGACTTCTATCCTACCTGAAAAAGCTACAGGTGGAAGAGAACTGATCAGCTTTTTGTCAAATTTGTTGTAAATTGTTTTCTTCATTAGGCTTGCAAAATTAGAAAAAAGTTATGAAAACGTATCGCAATATGCGCCTTTTTGTTTACTTTTGCAGACTAATAACACCCAATTTATCGGTATTTATACATTGTTATGGCAAAGAAGAAAAAAAATAACCAACAAAAAAGTTTTGTAGAAGCTGTTGGAATAAACTATATCATCAATGACAAAACCAATTTTGTATATGGAATAATTACATTCCTTATTGCAATATATATCATAGTTGCCTTTATAAGCTATTTCAGCACAGGACAAGCAGACCAAAGTCTGGTGACAGAACTTCGTCCGGGTGAAATAGAAAACACCCAACGGGCATTTCAGAATGTTTGTGGCAGTATTGGTGCGATAATTTCACATTTCTTTATTGCTAAATGCTTTGGTATTCCAGCATTCCTCATACCAATTTTCCTCATACTTTGCAGCATGCAAATGATGGGGGCTTATAAAGTTAATCTTATAAAGTGGTTTTTCAGTCTTTCACTGATTTTAATTTGGAGTTCTGTCACAATGGCAAAATTCATAACTCCAATGATGGGCGATCAGATATTCAATCCTGGAGGTGGTCACGGAGCATTTATCTGTCAGTGGCTTGAGAATGTAATAGGTGCCCCAGGGTTGATAGTCATACTAATAACCATTGCCTTGGCATTTCTTACATATCTTACCTCTGAAACCATTACTATTATAAGGAATATCATTAATCCGTTCTGGTATTTCAAGAAAATTCCATTCACTATAACAAACACCGAAAAAGATTTAAATACAGACCAGAATGCTGTATCTGAAGATTTTCCACTTGTATTTGACGACCCTGCACCTCAAACGGTAGAATTCAGCGATAATGGTGAAACGATAATTAGCACTCCTGTCAATACCGATGAAATTAATAAGGACAATGTCGAAAAGCAAGAATTGTCAATGGATGTTGAGGTCGCTGCCGAGGAAGAGAAAGCTACAGGAAAGAATGTTTCAAAAGATGTTGACTTGTCAACGCCAATCAATCCCCTCGAACCTTTCACACGATATAAATTCCCGACCTTTGACTTGCTGAACAGAAGCAGCAATGATGGTAAGACATATGTTGACCCGAAGGAACAGGAAGACAATAAGAACCGGATAATCACCATTTTACGAAACTTTGGTGTTGAGATTGATTCTATCAGAGCTACCGTAGGTCCAACCATAACTCTTTATGAGATTACTCCCACGGCGGGTATACGCATATCAAAAATCAAGAATCTTGAAGATGACATAGCGTTGAGCCTCGCTGCTCTTGGTATACGCATCATTGCACCTATGCCAGGCAAAGGAACCATTGGTATTGAAGTACCTAACAAAAAAGCCAACATAGTGTCTATGCTAAGCATTCTCAATTCTCGTAAATTTCAAGAAACGAAAATGGAGCTACCACTTGCACTCGGTAAGACAATTACCAATGAAGTATTCATGGTTGACCTTGCCAAAATCCCCCACCTTCTCGTTGCTGGTGCCACCGGACAGGGAAAGTCAGTGGGAATGAATGCTATCATCACATCGTTGCTTTACAAGAAGCACCCAAATGAACTAAAATTTGTCCTTGTTGACCCAAAGAAAGTAGAATTCAGCGTATATGCTCCAATAGCCAACCATTTTATGGCATCTCTTGAAGAGAATGAAGAAGAGCCTATTATAACCGATACGCAGAAGGTTGTGAAAACTTTGAAGGGTCTGTGCGTATTGATGGATAGCCGTTATGACTTGCTCAAGAAGGCTGGTGCCAGAAACATAAAAGAATATAATGCAAAATATCTAAACCATCATCTCAATCGTGAAGACGGTCACGATTTCATGCCTTATATTGTGGTAATCATTGATGAGTTCGCCGACCTCATCATGACAGCCGGAAAGGAAGTTGAAGCCCCCATTACTCGTATTGCTCAATTGGCTCGAGCCGTAGGGATTCACATGGTCATTGCCACACAGCGTCCTTCTACTAAAGTTATTACCGGTGGAATAAAGGCTAATTTCCCGGGACGCATTGCATTCAAAGTGTCTCAACGTATTGACTCAAGTATCATTCTTGACCGCACGGGAGCACACCATCTTATAGGAAAAGGTGATATGCTCTATTCTAATGGCAACGAACCTACGCGTGTGCAGTGTGCTTTCGTAGACACACCCGAGGTTGAGCGAATAAACAAGTTCATTAGTGAGCAAAATGGTCCCAAGAAACCACTTGAAATACCAGAGCCAGCTATGGAAGACTCATCAGTTGCCATGGGTGGGTCTGTAGACGTGAAGTCTAAAGATTCACTCCTTGAGGAAGCTGCCCGCCACATTGTTTCCACACAACAGGGTTCTACAAGTATGATACAACGCAGGTTCTCTATAGGTTTCAATCGTGCAGGAAGATTGATGGATCAACTTGAAAAACTGGGTGTAGTAGGAAGTTCTCAAGGAGCCAAGCCCCGTGAAGTACTTATTTCAGATGAGGCTACCCTGGAATCGCTTTTGGCATCGATACGTTCTTCGGCTTCTTAAACTATTGAGAAAACCATCCGTCAAAAAGAAAAAAAGAAATGAAAAGATATCTATTTTTGGCACTTACAGTCATGACACTACTGAGTGCCCAGGCTCAAACCGCTAAGCAAGTGTTAGACAAAACAGCAGCTATAGTTGGTAGAAAAGGAGGTTCCTCGGCATCATTTCACATGAGCAATCCTAAACAAGGTTCCACCTCTGGCACTATTTCCATAAAAGGTGCCAAATTTTTCGCTTCTACTCCGGAAGCTAAAGTCTGGTTTGACGGCAAAACTCAATGGGCATATATGGCTTCTACCGATGAGGTTAATATCTCGTCGCCCACACAAGCAGAACAAATGACTATGAATCCATATACATTTATTACGTTATACAATACGGGCTACACCACAACTATGAAAACTGTTGGAGGACAATATCAAGTTCATCTGGTAGCCCAAAACAAAAAGCGCACCGTAAAGGAAATGTATATTACTATTAACAAGAACTATCTACCTACACATATTAAGATGTTTAATGGAAAAGTATGGCTTGATATAAAAGTTAGCAATTTCAAAGCGCAGAATCAACCCGACAGTAAGTTCAGGTTTTCTCAAAAGCTATGTCCGGGAGCAGAAATAATAGATTTGAGATAAGTTCCTCGCTTGGATATTTGGCTTCCATATAACATTTAACAAATGCCTGACAAACCATCATTTAATAATATCTCACGTTTTAAGCTTTACAAACTTCTACATAATCATTCCAAGCTTATGGAGAGGCGTAATGAGGCTTACAGCCAGAACAAGGCAGCAAAATACATTATTGCTTTTTTGGCAGTCTTCATTATTGGTTATCTGATGTTTTTGGCAGTGATGTTTTCACTTATTGCCAATGAGTCCGAACACTACACAGGCTATGAGTTCATGTATATTCTCATACCTTTCATCATGCTGTTAGGATTTTTCATTAGATTCAGCTTTCTGCAAACACCATCCCAACTCGTCAAGCCGTATATATTGTTACCACTTCCCAGATATGCATGTATTGACACTTTTCTTATTGACACACTTTTCAACAGTTTCAATCTTGTAGGATTTGCTATTTTCATACCATTCACTATAATGTCAGTGCTCTTTAGTGAAGGTATAATGATTAGCTTAGGGTTCCTTCTCGGTCTCGTATTGCTGGTAGTAATCAATTCCCAATGGTATTTGCTTGTTCGTTCACTCATCAACAGAAGTTTCTATTGGTGGCTTTTACCATTATTTATCTATTGCCTAACATTCGCTCCATTCTTCTATGATTTTACAGAAGGAAGCATGCTATACTCGGAAAAGCTTCACAGTATTCTTACTCCTGATTTATATGCAAGCTTAGGTGAAGGATTCTCACGTTGGAAGCCACAATTCTATTTATTTGCATTAATAGTTATCGTCTTATTATTGGCTGTCAATAGAAGAGTCCAACATATTATTATTTGGGACGAATTATCTCCAAAACAAGATACTAAATTCTTCAATCACCAGAAAGATGCACAAGACTATGAAGAGGTGGGCACAGTCAACGAACTATATGACAAAAATAACCATGTATTTCAGAAGTCAAATCACCAAGATTATAAATTAAATACCATTTCTGTATTTCCATTTATTAAGCTTGAAGCATTGAATATACTAAGAAATAAAAATGCACGAAAGAGTTTCTTGGCAAGCATTATAATTGTTATTCTTTTTAGTATATTAATGGCATTTACAGACATTTATGATGGTAAAATGATGAGTAATTTCTGGATAATCTATTGTTTCTCCATAACGTCAACTACCCTACTCACAAAGATAATGTGCTATGAAGGTAATTATATTGATTGCCTTATGGTTCGTAAGGAAAACATGTATTTGCTACTGCTTGGGAAATATGCTTTCTTTTGCTTGTTGATGATGATACCCTTCATTTTTCTCCTTCCAACCGTAATTAATGGCAAGTCTACGTTACTTCAGCTTATCGCATTTGCTCTGTTTTCTGCAGGTTTTACCTTATTTGTCAATTTTCAAATGGCCGTTTACAATAAACAAACAATTCCTCTTAATACAAAATTCATAGGCAAAGGCGGAATGGAAAACAGCTACATTCAGATTTTGGCTCAACTCGTAGTTTTCTTCCTTCCATTAGTGTATGTTAGTGTTTTGCAAGTGTTCTTTACTGAAACAATGTCTTATACTGTAATTTTTCTTACGGGGCTGGCATTTGTCGCATCTCACAGGATATGGATTAAGAATATATATCACCGTATGATGGACCGCAAATACGTTAATCTTGAAGGTTTCCGTCAATCACGGGCATAGACCAAACGCCACGAACCGAGCGTCAGTCTACATTAATCATAGCATAAGAAAACAAACCTGAACGACTCCCACAACTCTATTGCAATAACGTAGACAGGGAGCCACCATGAAAGCTCTTTACATCCTTGTGCCATCAATCTATAAGCCTGATATACATTCTTTATATTTCCTTTTGATGCACCACTAATTATAGCCCAGATGATAACAAGGGTTGCAAAGATGGGAATTAATGCTCTGAAAAAACTACTTGAACACAGTGTTCCGTCAACACCTCTCAATATTGCATGACGCGGTATTGTCAGAACAGCTAACACCCCAAGTGGTATTATCATCAGCAAATGCCATTTACTCCACATTGAATTCTTCAGAATATTATTTCCATCGTTGTTACGTTTCTTCATTAAGCATGATTTGAATACGCCATAAGCAGCACTTACATATATAGCATAAGCAAGAACCGGCGACAACACATTCTGAGTAAAATTTCCGAAAAGCCATCTCACTCCTTCTGACGACAACAGAGAGCGTAACGGCAAATGTGGTGCAGCGGCATTTATCAACCACGACACCAACATCAGCATTAGTTGGATTACTAATAATACTATAGCTATTCTCGCAGATGTATCATTATTATGCTTCATCAGGTTGGAGATTATCAATATCAATAATTCTGAGTTCAAGAGCGCGAACTACCAAACGAGTTGCATTAACATTCCTACGATCATTGGGGAAGAGCTTCTGAGCTAATTCATTCTGCCGTTTCTCAAGACTCTTCACTCCGAATGGCATCCCTCTGAGCATAGTTATTTGCTCTTTAGTAAATCCCAAGGCAAGATGTCTGAGAAGCCGCTCATCGTATTCGTCAATCTCATAGTCAACCATTGCTTCCTGATGCATCAGTTGGCTACCTACACTACTCTTAAATCTTTCAACAATCTTTTCAAGTATTGGCTGATTGAATACCATTCGCTTTCCACTCATAACACTTGCCACATCACCGCGAGTTAGTAATTCTCCACTCTTAAGGCATATTCCGTCAGCACCGGCATCAAGAGCATCAACCCATAATTTCTCATTAAGAATCTCACCGGTGAAAATTAGAACCTTCACTTGAGGATATTCCTGCTTGGTCTGGCGACAAATCTCCACACCAACAGTGGTGGAACCGCCTAAACCCAAGTCAAGCAAAACGAGATGAGGCTGTTGTTGCTTTATCAACTTCCAATATGTTGTCTCATTGTTTGCTGTTCCAATAATCTCGGCTTCAGGAATTTCATTTCTGAAGATGCCTTCCGTTCCTTTCAGTTCTAAAGGAACGTCTTCAACAATTATCACTTTAAAAGTTTCCATATTTAGTATCCTTTATTCTATACTACATTTAGTATTTATTATCATATCTTACTGCCTGGAAGCGTAACCTTTATTGTAACGCCGTTATTCTCATTATGTTCAGCCTCAATACCGCACCCACGTTTATTGGTAATTTCACCTATATCACGGATTATCTGTCTACAAATCAAATACGGTATATTATTTATATTGGGAAAGAACATATTTCTACATTCCTCGTCTGTCATCTTCATATTTACCAAAGCCATATTTATCGTTATGTAGTTGTTTTTATTGGAACAGATGCTGATGTCTGTCCCTTTATAGCCAGTAGCCTTGTGAAGTATCTCAAACAGAGACCTTAGTAAGTCATTGTCACCTTTGAGAAACACACTCTTCTGTTCTTCATTGAGAATTACATTATGTGGAAGTACTTCTTCTATTTTTATATGTTTGGCGGTAAACTTGTTTAAATTGATTTGCCTTGCAGCCTGCCTGCTGAGTAACATGTGAAGGTCTTTATAATATTTAGCCAACTCCTCAAGCGTATCAAGGGGCATGGTACCAGATGAAAGAAGATGTTTAATGCGAGATGGATAATACATTGTCTCGTGTTTCAGCGCAGAAAGGCAGTTGTCAAGAATACTATTGGTTACATGCAAATGATCTCCTTCCATTGTCGTTTTCTTGTACTCATCTTTGAGTAGTTCCATTTTTTCCTTGTTGAGTTTGGTGTGTTTCTCCGATGTCTTCAGCTCGTTGATAATGTTTTCAACCAAAGATTGCAAGTTATCAGGTAACTGACCATTTGCTAATGCTCTTATATTCCTGAGTTTAGCTTCATTTGACGTATCATCCAGCAGGACGTTATTTATGCTTTTAATACGTTCAATGCAGCTACGATAGTACATACGGTGACGGTAATAAAAGAAATAATATAGTGGAAAAATGGAAATCAACAATAATATAAGCAATGCTATAGCAATATATTTGTTTGTTTCTGCTTTCTGCATTGTACGGCAATAGTTGCTTAGGCTACTGTCAGCAGACATTTCATGGTAGAGTTTCGTATAGGCATAATTATTGTATTGGTATAGTTGCCACTCGTGAAGAGCTAAAGCTGCCACCGCACATTCATTGCGTATGGATAAGGCTATATCATAATCACTCTTAACACCTTTTAGGTACCACTGTGTTTCTGCAGGTGTCTCAGAAGTGCTACCCATAAGCTTCATCATTGTCTTTTCTTTTGGATAAAATCGGTGACAATGAGCGTTGAGATAATTCATTGTACTATCAGCAAAAGCCAGCGTCTTTAGATATCTGCCGTTTATGTTGCATTGAAATACAGAATCTGCGTATACTTGAGCCTTTTCCATCTCATTGGAAGCATTTATGAATATAGGATGCATTGACATGAAAGCCAATGCAACCAGCATCCTTACAATGCCCTTAGGCAATCGGAAAAACAAACGGCTACCTTTGCCTACCTTGCTGTCGGCAGCAATCATGCATACAGAGAATAATCTGCTTGTTTTCTTGTATTTTTCAATGATACCCTTGCAATTCATCAGTCCAAACCCATGTTGGATGCCATTATTGGAGGGGTGAAGGATGGGCTTGTCAAATAAATGCTCCAGTTGTTCTTCCCCCATACCGCACCCATTATCTGTCACCGATATTTCCACATAGCTATCGTTTTCTTGTGCCGACACTGTCACGCTACCACCTTCAGAAGTGAACTTCCGAGCATTGTCTGTAATTGTATTGATCATAAACAATGTGAGGGTAGGATCACACTTTACTACTGCTTCTGTTGGTTCAACCTTAAACGAAATACCTTTTAGGCTAAAGCTTCCCTTGGCTTGTTCCACAATGTCAAACAGTCTCTGCAGCCTTATACTTTCCACTTTAATGCTTAGTTCTCCTTTGCGCAACTGTATCCATTGTGTAAGTATCTGATTATATTCGTCTATTTGATCTATGAGTTCCTTAACATAGCTTACTCGCTGATCTCTCACATCTTGACTTTCTTCATGAGTCCGCAGCCTATTTATTTCGTGTAGCATGCGTTCTATAAGCGGCGTAATACTATTAATCAATGAAACTTTTGCTCTCTGTTCAACATTTATTTTCTTGAAATATGCAAGATTCAGCTTGGCTAAAGAAAGGCTTTCCTTTATTGTTTCATACTGTTCCATGAGTTCGCTGTCGTGTATGCCATTGAGTTTCTGCCATTCTTCAAGAGGCATGGCAAGGGTTTTAAGAGTATCAGAACTCTTGTCCCTACGACGTATCCATGCGAAAAAAATCATCAGTGCCACAATAACCGCAATCATCAACACCACAGCTATTATCATGGTGTTGAGTTGTGAAATAGAGCGTTTTAATTGATCTGCCCTTGACTCAAGGTAACGATCTTGTCGTGTTTCTTCTTGCAGATCAAGATACAGGTTCCTATAGTGGTCGCTTGACTGTTTATTGTCTATTGCTGAATAGGCAAGACACAGCTGCTCGCATATTGATACTATCAAGTATGGTGCATTGCTTATGGTGTTGCTACGATCAAACGAGTATTCCAGATATTGTATGGCTTGCTGGTATTCACCAATATTCCAGTAGCATTGTGCAAGCGTCCGCAATGCACCAGCTATTTGGTATTCATCACCATAGTTCTCAAACAAGGAAAGAGAGCGTTCTGCCATATTTCCGGCAAGAAGGCTATCGGCTACTTTGTCTATGTTTATAATTCTTAAGGCTGGTGTATTATCAGCAATAAGGCGTTCACTATCATCTTCATTAAGCAGATGCTCGCTCATGGCTTGCAAGGCATTGGCTTCCCAAAAAACATAGCCATGATTATGTGATATCATGTAACATCGTATAAGATAGTCGAATTCTTTCTGAGATATTTCCGCATGCCCCCCCTTGGTAATCATTCCTCCAGCACCGACATTGTAATAGTAAGCAAGTAGCTGAGCTGTATCTTTTCGTAAATCCTCGTCTAATGAAATGCCCTCAAGAGCAGACCTGGACTCATCCGATAGTCCAACATAATAGTAATAGGCTGAGGTGATAATACCAAACTCAGAAAGTCCATAAACATATCTCTCCTTAAGATGATTGTTAAGGTATTGTTGCTCTTCAGAAATACGGTGTATCCTACGCAATGCTTTTTCTCTGTGGTCGTAGAATTCCTTGTTTCTGCTTTGACGTTGACAAATTCTCATAAGTTGAACGTCAGCAATGAACAATTCCACTTGGTTTGAAGTTGCTACCGACACTGAGTCAAGAAGCTTCTCTGCATGATCGTATTCCATCTTAGTGATACCAACGAAAGCAAGGTTGTTGAGAGCCTCTCCTACGCCGGAATCATATCCGGAATGCTTTGCTTGTATAATAGCTTTATTGGCGTAATAAAAAGCAGAATCAATATTTTTATAATGAAGCGAATAGGCTTTTTTATTCAAACTGTCTATAGCATCATGATTTCTTGTTTCACATCCTGTCAATATAACTAACAAGATTGGAAACGACAATGTGAACTTAAGACATTTAACCATTTGATCTATCATGCTACATACACAAAGAAAAAAGTCAAAACTACATTTTATAATTCTTAATTATAACGAATTCTTTAGTTCAAGATACCATTTATAAAGCCACGAATGTCCGCTATGTAACAGCTTTGCTCCCTCAGCAAAAAGAAAGAGGCATAGCACCACAACTATTATGAAGGCTATACTAAACATGAAGAAAAGCCACAAGTCTCCATTCTTATGGTTGGTGCGGAAACGTGCAATCCACCCTCCTACTCTCCTTGACTGATTCGCTACAGTATTAACAACTCTTCGCGGACGACTTACATTATTATTTATTTGTGGTTCATCAAGCTGACAAATGACAACCTTGCCGCAATACGGACACCTGTATGAAACACGTCCATACTGCATTGACTCTGCAAGAAATCCCCTGCCACACTTGTTACATACAACTTTAAATCTCATGCCACTGCAAAAATAAATATAAAATAAGAAATAATCCACTAAAATCGGAAGTTTCTTCCATTACCACAAAATTCGGTATCCATATTTTTTGTCAACTGCAAAGAAAAACAAAAGGGCTGGCATCTTGTTAAATGATGCCAGCCCTAATATTTATATGAGTTCATAAAGATTAGCGGACAGTAGCTATATCTTTATACTGATGCCGAAATCCATTCATAGAAGTATGAGCATATTCCGAAAAGTGCAATACCTATAGTACAAATGGCAAGAGCGACCTTTGTATTGCAATCACTCTTGAATGCAGGTAAAGGAGAGTCAGACTTCTTTATATACATGGCTTTTACAACAAGCAGATAGTAATAGAGACTCACCACGGTATTGATTAAAGCTATAAACACCACGGCATAAGCCCATGATGTACCAGCCTTGGCAGCTGCCATAAACACGAAGAACTTAGAGAACATACCTGCAAATGGTGGTATTCCAGCAAGTGAGAATAAAGCCAATGTCAGTAGGAAAGCGAGCTTCGGATTTGTCTGATACAAACCATCATAGTCATCTATATTGGTACGTCCTCCGTTGTTTTGTTCTACTACGGCAATAATCGTAAACACAGCCATATTTGCAACTATGTATATAAGAACGTAGTAGAGCAATGATGTGGCACTTAGGTTCCAGTCTGTTCCAACAGCTGCCAACATGATATATCCTGCCTGAGATATTGAACTGAATGCCATAAACCGCTTGAGTTCACTCTGACGAATTGCAAAAAGATTGGCAATTGTTATGGACAACACTATCACGATATACATTAGCCACTGCCACTGTTCACGCATGGAACCAAACACATGGAAAAGTATTATCAGAAGAGTGTATGCAGCAGCACCTTTTGAAATAACCGAAAGATAGCCAGTAACAGTGGTAGGAGCACCTTGGTAGGTGTCTGCTGTCCAGAAATGGAATGGCACAAGTGAAAGCTTAAAGCCAAGACCACTGAAGAAGAATACAAATCCTAAAATAAGAATCGGCTGAAACGGTGATGAAAGACTTGCTGCAATATCATTGAAATACATGGTTCCACACAATCCATAGATAAAAGAGATGCCGTAGAGCATCACACCACTTGAGAAAGTTGCAGTAAGAATGTATTTTGCTGCTGCTTCAGCACTTTCTTTACGATATTTGTCAAAAGCCACAACTGTAGCCATGGGGACACTTGCCATTTCAAGTCCAAGGAAAAATATCAGGAAGTGACCTGAACTGAGCATAACAAACATTCCCAAAAGTGTGGAAACTATGAGCATGTAAAACTCACCCTCTTTGTCGCTCTTTTCTGCCCACACCTTTGACTGAATAAAAACAATCAATGTACCGGCTGCAAGAATAGCTTTCACTATTCCAACCCCATAGGTATTTCGATACATATCACCAAAAACGTGGATTTCATCAGTGAGAAGTAACGGAGCAATGATTACCGGCAACATAAGGACACATGCCAGAGGGTTAAACCATTTACGACAGTTACTTTTTGCAGAAACGAAATCGGCTATAAACAAAATTACCAACACGGCAACTAAAATTGCCTCAGGTATCATATAAAAGAAATCACTATATGTATTCATACTGTTTGTCTTCTAAAAAAATTATAGTGCTGCTATTGTGCCAATGTTCTGTAAAATGGGTTGCACTGCATCTGTTATTGCATTGCTTGCCCAAAGTGGGAATAAGCCAAGACCTGCCACACATGCTATAAGGCATATAACAGCAACCCGCTCATCCCAGGTGGCATCAGTCAATTCAAGATAGTGTTTGTCAGAAACTTCGCCATACAATATTTTACCAACAACTCTTAGAATATAGACTGCTGTTACTACTATTGATGTACATGCTATGACGGTAGCAGTCCTTCTGAACATGTCTGGGTCGCCATTGGGAAGTTCTGCCCCGAAAGAGCCAACGAATATCGTCATCTCGGCTATAAAACCAGAAAAACCAGGAAGTCCAAGGTTTGCCAAACCAGCTATGACGTAGCCAACAGCTAAGAATGGCATAATTTTCATCAAACCACCGAGTTTCCGAATATCTCGTGTATGTGTCCTACCATATATCATGCCGATAAGGGCAAAAAACAGTGCCGTCATTAAACCATGTGAAAGCATTTGTAGTATGGCTCCAGTACATGACACCTGTGTCATCATCAGTAAGGCGAAAAGTACTAATCCGCAGTGTGACACAGAAGAATAGGCATTTATATATTTCAAATCTGTTTGTACGCAAGCTGAAAGAGCACCATATACCACAGATATAGTGGTTAGTATAATGAATATCCAAGCAAGCTCACGAGCAGCATCTGGCAGCAGGAACATTGCAATGCGGAAGCATCCATAGCCTCCAAGCTTCATCAATACACCCGCATGAAGCATCGACACAGCAGTAGGTGCCGAAGCATGACCATCGGGTGACCATGTATGAAACGGGAATAGAGCACCTAACACTCCAAAGCCAATAAAGATGAATGGGAAAAACACTTTCTGGATATTTACAGGAATGTTATGTCTTGCAGCTATCTCGAGAACATTCATGGTATCTGCACCACTGAAATAGAATATGCCCAGAAGTCCGAGAATCAGAAGTGCCGAACCACCCATAAGCATAAGAGTAAGCTTCATGGCTGAATATTCTTTATTGCCACTACCCCATACACCTATTAGAAGATACATTGGAATAAGTGCGACCTCATAGAACATGAACATTGTAAACATGTCTATAGAAATGAAGAAGCCATATACACCTGTTGAAAGCAAAGTAAACCACAGAAAATATTCCTTGGTCATAGGTTTCAACTGCCATGAAGCAAAAGTTCCAGTGAAAACAATGATGCTTGACAATAACAACATTACAACAGAGATACCGTCTACACCAACTGCGTATGCAATATGAAGTGGTCGGAACCATTCTATGCTTTGCATTAGTAACATTTCATCGGTGTTGCCTGAGGCTCTTTGCTGAAAAAAATAAATAGTAAGCCAAATGGACAATGCCAGTAAAAGGCTTGATCCCGCAACCATTACACCGCGCACTTGATTTAAACTACGCGACAACCACAAGCCTAACAGCATCAATGCAGGAATGACTACGAATAATGATAATATGCTCATAATATTATTAATTTCTTAAAAATGAACCAACATCTTTATATTGCTAAAAGAATAAGTGTCAGTGCTATCGCTCCTGTAAGGAACCATACCGCATACTGGCGTACATCGCCACTCTGCCATGGACGTATTGACTCACCAGCTTCGTTAGCTCCCCATGCCATAAAGTTGAACGTCCCATCTACGACATGACGATCAAACCAAGCAATAGGTGTTGATACACAACGGAAGATAATCTTGTGTGTGACAAACTGCCATATTTCATCTTGATAAAAACGCTTGTATGCAGCTTGATGAAGTTTGGGAAATGTCTTATAGAGTTTGTCTGCTACTGGTTGCTTCTCACCTTTATATATATATGTAGCCAAACAAATACTAACTATTGCTATTATGGTTGAAGTAAGAGCTATCTGAGTATTAAAATGAATATCATAGTTTTCTCCACTTGCAGTGACAAAGCTTCCAAAACTGTTTGACCAGCCAAGGAATCCCGCCAATGTCGTATAAATACCAACACCAAGTGTTATTATTGTAAGGACTATCAAAGGAACAGTCATAGTCACAGGCGCTTCATGTGGAGTATGATGAGCGTGGGCTTCTTTGTTCTCTGTTCCCCAGAATATTCCGAAATACAAGCGGAACATATAGAATGCAGTCATGGCAGCAATACCTGTCATTATCCAACCTACCACAGGACTATATGCAAAACATGCTGTAATTATTTCATCCTTTGAGCTGAAGCCTGAGAAGAAAGGTATTCCAGCTATTGCCAAGCAACTGATTAGGAACGTTATATTGGTTATCGGCATATATTTGCGTAAACCGCCCATGTATTCCATTTCATTTGAGTGCACCGCATGAATAATACAGCCCGCACCAAGGAATAAACATGCTTTAAACATAGCATGGGTGAATAAGTGGAACATACTTGCCATGTATCCTAACTGAGAATGATTGTCAAGTACAGACTCATGGCCCGGCAAGCAAACACCGAGAGCAACCATCATGAAAGCTATTTGAGAAATGGTGGAGAATGCCAATACACGCTTAATATCACTTTGAGCACATGCAACAGCTGCTGCATAGAAAGCTGTAAATACTCCCACCCACACTATTATAGGCATTGCTTGAGGGGCATATTCAATCCACAATGGAAACATTCGTGCTATCTGGAATACACCAGCAACAACCATCGTAGCTGCATGGATAAGTGCACTGACAGGAGTCGGACCCTCCATTGCATCAGGCAACCATATATGAAGAGGGAACATAGCACTCTTACCAGCTCCACCAATGAACATCAAAACAAGTGCTGTAGGAAGAATCATCGCACCAGCTGCCAATGCTTTTGAAGTGTTTACTGGGATAAATGGAGTAGCATCAGGAGAGAGCATTACATCTCCTGCAAATGAGAAACTAAACGATTCTGTATAATAACCGAAAAGCAGTATTCCTATTAGGAAAAACATATCTGCAAAACGGGTAACAATAAATGCTTTTTTAGATGCAGCAATTGCTGGCTTTAGTGGATAGTAGAATCCTATGAGCAAATAGGAACTTACACCGACGAGTTCCCAGAACAGATACATCTGAAAAATATTCGTTGCTACAACGAGCCCGAGCATTGACATTGTAAACAAAGACAAAAAGGCATAATAGCGTTGAAATCCCTTTTCGCCATGCATATATCCAAACGAGTATATGTGTACCATAAGGCTTACTGTAGAAATCACAATAAGCATCATTACAGATATAGGATCAAGCAAGATTCCCATATCAAAATGAAGGTTTCCTAATGGCAACCAAGTAAAGTTATATGGTACAATTGTTTGGAAGGTTCCATCTGACAGACGCTCTGCGCCAAAATACTTAAAAGCAGTGACATAGGAAATAACCGTAACAACTCCAAGCGATGTCGTACCAATGAGTCCCGCTGTCTTGTGGGACATTTTCATTCCCGCCAAACCCAAAATCAAGAATGAAAGAGCAGGCAAAAGAAGTATTAGAAATACATAACTGAATTCCATAATCATTATAATTTCATGTTTTCAATACTATTTACCTGATCACTGTGGAAGTGGCGGTAAACATTAATTATGATAGCAACAGCTACAGCTGTTTCGGCAGCACTCACACCAATAGAGAAAAGTGTAAAGAACATGCCTTCCATCTGGGTGGGAAACAAGTGTCTGTTGAAAACCGCAAATTGAAGATCTACTGCATTAAGTATGAGCTCCACAGATATCAACATCGCTATAAGATTTCGTCGTGTAACAAAACCAAATACACCTGTAAAGAACAGTATTGCACTGAGTGATATATAACAAACTACTGGTATCATTATTTGTTTTCCTCCTTTTTATTATTGAGTATTACGAGTCCACCTATTATACATGCGAGAAGGAATAAGGATATAAACTCAAAAGGTAATACATATTGATATTTTCCCGCACCCATAAGAGTGTTTCCAATAACAGACATTTCAATTTCCTTATCTGGAAGTTGCTGAAACATATCAATAAATTGATACTTCATAACAACAGCCAACACTGTTACAATGCCAGCAAGTGCTGCAAGACAACCTGCAATAACCTTGCTACCTTTCAGCCTCTCTTGTAAACCCTGAAGGGTTCTCTTCGAAACCAGTTGAATAGCGAAGATATAAATCATTGTTATGCCTCCAGCATAGATACTTATCTGCACAGCTCCCAAAAAGGTGTAATCAAGGAGGAAGTACATGCCTGCTACGCCAAAGAGTACAACAAGCAGTGCCGTGGCAGCCCTCATGATGCTTTTTGTTGCAACGCTGTAAATGGCAGATGCAACAATAATCGTTGCAAGTATTGCGAAAACTATTTGATTTGCCATAATAAATATTCTTACTTTGTTTTGGTATTAAACTCTCCGATAGTAAGTGGTGCCCCACCTTCTATTAAATTGGGAAGTGAGCCTCCATTGTAATGTTCTTTATCAAGATGTAACACCAATGAGTTCCTGTCAAATACTGCATTTTCAAAATCATTTGTAAACTCAATAGCGTCAAAATTACATACGTTGGTGCACAGCTGACAGAACATACAGTCTCCAAGATCATACTGGTAATCTGTGAGCTGACGCTTTTTCTTGCCATCTTCAGTAGTCACCATTTGGGATGTAATCTTGATTGTTCCATTGGGGCATGTCTTTTCACACAAGGTGCATGCTGTGCATTTGTATGAACCGTCATCGTTTCGTTTAAAAACCAATCTGCCACGGTGTCTTTTTGACACATGAAGGGTGGTTTTTCTATTTTCCGGATATTGCTCAGTAGACTTCTTTGTAAAATATTCCTTCAGAGTTACTTTCAAACCAGTGGCAAGTGTCTTTATGCCTTTGGATATATCCCCGAAATATGATTGTTTATTTTCCATGTCGTTTACCTAATTAAATATTCAACGCTACAACTACCGTCATAAGCACAAGGTTTATCAGAGCAAGAGGCATAAGATATTTCCATTCAAGTGCTAATATCTGATCAATGCGAAGACGAGGGTATGTCCATCTTACCCACATCAAAATCCACACTACCAAAAAAGTCTTTCCCAGGAACCAAACTATGCCTGGTATCATATCCATAACGCCGTTAAAAGCATCTAAGCCGGCAATATGGAGCGGCATCCATCCACCGAGGAACACGGTAGATGCTATGCCTGACACGACAAAGAGATTAAGGTACTCTGCAAGATAGAAGAAACCGAAACCCATACCGGAATATTCTGTATGATGTCCTGCTGTAAGCTCACTTTCAGCTTCAGCCATATCAAACGGTCCTCTGTTAGCTTCTGCATTTCCAGCAACAAGGAATATTAAAAATGCTATTATTGCCGGTACAGCAGCTCCACCCTTAAAAATGAGCCATGAACTCTCCTGCGCTTCCACTATACCACTCATCTTCATGGTGCCTGTCAAAATAACCGCCGTAATCAGACATAAGCATAATGACATTTCATAGGAAATCATCTGTACAGCAGCTCTCATAGCTGAAATTACGGAATACTTATTATTACTACTCCATCCAGCAAGGAATGTACCAACCACACCAATGCTTGAGATTGCCGTAACCAAAAAAATTCCGACATTGAAATCAAGTACTGAAGCACCTTTGTTCCATGGCAGGAAGGAGAATGTTCCCACAGATGCTATAATTACTAAAGTCGGTGCTATTATATAAAGCAGTTTGTCGGCTTTGTCCACAAAGAATATTTCTTTAATGAGCATCTTTATAACATCTGATAGCACCTGAAGCGTACCCCAAAAGCCAACTCTCATGGGACCAATTCTACATTGGAAATATGCGCAGACCTTGCGCTCCATAAATATCAGCACAATAGCAAGGAGTGCATAGCCTATAAGGATGAGCGCTCCTACTATAACGCATTCTATGAGCGTAGCCCACAGATCTCCAAGTGCCCATGTGTTTCGGAGCAATCCGTCAAACCATTGTGTTACTATAGAGAAATCGAACATAATTGTTTATCTTTTAGTTGTTCTTTTATTAAATACTATCGGTCAATGTCAGGTATTACAAAGTCTATAGCTGCTCCTGTAGTTACGAGGTCAGCTATTTTCTGTCCGCGAAGCATAGGGTCAAGTGCACCTACAAGCGAAAGTCCCATCGGTCTCATCTTTAATCTATAGGGACTCTTGTCACCCTTTGAATCTATATATACGCCAAACTCTCCACTTGCTCCTTCAACAGAGAAATACCATTGTCCTTCCGGCACTTTTATGATTGGCTTCTGTTTTATATAAAAATCACCTTCTGGAATATTGTCAATAAGTTGTTCTATGATATTCAAGCTCTGATACATCTCGTTTATGTGAATGTTATAACGAGCCATGCTGTCTGAGGAAGTGTCAACAATCTGTTTCCACTCAACAGAATCATACATATCGTATGGATGTGATTTCCTAACATCATTTTCCCAACCAGAAGCCCTTCCGGCTGGTCCGGTAACACCATAGTTGATACAATCTTCTTTACTCATGACACCAACCTTTTCAAAACGGTTGTGTGTTATCACATTATCTCCGAACACATCAACATACTCTTGTATCATCGGTCTGAGATATGACACGAGCTGCTTCACGTTTTTAACGAAATTGACATCTATGTCATCTTGCAGACCGCCAATACGGTAGTAATTTTGTATCAGTCTACCTCCTGTTGTCTCTTCCATGGCATTTAGTACATGTTCCCTATCACGCATGCAATAGAGGAATGCGGTCAGAGCTCCGAGGTCTTGGGCACAACAGCCGCAGTACAGAAGGTGTGAGTCAATTCTCTGCAGCTCATCCATAATCGTTCTTATGTACTTAATGCGGGGAGAAAGCTCTATCTCCATAGCTTCTTCTACCACTCCTACAAGTGCATGACGATGCATCATTGCAGAAAGATAGTTTAGTCTGTCGGTAAGCGCAAGAGTCTGAGGATAGGTATAGCTTTCACACATCTTTTCTATGCCCCTGTGTATATATCCAAGATGTGGATAAATACGCTTCACGGTTTCACCGTCAAGTACGGTCTGAAGCCTTAACACTCCATGAGTCGATGGGTGCTGAGGACCGATATTGACTACATAGTCGTCTTCAGAAAAAAGACTGTTGTGCTTACATATGAGTTTACCATCACTTGACAGCTCATACTGACAACCAAAATCAGGTTCAACATCATCTTCAAGAGAATAAGAGTTGTCGCCTTTCCAATCCTTTCGGAACGGATAGCCCTTAAAATCACTTCTCAGGAAAAGTCTTCGCATGTCAGGATGTCCGAGAAACTTTATTCCAAAGAAATCAAAGACTTCTCTCTCCAATAGGTTGGCACCTTTCCATAAATCAATGACAGATGGAATGACATAATCGTCTCCCACTTTCTTTGCCATTGTTTTCACGGATGTACGTTTATTGTCTAAGGTATTCTCAAGAATGTAGATACACCCCAGCCCCTCATCTTGGAAATCCTCTCCAATAATTGTCACAAGGTAGTCAAAATGCTGGTTATTCTTGAGAGCAGCCATCTCTTTGGCAAAAGCTTCAAAACTCAGCTCTATATTATTGAGTTTCATTTTGTTGCCTCCTTTCCTTGTTGCATATTCATGTCATCTGCTTCTTTGTTCAGTTCACTTTTAAAGTCTTCTGGCACTTCAGTTACCACAAGTGGCGGTCGCCAGTTGTATGCGATGGCTTCATTAGATAGTCCCAACTGCTTTTCTTCTTTGGTCTGCTTGTGATTTGCACCTCCAAAGAATTTCTCAATTTTAACTTTTCGCTGAAGCTGCATCATTCCGTAGAGTATAGCTTCAGGTCTTGGCGGACAGCCGGGTATGAACACATCAACAGGTACTATTTCCTGTATTCCCTGAACTACATGATAGCTTGATTTGAATGGACCTCCACTGATAGCGCATCCACCAACAGCAATGACATACTTCGGCTCTGCCATCTCGTCGTAGAGACGTTTAAATACCGGTGCCATCTTGTGTGTAATGGTTCCAGCACACATTATCAAGTCAGCTTGTCGAGGTGAATTTCGTGTAACTTCAAAACCAAATCGAGAAAAGTCATATCTGGCACATCCTACTGCCATGAATTCTATACCGCAACAACTTGTTGCAAAAGTAAGCGACCACAGGGAATTGGAGCGTCCCCAGTTTATAAGCTTATCCAATGAACCCACAACTACATTTGTGCCGCCTTCGTGAAGCTGCTCAACGAGGTTTTCAAGAGTTGAATTGTCCTTGAACTCGTCGTATGCTATGCTTTTGATTTTTGGCTTTCCTATTTCCATTCCAATGCTCCTTTCCGCCAGGCGTATGCCAAGCCAAATACAAGTACTAACATGAAGAACGTGATTGTAGCCAAAGCAAGTGGTCCATAGGCTTTCACAACAGTTGCCCAAGGATAGAGGAATACTGTTTCGACATCAAACATCAGAAACAAGATTGCAAACAGGTAATATCCTATGTTTACAGGCAGCCATGAGCTTCCTCTTGTTGGTATACCACTCTCATAGGGTTGTCCTTTCACCTTATTATATGATCTGGGTCCTATGAGCTTGGCTATAACATAAGCCCCTGCCACGAGAACAATGGCAGTAATAAGAACGGTAATTAATAATGTAAAATACATATATAGCTATAATTTATGTGTTTCAGAGCATTGATTTGTAATGTCTGTTTTGCAATTTAAGTGCAAAGATAGTAAAAAGTTTAAAGCTGCAAAGGTTGCTGAGTGTTTTTTTTGAAAAATATATACATTTGTTTTTTATTAAATGCTTTTTTTGCCTTAATATGTTGTTATGGTGCCACTTTTTTGTATTTTTGCAGCGATGAAACGTGCTATCGTAATAGGTGCCTCCTCAGGCATAGGCAGACAAGTGGCTCAACTCCTCATTCAAAACGGATGGCATGTTGGGTTAGGTTCTCGTCGTATTGAACTCATCGATGAGCTCAAGGCGATGGCTCCAGACCGAGTCTACACGGCATCAATAGACGTGACCAACCCAAATGCTACAAAATCCCTTCTTTCACTGATTGACAAGCTTGGTGGTATGGGATTGTATATCCATGTGGCTGGCATTGGCTTTCAAAATGCAATGTTAGATGAGGAGAAGGAGCTATCCACCCTGAACACGAATGTGGTTGGATTTTCCCGCATGGTAGGTGAAGCTTTTCGTTTTTTTGCCAGTCATGCCGGTGGTCATATAGTTGTAGTATCAAGCATTGCAGGAACCAAAGGTATGGGTGCCGCAGCCGCTTATTCATGTTCAAAAGCTTTTCAGAGTGCCTATACAGATGCTCTGCAACAGATTTCAGCTTCCCGAAACCTTCATATACAGTTTACTGATGTGCGACCAGGATTTGTTGACACCGAGCTGCTCGCCTCAAGCAATGGAAGGTTTCCAATGATGATATCATCTCGCAAAGCAGCCAAAAGTATCATCAAAGCTGTATATAAGAAAAAGCGTGTGACATATATTGATTGGCGATGGCGTATTGTTGCATGGCTATGGCGATGGCTTCCATTGTCACTGTGGCGTCGTTTCGACTTCTTCACCATACGCTAACCTCAAGTACATAACCTTGACATTTTGTAGTTGCAAACCTCTGGATGTCAATATACCCTCAACTTATCGCCAGCTTTCAACTGATAGGTGGCAGAAAGTTTGTTTTTCCTATATAAACTTTTAAGTCTTATACCATAACGTTGAGCTATAGAATGCATACTTTCCGAAACGTTTGCTACATGTGGCTTATTCTTATATTTCTTCTCTGCCTTTCTTTGCTTCTTTTCAAGATATATGATATCGCCACTGCATATTTCTTGCCCCTTCACATATTCATTATATTTCCTAAGCTTGCGTTTGCTAACTCCTGTTTCTTTCGACAATGACTCAAAGGTATCTCCCTGGTGAGCAATGAGATAATAATTCTTGTTGTAATAATTTATCTCATGGTTAGTTGAAGATTTCGTCTTTGCCGACAACTTTTTCCCAACTAAATCTTTAGATTTATATTGATGTGCTTTATCGTATTGATGTAATGAATAAAGTTCTATTATTTCAATCAAACGATGAGCATATTTAGGATTTGTGGCATATCCGCATGATTTGAGTCCATGTGCCCATCCTTTATAATCAGAATGACTAAGCTTGAACAGCTTACTGTAGCGCTGTCCGGTGGCAAGAAAACGACTGTGGTCTTCATAGCTTTCTAATGCTGAGTCATAGGCTCTGAAACATTCTCCACGCTCATCATCATCATGGTATACGGTCTTACCATTCCATCCCCTGCATTTAATTCCAAAATGGTTGTTACCATTTCTTGCCAGTTCGCTGTTACCTGCCCCACTCTCCAATAGTCCTTGAGCAAGTGTAATGCTTGCGGGGATACCATAAGTATGCATCTCACGAATAGCAATATCCTTATATTTATCTATATAGTCTTGATACTGGGCATTCCATCGTGGCTTCTGTGCCATTGAAGCAATGCTCATAGTCATCATTATCACTGTTATCAGGTATCTGTGATTATTATGCGTCATATGCATGTCTGTATTTTCAATTAGTCACCATGCAAAAGTACGTATTTTTTTGAACACCACAAATAGCTGACAATCATATTTGGCTGATATATAAACGTGAAGAGGATGCTCCTTTCGGGTGCATCCTCTTCTCATCCATATTACTTTTGTATGCTTAGAAGTGGTATCCGAGCGTAAGCATCACTTGATGGCGATTGTTCTTTACGCTTGTTGCTCCTGCAATATTGTCCTGACTATGGTCAACAACACCCATTTCGTTGGGTTTGGTCTCCACCCATTCGGTGAATGGTGTGAAATCGCCCTTCTGCATTGAACACTGGTATGACAGGTCTATGTTGAACTTGTCAATCTGGTATCCCACACCAAATGTTAAGCGATTTGTAGCTTTCCAATTGGTATAGTCTGTTGCGCTACTGTAGTAAACACCTGGTGACGAGATGTCGACTGCTTTAAATCCATCACTCTCATATTTGGGTGACACATAGTTGTAGCCAGCTCGTATGGCAAGTTCAGGCAGAGGTTTGTATTCAGCACCTACCTTAATGGTGGACACGCCCTTGAGTGTCGATTCCGTATGATTATTCATCTCTCTGTCAACTTGGGTATCTTCATAGGAATCTCCATATAAACCCTTTATGCGAGTCTTTGTCGATGAATAGTCGGCATATTCATAAGTAGCTCCAAATGCCAGATTGTTTCCTATGGTGTGCCCCAAGGCAAAACCAAACTTCCATGGAGTAGTCATCTTGTAATCATACGATTCTGAAATAGGTCCTGAGCTACCTGTCAACTTTGAATAGTTTTCCGTCGTCAGGTCATACCATGTGGGGGTATGGACGTATGCACCAATTCTGAACGGTGAGTTTTCAATAGGACGCACAATAACACCTGCTTTCAAATCAAAACCACTACCGTCTATCCTACGGTCATCAGTAAGTGTCAGTGGGTTGCCGTTTATCTGTTCCGTATATGTGCCATAGTGTTTGTAGTTTACATCCTTCACACTGAAAGCAAGACCAAGAAATACTCTGTTGTTTATATTTCCGTTTATACTGAAGTCATAGTCTGCAACATACCCCTCATGCTCGCGGTTCATCTGATAGCTTGTTGCCACATCATTGTATAGTACATTCTCATCCCGATCGTAAAGGTCTGTTCCCATATACAATGCGTCAACCTGGCTGAATGTTATGTCTTTATCGCTTGTAAACACACCATTTCGAGCTTTCTGATAAGTCAGCTTGTTTTGTGAAGCATTGTTCAGACTGTTTGCTGCTGCAAGGATATAATTGAAATTCTTGCTCTTGTGATAATTGAATGCAAAATTTATATATGAGCTTGGTCTCGTTTGCAAGGAATATACGAAACCAATCTGGTCAAAACTTACCGTGGTCTTGTCACCTTTTGCAAACGATGGTGCGCCCGATTGCATGTTGAGACTTCCTGATGCATTCACCATGGAATGGCGGTAAAGTCCCAAGCCTGCCGGGTTGGATGATATCGTTGATATGTCAGCACCCAACGCTTCCATGGCTCCGCCCATACCCACATAACGGGCTGTACCGTTAAGGTCATCGCCAACGAGTTTTGCGTTCTCATATGTTTCCTGTGCCGACAATGACAATACTGTCATCAATGCGGCTAATGATAATAATTGCTTTTTCATTATGAGTTAGTTAAATGTCTATTATTATTCCTTTTTACATCGCTTATCTGCGTCCACCAAAGTGTCCGCCGCCACCTCCGTGTGAGCCGCCAAAAGAGCCTCCTCCGCGTGAGCCGCCGAAACTGCCGCCACCATGGGTTCCACCAAAGCTTCCGCTATTGCGTGTACCACCAAACTGTGTTGTATTCCTTGATGATGGAGTGTATGATCTGCTGGCACCGGTTCTGCCATTGTTGAAAGAACCATTTCGCGTGCCGCCAAAACGAGTGTTTCCACCGCTGTAATATCTACCATGTGAGTGATTGCGTGTTCCTGCAATTCCTCCCCTATGATGTACTACAGGTATGCCACCCCAATAACGATATCCGTATGGGTATCCCCAGCCATAGCCATAATACCATGGATGATACCAGCCATAATAATAGCTGTCATACCATGGGTAAAATGCACTGTAACGATAGAACCAAGGATTTCCCCAGTAACCATAGAAATATGGGTCGTACCATCCATAATAACCATCAAAACGACCTAAACGACGCGAATATGCAAAATCCTCCTCATCATCAAAGAACTTACCATGGTCAACAATAGTGCTGTCACCATCCATGCTATATTCACCATTGCCTGCATGAAACTCTATGATGTCATTACCCAGAGAGTCGGAACCAATCACCTGATAATAGCTGTTGAGCTTACCACGGCGATTATATTCGTCAACATCGCGATCACTCCCAGAATAATACGTCCTGATTTTCTCATAAGAGTTTACCTCCTTCTCACTCGGCTTAATGGAGAAATAAAGGTCGTCCTGAGCCATGGCATTCAGCGACACAGCTCCCAAAAGGACTGAAAAAAGGGTAATCTTATTCATATTGTTCATTTTAAACGTTGTTTATATGTTTTATTTCATCATCATGCTTACACAATTTCACATTGCAAATTTATTCAATAAGTCTGTACAAAAGTAGGGATTTTCCCTAATACGGTATAGGTTTTTCCCTATTTTTTGTAAATTTGCAGCAAAAACAATCACCCACATGAAATATCTTGAGGTTAATTTTATTTTCAAGCCCGACAGTACTGACTTCCATGACATACTTGCAGCCAGCGTTGCTGAAATAGGATTTGAATCGTTCCAAGAAACAGACAAGGGATTGGCTGGTTACATTCAAGCAGATATCATGTCGACAGAAGCTCTCAATCAGAGTATTGAAGAATTCCCTATTCCCAATGTTGAAATCTCATTCTCCATATCAGAGGTAGAAGATAAAAACTGGAACGAGGAATGGGAACAATCTGGATTTGAACCAATCATTGTCGGTAATGACTGCATCATATATGATGCAAAGCAAGAAGTACCAAAAGATTACATATCAACTAATAATCCGACCCCGATATCTGTCGCTATTGATGCACGACAGGCATTCGGAACAGGCACTCACCAAACAACGCAGATGGTGGTGGCTTCATTGCTTGAACATAATCTCAAGGGCAAGCGTGTGTTAGACTGCGGTTGCGGCACTGGCATACTATCAATAGTTGCAGCAAAATGTGGAGCATCCGAGGTCGTAGCCTATGACATCGACGACTGGAGCGTGAGGAATACGGAGCATAATGCTAAATTAAATAATGTGGAAATTGAAGTGTTGGAAGGCGACAGAAGCGTGCTTTCACACATAAGCGGAGTATTCGATATGGTGATGGCAAACATAAACCGCAATATCCTCCTAAGTGACATGGAAGAGTTGGCGGGAGCCATAGCCCATCCCGGATGGCTCATTATCAGTGGATTCTATTCAGAAGATGCTCATCTCCTCATTGAAAAGGCCTCAGAGTTTGGACTAAAAGAATACAATCGCAAGATACAGGACAATTGGTGTTGTCTCACCTTATACACCAATGCCCACTGAAAATAGGATAATGATCCATGTTGATGTTACTAAACTTAGATTGTATTCTCTCATATTCTGCAAAATCCGGCAATTATAGAAATCATCTGATGAAAATTATTTGAAAGTATTTCTTGTTTAGAAAATAATTACTACCTTTGCACTGCAAAGAAAAAGGAAGATTGGCAGAGTGATCGAATGCGCTGGACTCGAAATCCGGTATACCCTTTTCCGGGTATCGGGGGTTTGAATCCCTCATCTTCCGCAAGGAGTATTTGTCTGTAAGGACTTTCTACAACTAAATCTTAAGAGGGCATGTCAAAGGTTTTTGGCGTGCCCTCTTCTTCTATCGTAGAATGTTTTTCCCAATTTGCAAAACCATTTCTGTAACAACCTTACTATGAGAGTTTTTGAGTTCGCCAGTCTTTTTCCGTAAAATACTTAGCGCATACTAAGAAAGTCATAATGGGAAACAATGGAAATGGCGATGCAATACCAACTCCAGCAACGGTTGATGCTGATAAATTCACTATTGATACAAGTGAAGAAGGGCTTCCAAAGAGCATGACACACAGGCTTCAACAATGCCATCACTGTACACTCCCCTATCCATACAATATGGATCAAAAAAAGAGGATATGCCTATTTGACATACCCTCTTTGCATGACGATAATTACAAAATTATCTTATGTTTTATTTCGTACCACCGCCAAGGGCGATGTAGAGTGTAATAACGGCCTGAGCGCCATCATACATATTGGCTACTTCACTGAGCTGGGCACTAAGCAGACTTTCCTGTGCCTTGAGCACTTCAAGATAGTTGGCCTTACCATTGAGCATCAGTTCGTGTGTGCCCATGTAGGCATCATAGAGAACTTCCACCTGGCGGCGATAGTAGGCATATTTCTCCCGAGCAGCCTGACAGTCAGCCATAGCCTCATTCACCTGATTGCCTGCGTCAATGACAGTCTGCACATATTTCTTCTGCAAGTCCTGTTGTGTCAGCTGGTTGATTTTCAGGTTGGCCTTCAGCGTACCTCGCGCAAAGATAGGCTGCGTTAGTGAAGCCATTACAGAGAATAACAGCTTGCCTGGGTTAATTACGGCACTACCCGCAGAGTTTGTCCAACCAGATGCTCCCGTAAGTGTGATGCTGGGAAAGAAAGCAGCACGTGCCGCCTGCGTATTATAGAAAGCCTCCTCCATGGCATGGTTGGCCATACGAATATCAGGACGCAGTTCCAACATCGTAGCCGGCACTCCTATTATCAGATATTGCGTGTCAAACATACGTTGTCCCACCATGTTCTCCGGTCTGCCCTCTAATGCTGAAGTACCCCATTTCTTGCGCTCAATATGCTGCGGAGTATCTGCCATCAGACGGCTGAGGGCATTCTCGGTGGCTCGGATGTTACGCTGGATGTCTACTATCTGAGTTTTCACGTTCAAATGCGATGACTCCATCTGATTAACAGCGGTACTATAGGCTTTACCATTTTCCCAAAGTGCCCTCTGAATCTCAAGAGAAGCGTTCCACAGGCTATCTGTCATAACAAGAATATCCAACTGACGGTCAAGCAACTGTAGCAAATAATACTGCTGGGCTACCATACTAATCAGATTGGTGCGAACAATATCCTCGCTCAACTGCGCTTGCATAAGTACGGCATTTGAAGCCCGCTTCTTGTTAGTAATGGAACCAAAAACGTCGAAATCTACAGACATTTGCAGAGGCAGGTTATAGGTCTTTGCCCAGGGATTGCTGTCAAACTTTGCCAGCGTTCCTTGAGGAGAGAAATAAAGCGATGGCAGATAAGCCATCTTGGCTGCCTTCAACGAGGCTTCACTCTTCTCCACCGCGATGCGGGCTGAATTCAGGTCGGTGTTGTTGTCAAGCACCCGTTCGATGAGTGACTGAAGCAAGGAGTCGGTGAAGAACTCGCGCCATGACATCTGTGCCAACGACGTGTCTCCGATTGTAGCACCATGAATCGTACCGAAGGCATCGTCAGGTACATTCACACTCTGTTCATACTTGTCATGCAACCCGCAGCCCGTGAGAACCAGGCTTATGACAGCAGCTGTGATGATATTAATTAGTTTTTTCATGATTTATTCCTCCATAGTTTTAGCTTCCACTGTTTCTTTTCCTTGGAATCGCTCATGCAATTTCTGGAACACGATAAAGAAAGCGGGCACGACAAATAGCAGAGCTATGGTACCTACGCTCATACCACCTATGACACCAAGAGCCAGTGCACGGTTGCCGTTGGCACCAGCACCACCGGCAATGACAAGCGGAATCATACCGATAATCATTGTAGCCACGGTCATCAGGATAGGACGCAGGCGTTCCTGACAAGCAGCAAACGCAGCATCACGGATACTCATGCCTTGTGCACGGCGCTCAGAGGCAAACTCGGTAATGAGAATAGCCGTTTTCGAGAGTAGACCTATCAGCATGATGACACCTGTCTGAAGATATACATTGTTATCCATACCTGGCAGATGGAGCAACGAGCCAAAATAGGCGCAGACAAAGGCACCCATCAGTCCGAATGGCACACTCAACAGCACCGCCAACGGTGTGAACCACGAATTGTAGAGCGATGCCAGGATTAGGTATATGAGGATAACACATATTATATATATAATAGCAGTGGTGTTTGACCCCGCAGTTTCCTCCACCTCGCGCGACATGTTGCTGTACTCATATGTTGCTGAGGACGGCATCTCTTTCTTGAACACCTCATCTATTACCTCATGAACATCTCCCTCGCTTACTCCATTGGCAGCCATGATGTTGCAAGTGATGCTCTGGAAAAGATTGAAATGTTCAATATTTGACGGGCCGACAATTTCCTTCAGTGAGACAAACTCTGAGATAGGTGCCATCTTGCCACCCCTCACTTTCACGAAAATATTATTCAGTGACGATGGATCGAGACGGCTCTCAGGAGTAGCACTCGCCATGATGCGATAGACCTTACCAAACTGGTTGAAATTGCCTATATAGCTACCACCGCAGAATGAGCCGAGAGTGCTAAGCACGGTCTTTGGTGAAACACCGGCGCGGTCGCACTGTGTTGCATCCAGTTCAACTTGATACTTAGGATAGCGTTCCGAATAAGACGACATCGCCATACTTATTTCCGGACGCTCAGCCAACTTCGTCAGGAAAAGCTGAGTTTTCTTGGCAAACTCCGAGAGGTTGCCATCAGTTGGGTCCTCTATCACAAGACTTACACTGTTGCTTGTGCCATAGCCCGGCACCTGCGGCAATTGGAAGGGCAACACCTGCACATTCTTGATGTCCTTGCAGGCATAGTAGAAACGGCCTAAGACAAGGTCTATGAGGTGGTTCATACCCGGGCGCTCGTCCCAGTGCTTCAAGCGTACTACAAGCGTGGCAAAGTTGGAACCGCTGCCCGATGCCAGACCGTAACCGCAAGCCGTGGCATAGCTCTCCAACTCTGGTATATCCTTCAGTTTTTCTTCTACCTGCTTGGTCAGTTGCTTTGTCTGCTGGAGTGTATAGCCTTCCGGTGCGCGTATCTCAGCCAGGAAAACGCCTTGGTCTTCCTGTGGCACGAGTCCCGACGGCAGGTTTTTCATGAAGAACATCAACAGTACGGAAGCAATCACCAGCAGCCCCCATGAAAGCACTGGACGCTTGATAAATTTTTGAACTGCCTTGGAATATTTCTTGAATATGGCGTTGTAGCTTGCAGAGTATGCTTTCTTGGTGTAATAGGTCAGCGACTTGCCCTCTTTCTTTCCGTCGGTCACCTTCAGCATTATTGCACAAAGGGCAGGACAGAGCGTCAGCGCCGACACGCACGACAAACCTACACTGGAAGCAATCGTCACACCAAACTGGGTGAAGAACGTACCCGACGTACCGCTCATGAATGTCACTGGGATAAACACCGCCATAAATACTAATGTACACGAGATGACAGCCACAGACACCTCGCTCATGGCTTGGCGTGTAGCCTCGCGAGCATCGCTAACGCCATTCTCCATCTTTGCCATGACAGCCTCTACAACCACGATGGCATCATCAACCACCGTTCCTATTGCCAACACGAGGGCAAACAGTGTCAGTATATTCAGAGAGAAGCCTGCCAGCATTACAATGGCAAACGTACCGAGCAGCGATACACAAATGGATATCGACGGTATGATGGTCGCCTTGAAATTCTGCAGGAAGAAAAACACCACAAGTATGACAAGAATGATGGCTATGATAAGCGTTTCAACCACATTATGAATGGCGGCGAAGAGGAAATCATCGCTGGTCTGCATCGTAACAAACTCTAATCCGGCGGGCATGGAGCTTTTCATGTCCTCACACATCTTCGTGATGCGGGCGTTCACCTCCGTGGCATTGGCATTCGGTGCTTGGAACACCATGAGCAGCGTACCGGGTTTGCCATTGATGTTCGACAGGAAGCTATAGCTCTGGGCACCAATCTCCACATCAGCCACATCACTCAGTCGGAGCAGATGTCCGCCGTCGGTTGACTTCAGTACGATGTCGTTGAATTCATCAACGCTCTTCAGGGTACCCTTGTATTCCAGCGAATACTGATATTTATTCTCCGACTGTTCGCCTAACGATCCTGTGGAAGACACGAAGCTCTGTCCGCTGATGGCAGCAAAGACATCGTTTGGTTCCAAACCGTATTGTGCCATTACATCGGGTTTCATCCAGATACGCAGGGCGTAGGTGTTTCCCAATGACATAACATCGCCCACACCAGTGATACGCTGAAGACGGGGCTTGATGTTTATGTCCACATAGTTTGATATGAAATCGTCGTCATACTTGCCGTCGGTACTTCGAATGGCGAGAATGCGCAATATGTTGTTTTGCATCTTCATCACCTGTACGCCCACTTTCGTCACATCGGCTGGCAGCAATGCCAATGCTTTTGACACACGGTTTTGCACATTCACCGCCGCCATGTCGGGGTCGGTGCCTTGTTCAAAGTAAACACTGATGCTCACATCGCCCGACGACGAGGCTTTAGAGGTGATATAAGTCATGCCGGGCACACCGTTGATGCTCTCCTCCAATGGTTGAACTACCGACTTCATGATGGTGTTGGCATCGGCACCGGTATAGGCTGTGGACACCGTTACCTGCGGCGGTGCTATGCTGGGATATTGCTCAACTGATAGCGACTTCATTGAGAGGAAGCCCACCAAAGCTATCACAATACTGATGGCACATGCCATCACATATTTGTTGATGAATATATTATTCTTCATTTATTTCTTCTCTTTGTTCTTGTTTTCGGGGAAGAGCACCTTTTGTCCTTCTGTCACATTATTTGCTCCCGTGGTGATAATCCTGTCGCCGACCTTCAGTCCTGAAGTCACAATGACATCCTCGCCGTTGCCGGCATCGACGGTTGTCACGGTTATGGCGGTTGCCGTGCTATCGGCCTTCACTTTATACACTTGCTGTTTATCCTGCAACTTCACCACAGCCTCCTGAGGCACCACAATCACGCCCTTGTTGGCAATAGGAAGTACTACCGTGCCTTGAATGCCAGAGTAAAGGTGACCGTCGGGATTGGGGAATGTAGCTTTTATGCCTAACGAGCCTGTCGCGGCATCCACCACACCCGTCACGCTGCTGACACGTCCCTTATACGGATACTCTGTGCCATTCTTCATAACAAACAGCACATCGGGCAAAGTGGCTATATACCTTTCCTTTTCACTTTTATTCACACCTGCCGAAACAGATTCCTCCAAGATTGCTTCAGTCACCGAGAATTCAGCAGACATCGTGGTGTTGCCACTGAGAATGGTAAGTTGAACAGCGGGAGACACCTGGTCTCCTGTCCTGACAGGTATCTCACCTATTACTCCCGTAACGGGAGCTGTAATGGTACAGAAGCCCAAATTCACCTTGGCGCGGCTTACCTGTGCTTTTGCCTGCGCCACCGAGGCTTGTGCCTGACGGTAGGCGTTCTCTGAGTTTTCGAGCATATAGCGGCTCACTATATTCTTCTGAAACAGGTTTCTGTTTGAATCATACTCCAGTTTGGCGCTGTTCTCCTGAGCCAGTGCTGCCTGCAGATTGGCTTGGGCTGCTTCTAAGTCCAGCTGTGCATTGCGTGAGTCGATTACGAAGAGTGTCTGCCCCTTGGCTACCTGCTGACCTTCTGTCACACAAATTTTTATCAGCTGTCCGCTCACCTGAGGAGTAACGGTAACATCGGCTTGTCCTTTCAGCCTTGCACTAAACCTCAACGGCACCGTGATATCCTTTTTCTCTACAGTCAATGTCTCATACGATGTCTGTACTTCCTCGGGCATATCAATGTTACACCCAATGAAAGCCACCACGATGGCTGACATCATCACATTAAGTGTGTTTTTGTTAATTTTCATGTTTTCAGTATTAAAATGTTATCATTATGTTATTCTACAAGCGCAGTCCGAAGAACGTGCGTACATACCACTTGGTGTTTTATACGGCGAGTTTCTCCTCGTTGCCTATATTTGTTGCGCTCGCTCTTCCTGAGTAAAAGAGATTATTGGAATGACCAATTTTTTCAGCCATTCTTGTATGAGTGCGGGCATTATTTAAACTTCGGGGCGTGGGCATTAGATTATTCTGCTTTTAGTCTTTGGCGTGGAGGTCGTGGGTTAAAGATTTGTGTTTTCTTGATATTAGTAGTGCCATAATTTTTAATACATATTATGTTGAGATTTCGGTACAAAGATAAAAATCTTTTTTTATTATTCACTACTTATCCAAAGAAATTTTCCCATAAGGTCAGCTGACCATCACCGGAGTCATTCTGGAGACGTTTGGTTTTAACAAAACTCATAATACTCAATTTGCAGCTCTTCGCTCACGTTGAAGTCATCATGGTAGTCGTCATCATAAACATAAACCAAACGAAGTCCCCGATATGCAGCCGGGACCATCAACCTTTCGAGCAGGTGCCAGCGAGGGCGCCCGAAGTCATACGATGCACGGTCAAGCACCAGACGATTGCTTGTCCAATCGAACTGATAATAACCGCCGCCGATGCATTGGTCACCCGGCTTCAGCAAATCCTTGTGCTGGTTGACCATACCCAGACGGAGATAACCGCCCATTGTTATTATGAATTTTGGGAAAGTCATTTTATCAGAAAAATTGGAACTAATAAAGTTAGACTTTATGTTACACTTGGGCACACTACGCCCATAGCGGCTGCAAAGGTAATGATTTTTTAATACGCGCGAACAATACAATATTTTTTATCTGCTCATGCGAAATGAGCTTCTTTCAATGGCTATTTTCAAACTCAGCAAGATATAAACATCCATATACATCCTACCCTAAGGAGCATAAGGCTAATTGTCCGTGATACCACTCTGGGTATGATGGAAACATACAAAAATGCCCTACCTTTTCGGCTATTTTCAATTCCGTGAAACAGTTAACAAATGTGAACGGAAAATATTCTCCGCACAGTGAGAAAACGAAAGTGCCACTTTCGCGCTGCGAAAGAGGCTCTTTTACCTTCCAAAAGTGGCTCTTTTGCACGCTAAAAGAGGCTCTTTTAAAATGCCCCTTCCAAACGTTTGATTACCAACGAGTTATAAGGGTGGTTTCTTGAGGCTTTCTTAGCTTCCAAATGTTAAAGAAACTGTTCAATATTTCATATTATTTTATATTTATTCACAAAATGTTTCACGCGCGAATTCAACAAGCAAGTGCAAATTTATATGATTTTCTCATAAAAGCACTCTTTAGGTGTTCTGAAATTGAGTTTTTCCCTTGGTCTTGTGTTTATCTTCTCCATAATTTGCTTTATTTTATGATGACTTAATGTGCTGAATTGTGTTGATTTTGGAATGTATTGTCTGACAAGTCCGTTTGCGTTTTCAGTTGTGTCGGATTTGCAATCCGACACCATTGAGTATGAGCATCTGAGATGCGGAAAAAAAGGTAAGGACAGTGTATTTCGGATTGCAAATCCTAATATTCGATGGAGCAGGATTGCAAATCCTGCTCAACTCCCTCCTGCTCAACGGGTGTTTGGTTGTGTCGGATTTCTTGCTTCCGGCAAGCGACCATAGGTCGATGAGCAATCCGACACAACTGCCACAACAGTAATCCTCCACAACTGCTAAATCCTGCTCAACGTTTACAAATAATGCCTGAAAATAAAAAAACAACGAAAATATTTCTTGATGAAAAAGATTTTTTTAAACTTTGCAAATCAAATTATTAGCTAACATCACTACTGAAAACATATATATGAAATATCTTATACTGTTGCTTGGCTTGTGTTCGGCAATGACGTCTATGCCCGTGAGTGGTCAGAACATCAAGCACATACTCACCACATTAGACAAGGAACTGGAGCAGAAGGAGCATTATACCAACGTGAAACTCCAGCGCATAGGCTCTCTCACCGACAAGCTTAGTCACACCTCCGGCACAGATGCTGTTTATGATTTGAATTCAGAGCTGTTCAATGAGTACAGCAGCTTTAAATATGACTCTGCCTATGTGTATGCCGACCGCTGCATAGCCCTTGCAAAGAAACTCAATGACTACAACCGCATGGTGGAAGCCCACTGCCACAAGGTGTTCTGCCTGCTTTCTTCGGGAATGCTGAAGGAAGCCTTCGAGGAGTTTCAGAGCATCGATGCCTCCAAAGCCTCAGTGAAGCAGAAGATTTACTATTTCAGCATTGGCGCACGCCTCAACTATGAGGTACGCGACTACAACTATGCCTCAGCCTTCAATCAGAGCTATGTGAGAAAGGGAAGTGAGTATACCGACTCACTGCTGCATTACCTCGATGCCGACGACAACATGCGCAACTACTACATTGGCATGAAGCTGATGAAAGAGCTCAAGGAAGATGAGAGCCTTGGATATTTCAGGAAATATGTTCAAGACCAGAGTCTTGACAGACACATGCGAGCCGTGGCAACATCGTGCATGGGAAGCATGTATCTTAACGGCGGCAATGAAGAGAAAGCCATTGAGCTGCTGGCTTAGGCTGCCATGTGCGACAACGCGACAGCCACGAAGGAGACAACGGCGCTTTGCGGGCTTGGCAGACTGCTCTACAAGCGTGGCGACGTGGAGCGTGCCGTGAGATATGTGCAGCTCGCCCTCGACGATGCCAACTTCTATAATGCCCGGCTGCGACTCATACAGATTGGCGAGATACTACCCATCATACAGCAAGACCGCTATGCCATGATGAGACACCAACGCAACGTCATGGTAACTGCCGGCTGCATCATCTCATTGTTTGCACTGCTGCTGCTATTGGGCGTGCTTGCCTACAGGAAGCAGAACAAGATTATAAAAACCACCAACCATCAGCTGCAGGAAGCCAACAAGATAAAGGATGAATACATAGGCAGGTCGTTCTATACCAATTCGGAATATATCAAGCAGATGGAGAAACTCTACAAGACCGTTGACAGGAAGATTGCAGCAAGACAGTATGAGGATCTAAGACAAACCATCAAGGAGTCTACGCTGAAGGCTGAACGCACCAACCTCTACAGCGATTTCGATGAGACGTTTCTCAGCATTTTTCCCGATTTTATCGAGAAATACAACAAGTTGTTTGCGCCGGAAAACCAGAAGACTGCCGCCACACCCAACACCCTCACTTCAGAGATGCGTATCTTCGCACTCATCAGGCTGGGAATTTCCGACAGCGAGCGAATATCCAGTTTCCTCAACTACTCGGTGAACACCATACACTCCTATAAGACCCGCACAAAGAACAAAGCTCTCGTGTCAAACGACGATTTCGAGAAACGTATAATGGAGATTTAAGGTGGGTTCCATTAATTGCCACTTTAAAAGCCGTTGATATATATAAAACATTAAAGAGCGTGGAAGAAAGTGTTCCTTCCACGCTTTTTTCTATAATGACTCACATATATTCCCATGATGCAAAGCCCAAGGAGGCTGTAATGTGAAATCTCTGACAGTCAAAGGATTACCTTTTGTCATGAAAAGAAACCGATGGTGCAAACCTTTGATTTCTTCAATATTTGCCCGGCTCAGTTTAACTTTGCAGCCCGTTATTAAGTTGAATTGCGATGAAGGCTTTAAAGAAGCGTGATTTTTCAATAGGTGTAAGTTAAATGTTTTTCTAATTATTTTAAACACTAAAATCCTCAAATCCGCAACCTATAGGGTTTAGTGGGATTTTGCTTGCAAAGCGACA
>CAMVSV010000019.1 GCA_947170265.1 uncultured Prevotella sp.
TTTTGTTGCTCAGGAACTTATAAATAAAGTTAAATTATAGTGTTGCGGAATTAAAGATAATCTAAAAATGAATAAGCTTTTGTATTTTATTTTGTCGCTCATGCTGTCAGCCGGGCTTATGCCTCTTCAGGCTCAGACCATTGAGGTTGACGATCTTACGGCAGAAGATGGCAAAAATGCCGTTTTCTTTGTTACCGATGGCGACTGGCAAGGCGATTATCCCTGTATATGGGCATGGAAAGGAGATGTAGGAGGCGAGGCGTATATCGAAAAACCCTGGCCCGGTGACAAGATGGACTATGTGGGAAGCACCAGTGGTGGTGACCTTATTTACAAGTATGTGTTTAAGAAGGGTGACCTCAAGCCGTCTAGTCTCATAATAACAAAGTGTGATTACGGGACAGGGGAAGAGAAATCACAAGTTCTGAATACTGGGTGCTTTGTTAATGGAGTGTATAAGGAAGGTCAAGGCCATATCAAAGACTTATATGTGGCAGGCTGGTACATGAACTGCAACACCGACTGGAGCGGTCAGTCGTTCAAACTCAACCAGCGCACCGAGACCATTGAGGGTACAGACTATAATGTGTATGCGAGGACCGTCTCTTCTGCCGACCTTGGCAAGTATCTCAACGAAGGCGAGCAGACACTCTACTTCAAGTTGCGTGAGTATTATAACGATAATGGCAAGGTTGTGAAGAACGGTGCTTTCGTGTCGGCACCCGAAAATGATGGAAAAGATTTTGCCGATGTGGAAGAGCAGAGTTCCATATCGTGGATTGCTGATACTGATCCGGAAAGTGGCGGCCACGCCTTCCGCTTCACCCCAAGTGACGAATACAACCGCTACACCATCAGCTTCTATCGCCCAGTGAACAGCGGCGATGGGTTTGTAAAGGTTACCAAGGAGGATGTCCCCTATGGTGAGGGTCGCTCCTATACCCTGAACTGCTATGGTGAGGATGGACAGCAGATAAACATGTCGAAATATGTGTTCACACACCTTGACACTCCCGCTGCCGACTACTACGACTATACATATACCATCAGCAAGGAAGACTTCAAGAAATACTGCGACCCGGAGAATAAGGCTTCAGCTACGCCGGTGCTCTATTTCAAGATTCGTCCGCTGAACGACGGCATGAAAGTAAGCAATCATTATGGCGTTGGTGATGTTTATGTCAATGCAGCAGATGAGGCAGGCTATACCTTCCAGATGCCTGCTGTCGACAAGCTGCACCCCAACGAGGTGATGGAAGCCCACTGGGACAGCGAGTACCTTGACTTTGGCGTGAAGGCCTTCAGATTGGTGTATAACGACCAGATGAAGGAATATACAGTGAAGGTGAAGATTGACGGCACCGAGGGCATAGCCCGCACCATGGTGAAGGTAGACTTTGTGGAAGCCTACCACTACAAGGGCGTTGGCATTTCCGAGATCGACGATGCCGGCACCACAGGCAAGCGCATCTACCTCTATAACTTGGGAACAGGCAAGTTCATACATGCCGATGGCTCGTGGGGTGTGCAGGCAGCACTGAAGTTCACCGACTATGGCGTTCCCTTCACAGCAAGGAAGACCCCCGTTCAGACCAGAAGCTACAACAATCCGCAGCGGTCGGGAGTGGAAGACGGTGAGAACTGCTATACCATAGAAAGTCCACTGAAGGCGTTCGGCACTGGCAGCATCTTCCTCAGCCTCGACGTATTGTCAAGAGGTATAGCAAATATTGACGGCTATGAACAGGATACCGACAACCACTACCTCGAGTACGATGGCAAGAAGCTTCTGCCGTCAAACTATGTGCTCTATACCGACCAGCGCGATGGCGAGCGATGGATGTTTGAGCAGGAGACGGATGAGAGCATCACCGGTGGTGCCAACGTATACAGAATGTACTATTCATACAAGAAAGAAACCGGATGCACGAATGGCGGCTGGTATGCGGGCGACGATGATGCAGGCGAGCTGAAGCTCTACCTCTATGGCAAGTCAACAGGTGCTACCGATGAGGTGCGCTACCGCAAGATACCCACCAACAGCACCAATCAGGACAAGTATCCAGACCTGGCTTACAATCCATCAACGATGGACAAGACCTCTGACGACTACAGGAATTACCTGTGGCAGCTGGTGACCGAGGATGACCTATGGGCAAACTTCCAGGGAGTACTCGACGGCAACCGCAAGTCGGCAGATGCCAGCTTCATGATGACCAACCCGTCGATTATCCGCAACTACTATGGAGACCATAAGAACGCCCAGGGCAACTACGATACCAACGGCTGGGATATTGCAGCAACTATAGTACAGCCTACGGCGCAGAACTATGGCGACGTGAATAATGGTAATGGCGGCATACAGCACGACTTTATCCAAATGTCAGGCAATAACGGACATAAGTGGAACTATCTCTTCGGTGGCAACGGCACCGTGAGCCAGACCATCTATGTGCCAGCCAAGGCAGGATGGTATAGCTTCAAGGCGAGTGCCATGGACGTTGATGCCGGTGCCGATACCGAGATGTATGTCAAGATTGGCGACAGCGGCAGCGAAGAGGCCAAGCTCAGCATTGCAGACAGGCATGATGACGATAATATAGCGGCAGCTAATGATCGCACGCAACAGGAAAAGGACTTGTGGAAGCTGTACTACGAGAAGCCAGAACGCTACGTCAACGACCTGCTGTTCTATATCAGCCCAGAGCAGGTGGCAGCAGCTACAACCCATGCCGATGCACTAAAGACCACCGAACCGACAATCAAGCTGGAAGTGGGATTTAACAAGAAAGCCGGCAACAACAATGCCTACACTTCGTTCGACGATGTGCATCTCACCTATCTGGGCGAAGTGTCGTTCATCTTCGACGAGGACTATACAGCCGAGAACTACGGCACATACATCAGCAGTGAGACCAGCAGCGACATACAGACCTATTTCAAGCGCAAGCTCACGCTCGGACAATGGAACACGTTGGTGCTGCCCGTAAGCCTCACGAAGGCTCAGCTCGTGCATGCCTTTGGCTCTACAGTGGAGATAGCACAGGCCGTGGGACTGCGTACCGATGACCCTAACGTCATATACTTCAAGCGACTCTATGACTACGGCATGAGTCAGACAACAGACGACAATGCTGTAATAGTGAAGGCATGCACGCAGGATAATTGCGATGTGACAAGCGAAGGAGAGGCTTATCTGCCGTTCTATCTCATAAGAATCTCGCAGAATCCCACCTACGCCTCAACGGGAGCGTCTATCTATGACAGCCAGAAGCACGAACATGTGGACCTGCTCGACGGCGAAACTGAAAACATCTACATTGAGTGCGGAAAGATGAGCCTTACAGCTGCAACGGAGAATATTCCGGAACCGGTGTGGGCGTGGGCAACCTACGGACAGGAAAACAAGAGTGGCGTGATACCAAACAACCTCAAGTACAAGGGCACCTACTTTGCTTCGAAGACCGATGCCAACAGCTATGTGTTTGCCACCAACGGTACAGAGTCGAAGATGTTCCAAGTAGCAAATCCACAACCCGTCAAGGGCTTCCGCTTCTGGATAACCGATGAGGCTATAGACGGAGGTGCCAGCGGAGCAAAGATGCTGGACATTCGCATGATTGAAGACAATGGAGAAACCACGACGATAGAAGTGCCGGAGCTGACAGGCAGGACATCGGCTGTAGGTGATGTGTACAGTGCCATGGGTGTGCTGGTGCGCAGGCAGGCAACCTCGCTCAAAGGTCTACCCGGCGGAATGTATATAGTGAACGGCAAGAAGATAATCATAAAATAAATTTGTACAACGATAATGAAAACAACATATATAAAGCCTGTCGTGGAATTTGTGAGTGTTGATATTGACCACTCAGTCTTGGAGAATTCATACCAGGTGGAAGGCGAGTCAAAAAAACCTATAGAGAAAGTTGATGACTTGCCTGATGGATGGACTGTTGGTGCCAAGCCCTCTTCATGGGGCTCTATATGGGAAGACGACTCTTATGATGAATATGATGATTACGATTGGGAACCCTGATTACGGATTGTTTTTGGATTTGGAGTAGTAATAGAGGATTCCTGAAGGGCGGGGATGTGCCATGGCTGGTACATCCCCGTTTATTTTGAAAAACGTGAAAGGGAGTAAGTTAAATTATGTAAAAATACTTGTGCATTAGGAAATTAGCGTTAAATTTGCAGCGCATAGAATAAAATCCTAAACAAGAGAAAAGAAACTTTTACCGAAAAGAAACGGCGTCTCAGGTGTGGCTCATGCTGCGGCTGTGTGTCGTGGGGTATGTTGACACAGAAACAATCTAAATTTATTTAATCTCATATTTATTACGTTACACATTATTATTATTTAACCTCATTATTATTTAACCTCATGAATAAGCGATTATTTACTTTAATCTTAGGATTAAGCGTAATCCTTCCGATGCTGGCAGGTACGACGCTGCCGCTGAAGTTGGTAAACAACAGTGAGTTTGCCGACAATGAGATCTATGTTGCTATCATTGGTAACTACAATGGTAACACCATCTACTACGATCTGAAGAATAACTATCAGAACAATGCCTCGCTGCCAGTGCTCAACGAGAGCGCCAACACCCTGACCAAGGCAGGGCAGCCGTGGGGCTTCGCAAACATTTTCACCACCTTAGACCAGATTCGCGACAAGACGATACACCTGGAGCATACCTCGGCATGCCGAATATTCTTCAGCTTCAAGTCGCCGATGTATCTGCATGCCTTCGCACAGGGCTATGCCGGTGCCGACTTCGGCAATCCCGGCGACCCCAACCACGGCATACGATGGGAGCTCATTGAGTTCACCTACAACGACGACAGCAACATCTGGATCAACACCACGCGCGTGGATGCCTTCCAGTATCCCATGGGACTGGAGCTCTTCGGCTCGGCATCGAGCGGAGAGAAGTATATCAAGCGCGGTGAGCTGCTCACCTATCGCGACATCATCGCACGGTGGCAGAACCAGCACGGTGGCGATCAGTATGCCGCATGTCTGCAAAACGACATTACCACCGACAACCTCGGAGGCATCATACTTCAGCCCTCGAAGGTAACGTCGGTGAAGAACTCCGGCTTCATGGACAGCTACATAAACAGTGTGTGGGACTACTTCCGCAACAACGACATGTATGTGTCGATGGGAGTGCTCGGCACATGGCGAGGCAGGGTGAGCGGCGATAAGTTCACTCTCACCTGCCAGCAGGGCAACTACTTCAAGCCGGGTACCGTGGCAACCATTCCATGGAAGCCCAGCACCACCGATGCCGTGGAGGGAGCAGGTGCCTTTGCCACTGCTGCCGGCACAGAGGGCGACCTGCCCGTGCAGGCAATGTTCTGCGGTGCCTTCAACCGTGGCGTGGTGCAGCTCACCACCGGTCTGCAGGACTGGAGTCCCTCGGGCTGCAACTACTTCAACATGGGCTACACATGCAACGAGTATGTGAAGTTCTTCCACCAGACCGACCTCACCAGCGACGGCTATACCTATGCCTTCGCCTATGACGACACCTTCGACCAGTCGGCAACATGCCACACCAATGCTCCCGACCACGCCACAGTGACCATTGGCGGATTTGTCAACGGTGCAGGCGAAGGCGGCAACACCGGCGGTGGCAGCACGGGCGGCAACACCGGCACCACACCGACCACCGGTGGCAATGGAGTGGCTACCTTCTGCCAAGACATCAACTATGGCGGCTATCAGGTATCACTCGGTGAAGGCACTTACACACAGTCGCAGCTCGAAGCCATGGGCATAAGAAACAACGACGTGTCGTCGTTCAAGGTGCTTCCCGGCTTCAAGGTTACCGTTTACGACGGCTCCAACTTCAACAACAGCAGCAAGACATGGACAGGCGACTGCAGCTGGATAGGCTCCGACTGGAACGACCGCACCAGCTCTATAAAGATTGAACCCAACGGAAAGTCGGGACTCTCAGGCATTTACAAGCTCCAGAACCGCAACAGCGGCAAATATATGGACCTCGACGGAAACAACACCGCCGACAACACTGCCGTGGTGCAGTGGGACAACGAGGGCACAGAGCTCTATCAGCAGTGGCGACTCAACGAGGTGGCAACGGGTGTCTACACCATTCAGGCTGCCGCTACCGACAACCGCGGACTCGACGTGGCTTTCGCCTCTTCCGACAACTGGGCACAGGTGCTGCTCTATACATATAATGGTGGTGCCCACCAGCAGTTCATTCTCTATGACAAGGGCGACGGCTACTATCAGCTCATAGCACGCCACTGCGGCAAGCCCGTGGAGATGGCTTACGCCTCTACTGCATCGGGCGAGTGGACAAAGATATACGAAAACAACGGCTCCAACTGTCAGCAGTGGAAGCTCGAAGCCGTGAACACCGGCATAGACCCGGCTGCAGCACCCGACAAGAGCTCGGAGAATGTGATATCAGTGTTCAGCGACAGCTATCAGTCGCAGACTCCTAACCTCGCCAACGGACAGTGGGGACAGCAGACACAGACTGAGACCGTGCAGCTCAACGGCAACAACGCCTATCTCTGGAAGAACTTCAACTACATGGGACTGGAATACAACAAGAACCTCGATGTGCAGAACATGGAGTATCTCCACATTGACATCTATCCCACCGAAGCCTTCACTATAAAGGTGTCGCCAGTGTCGCCGGGACCAAACGAGACTCTCGTGAGCCGCAACCTCCAGGCAAAGCAGTGGAACAGCATAGACATAGCCCTCTCCGACTTTGCAGGCGTGAACAAGGCTGAGAACTTCCAGCTGAAGTTCGACGGTGGCAACGGACAGACATTCTATGTAGACAACATCTACTACTGGATGAACCCCACACAGGCAGTGTCGTCGGGAGCCGTGGGAAGCTACAACGTGGCTACCTTCTGCCAAGACATCAACTACGGAGGCTACAACATATCACTGCCCGAAGGCACCTACACGCAGGCACAGCTCGAAGCCTACGGAATAAGGAACAACGACGTGTCATCGCTCAAGGTGATGCAGGGCTTCAAGGTTACCGTCTTCGACGGCTCAAGCTTCAACAACAGCAGCAAGACCTTCACAGGCGATACCAACTGGATAGGCTCCGACTGGAACGACCGCACCAGCTCTATAAAGATTGAACCCAACGGAACATCAGGACTTGCAGGAGTGCACAAGCTCCAGAACCGCAACAGCGGCAAGTATCTCGACCTCGACGGCAACAACACCGGCAACAACACCGCCATTGTGCAGTGGGACGACGAAGGCGACGAGCTCTACCAGCAGTGGAGACTCACCGAGGTAGCCGCCGGTGTGTACACCATACAGGCAAATGCCACCGACAACCGCGGACTCGACGTTGCCAACCAGTCTACCAACAACTCTGCACAGGTGCTCATGTGGGACTACTGGGGAGGTTTCAACCAGCAGTTCATTGCCTATGACAAGGGCGACGGCTACTATCAGTTCCTGGCACGCAACAGCGGCAAGGCCATAGAGATGCCCGGTGCATCGACCACCAGCGGCGAGTGGCTCAGGATATGGGACAACAACGGCACCTATGCACAGCAGTGGAAGGTTAAGGATGTGCCCACAGGTACCAACACCTCCGACACCGACTTCCTCGCCACCAACGGCTATCAGCTCGTGTGGAGCGATGAGTTCAACACCAACACTCTCGGCACCAACTGGAACGTTGAGGTGGTGAGCAACCCCAACAACAATGAGATGCAATACTACACCAACCGTTCGAGCAACGTGACGATAGAAAACGGCAACCTCGTGCTCACGGCACGCAAGGAGAGCTATGGCGGCAAGCCGTTCACCTCAGGCAGAGTGAACTCGCAGGGCAAGGTGCGCTTCACCCACGGAAAGATCGTTGCCCGCATAAAGATGCCACAGACAGCCCGTGGCTTGTGGCCTGCCTTCTGGATGATGGGCGACGACATCCCCAGCGTGGGATGGCCCAAGTGCGGTGAGATAGACATCATGGAAGCCGGAAACGCCGGCGGCTACAACGGCAACGTGGAAGACAGATACTTCTCTGGAGCCATACACTGGGGTGAAGACTGGACACAGCACCAGTATTGGTCACCAAACGCCTACACCAATGCCTACAGCGTGCAGGACGACTACCACCTCTTCATCTGCGAATGGGACGACACTTTCATCAGATGCTATCTCGACCAGCAGACCACACCATACTATGAGGCTGCCATCAGTCGCAGCATTGACTCCAACATCACCTCTGAGGACTACATGCACAAGCCATTCCACATTCTCTTCAACCTCGCAGTGGGCGGCGACTTCCCGGCAATCTACGATGCCAACGGCATAAGCGCCCTTCCCTACGACGGTGCCGAGAAGAAGATGTATGTAGACTATGTGCGCGTTTACCAGAAGAGTGCCAACGTGTATGCCAAGGATGCAATGCTTGCCGGTGAGGACGGCGACAACGAGATGACCGTCAACGCCATCGACGACAGCATCGTCAGGAAGGCAGGCACCGACAGCGACGCTTTCTACACGCTGCAAGGTGTGAAGGTTGGCAAGAGCCAGCTTCGCCCGGGCATCTACATCCACAACGGAAAGAAGATTCTCGTGAAGTAAGGATAACACAGGGATATATTGAAAAACGGCTGCATCGCAATGGTGCAGCCGTTTTTTTGTGCTTATAAAGGAAAATGAGATGATATTGTGTCGTTGCGTTGACTATATGGGGAAGAGTCCGTAGAGCTTCGCATCGATCATGTCGGTGACTTTGCGGAAGTCGGCTTCGTTGTTTCCGAATTTTATGTTGTCGCCGTCGACGATGATCAGCGGTCCCTCGTAGGTGGCTATCCATTCCTCGTAGCGGCGGGAGAGACCTTCCAGATAGTCAATGCGTATGCTCTGTTCAAAGTCTCGGCCGCGTTTCTGTATCTGCTCCACGAGGGTGGGTATGCTCGAACGTATGTAGATCATCAGGTCGGGCAGCTTCACGAGCGAGATCATGAGGTCGAACAGGTCGGTGTAGTTGTCGAAGTCGCGGTCGGAGAGCTTGCCTTGGTCGTGGAGGTTGGGTGCGAAGATGCGTGCATCCTCGAAGATGGTGCGGTCTTGTATGATGGTCTCGTCAGACCGGGAAATCTCCACCACCTCGCGGAAGCGTTTGTTGAGGAAATAAATCTGTGTGTTGAATGCCCATCGTTCCATGTCGGCATAGAAGTCGGCAAGGTATGGGTTGTTGTCTACGGGTTCGTATCTCGGTGTCCATCCGTAGCGGTGGGCAAGCATGCGTGTGAGCGTGGTCTTGCCGCTGCCTATGTTTCCTGCTATGGCTATGTGCATGATATGTGTTTTTTATTTTTCTGTTTTTTCTGAGTGGAAGTCGAAGAGTCCGTACAGCTGGTGGTCTATGCGGTCAACTATCTGTGCGAAGTGGGAAGGGTTGTTCTCGAAGTCGAGGCTGTCCTTGTCAATGGTGAGCACCTTGGCGGGGTAGTGCCTGAAGATGAAGTCGTCGTAGTGCTGGTTAAGCCCCGCGAGATAATCGAGTGGTATGGCTTGCTCATAGTCGCGTCCGCGTTTCTGTATGTTTCTCACCAAGTGGGGCACCGATGCGCGCAGATAGATCATCAGGTCGGGATAGCCCACGATGGAGGTCATCTGCTCAAACAGCTCCATGTAGGTGGTGTAGTCGCGCTCGGAGAGGTTGCCCTGCTCGTAGTTGTTGCGTGTGAACACATGCACGCCTTCGTGTATGGAACGGTCTTGTATGATGGTGTGGTCGGCGTGGCTTATGTCTATGTTGTCGCGGAAGCGTTCTTTCAGGAAGTAAACCTCGAGTGCGAAGCTCCACCGCGCAATGTCGCGGTAGTAGTCTTCGAGGTATGGGTTGTTGAGCACCTTCTCGTAGCGTGCCTCCCAACCGTAGTGGTGGGCGAGCATGCGTGTGAGCGTGGTCTTTCCGCTGCCTATGTTTCCTGCTATGGCAATGTGCATGTAGTGTTTTTCTTTTTAGGTCGTAGTGATATTACTTCGCAAAGATATAAAATTCTTGTCATTTACTTTGCATTTTTCCTCCATAATCGTATCTTTGCGATGAATAACCAAACCTAAACGACTATGAAAATAGGTATTCCAAAAGAGATCAAGAACAATGAGAACCGTGTTGGTATGACGCCTGCCGGTGTGGCAGAGTTTATCAGGCATGGTCATGAGGTGATGGTACAGCACACTGCCGGTGAAGGCAGTGGCTTCTCTGACGATGAGTATGCCGGCGTGGGTGCCGAGATAGTGCCCACTATAGAGGATGTGTATGCCAGTGCTGAGATGATTGTGAAGGTGAAGGAGCCCATAGCGCCTGAATACGAGCTGGTGAGGGAGGGACAGCTGCTGTTCACCTATTTCCATTTTGCGTGTGAGGAGGAACTCACCCATGCCATGATAGCCCGCAAGGGCGTGTGTCTGGCTTATGAGACGGTGCAGCTCGACAACCGCCAGCTGCCGCTGCTCATTCCCATGAGTGAGGTGGCGGGGCGCATGGCTGCCATTAATGCCGCCTATTACCTGCAGAAGACCAAGGGCGGCATGGGAAAGCTCATCTCCGGTGTGCCCGGTGTGAGACCCACGCGTGTGCTGGTGCTCGGTGGAGGCACCGTGGGCGAGGCTGCTGCGCGTCTTGCCGCAGGCATGGGTGCCGAGGTTACCATCACCGACGTGTCGCTGCCGCGTCTGCGTCAGCTTGAGATGGAGCTTCCTGCCAATGTGCACACGCTCTATTCCAGCGAACACAACATCAGGCAGGAGTTGCCGCTGACCGATGTGGTCATAGGCAGTGTGCTCGTGCCGGGCGACAAGGCTCCGCATCTCATCACCCGCGACATGCTGTCGCTCATGCAGAAAGGCACCATTCTCGTGGATGTGGCAATAGATCAGGGAGGATGCTTCGAGACCTCGCGTCCCACCACCCACTCTGAACCCACCTATGAGGTGGACGGCATTGTTCACTACTGTGTGGCAAACATTCCGGGTGCGGTGCCCAACACCTCGACCATGGCTCTCACCAACGCCACGCTGCGCTATGCCCTCGCACTGGCTGACAAAGGCTGGCAGCAGGCGTGCCGCGACGACGTTGCCTTGCGCCGCGGACTCAACATCGTTGAGGGCAAGGTGGTGTTCAAGGCCGTTGCCGACGTGTTCTCACTGCCGTATACTCCCGTGGAGGAAGTGCTCAGCTGAAGCCATACATAACAGAAAAAAGGAAAGCCTGGATGTCTCCGGGCTTTCCTTTTTTGTTTCTGTGTGCCTGTGGGTAGCACGGGCGATTGCCGGGTGTACTACTCGAAATAGTAGAGGAAGGCAGCAATGCCTTCGAGGGCGGGCTTGCGCTGGTTCTCAATCTCAATCTTGAACTTTATCTCTGCCTTGCAAATGCCGCGCAGGTTCTGAATGTTGTGGAGCTTGGTGGAGAGGCGTATGCGTGAGCCTGTCACCACGGCCTGTCCGAAGCGCATGTCGGTCATGCCGTAGTTCACCAGCATCTTTATGTTGCGCACGTCAACAATCTGGTCCCACATGTAGGGAAGGAGCGAGAGTGTGAGGTAGCCGTGGGCGATGGTAGACTTGTAGGGGCTTTCCTTTTGTGCTCTTTCGGTGTCAACGTGTATCCATTGGTGGTCGAGCGTGGCATCGGCAAAGAGGTTTATGCGTTGCTGGTCAATCTCCAGCCATTCGCTCACTCCGAGTTCTTGTCCGAGGTGTGATGCAAATTCGTCGTAGTTGTTGATTACTAATTTCATTTCTTTTCGTTTTCTGTTATTTGTTAAACCTTGTTTATTTGTCAGGAGTTATCTCCACGGCTTTGCCTATGCAGGCGTTGGGAGCCTGTATGTGGAGCAAGCTGCAGATGGTTGCAGCTATGTCGGTGATGGCTGCGGGCTTAGTGGTGGCTCCGTGGGGAATGTGCCAGCCATAGAGCAGGAACGGTATGTGGGCATCGTAGGGGTTCCACAGCCCGTGGGACGTGCCTCTGAAGGTTGGCGAGTCGAAGGTGATTACCACTTGTGGGCGCGGCACCACGAAGATGTCGCCCGAGCGCATGGGGTGGTAACCGTTGCAAATCTGTTCCCTGAGTGGTTGGGGCAGGGTGGCATCGGCTACATGCTTGTAGTCCACCACATGCTGGAACCTCTCGTCCTTGATGAGGAAGTCCATCATTTCCTGCTTCACGGTGCTGAGCTCGAGTCCGGCTGCTGCAATGTTGTCGTGGTTGAGATATATGCGTCCCATGTTTTCTCCGAGCATGAGGTCTCTGTCGCCGGCTTCGGGGAAACGCTGCCTGAGGTGGTCGTTGAGTCGCTTGCGGTCGCTCCAGCTCTGCCATGCGCCGGCGGGTATGCGGTGTGAGGCAAGGTCGTTGTAGTTGAATGCTCCTCCGTGGTCGGCAGTGAGGAAGAGCAGGTATTCGCCCTTGCCCACGGTGTTGTCGAGAATGTTGAGGAAGGCTTCTATCTGTCTGTCAAGCTCCATGTAGCTCTCCTTGGTGAGCGGGTCGCGCAGCCCGTAGTCGTGGGCTATGGCATCGGTCGAAGAGATGCTTATTGCGAGCAGGTCGGTGACGTCGTGCTGTCCGAGCTCCATGTTCTTGAGTGCAGCCTCTGCCATCTGGAAAGTGAGCTTCACGCCCTTGGGACTTAGCAGCGGACTTCCGTCGATGTCGTTGCGGTGGGCATTGTTGAAGTCGCTGACCCACTGTGGCAGCTCCTTCATGTAGAACGAGCTGGTGATGAAGGCTTTGGCGTTCTTGTCATACCAGTAGGCGGCATCGGCAGAGTGTCCGGCAGGCAGTATGGCTGCTCGGTCCTTGAGGGCTATGCCCACCACCTTCGACTTGAAGTCGGTGGCGAGGTGGAGCTCGTCGCCTATGGTTGATGCTTGCAGGTTGCGTGGCGACATCTGTCCGGCTTTGCCTGTGGAGCCCACGCCGCTCACCGTGCTGTCGCCGCAGCAGTAGGTCTCACGGTTGCCTATGTAGAAGTCGTTGCCCAGGATGCCATGGAACGCAGGCACGGAGCCTGTGTACACGCTGGCATGTCCTATGGCAGTCACCGTGGGTGTGTAGTTTATCTTGGTGTCTTCCACCGAGAACCCTTGGTCGAGCAGGCGGTTGAGGCCGTTGTCGCCCACCAACGGACGGTAGTAATAGAGGTAGTCCCATCTCATCTGGTCTACCACGATGCCCACTACGAGTTTCGGGCGCTCCACTGTTGCCGCCATTGTGGCGGTGGCGGCAGTGAGGGCAATGATTAATAGTGATGTCAGTCTTTTCATGGGTATGTGTGTTTATTTGCCGAGGTCGAAGCCCAGACGCACTCCATCGTAGTTCTTTGATATTTCTCCTACGGTTTCTATGGCCTGGTTGCCGCTGAGTGCTGCCATTACCTGGAACAGCTGAAGAAGTTTCTTTGATTCGAAGAGCACGCTGATGCCCGACAGTCCGTTGCGCTTGGCATAGCCGTTGACGGAGAGCAGCAGTCCCTTGAGGTTGAGTGCTCCGGTCTTCTCGTCGAGCGTCCATTTGCCGCTCCAGCTCTTGGAGTTTATCTTTGCCGAGAAGGTGCCGTCTTCGGCGAAGGTTATATAGGTGTTCTGCCTGTTAAATCCCAGATGGTCGTATTGTGGTTGCAGCTTCTCTTCAATCTGTGTTGCGGTGACCTCTCCTCCTGCCTTGGCAAGTGCGTTCTCCGATGTGAAGGCGCATCCCGGACCTTGGTAGCTCCATGTGCCTATGATGGTTCTCTTCGACAGTTTGTCAAGACCTATGACCGACGAGATGGCGTTGCCGAGTCCCTCGCCGTTGGTGATGGCTCCGAGTATGCCTCCAATGATGCTTCCCGTAGCCGAGGCGTCGCCGGCTTGTGTGGTGCCCGTGCCTACTCCTGTTGTGAGTCCGCCGCAGCCCACGAGCAATGTTGCGGCAGCGATGAGTGATGCGATTGTTGTCTTTGTCTTGTTCATTTCCTATTTTTGTTTTGTCTTGTTTGTCTTTCTTGCCGGAGGATGTGGTGGAGTGGTTGTGCTCTTGTTTGCGAGAGTGAGGAGGGGTGCCTCCTCACTCGTTGGTTTTCTTCCTGTTTGTTGTCACTCTCCCATGAGGTCTTCTCTCAGGTCCACCTGACGGTCGTCTTCCTGGTAGATGTTGTCCTGGTTGAACTCGTCCTCGTTGTGCATCTTTGGTTTTCTTTTCATAGTAGTCCCTCCTTGATTTTTGGTTGTTGATATTTGTTTTCCCCTTTGTTTTGTGTTGTTGCAGTGTATGAGGCATGTAAGTTTCCCTACCGTGCCGTTGCCGTTTTTAGGGTGACATGGCGGTTGTCGGCAGGTCTTACTGCTGTCTGACACTGCAAAAATAAGTAAAATAGCCGAAAAAAACAGCTTACTTCAAAAGATTTATTCCCTTGTCAGCCATTACTTTCGGCAAAAACGACAGGCAGGGAAGCATGGCTTGCCAGTATTTTCCGTACAATACTTGAGTATTTTGGGCACAATACTTGAGTATTTTGGGCACAATACTGGAGTATTCTCCGCACAAATACTGGCGCATCTCCGCAAAGTGGTGAAGCCCATAGTGCGAAGATGCGAGTGGGGGAGTGCGAAAACAGCGATGGTATATTTGCCTTTCCGAGGTCTGAAAGGGGTGAAGGAGTACCTATAATTTTAGTTAATTATGTGGAAATGTGAGAAAAACACCGTAAATTTGCACTTTGATATTAACCAACTCAATATAAAGCAACATGAAAATAGCACTTATAGGCTACGGCAAGATGGGAAAGATGATTGAGCAGATTGCTCGCGACCGTGGCCACGAGATAGTGAGTATTATCGACATCGACAATCAGGATGACTTCGACAGCCCGCAGTTTGCATCAGCCGACGTGGCGATAGAGTTCACCTCACCAACGGCAGCCTACGGCAACTACCTCCGCGCCTTCAGCAAGGGAGTGAAGGTGGTGAGCGGCTCCACGGGATGGATGAAAGACCATGGCGACGACGTGCGCCGCATGTGTGGCAGTGAGGGCAAGACCCTGTTCTGGGCTTCCAACTTCTCGATAGGAGTGGCAATCTTCTCAGCCGTAAACCGCTATCTAGCGAAAATAATGAACGGCTTCCCACAGTATGACGTGAGAATGGAAGAGGTGCACCACATACACAAGCTCGACCATCCCAGCGGCACAGGCATAACCCTCGCCGAGGAGATAGTAGACAATATAGACAGGAAAGACTCATGGTGTGTGGGCACGCTCACACAGCCCGACGGCACCGTGGTGACAGAAAACACGCCCGCCGCAAACCAGCTCGCCATTGACAGCATACGTCGCGACGAGGTGCCGGGCATACACAGCATTACCTACAACTCAGAAGCCGACCAGATAACCATCACCCACGATGCCCACTCGCGCAAGGGCTTCGCCCTCGGCGCCGTGCTTGCCGCCGAGTATACAGCCGGGCATCAGGGACTGCTCACCATCAGCGACATGTTCAACTTCTAAGATTACCGACCCGTAACCATACAGCCAACAACAATGATTGACAAAGAAAAAGAAAAACTCAACCCCAAATGGCAATGGACGAAGTTTATCGTGGTGACATTGCTGTTCCTGCTGTTCCTCTATTGGGTGAAGAGCTGGTGGGGAATAATAGTGGTGCCATTCATCTACGACGCCTATATCTCGAAGAAGATAAAGTGGCAGTGGTGGAAAGACGCTGAGGCACCCGTGAGATTTGCCATGTCGTGGATCGATGCCATTGTGTTTGCCCTCGTGGCGGTTTATTTCATAAACCTGTTTTTCTTCCAGAACTATGTGATACCATCGAGCTCGCTCGAGAAATCGCTCCTCACAGGCGACTACCTCTTCGTGTCGAAGGTGAGCTACGGACCACGCATACCACAGACACCACTCACCATGCCACTCACGCAGCACACCATGCCGCTGTTCAACTGCAAGTCGTACATTGAATGGCCGCAGTGGGACTACCGCAGGGTGAAAGGCCTGGGCAAGGTGGAACTCAACGACATCGTGGTGTTCAACTATCCTGCCGGCGACACCATCGTCAGCGACATGCGCTATCAAGCACAGGACTACTACCGCATGGTGTATGAGACAGGCGAGGCTCTACTCATGCAGCAGAACCCGAACATCAGGCTTGCCGAGATGAGCACCATGCAGCAGCGTGCCTTCTTTGAGAAAGCCTACAAGACCGGACGCGACTACATCGTGAAGAACGAGACCGAATACGGAATGATTGACTCCCGACCCACCGACCGCAGGGAGAACTATGTGAAGCGCTGCGTGGGACTGCCGGGACAGACCCTCCAGATAAAGAACAAGGTGGTTTACCTCGACGGCAAAGCCAACAAAGAGCCCGACAACGTGCAGTACACCTATTTCGTGAAGCTCAACAACGTGAGCGTGAGCCAGCTCTTCTCCGACCGCTACAACGACATGCGCAAGGAGCTCGGCATAAGCGAGGAAGACATTTCAAGCCTGTCGCGCCTCCACGGCTACGACCTCGAAAACGGATATGTGCTCAACCATGGCGTGCTGCAGCAGTATGACGGCTACATGCCGCTCACCAAGCATGCCGCCAGCGAGCTGCTCAAGCGTGGAGTGGCAAAGACGCTGCGCCCCGTGACCGATGCCGACATGTATGGAGGTTCAATCTATCCGCTCAATGCCTATACCGGATGGACACGCGACAACTACGGACCGATATGGATACCGAAGAAAGGCGAGAGCATAACGCTCACCCTTGAGAACCTGCCCATATATGAGCGACCCATAAAGGTGTATGAGGGCAATAGCCTCGAGGTGAAGAATGGAAAGATTTTCATCAACGGGAAGGAGACAAACAAATATACCTTCAAGCTCGACTACTACTGGATGCAGGGCGACAACCGCCACAACTCTGCCGACTCACGCTACTGGGGCTTCGTGCCCGAAGACCACATCGTTGGCAAGCCGCTGTTCATCTGGTTCTCGTCAGACCCCGACCGTGGCGGACTCAAAGGCATACGCTGGAACAGACTGTTCCGCTGGGTGGACAACATCAAGTAACCAATCTGTTTCCTACGGTTGCTGAATATGCATACAATCCTCTCGACAACATACTTCGGACCGATAGAGTGGTATTCACAGCTCTATCGGTCTGATTGCGTTTATCTGGAAGCATGCGAGACGTTTCAGAAGCAGACGATAAGAAACCGATGCACCATTGCCACTGCCAACGGCAGGCAGACGCTCTCGCTGCCCGTCGTTCACGACGATGCAACAATGATTACCGACATACGCATCTCAAACCATGGAAAATGGCGCACCGAACACTGGAACGCACTGGCGTCGGCATACGGCGAGAGCCCATTCTTTGACTATTATGCCGATGACATAAAACCGTTTTTCACCAATCAGTGGGAACACCTCTTCGACTTCAACCTTGCCATAATGCGCAAGATGCTGGAGCTGCTCGACATTGAGAAAGACATAAACCTTACCGCCGCATACCGACAGCCCTCAATGCAGACGGCGACACTCCAAGAAGAGGACACAAAAAAAGGGAGCATAGCCCCCTTTGAACAAAAAACCTACTATCAGGTTTTCCAGCAAAAGCACGGCTTCATGCCCAACCTCAGCATTCTCGACCTGCTGTTCAACATGGGCAATGAAGCAATATTGTATCTCTGAAACGAATGGTGGAGAGGTGTGCTTCACCCTCTCCGGCATCAACCCTTCAACATTGCAAGAGCCTTGTTCTCGGCAGCCTCCATTATCTCGCGCTCGCCGGGACCTTTGTCGTTGATGCCGCAGAGATGGAGTATGCCGTGGATGATTACCCGGTGGAGCTCTTCCATGTAGTCCTTGCCGAACTTCTCGGCGTTGGTGCGCACCGTGTCGAGTGAAATGACCAGGTCGCCGTTGATGGTGTCGCCCTCGTCGTAGTCAAAGGTGATGATGTCGGTGTAGTAGTCGTGCCCGAGATATTCGTTGTTGACCTCGAGTATCTTCTCGTCGTCAACGAACATGTAGCCCACCTCGCCCACTCTGCGTGAGTAGGAGGCTGCCACAGCCTTTATCCATGTCGTGGTGGCGCGTTTCTTTATCTTCGGCATGCTCACGCCGTCGCAGTTGTATGTAATCATATATATAATAGGTGTTTTCTTTTGTTGGTGTCAGCCTCTCATTCTTCTTCCGGCAGGTCTTCTTCTATCACGAGGTTGTCGATGATGAAGCGCTGGCGGTCGGGAGTGTTCTTGCCCATGTAGTATTCCAGGAGCTTCTGCACCTGGTCGGTCTTGTGGAGGGTTACCTGTTCGAGTCGCATGTCGGGACCGATGAAGTGGGAGAACTCCTCGGGCGAGATTTCACCGAGACCCTTGAAGCGTGTGATTTCAGGGTCGGGACCGAGCTCGCTGATGGCTTTCTGGCGTTCTTCGTCGCTGTAGCAGTAGCGCACGATGAAATCGCTCTTTTTCTCTTTCTCCGACCGTTTGGCATCGGCTTCGGCAATAATTTTCTTGTTGCGTATCTTCGTGCGTTTGTTGCGAACGCGGAACAGTGGTGTCTGCAACACATAGACGTGCCCTTTCTTGATGAGCTCGGGGAAGAACTGCAGGAAGAAGGTGATGATGAGCAGGCGTATGTGCATGCCGTCGACATCGGCATCGGTGGCTACAATAACCTTGTTGTATCTCAGCGTTTCGAGACCGTCCTCGATGTCGAGGGCTGCCTGCAGGAGGTTGAACTCCTCGTTCTGGTATACCACCTTCTTTGTCATGCCGAAGGAGTTGAGCGGCTTGCCTCGCAGCGAGAACACGGCCTGGGTGTTCACGTCGCGGCTCTTGGTGATGCTTCCGCTTGCCGAGTCGCCCTCGGTGATGAATATGCTTGATTCTTCCTTGTGGTCGTTTTTCACGTCGCAGTAGTGTATGCGGCAGTCTCTGAGCTTGCGGTTGTGGAGGTTGGCTTTCTTCGAGCGTTCGCGTGCGAGCTTGGTGATGCCTGCCATGGCTTTGCGCTCGCGCTCGCTCTCCTTCACCTTGGCTTCAATGGCTTCAGCCACGTCGGTATGGATGTGGAGGTAGTTGTCAACCTGCTGCTTTATGAAGTCGCCGACATATTTGTTTATGGTCTCGCCGTCGGGTTCCATGAGTGTGCTGCCGAGCTTTATCTTTGTCTGGCTCTCAAACACCGGTTCTTCCACGTTGACGGCTATGGCTGCCACTATGCCGTTGCGAATGTCTGTATACTCGTATTTCCCGAAATAGTCTTTTATGGTGCGGGCGATATGCTCCTTGAAGGCACTCTGGTGGGTGCCGCCCTGTGTGGTGTGCTGTCCGTTGACGAAGGAGTGGTATTCTTCTCCGTACTGGTTGGTGTGGGTGAAGGCAATCTCTATGTCCTCGCCCTTCATGTGGACTATGGGATAGAGCTTGTCGGTGGTCATGTTGTCGGTGAGAAGGTCCTGCAGTCCGTTGCGGCTTGCTATGCGCCTTCCGTTATACATGATGATAAGCCCTTGGTTGAGGTAGGTGTAGTTGCGGAGCATGGTCTCTACATACTCGGGGTGGAAGGAATAGTTCTTGAAGAGACGGTCGTCGTTGTCGGGCTTGAAGAACACATAGGTGCCGTTCTCATCGGTGGTGTCGCTGGTGGTGTCGCTCACGAGCGTGCCTCTTTCAAAGGTCAGTGCCCTCACCTTTCCGTCGCGGTAGGATTTCACTTCGAAATGCTCACTGAGAGCATTGACGGCTTTCACACCCACTCCGTTGAGTCCGATGCTTTTCTTGAAGGCTTTGGAGTCATACTTTCCGCCGGTGTTGAGCACCGACACTGCTTCCACGAGCTTTCCCTGTGGTATGCCACGTCCGTAGTCGCGCACGGCAACGGTGAGGTTGTCGGTGATGTCTACCTCTATGCGGTTGCCGGCTTTCATCTTGAACTCATCGATGGAGTTGTCGATGACTTCCTTCAGTAGCACATAGATGCCGTCTTCGGGCAAGGAACCGTCGCCGAGGCGTCCTATGTACATGCCTGGTCGGAGCCTGATGTGCTGTGTTCCAGTAAGGGTCTTGATGTCGTCGTCGATATATTCGGCTGCCGGCTGGATTTGGTTTCCTGTCTTTTCTTCCATTGTTGTCTTTTATGGGCTTAACGGGGTTAACGGTGGACTACATTGCTTTCTCAGATGTTTTTGATGAAGCATCTGAGTCGGCGGTTGATGTGTGCGTCGAAATACTGCCAGTTGCTCAGAATGTTGCTGTTGGTCTCCATCTGAGGCAGCGCTTGCGCGTATTTGAAGCCGTAGCGTATGTATTGGTTCACGAGGTCGTTGAAGATTATGGCGTTGGCTCCCTTGGCACGGTATTCGGGCAACACTCCAATGAGGAGCATGTCGACGGTGTCGGAGCGTTTCCAATAGATGGCGTTCAGCAGACGCAGCCATGTGAAGGGCAGCAACCTACCGTTGCGCGAGCCTTTCAGCGGCTTGGATATTGAGGGAAAGGTTATTCCGAACCCCACCATCTTGTTGTTGGCGTTGCCGTCTACGATGATGCTCACGAGGTTAAGGTCGGCAATCTTTATGTATTGTTCCACGAGCTGGTCAATCTTGCGCTGGTTGAGGTCGGCGAAGCCGTAGAGGTCGTGGTAGGTGTTGTTGAGCATTGAGAACACTTCGCGTCCGTAGCCTTCCTTGAGCAGCTCATGGCGTGTGAGCTTGTGAACGTGCAGATTGTGGCGTTTCTCCACCATTGCTGCCACGCGCGCAAATTTCTCGGGTACCGTCTCGGGCACCGTCACGAGGGTCTGCACATAGTCGTTGTCTTTGCGGAAACCGCCGTAGTGGTCTATGTGTGTGGGGTAGTAGGGGTAGTTGTAGGAGGCATAGGGAGTGCCGTAGTTCTCGAAGCCTTCCACGAGCATTCCCTCGCGGTCGGTGTCGGCAAAGCCCAGCGGACCTGCCATCTGTGTCATGCCGCGCTCCTTCCCCCATTGTTCAACGGTGTGGAGGAGTGCTTCCGACACGTCGGTGTCGTCGATGAAGTCGAACCACCCGAACCTCACCACCTTGTTGTTCCATCGCTGGTTGGCTTTACGGTTGATTATTGCCGCCACCCTTCCCACGGCTTTGCCGTCGCGGTAGGCGAGGAAGAAGTCGGCATCGCAGTCGTCAAACGATGCGTTCTTGTCGCTTTGCAGCGTGAACCACTCGTCAAATCTCAGGTATGGCACGTCGTTGGGGTCGTCGCGATAGAGGTCGTAGCGGAACTGCATGAACTTCTTCATGCCTTTCTTCGTGGTTATTTTCTTTATCTCTATTGTTTTTTTCATAGATAGTTCTCGGTAGGATGTGGTTAGAGTTTCTTCAGATAGCAGCGGCGGCGCTTGTGGAGCACGGGGTTGAGATACTGCCACTGGCTCTGCACGTTGTCGTTGGTTTCCATCTCAACCTGTGTCTCTCCCCATTCAAACCCGTATTTCTGGTACTGCGGGATGAGGTGGGCAAACATGAGCGAGTTGGCACCTTTCACGCGATATTCAGGAAGTATGCCTATCATCATCAGGTCTACATATTTGGTCTTGTGGAAGATGAGCGACCTCATGAGATGCCACCATCCGAAGGGCAGAATTCTACCTCTCCTACATTTCTGTACGGCTCTGGAGAGCGATGGAATGGTGATGCCCACTCCCACCATCTTGTGGTCGGGGGTGTTCCAGTCTTCTACTATCACTATGAGGTTGGTGTCGACAAAGCGCATCCACATGTCGAGATACTGGTTGATCTGCCTGTCGGAGAGCTCGGAATAGCCGTAGATGTTTTTGAAGGTCTCGTTGATGAGATGGAATACCTCAATGCCCTTGCCTTGCTTGAGAATCTCCTTGCGGCTCATGTTGCGCACATGGAGGTTGTAGCGTCGGCTCACCATGTCGGCAATCTTCTTGTATTTCTCGGGCATCTCCTCAGGAACATAGAGTTTGAACTCAACATAGTCGTTGTCTTTCACGAAGCCTCCGAGCTGTTCCATGTGCTGTGGGTAGTAGGGATAGTTGTAGATGGTTGCCATGGTGCCGAGCTGGTCGAATCCCCAGGTGAGCATGCCTTCGGGGTCGAAGTCGGTGAAGCCGAGAGGACCCACCACCTCGGTCATGCCCTTTGAACGCCCGTAGTCTTCCACGGCTTTCATCAGTGCGCGTGTCACCTCGATGTCATCGATGAAATCTATCCATCCGAACCTCACGCGTTTCTGCTGCCACCGTTTGTTGGCTTTGTTGTTGATGATGGCAGCCACGCGCCCGGCTATCTTCCCGTCTTTATATGCGATGAAGTATTCCGCTTCGCAGAAGTCGAAGGCAGCATTCCTGTCTTTGCTCAGCGTGCCCAAGTCGTCGAGAAAGAGGTTTGGAGCATCGTATTTGTTGCCTTTGTACAGGTCGTAGTGGAAATCAATGAACCTCTTGAGGTCTTTCTTTGTTTCCACTTTCTTTATTTCAATCATTGCCGTATGTATTTCACATTGTTTTATATCAACATGCAAAATTATGAATTATTTTTCAAATACTGAATTTTCGAAAGATGTTTTGCTGCAATGTCCGCCCAGACATCATGAAACCTATGCCGGAGAGTGCGGTTTTTGCGGGTTGTGAGGTTTTTGCGTAGCGGTTTTCTTGTTGCGTTTGTGCCTTGCGGCTACCTTTGCATTCGTTATCAACGATTATAACTGACTAACTCATAAATAAAAACTATTCTAAAATGAAAAAGAAGCTATCATTACTTTTTCTGTCGTTGCTTTGCGTTGCACAGGCAGCGGTGTATGGTGCTCCCATACAATGGAACGGAAATGGCATCCAGCTGAACCTGAAGGATATCAAGGCTGGTGCTCCCAGCAACATGAAGAAAGCTCCAAGCTCCAGCTTCAGCGTCTATCGTGCCAAGGGACGTCTGGCTAAGCAGGAGTTCATAGGAACATTCTCAGGAGATACGTTTACCGACAACAACATGGGCAGCAGCTCTCCCTATGACTACTATTATTTCGTGAAGCAGGGCGATGCCGTGGTTGCCATGGTGTCATTGGAGACAGAACTGTTCGGCGAGAACGTATACATCTTCGGCCCCAACGACAACCATGCCGAGATAACCAAGGAGGTGAACCGCATAGGAACCCAGACACGCTATACTCAGTTTGGTGACGACCGCTACACCATATTCTTCAAGCCCGGCGACTATCGCGACACCGAGCTTATGCATGTGGGCTTCTACACTCAGGTGGCTGGTCTGGGCAAGTGCCCGAAGGACGTGAGAATGTTCAACTTCAACACACCGAGTCCCCTTGCCACATGGGCAGACCCCAACGACACATGGTCATGGAATGCCATCAATGCCACCTGCACCTTCTGGCGCAGCATAGAGAACCTGGCAGTGATGTATCGCGACGGTGAAGCTCGCGACGACGACCCCTCTCACTTCTTCATCTGGGGTGTGTCGCAGGCAGCTCCTCTGCGCCGTGTCTACACTGACCGCTACACCACCTATGACTACTTGGCTGGTTGGGCAAGCGGTGGCTTCACTGCCGACTGCTATTTCGACAACTCCGTGGGAAGCTACTCTCAGCAGCAGTGGTACACCCGCAACTCATACATGAAGAAAGGCAGCCAAGGTCTGAGCAAAGGTGGCTGGAACACAGCCTACCAGGGCGTGGAGTTCGGCAGTGGCGTGAACATGGCAGACCACTCCGACAACTGGAGCGACATGGCTGAGGCACCCGATGGCGCAAGTCTCTGGGGCAATGTGTCGCGAGAAGAAACCACTCCAATCATTCGCGAGAAGCCATTCATCTTCCTTGGTGACGACGGCAGGTACAAAGTGTTCAAGCCTGCACTGCGCGAGAATGCCGTAGGCACGTCATGGAAAGACGGCAACATGGGCGAAGGCGAAGTAATTGACATCCTTGACAACTTCTATGTGGCAAAGCCGGGTGACAACGCTGCGAAAATCAACGAACAGTTGCGTGAAGGCAAGCATCTGATCTTCACACCGGGTATATACAAGGTAGAGAAACCTATAAAGGTATGCAAGCCCAATTCCATCGTACTTGGCATGGGATATGCCACACTCGTTCCCACGGCAGAGAACAACGACTGCGCTCTGAAGGTGACCGATGTAGACGGCGTTACCGTTGCCGGACTGCTCTTCGATACCGAATACAGTTCTCGCAACCTGTTCATCGTGGGTGAGCTCACCAGCACGGTGTCACACGCCGACAACCCAACCGTAGTGTCCGACATATTCTGTCGCGTTGGTGGCGTTTATTCCAAGGCCGTGAACGTGGATCAGGCTGTGGTCATCAAGAGCAACAACGTCATTGGCGACCATTTCTGGATCTGGCGTGCCGACCACGGTGAAGGCACTGGCTGGAACAAGAACACCTCAAAGAACGGACTTGTGGTGCATGGCGACGACGTAACCATCTACTGTCTCTGCAACGAGCACTTCCAGGAGTATCAGACGCTGTGGACAGGAGAGAACGGTCGCATGTACTTCTACCAGTGTGAGACACCCTACGACCCGCAGGATCAGGCTGACTATCTCTCACATGTAGACCGTGCTTCCGGTCAGCAGGCTGAGGGCTACTCCGCCTACAAGGTGGCCAAGGGCGTGAAGAAACACTATGCTTCCATGCTCGGCATCTACGACGTGTTCATCTATACCAATGGTGCATATATCAACATCAGAAACTCTATAGAACTTCCCAAGGGCGAGCCCGACGTGAAGATTCACCATGCCTGCAACGTTTGCATCTCAAGCCTCGAACAGTGCGGTTTCCAGTATATTTGTGGCGATGTGTGCCAGAGCACCTACTATGCCAATACAGAAGGTGGTGCCGTGTCCAAGCGTTTCCATGTGAAGGACTTCAACGGTACTCAGGTGCAGACTCCAGACTGGATTGTCGATGCTGACAAATACCTCATCTCGGGCATCAACTCAACCGACGGCGACAACGCCAACATTGATGTAAAGGTGGTTCCCGGCACACGTCAGGTGGCTGTCAGCGCTCCTTCGCAGGACTACACCGTGAGTGTCTATGATGCCCGTGGTGCCTTGGTTCGCAGCGGCAAGAACCTTTCAAGTGTAGACCTCTCCGGCTCTGCCAGCGGCATCTACCTCGTGAGCGTCACTCCGCACAAGGGAAACAAAGTTGTAAAGAAGATTGTTTTCTGAGATTGTAAATCAGAGAGTTGAAAAGTTGAGAGTTGGGAATTTGAAACATAATTCCCAACTCTTTTTTTATTTCTTCAGTGCTATGTTGTAGTTGTAGAAGGCAGTGTTGCCCGTGATGTCTTCCTTTATCTTCAGGAATGGTGGAAACACTATGGAGTCGGCTTCCGACGTGCCTTTGGTCTCGAGTATCATGAGGTTGCTGACAGGTTCGAGGAAGGTGTCGAGCTCGAAAAACTGTCCTTTCCAGATGAAGCTCTTGCGTTGCTTGCGTATGGTGTGGCGGTAGGGGTCGGCTTGTTGCAGCATCGACTGGTAGAGGTTGTTGCTCACCTGCCGTTCGGTCACGAGTTCCTCTGTTGGTGAGATTTTCTTCTTTGTGGTATGCACGTTCACCACTTTGCTGCCCCATGAGCGTCGGCGCAGCCGCACTTCGCATCCAGGCTCCGCCACAAGGTATGTCTGTGTGATGTCGCTGTTGATGGCTTCCGGAATGTCGCCCGTCAGTTCCACTATGTATTTGCGTTCCTCTTCTATGTTTTGCGGCAGTTCAAGCACGTTGGCAATCTCGCGTATAACGCGGTTGAGCTTCTTGTCGAAGTCTTCGTGGTTGTTGATGACCCTGAGATGCGGGTGTGCGCTCCATGCCTTTATCACCTTCTTGTCGAGCTCTCGTGCTATGCGAAGCCCCTCTTCGTTCATCTGCTCGTAACGCGTGGCGTTGTTGGCAGTGGTGTAGTACTGCTCTGCACCGTCGGCAGCACTCACAAGGTGGAGCACTGCATCGTAGCGTGAGCGCAGCGAGGCAGAGTCGGTGCCGGCACGCGCGGTGATGTCGTCCCACATCTCCGGTGTCATGTATGCCGAGATGTCCATGGTGCCCCTGTCACACACTATGAGCGTGGGCTTGGTGCATGTCTGTGCGAGTCGCATGAATGAGTCTTCAAGAGCAAGCTGCGTCTCGAGAATGGCACGTTCGCCCTCGTAGTACAGCTGCCTGTTCTTGGTGAGGTAGTTCCATCCACCCTGGCTGTAGAGCGTTGGCACCTCGGGAACGGTAAACACCTTGAATCCCCTGCTTGAGAAGTGCTCAATGATGCGCACCAGTGCTGTGGTTTTTCCGGCGCAGGGACCTCCGGTGAGCACTATTCGCTTAATGTTGCTTTCCATTGTCTGATAGGTTTTTACTTGCGCAAAGATAGTAATTTTTAACTAAAAGCTTTGTAGAGTAATTAAAAAATGGTATTTTTGCAAACAGGAAGCAGCGCTGCATACCTAAAAGGAGGTATTCTACGCTGCCTTTGGTGTCGCTTTTACCTAAGTGCATGCCCTTGAATGTTTAATTGCGAAATCATAAACAACAATTATTAATAATTTCTAATCAATTCATTTTTATGTGGTTAATCAATTCATCTATCGGTAGGAAAGTGATTATGTCGGTAACCGGCATCTCGCTTATCCTCTTCCTGACGTTTCATGGCTGCATGAACGTTGTGGCATTGTTCTCGGGTGAAGCTTACAACACCATCTGTGAGTTGCTCGGAGCCAACTGGTATGCCGTGGCGGCAACCATGGGACTGGCATTCCTGGCAGTGCTCCACATCGTGTATGCTTTCATCCTCACTGCTCAGAACCGCCGTGCACGCGGTGCCTCGCGCTATGAGGTCACCGACAAGCCCTCAAAGGTGGAATGGGCATCGCAGAACATGCTTGTACTGGGTATCATCATCCTCTTGGGACTGGTGCTCCACCTGTTCAATTTCTGGTATAACATGATGTTTGCCGAACTGTTCCATATTGAAGGTCTTGCCCATGCACCCGGTGACGGCTTCGGTTGGATACAGGAAACCTTCTCCAACCCTGTATATGCAGTGCTCTATGTCATCTGGATAGTGGCTATATGGATGCACCTCACACACGGTTTCTGGAGTGCCTTGCAGACACTCGGACTCAACGGTAAGACATGGTTCTGCCGCTGGAAGGTGATAGGTTTCGTCTATGTGACCTTACTGATGCTCATGTTCCTCATCGTTGTGATCGCCTTCGCCTTCGGCTGTGCACCCAGCCTCTGCTGCGGAGCAAGCTGCTAATAGTGTTAAGCATCAAGAATTAAGCATTAAGCATTAAAAGATATGGCAAAACAATTAAATTCAAGAATACCCGAGGGACCGGTAGCCGAGAAATGGACCAACTACAAAGCCCACCAGCGACTGGTGAACCCAAAGAATAAACTGAAGCTCGACGTGATTGTTGTGGGAACAGGTCTGGCAGGTGCCAGCGCAGCAGCATCACTCGGTGAGATGGGCTTCAACGTGTTGAACTTCTGCATACAAGACTCTCCCCGTCGTGCCCACTCCATTGCAGCACAGGGAGGTATCAACGCAGCTAAGAACTACCAGAACGACGGCGACTCCGTTTACCGACTGTTCTACGATACCGTGAAAGGTGGTGACTACCGTGCACGCGAAGCCAACGTGTATCGTCTGGCAGAGGTGTCAAACAATATCATCGACCAGTGTGTGGCACAAGGAGTGCCTTTCGCACGCGAATATGGTGGCATGCTCGCCAACCGTTCCTTCGGTGGAGCACAGGTGAGCCGCACCTTCTATGCCAAGGGTCAGACAGGTCAGCAGCTGCTGCTCGGTGCCTACTCGTCGCTGAGCTGCCAGGTAGAGGCCGGCAAGGTGAAGCTCTTCACCCGCTATGAGATGGAAGACGTTGTGATTGTTGACGGCAGGGCTCGCGGCATCATTGCCAAAGACCTCACCACAGGCAAGCTCCACCGCTTCACCGCCAACGCCGTGGTGATAGCCACCGGTGGATATGGCAACACCTACTTCCTCTCTACCAACGCCATGGGTTGCAACTGCACCGCAGCAATACAGTGCTACCGCAAGGGAGCAATGTTTGCTAACCCATCCTACGTTCAGATTCACCCCACATGTATCCCCGTTCACGGCGACAAGCAGTCGAAGCTTACGCTTATGTCGGAGTCGCTGCGTAACGACGGACGTATATGGGTGCCCAAGAAGCTCGAAGACGCCAAGGCTCTCCAGGCTGGCACCAAGCAGGGCTGGGAGATACCTGAGGAAGACCGCGACTACTATCTTGAGCGTCGCTATCCCGCCTTCGGAAACCTTGTGCCACGCGACGTGGCAAGCCGTGCCGCCAAGGAGCGTTGCGACAAAGGCTACGGCGTGAACAACACCGGACTGGCTGTGTTCCTCGACTTCTCTGAGAGTATCAACCGCCTCGGCATCGACCAGATCATGCAGCGCTACGGCAACCTCTTCGAGATGTATGAAGAGATTACCGACGTGTTCCCCGGCGAGCTCGCCAACGAGATCAACGGCGTGAAATACTACAAGCCAATGATGATCTTCCCTGCAATACACTATACCATGGGAGGTATATGGGTTGACTACGAGCTCATGACAACCATACCGGGACTCTTCGCCATCGGTGAGTGCAACTTCTCCGACCACGGTGCCAACCGCCTTGGAGCATCGGCACTCATGCAGGGACTTGCCGACGGATACTTCGTATTGCCCTACACCATCCAGAACTACCTCGCCGACCAGGACATCTGGCCGCGTCTGTCTACCGACCTGCCTGAGTTTGCTGAGGCAGAGAAAGCCGTGGAAGCTGAAGCCGATCGACTGATGGGCATACAGGGCAAGCGCTCAGTAGACTCCATCCACAAGGAGCTCGGACACATCATGTGGGAGCATGTGGGCATGGGTCGCACCAAGGAAGGTCTCGAAGAAGGTCTGAAGCTCATGAAAGAGCTCAAGAAGGAATTCGACACCAACCTCTTCATCCCAGGCACCAAGGAAGGACTCAACATTGAGCTCGACAAAGCCATCCACCTGCGCGACTTCATACTCATGGGTCAGCTCATTGCCTACGACGCACTCCACCGCGAGGAGTCGTGTGGCGGACACTTCCGTGAGGAGCACCAGACAGAAGAAGGCGAAGCCAAGCGCAACGACGAAGACTTCTTCTATGTAGGATGCTGGGACTACCAAGGCGACGACACCAAGGCGCCCGAGCTCGTCAAGGAACCGCTGAGCTATGAGATTATCAAAGTGCAGCAGAGAAATTACAAGAAGTAACGTGACCCTTTAAAAGAAATACAATTATGGCAAGAAATTTGACTGTAACGATTAAGTTCTGGAAGCAGAACGGCCCAAAAGACAAGGGTCATTTCGATACTCATGTGTTGAAGAACATTCCAGACGACACAAGTTTTTTGGAGGCACTCGACATTCTCAACGAAGAACTCATCAATGAGGGTAAAGAGCCCTTCGTGTTCGACCACGACTGCCGCGAAGGTATATGCGGCATGTGCTCACTCTATATCAACGGCACACCCCACGGCAAGACAGAGCGCGGTGCCACTACCTGTCAGCTCTACATGCGTCGTTTCAACGACGGCGACATCATTACCGTGGAGCCTTGGCGCTCTGCCGGTTTCCCGGTAATCAAGGACTGCATGGTTGACCGTGGAGCCTTCGACAAGATTATCCAGGCTGGAGGCTATACCACCATACGCACCGGACAGGCACAGGATGCCAATGCCATTCTCATACCCAAGGAAGATGCCGACGAAGCCATGGACTGCGCCACATGCATAGGCTGCGGTGCCTGCGTGGCAGCATGCAAGAACGGCTCCGCCATGCTCTTCGTGAGCTCAAAGGTGAGCCAGCTCGCACTCCTGCCGCAAGGTCGTCCGGAGGCCGCCAAGCGTGCCAAGGCCATGATCAAGCGCATGGACGAGCTGGGCTTCGGCAACTGCACCAACACCCGTGCCTGTGAAGCCGTGTGTCCGAAAAACGAAAGCATTGCCAACATTGCCCGCCTCAACCGCGAGTTCATCAAGGCAAAGCTTGCCGACTAACCACATAGTCATACATATATATTAAAAAGGTGGCGACTCCACAACGGAGCTGCCACCTTTTTTTGTTGTCGTGGTGAGACGAAAATAAACCATCGTAAGTTCTTCATTGGGAAAATAAAACGAAGAAGTGTCAATAACTCACGAATTTTGTGTACATTTGCAACGAAAAAACTATTAAAATGAGAAAGACCATAGCCATAATAGCAATAATGATTGGTGCGGCAGCACTCCATGTTCAGGCACAGACCTATGAGAGCATGCCGAGGCAGCCCAAGGAAACCTTCTCGCAGAAGGTGAAACGAGGAGTGAAGGAGACCTTCTCGCTCATACAGCAGGATGCCCATCCTACGGGCGTTCACCAGCGGTGGGACACCTATGTCATACCGAAGGTGGGAGTTAACCTCACGCAGATAACCTCCATGGGTGGCAATCCCATGGTTACACCCAGTGCCGGTGTCACCATCGAGATGTTTCCACTGAAGAACCTTGCCATAGACATGGACATAACCTTCACCCATCAGGGAACGAAGAACGTGGACCACACCATGACCTACACCCGCGAAGACGGCAGCACCTACAGCGAGACCACCCGGGGCTATGACTATTCGCTGCACTACATGAACATTGCCTATCTTGTGCGCTGGTATCCCAACGAGAAGCTGCCACTGAGCGTCTACACGGGCTTGCATCTCGCACGATGCTACTCTGCCCATGCCAAGTATGATGGCAGCAAGTCGAACATACGCTCGCGCATTCACCACGGCGACATGGCCATACCCATCGGTGTGAGCTATGAGTGGAAACAGTGGATGGGTGACCTGCGCTTCAACTTCTCACCGCGCAAGCTGCCAAAGACCGACCAGTCCAAGGCAATCATGGGCGATGCCCGCAACATGATGCTGTCGCTCACTGTCGGTTACAAGATACAAGTGTTCTGATTTTCACCTTGTCTTCGCACTCTTGGACTACCGTTTTGCGGAGATGGTCCGTCGTTTTTGCGGAGATGTCCCAGTATTTGTGCGGAGAATACTGGCGCAAGTAAAAAAACTCGTTTTATGATACAGCAACAGCCGCCTGCGCATTGGTGCGCAGGCGGCTGTTTGTCTTATATTGTGTGGGCTTCTCATTCGTATAATTTTGCCTGACGCGTGCCCTGCATCACGGCGAGGGCGTTGAGTGCGAGGGCTTCCATCTCGTCTTCGCCGGGATAGCAGTGTGTGGGAGCCAGGAAGTCAATTCTCTTTCTCAGCCTTGAGATGACATATTCCGAGCGTGCCATGCCGCCGGTGAGCAGTATGGCATCGACCTTTCCGCAGAACACTGCCGCTTCTGCCACGATGTTCTTTGCCGTGTGGTAGATCATTGCGTCGACCAACAGCTCGGCATGCTTGTCACCCTGATGTATGCGACTCTCTATCTCTCGCATGTCGTTGGTGCCCAGATGTGCCATGAGTCCGGCATTGCCGGCTATGCGTTTCAGGAGCTGGCTCTCGGTGTACTTCCCCGAGAAACACAGGCGTATGAGGTCGGCGGCAGGCAGGCTTCCGGCGCGTTCCGGCGAGAACGGTCCTTCACCGTCGAGGGCATTGTTGGCATCCACGGCCCGTCCTTTCTCATGGGCGGCTATGGAGATGCCTCCTCCGAGGTGACATATTATGAGGTTCAGGTCTTCATACCTGCGTCCTATCTCGTTGGCATAGCGGCGTGCTATGGCGCGTTGGTTCAGTGCGTGCCAGATACATATTCGCGGCATCAGTGGCGAGCCCGAGATGCGTGCATAGTCGTTGAGCTCGTCAACGACGCCCGGATCGGCAATGAAGCTCCGGCAACCGGGGATGTCCTTGGCTATCTCATAGGCAATGATGCACCCCAGGTCGCAGGCATGCTTGTGTATGGCGCGCTTGGTGTCGTCAACCATCTTCTCGTTAATCTCATACACGCCGCCTTCCACGGGTTTGTAGAGACCTCCTCGTCCCACTACGGCAGCGAAGTTGAACTCGCAGCCCATGCGCTTGAGCTCGTCAATGACCAGCTGTTTGCGGAAGTCATACTGGTCGGTCACCTCGTCAAAGCGCGCAAGCTCCTCCACGGTGTGTTGTATAGAGCGCAGGAGCATGGGCTTGTGGTCGTCATACACTGCCATCTTCGTAGAGGTGGAACCGGGATTGATTACTAATATATACATTTCCTTTTCTTTTTATTCTGTGGTTTGTTGTTATTGCCGGATGCCCATGACCTGCTATAATGCTGCGAGGGCGAGCGAATAGAACTTAGAGAGCTTGGAGTCGCCGCGCGAGGGAAGCACCACCGGACAGAGAGTGCCCTGTAGCACGGCAGCCGTCTCGGCATGGGCAAAGAGTGTGAGCGACTTGTAGAACATGTTTCCGGCTTCAATGTCGGGAAATACCAGACAGTCGGCTTCACCGCCAATGGGTGAGAGCAGTCCTTTCTTTGCCACGGCATCGGCAGAGCAGGCACATTTCACATCCATGGGACCATCTACCACGCACCTGCCAAACTCGCCCTTGTTGGCGCGTTCTATGAGCTCGGCATAGCCGGCAGTGAAGGGGAAGTGCTTCTGCTGCACCTTCTCAGAGCAGTGAATGAGTGCCACCTTCGGACATTCTATGCCGAAGCATCGTGCGGCATGGCTGATGTAGCGTATCTGCTGGGCACGCTGCTCCTGCGTGGGGTAGGGAATGACGGCTGAGTCGGTGAAGAACAGCAGCTTGGGATAGGAGAAGAACTCTGCCACGGTGATATGTGTGAGCACATTGCCGCGAGGCAGTATGCCTTTCTCCTTGTTGAGTACCGCACGCAGCAGGTTGTCGGTGTTGAGCATGCCCTTCATCAGTATGTCGGCATTGCCACGGTGAACCATCTCCACGGCTTTCTCGGCGGCATCGTCACCGTTGTCGGCATTGATGAAGGCTATGTGGTCTTGATGGCGCATGAGCACTTTGTTCTTCTCCACCGACTCGCGGCAGCCTACAAACAGTGCTTCAATAAATCCGGCTTCAAGAGCAAGCATCACGCTCTTTTGGGTGTAGTCGTCGCTGCCCCATACCACCGCCACACGCTTGCGATTGCCTCGCAAGCGTAGGTGGTCTATCAGTTCCTCAAAATTACTGATGGCATCCATAGTATGAATCAGGTTAAAAAGGTTGGTGTAGTATTGTGTGTTTCTCTTCTCCACAAAGATAAGGCAAACAATCCACACCACAAAGGTTTTTTCGGTTTTTTTCTCTGACAGGCACTGTCATTATGTATTTTTGTATACCTTTGCACATAAACCTTTACACATTATTATATATGTTTGGATTAGGACTACAGGAGATACTCGTCATAGCAATAGTGGTGTTGCTGCTCTTTGGAGGAAAGAAAATACCTGAACTCATGCGTGGCGTGGGGCAGGGAGTGAGAAGCTTCAAGGAAGGATTGAGCGGTGAGCCTGCACAGCAGACAACGCAGAATACTTCTGACGGCTCGTCGCCCAAGGAGGAGAGCAGCGAGGGCGTAGCTGATGCTGCTGGCGAGTGATGGTCTCCAAGCTTTCAAACATGGAGAGTAACTCTTTCTGGGATTATGCCGAAGAGCTGCGCACGGTGTTGCTGCGGTCGCTGGCACTCATGCTGGTGGCTGCGGTGGTGGCGTTCTGCTTCAAGGCGACGCTCTTTGGTGTGGTACTGGCACCGTGCTCATCGGATTTCTTCACCTACAGGCTTTTGGGTGCCGAGGACTTCTCCATCAGGCTTATCAACACCGGTCTCACCGAGCAGTTTGCCGCCCATGTGAAGGTGGCAGCAGCAGTGGGCTTGCTTGTGGCCATGCCCTTTCTGCTGTGGCAGCTCTTCGGGTTTATGAAGCCCGGACTGTATGTAGGTGAGCGCAAGACTATAGGGTGGCTGTCGCTCTGGGCTGCACTGATGTTCTATGTGGGTGTGGCGGTGAGCTATGTGCTGGTGTTCCCGTTGGCTGTGAGGTTTCTGGGCACCTATAGTGTGAGTCCCGAGGTGGAAACCATGCTCACCCTCCATTCCTATATCGATACCCTTGCCACGCTCTCCCTGCTCATGGGCGTGGTGTTTGAGCTGCCCATAGCCTGCCGCCTGCTTGGAAAGATGGGAGTGCTCACCCGTAGCATCATGCACCGCTACCGCCGCCATGCCGTGGTGACCATGCTCATAGTGACTGCCGTGGTGACACCCACCACCGACATGTTCTCACTCCTTGCGGTAACGCTCCCCGTGTGGTTGCTCTATGAGGTGAGCGCCCTGATTGTTGACCGTTGAAATCATTAGCTTTTATCAAAGACATACAACGACCTATGATAAAGAAAACAAGACAAATCATTGCGGCAGTGAGCATCACGGCTATGACGGTGCTGCTCCTGGGCATGTCGCCAATGCTCGTGAAGTGGTTGGGATGGCTGCCGGAGATACAGCTGTTGCCTGCCGTGCTTGCCATGAACGTGGTAGTGGTGGCAGCTCTCATGGTGGCTACCCTCATCTTCGGAAGGATATATTGCTCGGTGGTGTGTCCGCTGGGCATCATGCAGGACATCATTGCCCGTCTCGGGCACAGTGGCAGGCGCAAGCCTTATGCCTATGCCAAGGCTCACACAGTGCTGAGGCTGTTGTTTCTCGCCATTCTCGTGGTGGCCCTGCTTGCCGGCGTGGGTGCCGTGGCAGCGTTGCTGGCTCCCTACAGCACCTTTGCACGCATGGTTACTCATCTGCTGCAACCGCTTTGGATGTGGGCAACCACCATGTTTGCCGGTGCCGACGATGGTAGTCAAGGCATGCCTCCCGAGCCGTGGCTGCGCACATGGCAGGCACTGGCGTTGTCGCTGGTGTCAATGACAGTCATTGCCGTCATGGCATGGCGCTGGGGCAGGCTCTGGTGCAACACGGTGTGTCCCGTGGGCACTGTGCTGGGCTTTCTCTCACGTTTCTCATGGCTGAAGGTGAGGTTCAACGCTGAGAGCTGTCGCCACTGTGGGAAGTGTACGAGCCATTGCAAGTCGGGGTGCATCAACGACAAGACGCTCACCATTGACCACTCACGCTGTGTGGTATGCGGCAACTGTCTTTCTCAATGCGAGTTCGGAGCGTTGCGCTATGCTGGTGGTAAGCTCATACATGATGAAAGGAAAGCTGTGACGGCAGCTTCCACCCGGAAGGATGATGCTCCCGACCCGTCCCGACGGGCGTTTCTCATAGCTACGGGAATGTTGGCAACAGCCGCTGTGGCAGAGAAGGCGGGTGCCATGGACAGGGGCATGGGTGTGTTGGCTGGTCGGAAGATACCTTCGCGCAAGACACCGGTGCTGCCTCCCGGCTCTCTCTCTGCCGAGAACATGGCAAGGCGATGCACCGCCTGCCAACTCTGTGTGTCGAAGTGTCCGCATCAGGTGCTGCGTCCGAGCACCCGTCTGCTCACGTTCATGCAGCCTGAGATGTCGTTTGAGCGCGGCTGGTGCTCTCCCCGTTGCACACGTTGCTCGAGGGTTTGTCCCACTGGTGCCATACAGCCTATTACCCGTGAGGAGAAAGCCACGCTCAAGCGAGGTGAGGCACAGTGGATAGAGCGCAACTGTCTGCCCATGACCGACGGTGGGTTTTGTGGACTCTGTGCCATGTCGTGCCCCACGAAGGCCATCACCATGGTAGAGCGCAGCAATGGCAGGGGCATCGTTCAGGTGCCCAGCGTCAATGCCTCTCTCTGTGTGGGTTGCGGTGCGTGTGAGAATGCGTGTCCGGCGCGTCCCTTTCCTGCAATCTATGTGGAGGGAAGTGCCACCCAGAAGGTGCTCCGCTAAGAGAAATGTAAATAGGAAAGAATATGGAAAAGCCGCTCGCAAACTTTTGCAAGCGGCTTTTTTCCTATAGTTGCCATAGATGCTATAGTTACTATAGATTCTATAGTGTTTTATAGCATTCCATGGATTTTGCTTCTATTCGGTCACAGTGAGCTTGGTGGTCTTCACGTCGCGGCTGTTGGGACCAGCCATGATGAGGAAATCGCCGGGTTCTGTCACTGCGTTGCCCTCGCCATCATAGAAAGAGAGCAGGTCGGGAGTGATGGTAAAGCTTACCTGACGGCTCTCGCCGGCTTTGAGGCTGATACGCTCGAAGCCCTTGAGTTCCTTCACGGGGCGAACAGTCGATGCCACCAGGTCGCGTATGTAGAGCTGCACAATCTCGTCGGCATCACGGCTGCCGGTGTTGGTCACGGTGATGGTGGCTTTCACCTCGCCGTTCTTTGCCATGCTGTTGGCAGAGAGGGTGATGTCGGAATAGCTGAAGGTGGTATACGACAGTCCATAGCCGAAGGGATAGAGTGGGTCGTTGCGCACGTCGAGGTAGTTGCTCTGGTATTTGTAGAAACGGTCGGCACCATCGGGCACGGGGCGCCCGGTGTTGAGATGGTTGTAGTAGAGCGGTTCCTGTCCTGTGGCTTGCGGCATCGACATGGTGAGCTTTCCGCTTGGGCTCTTCTCGCCGAAGAGCACGTCGCAGATGGCTGTGCCTGCCTCGGAACCGGCAAACCATACGTTCATGATGGCATCGACGTTGTCTTTCTCCCATGAGAGCACTGTGGGTCTGCCTGAGAAGTTGAGCAGCACCACGGGTTTCTTCAGTGCCACGAGTTCCCTGAGGAGCTCAGCCTGCACGTCGGGCATCTCAAGGTTGCTGCGGCTGGCACATTCACCGCTCATGTCGGCACACTCGCCCATGGCGCAAACTATCACGTCGGCATCACGGGCAACCTTCAGTGCTTCGGCTTTGGCGGCAGCATCGTCGATGCGTGGTATGGTCTTTCCAAACTCGGCAGCCACCTGCAGTGCTTCGTCGCGGCAGATGTTGGAGCCCTGTGCATAGAGTATCTCGGCATTGGTGCCCACTGCCTGCTGCATGGCTTCGAGCAGTGTGGCATAGCGGTCGGGGGTGTAAGCCACACACCATGTACCGGCCATGTTGGCGCGGGTGTTGGCGAGGGGACCGATGAGTGCAATCTTGCCTTTCTTCTGAAGTGGCAGCAGGTTGTTGTCGTTCTTGAGCATCACGAAGGTCTCTGCTGCTATGCGTCGTGCCTCGGCACGGTTTTCATCGGTATAGATGTCTTTCTTCCTGCGCTTGGTGTCGCAGTATTTGTAAGGATTGTCAAAGAGTCCGAGCTTGTACTTGGCTTCCAACACTCGGCGGCAGGCGTTGTCAATGTCGGCAATGCTCACCTTTCCTTCGTTGAGGCTCTTCTCAAGGGTGGAGATAAATCCCTGTGAGCACATGTCCATGTCGGTACCGGCAACGAGGGCTTGTGCCGAGGCATCCTGCAGGTTTGCGGCTGCACCGTGGTTGAGCATCTCGCCTATGGAGCCGTAGTCGGTTACCACGAGGGCATCGTAGCCCCACTGCTTGCGCAGCACGTCGTCGAGGAGCCAGCGGTTGGCTGTTGCCGGTACGCCGTCAACGATGTTGAACGAGGTCATGAACGAACCTGCGTCGGCCATGGCTGCTGCCTTGTAGGGTGGGAAATACTGGTTGTACATCCTTGTGCGGCTCATGTCTACGGTGTTGTAGTCGCGTCCGCTCTCGGCGGCACCATAGAGGGCATAGTGCTTCACACAGGCCATGATGTTTGAGGGCTGGCTGTAGTCGCCCTGATAGCCTCTGACCATTGCCTCGGCAATGCGGCTTCCGAGGAAGGGGTCTTCGCCGTTGCCTTCGGAGTAGCGTCCCCATCGTGCGTCGAGTGTAACGTCGACCATTGGCGAGTAGGTCCAGTTTATACCGTCGGCACTGGCTTCCTTGGCTGCTATGCGTGCGCTCTGCTCAATGGCGTTCATGTCCCACGAGCAGGATAGTGCCAATGGTATGGGGAAGATGGTTTCATATCCGTGGATGACATCCATGCCGACGATGAGTGGTATGCCCAGTCGGCTTTTCTTCACGGCGAGCTCCTGCATGGCGCGTATCTTGTCGGCTCCCTTGATGTTGAAGATGCCGCCCATGCGTCCTGCTGCGATGTCGCCTCCCACCTGTGTGTCCATGGCAGAGCCTGTGGTGATGTCGCCGGCAACCATGAGGTTGAGCTGTCCAATCTTTTCCTGGATGGTCATTTTTGCCATGAGGTTGTCAACATATTCCCTCATGGTGGTTTTCTGTGCCGATGCGGTAGTGGCAATGAGTGTTGCGATGGCTAAGAGTAATTTTTTCATATAAGCATAGATATAAAAATAGGTGGACAGCATGTTGTGCTGCCCACCTGTCAATGATTATTTAAGGGTGAATGTAAGTGTATTTGCAAGTTTGTCGGAGGCTGTGCCCACGAGTGCGGTAAACTCTCCGGCTTCAGCCTTCCAGCTTGAGGTGGCTTCGTCGTAGAAGCTCAGTGCACTCTTGTCAACGGTGATGCTCACGTCTTGGTTCTCTCCTGGCTGGAGGAACACTTTCTTGAAGCCCTTGAGCTCCTTGTAAGGACGGTCTACCGATGCTTCGCTGTCATGAATGTAGAGCTGCACCACCTCGGCACCGGCTTTCTTTCCGGTATTTTTAACGTTCACGGTGAAGGTGATGGTGCCGTCTGCAGCCATCTCCTTGCTGTCGGCTCTGAGGTTTGAGAGTGCAAAGGTGGTATAGGAGAGTCCGTGTCCGAAGGCGAAGGTAGGTGTCTTCTTCTCCTTATCAGTCCAACGGTAGCCCACATATATGCCTTCCTTGTATTCCTCGTCAATAATCTGGTTGCCTTCGCGCCATGTGCCGGGATAGGTGTTCAGGGCATGGGCACCGCAGTCGTCGAGCTTGGCATACCATGTGAAGGGCAGCTTGCCGCTGGGGTTGGCATCACCGGTGAGGACGGCAGCAAGGGCATCGCCGGTTTGTGAACCGAGGAACCATCCCTGAACCACTGCCGGCACCTTCTTGAGCCATGGCATCTCTACGGCGTTGCCTGAGATGTTCACATAGATGAAGTTCTTGTTGGCTTTGGCGAGTGCTTCAATGAGCTCGTTCTGTCCGTAGGGCAGGGCATAGTCCTTGCGGTCGTGGCCCTCGCAGTCCTGGAAGTCGGCTTTGTTCAGTCCTCCGAACATTATCACATAGTCGGCGTTCTTGGCTTTCTCCACGGCTTCGGCTCTGAGCACGTCGTTGCTGCGTGTCTCATAGAGGCTGCGTCCTACGGTCACTCCGTTGTAGCTCTGCACGGTGTCGCCCACATAGCCGCGGGCAAAGTCAATCTGTGTGGCTGTACCTGCGAAGCGGTGCATGATGCCATCGAGTGGAATGATCTCGCGCTGTACCTTCAGCGACGACGAACCGCCACCCACGGTCATCATCTTCAGTGCGTTTTCGCCAACCACGAGTATGCGTTTGGCCTTGGCGGTGTTGATGGGAAGCACTCCCTTGTCGTTCTTCAGCAGCACGATGCCTTCCTCGGCAATGCGCTCGGCGGTCTCGTAGTGGCTCTCTGAGCACAGGAAGCCTTGCGGACGCTTCTTGTTCATGGTGGTGCGGAAGAAAGTCCTGAGCACTCTTCTCACCTTGTCGTCAAGCTCGCGTGTGGTGTATTTGCCTTCGCGAATGAGTTTCTTGTAGGCTTCGGCGAGATAGTAGTTGTCGTAGGCGTTGGTGGCTCCCATGGTGAGTCCGTCGGTCCATGAACCGAACTCCATGTCGAGACCGTTGGTGATGGCTTCGTCGGTGTCGTGGCATCCGCCCCAGTCGCTCACCACCACGCCGTCGTAGTTCCAGTCGCCTTTGAGTATGCGGTTGAGCATGATCTCGTTGTGGCAGTTGTGCTGTCCCTTATAGAGGTTATAGGCTCCCATGATGCCCCATGTGCCTGCTTCCGTCACGGCAGCCTTGAAGGCGGGGAGGTAGATTTCGTGGAGTGCACGGTCGCTAACGACTACATTCACTTGGTGGCGATACTCCTCGTCGTTGTTCAGTGCGTAATGCTTGACACAGGCTGCCACGCCTTTCGATTGCAGTCCCTGTATGTAGGGCACCACCATGCGTGAGGCGAGATACGGGTCTTCGCCCATGTATTCGAAGTTACGGCCGTTGAGCGGTGTGCGGTAGATGTTCACGCCGGGACCAAGGATCATGGCCTTGCCACGGTAGAGGGCTTCCTCACCGAGGGCTTCGCCATAGGCGCGTGCCATGGTGGGGTTGAACGATGCTGCCAGACATGTCAGTGCGGGGAATGCCACGCAGGAGTCGTTGGTCTGTCCTGCCTGCTCCCATTCGTCCCACAATACGTCGGGGCGCACGCCGTGAGGACCGTCGTCGGTCCAGAAGTCGGGAAATCCGAGCCGTGGAATGCCCGCAGACGAGAATTTCGACTGTGCGTGGATTACTCTGATTTTCTCATCGAGGGTCATTCTCGACAGTGCGTCGTCTATGCGTTGCTCGATGGGCTTGCTTTCGTCAAGGTATATGGGCAGCGACTGTGCCGTGGCTGTCATTGCCGATACCATTGCGACGATAGATACTAATAATTTTTTCATAAGAACTTAGGTTTTTATTTAACAATAACTTTCTTACCGTTGATGATGTATATACCCTTGGGCAGGCTGATGAGTGGACTGTCGGAGCTCTTCACCTTCTTTCCGTCGATGCTATACACGTTGAAGATTCCTGTCAGTTGCTCTGCCACTACATTGCTGATGCCGTTTACCTCAGGATGTTCGGGTTCTCCCTCCAGCACTACGCGCATGGGCTTTGCCGTGGCTTCTTCAGACAGGATGAAATAGGCGCGGAACTCAGGAATGGTTCCGTTCACCATGTGATAGAGTCTAAGGTCGTCGTTAGCCTTTAGTGTATAAACGTTGTTTTCTGACGGAATATTGTGCTGATAGCCCAGATTTGCTGAAAAATCTACTCCATCCCTGCTTATGGTCTCTTCGTTGAATGCCACGGTGGTGTTCTGTGCCTTCATCTGCTCTGTTGCCGATGCAGCCTTGATGATATACGGCTTGCCGGCTTCTATGCTGGTGGCTTCCTCAAAGCGTATCACCGTTTCTGAAGCATCGCTGGTGATTTGGCTCAGGCTGAATGCCTTGGTGCCTGCGGGGAGCTCACAGTCGTAGGGCAGTGAGATGGTGGCGTAGGTAGACTTCATGGGTCTCTCATACTTCACGTCGTTGGCATCAATGGTGAGCTTGTTGTTCACTCGTTTGTTGTCGGTATACTCAATGTTCTTAGAGGTGTAGGTGCTACCGTCTTTCACTATGATGTTCTTGGAGTTGGTCACGAGGTTGGCTTTCTCTGCCGTGACAATGATCATGGCGTTGGGGTTGGCAGCATCGAACGAGGTGCCTTCGCTCATCGTCACGTCGGTGAGGTCGTAAGCCACGTTGCTTGCATTGTCCAGGGCAGCAAAGTCGTTGTCGTTCCATATACCTGTGAGCTCATGTGCCATGGTCTCGGTGTTGAGACCCTTGTCGCGCAGCGTTGCCGAGGGCTCTCCTACCTTTGAGGTGCCATACACTTCGAGCTCCTCTATGCTGTAGCCGTAGGCTTCCATGAGGCGTTTTGTTCCTTTCACTCTCACATACTGAGCCTGAACGCTGAAGCCGTTGAAGGAGCGCTGTCCCGCTGCTCCGTTGGTAACGCTTGCAATCTGGTTCCAGTTTATGCCGTCGGTGGAGTATTCCACAGTGTATTCCTTGGCTCCGGCAGCCTCCCATGTCACGTTCACCTTATTTATATTATATACGGCTTGCAGGTCCACGGTGAGTGTCTGTGGGTCTACTTTCCATTCGCTCTCCCAGCGTGAGTTGTTGCCTGTAGTGCCGTCAACGGCTTTCTCGGCATTGCTTCCGCTCGACACCGTAACGGGTTTGTTCAGTGCGAGGTTGATGTCGGCATAGGCTTTCACAGAGACGAATGCCATGTCGGAGGCTTCACCATTGGTGGCAACGATGGCATAGTCGCCCGTCTGTGTGAATGTTGCAGTGGCTGTGGCTTTGTCTATGGTGCCGTTGTTGCTGTCGGTGAGGTCATAAACGGTGCGTGTCTTCTCGGTGTTGCCGTCCATGTAGGTCTCTTCGCGTGTGGTGTATGTGCATACCCTCCATTCCACGTTGTCGAGGTTTGCCTTCATGGGTTCAGCAAACTGGTTCTTCACCTCCACGGTGAACTTCAGCGGGTCGCCTACGGCTGTCTGTGCCTTGTTTGGCGAGAGAGTGAGGTATGCGGTGTAGAGAGCCTCCTCCACGGGGAAGGTCTTCGAGGCTATGAGTGTTCCCACTGTAGCAGTGGCTGTGGCAGAGGTGCTCACTCTCGGTGTGAACGTGCCGTTGCTTGTTATGCTTCCGTCCTTGCTGCTCCATGCCGGTGTCACGTCTACCCAGTTTCCTCCCACGGTATATCCTTTTATGTTCAGCTTTGTGGGGTTATACTGTTTCAGCGTCTCTTGCTCCGATGTTATCTTCACTCCGAGCAGGTCGTTGGCACTTGCATCGTTCCATTTGCCGAAGGCTTGCAGCTCATATATTGATATGCCGTAGGCGGGATTGGAGCGTTCGCGGCACACAATGCGTATGTATCGTGCCGTCTTGTCTCCTAGCTTGGTCTCCACCTGTGCGTTATATGCTCCGGAGGTGGTGGCTGCCGTGGTCCATGTGGTGCCGTTGGTAGAGAGCTGTATGTCGTACTTGGCGGCAAAGGCTGCCTCCCAGAAGATGTTCACCTTGTAGATGGTGGCATTCTTTCCGAGGTCCACGGTGACATATTGATCGTCGTTCTTGGTGCTTGCCCATCGTGTGTTGTCCTTTCCGTCGGTGATGCTCGAGGCGGGCATGGCTACTGCGTTCTCGTTTGAGCTGGCGGTGGCATCCTTTCCGAGTGCGAGGTTCTCCATGATGATTTCTTCGCGTGGGTCGGTTTGTGTGTCGTCTGCTGTGAAGATGTCGGTGTTGTCTTTCGAGGTCTGTCCGCTCACGGCCAGTCGTCGTGCCGGCACGGCGAGCTTATATCCGTCGGAGAAGGTCACGGTGATGGCGTTGTCGGTTGGGTTGAAGGCGGTGTATGTCTTGTTTCCGTCCTTCACATATACGCGTGCCGTGGGAATGTCGGCTTTTATGGTCCAGTCGAGGTCACCGTTGGTGAGGTGTGAGTGTGTCACGAAATAGGTTATTCCGTTGGTGGAGCTGGTCTTGTAGGTGTCGTAGCCTGCGTTCCATCCCTCGTCAAAGATGCGTGCCACCTCTTTTGGGTTTGAACGCTGGTAGTATGACAGTGCCACGTTGCCCCAGTCGCTGGCAGCGAGTGTGGTGCCGTTGTTGTCGAGGAAGCCGTTGTGGAAAGTATCTTCCATGAGGCGTTTCATGTCCCATGCCGCAAATTTGGTGTCTTCGCTCAGATAGTCGAGTGCCGGCGAGATGGGCATCCACTGTATGCCCTGCATGAACACGGCATCGAAGCCGAAGTATGTCCACCAGCCCACACCGTGACATGTGAGGTTGCTGTTGTAGGGTGGCGTCATGTATTTCCATTCATCGTTCTCTGTATATCCGGCAGAGAACTTGTCGTAGTCTATGTTATATCCCTTGCTGTAGTCGTTGTTGCCCTTGGTGTGGTAGGTATTGTTGCCGGTGTTGGGGTCTTTGTGGCGGTCGAACCAGTATTCGGCGGTACCGCGGGCTTCCGTCACCCATCCGAAGAGTCCTGCATCGCGCATCTCCTTGTTGTTCAGAGCCACTCCGAGGAGGTATACACCGCCCCAGCCCTGCATGGCTTCGGAAGTAGACTCCTGTCCGTTGCCGTTGCCGTCGCCCATACCTCCGGCGAAAGAGTGTCCTGCCCATGGGTCAAAGGTGCGGAACAGTGGGAAACGCTTGTCGTTGCGGTCCCAGTTGGCATAGTCTTTGGCAAGGAGTGTGAGCATCTCGCCGTAGTTGTCACGGAAGTCATCGTCGACGAGGGCGAGGAGTGCTCCGGCGAGTGTGAAGTATCCGTAGTGGAAGTGGTGGTCATTGTAGGTGTCGGAGTCGTAGCTGGTGCTATAGCCAATCATTCCTCCGAAGCGTGGGTCGCGTGCGAAGAAATGGTTGCTTTCTCCCGGTGTGAAGGTGAGCCAGTTCACAAAGGCGTCCTTGAGCTTGTCGTGACACTCCTTGAAGAGTTCTTTCTGTCCCATCTCTCGTGCAAACATCATGTTTAGTGCCATCTGTGTGAGACCCTTTCCTCCCCAGTAGGTGTCGTCTCCGAAGGTGCCGGTGTTGGCATACCTCTGGAGCATCTCAATCATCATGCTTTCGTTGTACGGATGTGCATCGTCGTTGTTGGCGTTTGGCACGGGATAGTAGGGCAGCATACCGAAGAAGTCGTAGTCAATCTCGAAGTGGGTGCCTTCAACCATCTTCAGCTTTCCGTGGGGAGTCTGATAGCTGTAGAGCTCGGTGCCGGGCAGCTGTGCCGAACCGCTGTAGTCACGGTAGTGGTGGGGCATGAAGCCCTGAAGCACCTTCACGTCGCTTGCTGCCTTGCGTGGAGAGTGTGCCACACCGGTATATCCGTCGTCACCCACGGGCACCGTCGTGGTGCCGTCATCGTCAGGCGACGAGGGTTCATCGTCAACGGCGGGGCTGTTGTCGTCGTCACCGAAGGCTGGTATGCTTGCTCCGTCGCGCAGGTTCTCTGCCTCAATGTCCCAGTAGGTGCGCACCTTGCCGGCAGCCTGGTCGTATTGCCACGACACCTCTGTCTTTCTCGGCACGCTGTAGGCATACTGTGCGAAAGAGTCGTAGTCGGCGATGGAGGGGAGTGTGCCCACCACCACATACTGCTGTGCTCCGTGGAAGGTCAGCGTCGCTACTCCGCCGTCGATGTTCACGGTGGTGTTCTCTGGAAGGAATATGCCGTAGTATTCGGGTGTCATACCGTCGGTAGCATCGGTCATTCCCACGATGAAACCGTCGGTAACGTCGCCGTTGCCCAGTGGCGTGCCGTCTTGTCTGAGTAGCACTGCCGTCATGTTCTCGTTGCTGTATTGAGCATCATTGTCACGCACAATCTTCACCGTGGGTCGTATGTTGCGCATCTCTATCCATGTGAACGGCATGCCGTGTGCCATGGTGGTATACATGAGCTTGTTGCCTTGCTCAAGCGAGAATGCCACGTCCCAGTCGTGCCACCATTGTGCTGTGGCACCGCCGTTACCGGGGTTGAAGGCTACGCCTCCCACCACCACCTTGCTGTTGGCTTTCATCTCTGTGCCGTTGTCAATCCAGAAGGTGGGATATTTCACGTCAATGCCGCTTCTTGTGGCTTGCACATAGAGGGGATACGACCACAGGTGTCCGGTGATGTCCTGTCCTGTGGTGTGGTCGTTGCCGTTGATCATGTTTGTCCACCAGTCGTTGGTGGGCAGCGGCTGTCCCTCACGCTCGTGAATGTTCAGTTTCCTGTACTGCATGAACCGGCTTTGGTCGCCTCCATGTGTCGTTGTCTTGCTCACGCTCAGTGGTGCATATTCGGCATAGCTGCCTTTGCCCACTGATATCACGTTCTGTGCATGGCTTGTCGTGGCAGCCATTGCCAGCATTCCGGCTATCAAATATCTTGTTTTCATCGTTGTTTGTTTTCTTTTTCTTGTTTCTTTTACCGTTTCAAGGAGTGACGCTGGTTTCTCAGTCGTCCCATATTTTATAATGTGGTATCTCTATCAGCGTCTCCTCTGTTTCTTCATTTTCCTCGTTTTCATCGTCTTTCTTCTGAGCTGTAGGCTGTTGCTTTGCTGCAGCTTCACCGTCGTAGTCGCCTGAGCCTATTGTCAGGTCTATGCCTTCAAGCAGGCTGTTCATGCGGGGACGGACAATGAAACACTCGGGAGTGTCGTATATCCGTCTCATCTGATTATTATCTTCTTGCCGTTTCTCACATATATGCCTTTGTGGAGTGGTGCATTGTCGGGAATGCAGCGTCCGCTGAGGTCATAGGTGCGGTTGTCGTTCTTGCTGTTGGTTGTGATGCTGTCTATCGCGGTGATGCCATCGGTGAGGATGTCAATCTTGCTCAGTGCCTGGCTGGCTGTCATATACGCCCTGAAGGCGGGTATCTGTGCGGCAGCGGCGGCCTTGCGGAAGGTGTTGTTCTCGTCTATCACATATACGTTGCCGCCCACGTTGCCGGCAGTAGTGGCGGCATAGGTGGCGTTGAAGGCGTTGCCTCCGTCGTTGTCTGCGTTGATGGTGAAGTCAACGGCAGCATTGCTGGCGCTCAGGGTCAGTCCGTTGGCACCGATGAGCAGGTAGGGCTTGCCTCCTATTATTGATGATGCTTCCTGGAAGAGCACTCCTCCGGTGGTGCTGCCCACGAAGGCATAGGCTTTCACTCCTGCGGGCACTGTGGTGGTGAAGGGTACCACCACTGTCTGGTAGCCGCTGAACCCTGCGCTGCGCTTGTAGGTGGCTGTGTTGGCACTGATGGTCATGCGGCTGTTTACGTTGTATCCATCGGTGAAATCGAGCTTTTCTGCTGTATAGCTTCCGTTTTTCTCAGTCACGATGTTCTTAGTGCCGTTGAGCAGCGTTGCCTGTGCCTCGGTAACGATGAACATGGTGTTGGGGTTGCTGGCGGTAATGGTCATCGCCGATGCAATGTTCACTGCCTTGAGGTTATAGGCGAGCTCGTTGTCGGTGGTGAAGAATGACTTGGTGTCGTCGTTAAGGTCGCCCGTGAGCACGGCAGCTCCCGTGGCGGCATCGGTGGAGGCCTTCACCAATTCACCGCCTGTGGCTATGCCGTAGAGCGCAACCTCAAAGAGCTTCACACCATACTGTGTGGCAGCCTTGGTTGCCTCGAACTTCACATATCTCACACCATTGTTGTTCTGTGTGAGCACAAGGTGGTCTTTCCATGCGTTTACGCCGGCGGTGTGGCTCACCGTGGCGGCTGTCTGCCATGTGGTGCCGTTGGTAGAGGTCTGAAGGGTATATTCCTGTGCCGAGGCTCCCTCGAAATAGAGGCTTGCCATCTTCAGGTCGTAGCTCTTGCCGAGGTCCATCACGAAGTATGTGGTATAGGTGCGGTCACCTTCTGCCTCTCCTGTATTGCCGTGGAGTATCCATGTGCCACCGCCGTTGTTGCCGTTGAAGGCATTGGCAATGCCTCCGTCGGCAGCATCGGTGTTATAGTCTGTCACTTTATCGGCTGACGCAATGTTGTGACCTTCATAAACAATCACATCCACGCTGTTTGAAGGCACTCCCTGTGCTGTGGCGGTGATGGTTGCCGTGCCGCATGACACGCCGGTGAGCGATGCTCCGCTTATGGTTGCCACGGCGGTGTTGCTTGAGTTGTAGGTCACCGTTCCCGTGTCCATATTCCTGCCATACTGGTCTTTGCCGGCGGCGGTGAGGGCAATGGTGTTGCCGGCACCGCATACCTCCGTCGCCGCACTGATGGTGAGGGTGGTGAGCACAGGTGCTGCTTTCTTGTATACTCCGAACTCCCAGAAGCTGTAGCCATACTGTGTGGCGCGCTCCACGCCGATGAACTTCACATAGCGATAGCTCACCGCCGTGAATTCATAGGTCTGGGTGTTGGGGAAACCGTTGAGTGTTATGCCGGTCTTCTCCACCAGTGTCTCGTAGGTGTTGAAACCGGCATCGTTCGATGCGATGATTTTGAATGATTTGGCGTAGGCTGCCTCCCATGTGATGGTAATCATGTCGAACTCCTGGGCTGAGCCTAAGTCCACGCTCCACCACTCGTCGTCGGTTTGTGCCGATTCCCAGCGATTGACGCCATCCGTTCTTCCGTCTACTGCCAGTGCAGCATTTCCCGAAGAAGCTGTTGCTGTCTTTCCTTGTGCGAGATTGTTCTGTGCACTCACTGCACATGCAATTGTCAAGAACCACAAAAAAGTTATTAGTTTTTTCATACCTAAGTTAGTTATTTATTGTTTTTCATGTTGCAAAGATATGGAAAACGTCCATTCTTTCCTAATTTGAAAATACGCATAAACCTCACTTGTTGAAAAAACAGACGTTAGCTATCGTTCTGTTGGCACTCCTCTAATGTTTTTTTCATCTATGTATAATCAAGTTCCCTGCTCCCATGAATATTATGATTTGTAATCCGAGAAACGCTGTCCTTGCTTTTTCCGCATCTCAGATGCTCATATTCGATGGTGTCGGATTGCTCATCGACCTATGGTCGCTTGCCGGAAGCAAGAAATCCGACACAACTTCAAATCCGCCACAACCAAGCATCCGTTGAGCGGAGGGGGTTGAGCAAGGAGGGTTGAGCAGGATTTGCAATCCTGCTCCATTGAATA
>CAMVSV010000020.1 GCA_947170265.1 uncultured Prevotella sp.
CGGGGTTATTTGATTAATATTTAACTGATCCCGATTTTAACGGGACACTAATGGTGTGAAATATATTTCCACTCTGCTTATGTCCTTCTTTTCTATCTTGTTTTGTCTGTCCTTATAGTATTTGAGGAATATCTTCTTGTCAAATCGGTGATATTCCTTTATGAGTCTTTTTATGTCGTTCTTTATCTCTTTGTCAGCTATATAGTGCCAGTTGTCAATGGCTTCCGACAGCTTCACTTTTTTCTTTGTCTGTAGTCTTACGGCTCCTGATACACTTGCTTTGTGTAATGATTTCCGTATGGCCCACCCGTCACCTTTCGTCTGTCTTGCCAACACTTTCTTTCCGTTTTCGTAGTGCCAGTAGAAGTTGGTGTTTTTGTTTATTACCCTAAGGTTTTGTTTGAAGCTCACCACAATAGACGACAGTTCTTTTCTTACGTCCTGTGTGAATGTTTCCCATGGTTTGTTAAACTGCCATTTATAGTTCCCTTTGTCATCGGTTCCTGTCTTTGTGCATAGCTTCCGCTGCAAGTCATAGCGTTTGTCTCTCTTGTCCGACAGTGCTGCTTGATTGTTAAGGTAGTTTATGTGGCTCCTTGTAGTGCATGCAATGATTATGGCATCCATGGCATGGTGTCTGTGGTCTATTCTCTTTTTGTTGAATCCTTTTGATATTTCCAATGGCACATTTATTTGGAAATACCGCTTTCCATTCTTTTCAACAAATTCTCCATAGTCGTGGCTGTCGGTTATCTTGTTCAGTCTTTCAAATCGTGGAGCTACAATGTCGTTCCACACATCGTTTATCCCCCATTCTTTTTTCAGCCTGTCGGTAATGGAGCCGTTGGTAGCTATCACGTTCTTTGATGTAGCTTCCTTTTCTCCGTCTTCGCGCACGAGATGGGAGAGTATTTCTATTGTTTTCCTGGCAATATACCTGCTGTCGTTGAGCTGTCGCTCAATAAACTTGTCGGGAATATCTTCCATGAGCAGCTTTTTCATCTTTGTCCTGTTGTTGGCATAGTGCTGCTTCACAAAGTCCTCATATTGCACTTTATCTAATATCTTCAGTTTCTTTCCCATGTTTCCTGTTATGATTTCGCCGCCATGCTTGTTCACGAATTCATATCCCAGCATTCTGTCCTTGAGCTTGTTCACTTCGCTTTCGCAAATAACCTTGTTGCTCAGTGAGTCGTCAAAATATCTGGACTGTGGTATCACATGCTCTATCTCGTATTCATGGGTGAAGAGTTTGCTCAGGGGAATAACCTGTCCGGTGTATGGTGATTTATATTTCTGTTCGAGCCATAGTCTGTAGCGCATTATATCTTTCCTTTCGACATGCTTTGAGCTGTTGCCCAGATTGTCGGCAATAAGTTGCATGTCTTCATCTTCCTTGTCATTGCCAATATTTGCAAGTGCATTTTCCTCAAATATCTTCAATATTTCCTGTTGTGAGGGAGAGTAAGGTCTGACCCCTTCAATTTTGTATTCGGGGTTTATGAATTCTTGGAGCAGCAGTCTGATGCGCAGGTTTCTTTTCTCGTTTTCCTGCATCCTTTCAGAAGCCTCCTTTCTTTCCTTGTTGTTTTTCTTGAGGTCGCGTCCCATCTCCACATGTATTTCTGAAATCTCCCCGTAGGTTTTCCATACATCACGCACCACTCTGATGGTTTCGCCCAGCACCGCCTCTACTACAGGATTTCTCAGGGAGTGTTGCTTGAAAACGTCTTTCAGATATCTGTCTATGTCTTCCGGTGTCTGCCATTTGCTTGTATCTGAGCTCTCGGAGTGTCGGTCATAGACAACGTAGCCTGCCAACGATTTTGGCAGGTATTGAAAATCCTGAATGTTGTTTAGGTCTTTGGTTTTTTCGCGAACGCGCTCAGAAATGGTGTCATCAGCTGTGCCGTCAATAAGATGGCTTATCCTTTCTTTTGTATGCTTGTCTATATTGTCTTCGCTCCAGAACTTGCCTGTGCGCATGAGTGGCAGCAATTTCTTTATTGCCTTTTCTGAGTATGCCCCGTAATCGCTTTCAAAAGGTTTCATGTGGACGAAATTCGCAACGAAACTTTCAGAATCAATGTTGTTCTTCTTTGCAAAGGAGCTCAGTGCTTTTTCCAGAATTATCAGGTCGTCAACGGAATAGAGTATGTGCCATAGGTTGTTTTCCTGCTGGCGGCTCAACTGTGGACAGTCCTTTGTCTTTGCGAGCAGACTCATTATCTCATGGTGGGTCTCGCAGCAAGGATATGTCTTGTCTTCCACATAGTTCCACCTGTACTTGCCGGCATTTTTGCCAAAACCGAAAGGTTTGTATTTGAGAAGTTCCTTTTGGTTTATCTCTTTCTTCTCATACAGCCATTCAAAAAGTTTCTCAATATCTTCGGTAGAACTTAGGAAATCACTTGTAACGTCAACGTCGGTTTTCAGTTTTCCGTTCACCTCTTTTTCCCTTTCATATATCCTGAGGTCTTGTATGAACTGCCATAGTCTGAATTCCTGATACAGGGGATGAGACTTTGAAATGCATTTTATTCTTTTTGTCACTATCTCTCCCGTCTCCTTGTCTATGTATTGGTAGCTTTCCATCTTACAGTCGGCAATCTCCGACTTCTTGCTTTTCAACGGACGCTGGTAGAAGATGATGTCATCGATGAAAAGATCTGTAAACGTTTTTCCGATCAGGGAGTTAAAGTGCGCATCGTTGTTATGGTAAAGCTCACGAACGCATTGCTGTAGCAAATTCTTGTCTTGCAGCTCGGGAATATACTTTTTCTGGATTTCCAAAATCTCTCTGAGCTCTTCTTTGTAGAAGTGTCGGTCAATAACCCTTACCAGCTTACCTCTCACTGTAACATTGGGGTTGGCAAGCAACTCGTCATAGATATATTCTCCGACAGTTTTCCCGCTGTCGTGAATAGCCATCTCTGACCGCTTCTTCAGGAGTATCCACTCGTCAGGCTTGGGGGCGCTTATCTTTATCTGTGGATCGCCCTCCTTGTCTATTTTCACCTTGCCCTCTTTGTCGTATGTCGTGGTAACTATGACCTCCACCTTGTCGCCCACCTTGTAGGGGGCAGTCACACCCGACTTGCGTTGTGTGGCACCATTCTCATAGGTTATCTTAAACCAGAACACCCCTTTGCGCTTCTTGTCTTCGTTTGTTTGCTCTACGTTGGTAACTTCCAGAATCTTGTATTCCTCGTTGTCGTTGGCTTTGGTTTCATCTTCCATGCCTCTGAGCTGGTAGTAGCCTCGCTTGGTGTTGAAATTAAGAATTATCCAAGCCAGTTCCTGGCGCAGTATGGGCTTTGTCATTGCTTTCTTGCGCAGGTAGTATATGGTCCAGTCATAGGGTACTTTCTTTCCGTTTGCCACCAATTGTGGCTGGTGCTCGGCAAAGTCTGCCAGCATCTCGTGGAAAGAGTCTTTAAAAATGAATTCATTCTTTCCGGAAGCATCCCTGCGATAGGGGAGTAGTGGCTCGCTGTCGTTCATGAACTGTCCGGGATGGTCAGCCCAGTCTATTTCCTTCTTGAAATGTTCGGGTAGGAAGTCCAGGGTGTTCAGCACTCTCAGCAGTCGTTGTCTTCTCAGTATGGCACGCTCATAAAGGCGTCGTGTGCCTCTGAATGAGGTTCTCTCTGATGCTGGTGATTTCAGGTTTCCTTTCTCAAAGTCTCCAATGGTGGCAGCATCCATGGGAATTACTCTACTGCCAGCTTTCACTATGTTGTTGTTCTCACCATCTACCAATGCCCAACCAATGCTGTTGGTGCCCAGGTCAAGTCCTAATATGTGTTTCATTTTCAATAGATTTATCAGATTATTGCCGTAAAGTTACGAAAAATTGGTAAATGCTTTTGAAAATGTGGTAAAAAGTTTGCAGATAAGGAAATAAACCTTATCTTTGCGATGCGAATTTAGCTAATCACAATAAGGATTATTCCGTTGTGAAAACAAACGGGCGGCGAGAGTCGCCCTTCTTTGTGCCTTGTAGTGTTGGGAGCATATAGTCTCTCCACGGTGAGTATGTCGTTATTCCGATATTCTCACTTCGAGTGAGGTGTTGCATCTTCTGAGTATCTCAGCCATCTTGTCTTCGTCGAAGGCTATGCATCCTCCGGTATATGTCTTCTGTCCTTTGCAGTGTATGAAGATGTTGCTTCCGTCGGGCCAGTGGTTGTCGGCATTGAAGTCAGTGGTGAGTCCGTAGTTGTATTGTGGCACGAGCTTGTACATCTCCTCGCCGTGACATTCGTGGTTCACCTCTGTCAGGTCTATTATCTGGTTGTAGTATTCGCAGTTGTCGTCGCAGGCATAGGTTGTTGGTGTAATGTCGATATATTCGAATGCTGTTCCCGGGTTGGGTTTCACTCCGAAGGCTTTCACCACATGCAGTGTGCCGGTGGGGGTTTTGCTGTCGCCCTCGCCGGTCTTGCCTATTCCATTCTTGCCTATGTATACGTTTGTGGTGAACACCACGTTGCCGTTGATGGTGAGTCGTGCGGTGGCTTCGCTTCCGTTCACGTTGAATACCTCGAGCAGCTGGCTGTCGTTGTTTGAGCATGCTGCGAGCACTGATGCGCTGCACAGCGTGATGATGGATGAGAACATCTGTAGTTTCTTTTTCATTGTTTGTATATGTAATGTTGCAAAGATAGCATTTTTAATTGGCATCAACATCAATCGCTTTCCACTCTTCCATCGTCAATCATCTTTATGTTGAAGTCTGAAGAATTCTTTCTGCTGCTCAATTTCGCGACGCAGTTCTTCTTGCGTTGGCATATAGGTAAGATACTTGGCGGCAAAGAGTTGGTCGTTGTCGTTCAGTACGGAATAGCGAGCTATGTCTTCATCAGTTTCAGCACAGAGCAAGATTCCAATGGTCGGATTGTGTCCATCCTGTCGCACCATCTCATCGTACATCCTCACATACATATCCATCTGTCCAATGTCCTGATGGCGCAGTTTTGAGGTTTTTAAATCAACAAGTACAAAACTGTGAAGATTATAATTGTAAAACACAAGATCTATGTAATAGTCTTCTTTTTCCGTATGAATATGCTTCTGACGGTCAACGAAAGCAAAACCTTTACCTAATTCCATGAGGAACTGGATAAGATGGTCAATGATGCTTTGTTCCAGATCACTCTCCGTATAATCAGCATTGTTTTTGAAGCCAAGAAACTCTGCAACTACAGGATTTTTCAGATATTCCAACTTGTCTTGCAATGGGGCGGTCAGTTGCTTCATCTCATTGCGGACAGCCTCTTGGTTCTGTGATTGCAAAAGCCGATGGTAATACTGTGAAGATACATTACGCTGCAAAGTGCGTGTACTCCACATTTCATGTGCTGCTTCTTGCTCATACCACACTCTGCCTCTGTCCGTATTCTCTTGTAAGAGGATACGGTAATGGGTCCATGACAGGCGTATTGGAGATTTTGCACGCAGCGCGTGGAAAATGTTTTCAGATTTTGCACTCAGTGCGTGCAAAATTGTCTGAGCGTTTACAGGCTCACCATTCTCATACAAGAATAAACCGCTATATGTGGAGTAAAAATCAATATAGTTATACAAATTTCTCCAAGTAAAGCCCCCACCATATTTTGCGGTTAGTTCCTTTGCCAATACCTTTATAACTTGCTCTCCGTATTCTGCGCGTTTGTCTTTCAACACCTCGTGCTGAATGCGCATTCCTAACAGCCAGTTGCGCTTTATCAGAGTCTCGTTGACCTGACGATAGGCCGTAGCTTGAGCCTGATCAATAATTGCACAAGCATCCTGGAGCAGCACATTATTCTGCTGCTCAGCCATTGTTGTTGTAATTTTGTTCTCTTCCATAAATGAGAATTTACACGTTTACGTTTTCTGCTTCCTGGACTTGCGTGCCCGTCTTCACCTTATAGATGCGCTGCACAGCGTGATGATGGATGAGAGCATCTGTAGTTTCTTTTTCATTGTTTGTATATGTAATGTTGCAAAGATAGCATTTTTAATTGGCATCAACATCAATCGCTTTGGCGTTTTGTTGGTCGATGCCGGGAAATTCATCAATATTAAAGCAAGCAGACATGTCAGGGTGATGTTATGGGTCGCTATGCTTGAAATGCTATTTAGAATGTGTATTTAAAATAATATTTAAAATACGTTCCATCGACTATTGTTATAAATGACATTATAAATATGAATTTTAAATTAAATTTCAAGACCGAAGGTCGACCATAGCATGAGGTTGGTTTCGAGTTCCGCATTAGTCGCCCACATACCCAGGGCGTTGCCCCGGGCTAACTGCTGGTTGCCTCCTTCGGGGCGTACCTCTTTTATGTTGTCATTTTGTAGCATCACAGATGCTAATATTCGATGGTGTCGGATTGCAAATCCGCCACAACTGATTGTTGAGCGCACGTTGAGCAGGATTTGCAATCCTGCTCCCTTGAATATTAGGATTTGTAATCCGAGAAACGTTGTTCTTGCATTATTTGTCGCATCACAGATGCTAATATTCAATGGTGTCGGATTGCAAATCCGCCACAACTGAAAATCCGCCACAGCAGTCTAACTGAAATCCGCCACAACTGACAATTTTTAATACCTTGGGCTATGGCGCAAAAAAAAAGCTGCCTGCAAGGATTGCAAGCAGCTTTTTCGTATTAGTGAGCTTATGCTTATTTCTTCAGATATTTCTTGCCGTTCTGTATCACAATGCCGCGGTAGCTGTCGTTCACGCGCTGTCCGGCGAGGTTATACTTCGGAGCATTGCCGTTTGCGGCAGCCTTCTCCATGTTGTTTATCTTGTCAACCTCGAATACTATCTCCTCAAAGTCACCAAATGTCTCCTTGTACCGGGGATCTATGTCGGGATCATTATAGGTGTCGGTCTCATCGTCATAATTATAATCCACTTCATTCATGATTATCTCTGTCATGTTACCGTCCTCATCATAGGTGGGTTCATACGAATAACCCCAGCTGTCATACATCTTCGGCTCTCCGCTATTGTATTCTTCATCGGTGTACCTGTATGTTATGTTGGCCCTTGTGCCGTATTCGTCGAAGCTTATCTTTGTTTCATCCTGGTCGTACCAGTATTTTTTTGTCTCTGTGTCCACGTCGCTTTCGTCGGAATCTATTTCGGTGTATACGCAGCTGCCATTGTCGTCAGTGATGTCCAGCTTGCAAATCCACTTATAGCCATCACCGAAATCTATTACGGCATTGTAGCTATCGTCGTCGCCGTAGGTTGCCGTGATGGTAGCAGGGTCTGTATCTCCATCTCCCCAGGTATACTCAGCACTCTTTATTCTGTTCCCACCCTCAAACAGGTCGTGGTATGGATCGTCAACGAGGAGCTGTCCGTCAAACGACTCCCACTCCTTCACGTTTAAATGTTCGTAAAGTTCAAATTCTTCTTCGTCACCAACATACTGTTTCCTGTGCATCTTGTTCTTTGCAGGCGACTTTAACATGACGTTATATGAAGCGAAGTCTATCGTTGCGCTTCCGTCATCGGCATAGCTGACGCTGAGTCCGCCAACCTGACGGTAGGTCGGGGCCGGTTCTTCTTCTTCACCTTCATCTTCCTCGCCAATAATAGACTGGTCGGTGTCGAGCATGAATTTCTTCAAGGAGGTCACTCTGCTAATAGACCGGTCGGTGTTGAGCATGAATTTCTTCAAGGAGGTCACTCTGCCTTGCTCGTCGCGCTCAATGTCGTAGTAGAATGCTTGACTATAGTTTGCCGTGTATGCTTCAGGCATGATTTCCTCAAGCAGATAACTGTCAAGGGACATTGGAATAGGAGATTCAACATACTCTTGTTTCTCCGAATTCCATAACATGGTCTTGCATCTGGTACAGAAGTCGGTTACCACGTCGTCGTAGGTAAACTCAATGCGGAAATTGTTTAGCCATTTTCCTGTGTTTTGGATCTTCAGCTCAAATGCTGTCACGTTGCCGTTTTCGTCGTATTCAAAAAAATTTTGTGATGCTCCCGTCTTCTCTCCTTCGCTGTTAAGGAGATCATGGGATAGGGAGGTGAGCTGTGCCGTCTCGTTGTAGGTGATTTGCGAGTTTGTTCTGGCTAACCAATTTCCGCCGTCCCACCTAAATGAGCTCATTGTCGTAGGAACCGTTATTGCCACTTCCATTTTCTCCTTCGCCATCTTGGCACGCTTGAGCTGCGCCATGGTAGGCTGTTTGCGCTCCTTGGTCTGTGCGCTTGCTGTCTGCACGCTGGTGCTTGCTGCTGCTACGAAGGCAGCAATGAGTAACATTTTCTTCATAAGTTCGTTTTTTTAGTTAATTAAAAAATGTGCGTTCGTTTGCAAATGTAAGGATTTTATTTTAATTTGAAACTATTTCCATGAAGAAATATATAAATAATTATATAATTGTATATGTTTCAAGTTATTCATCATGTAAAATATAGAATTTCACCTCATTACGGTAATATAATTATGAGCGGTCGAAAGATTTCCATTGAATATAAGGATTTGCAATCTTAGATAATATTGTCAACATGGGAGTGGCTTCATGGCGATTGTCGTCCAGAATAAATACGCCCAGAATGGGGCTGACTGCTCGCTGCCCCGTTCGGGGCGTACCAACACGATGAGCCATATTCATGGAGTGCTTTCTTCGCCTTTGTGTGAAAAATAGTGATTAGTAAATATCTTCGGATTGAAAAAAAATGGCAGATTTTTTTGTTGGATTATAATATTATCTTTACTTTTGCAGCCAGATACAACAAAATAACGAGCAATTATTATGATTAGAACAGCAAACTTTTGGTGGTGGCGTTACTCAAGATTCAGAAGATCGTGAGAGCATGGCCGCGTACCTATAGTTTGCATATAGAGATACACTGAGAGGTCTGTCGTTCTTACGACAGACCTCTCTTTTTTTTATGTGACTTTTTGAAATAATCAACCCAAAAACTTCAATATAATATGAGCAAATTTCAAGTTGACAACAATGGTTTCTATGGTGAGTTCGGCGGAGCCTATGTGCCCGAGATACTCTACAAGTGCGTTCACGACCTTCAGGATGCCTACCTTCCCATTGTGGAGTCTGACGAGTTCAAGGCAGAGTATCATGCCTTGCTGCGCGACTATGTGGGGCGTCCCTCGCCGCTCTACCATGCCAGCCGCATGAGCCGGAAGTATGGCTGCCGCATCTATCTCAAGCGCGAGGACCTCAACCATACCGGTGCCCACAAGATCAACAACACCATCGGTCAGATCCTTCTGGCGCGCCGCATGGGCAAGAGCCGCATCACCTGTGAGACCGGTGCCGGACAGCATGGCGTTGCCACTGCCACGGTGTGTGCCCTTATGGGCATGAAGTGTGAGGTGTTCATGGGTGCCACCGACGTGGAGCGCCAACACACCAATGTAGAGCGCATGCGCATGCTCGGTGCCGAGGTCCATGCCGTGCATACCGGCAACATGACCCTCAGCGATGCCTGCTCGGCAGCCATACGCGACTGGTGCTGCCATCCTCAGGACACCTACTATCTCGTGGGTTCCACCATGGGTCCCCATCCCTATCCCGACCTTGTGGCAAGGATGCAGAGCGTGATTTCCGAGGAAATAAAGTGGCAGCTTCAGGAGAAGGAGGGTCGCGACTATCCCGACTATCTCATTGCCTGCATAGGTGGTGGCTCCAATGCCGCCGGCACCATCTACCACTACGTCGACGACGAGCGGGTGGGCATAGTGCTTGCCGAAGCCGGCGGCGAGGGCGTAGACACCAGCCACACCGCTGCCACCATGCACCGAGGCACCACGGGAGTGCTTCATGGCTCCAAGATGCTCGTCATGCAGACCGAGGACGGGCAGATAGAGGAGGCGTTCTCGGTGTCGGCAGGTCTCGACTATCCCGGCGTGGGTCCCATGCACTGCAACATGTTTGTGGAGGGCCGCTCGCGTGTGCTTGCCGTCAACGACGACGAAGCCCTTGCTGCCGGCTATGAGCTCACCCGCATGGAAGGCATCATTCCCGCCATTGAGAGTGCCCATGCCGTGGCAGCCCTTGCCAAGCTATCGTTCAAGCCCGACGACGTGGTGGTGCTCACGGTGAGTGGTCGTGGCGACAAAGACATTGAGACTTATCTCCGTTTTCCCGGAAAAGAGTAGGGGGAAGCATGACCTTCTCCATATATATAAATAAGGTATAAGATTATGAAGAAATATAGCTATACAGCAACAAGCAAGACCATTCTCGCCGACATGTATACACCCGTGGGAGTGTATATGCGGCTCAGGGATATGTTTACCCAGAGTGCTCTCATGGAGAGTTCCGACTATCACGACCAGAGCAACTCGCGTTCGTTCATCGCCGTATGCCCCATGGCAAGCGTGGCAGTGGCCCACGGCACGGCCACCGTCACCATGCCCGACGGCAGCAAGCTCTCGCGCGCCATTGATGCCGGCTACGGTGTGGCTGATGCCATGCACTCGCTCATTGACAACATAGAGGTGACTGGCGACGATGCCCACCTCGTGGGACTTTTCGGCTACACCTCGTTCAATGCCGTGAGATACACCGAGAACATCAACGTTAAGGACGAGACACTTGAGAAGAACGATGCCCCCGACGTGCTCTACATACTCTACAAGACGGTGATAGTGTTTGACCACCACAACAACACCCTCAAGGTGGTGAGCCTCGACGGCGATGCCGATATCGACAATATTCTCAAAGCCATGAACAGAAGCAACGTGCCGGTGTATGACTTCCATGCCGTGGGAAAGGTACGCTCCACGCTCACCGACGATGCCCACCGCGAGAACATCCGTCGTGGCATTGCACACTGTCTGCGCGGCGACGTGTTCCAGATAGTTCTCTCCCGACGCTTCATACAACCCTACGAGGGCGACGACTTCAAGCTCTACCGTGCACTCAGGAGCATTAACCCCTCGCCCTACCTGTTCTACTTTGACTTCGGAGAGTTCCGCATCTTCGGTTCCTCGCCAGAGACCCACTGCCGCATAGAAGACAAGCGCGCATATATAGACCCCATAGCCGGCACCACGCGCCGCACCGGCAATGCCGAAGCCGACCGGCAGGGTGCCGAATATCTGCGCAACGACCCCAAGGAGAATGCCGAGCATGTGATGCTCGTGGATCTCGCCCGCAACGACCTGAGTCGCAACTGCCACGGCGTGAAGGTGGATTTCTACAAGGATCTGCAATACTACTCCCACGTCATCCACCTCGTGTCGCGTGTGAGCGGCACCCTTGACGATGGTGCCGACCCCATCAAGGCATTTCTCGACACCTTTCCCGCCGGCACCCTCAGCGGTGCGCCGAAGGTGCGTGCCATGCAGCTCATCGCCGACTATGAGCCCCACTGCCGCGGAGCCTACGGTGGCTGCATAGGCATGGTGTCGCTCAACGGCAACCTGAACCAAGCCATCACCATACGCACCTTTGTGGCACGCAACGGCGAGCTGTGGTTCCAGGCCGGTGGTGGCATAGTGGCTAAGAGCGATGTGGAATATGAACTACAGGAAGTGAACAACAAGTTAGGTGCCTTGCGCAAGGCAATAGAAAAAGCAGAAGAGATATGAAAACAAACACGAAAATAGTAATCATCGACAACTACGACTCGTTTACCTATAACCTGAGTCATATAGTGAGAGAGCTCGGAGCAGAGACCACGGTGGTGCGCAACGACCAGTATGAGATAGGCGACCTGCAGGCCTTCGACAAGATTATTCTCTCGCCCGGACCGGGCATACCCTCGGAGGCAGGGCTTCTGTGCGACACCATCCGTGCCTATGCCGCCGAGAAACCCATGCTCGGCGTGTGTCTGGGTCATCAAGCCATAGGCGAGGTGTTCGGTGCAAGACTTGAAAACCTCACCGAGGTGTTCCACGGTGTGGCTACGCCATGCCGCATCACAGCCTCCGACCCCATATTCAGTGGTCTTCCCGACGAGATTACCATCGGTCGCTACCACTCGTGGGTGGTGTCGCATGAAGGGTTGCCACAGTGTCTTGAGGTGACGGCAGAAAGCCCTGAGCATCAGATCATGGCACTGCGCCACCGTGAGCTCGACATCCACGGCATACAGTTCCACCCCGAGAGTGTGCTCACTCCCGACGGCAGCCGCATGATAAGGAATTTCATAGAGATGTGAGTTCAGTAAATGAGAGGAGAATATTGAAAACAAACAAGAACTAAATAGAAAAAAAGACAATGAAAGAGATTTTGGAAAAACTCCTGAACCACGAGAACCTCTCGCGCGAGGAGATGAAAAACGTGCTCATTGGCATCACTGCCGACAAGTATCCCAAAGAACAGGTCACTGCCATGCTCACGGCATTGCAGATGAAGGGAGTCACCACCGACGAGCTGCTGGGCTTCCGCGACGGCAGCCTGGAAACCGGTCTGTCGGTGCCCCTCGATGCCGACCGCTACATCGACGTGGTGGGCACCGGCGGCGACCGCAAGAACACCTTCAACATTTCCACCACGGCATGTTTCGTGATAGCCGGAGCAGGCTACAAGGTGGCAAAACATGGCAACTATGCTGCCACAAGCGTGAGCGGCGCATCAAACGTCATTCAGCATCACGGCATAAAGTTCACCACCGACATAGACCGTCTGAACCGTTCCATCAACGAGTGTGGCATTGCCTATCTCCACTGCCAGCTCTTTGCCGTGGCAGCAAAGGTGGTGGCACCCATACGCAGGGCATTGCAGTTTCCAACCATCTTCAACATCGTTGGTCCGCTCACCAACCCATCGTTGCCCAGCTGTCAGCTGCTCGGAGTGGCAAACCTCAACCAGATGAGGCTCTACAGCCAGGTTTACCAGCGCCTGGGCATTGACTATGCCATAGTGAACTCTGCCGACGGCTACGACGAGATTTCACTAACAGGCGACTTCAAGGTCACCACCAACGACTATGAACGCATATTCGCACCCTCAGACCTGGGCTTCGCCATTGCCAAACCCGAAGAACTCGTGGGCGGTGCCACCGAGGAGGAAGCTGCCGAGATATTCGATGCCGTGCTTGAGAACCGTGCGTTGCCGGCACAGAAAAACATTGTGCTTGCCAACGCAGCCTTCGGCATTCAGGTGATGGAGAAGGGAAAGAAAAGCATAGAAGAGTGTATTGCCATTGCCCGCGAGAGCATTGACAGCGGTGCTGCGCTGCGCACCTTCCGCAAGTTTGCCGAGTTGAACAGCTGAATCAGAAGGATTATGAAAGATATACTGCATGACATAATAGCCGAGAAACAAATAGAGGTTTCCCGCTTATATGCTCCGAAACCGTCGCTGCGGAAGGCTCTCATCGACTCGCCTACGGGAATAATAGCGGAATTCAAGCGGAGGTCGCCTTCGAAAGGATGGATTAAGGAGAGCGGCAGAGCCGATGTCATACCTGCGAGCTACCAGCAGAACGGTGCTGCGGCACTCTCCATTCTCACCGATGAGTATTTCTTCGGTGGCTCTGATGACTTTGTGCGCATAGCCCGTAAGAGTGGAGTCACGCTGCCCATACTCTACAAGAATTTCGTTATTGACGAGTCGCAGGTCTATGCTGCGGCACTATGCGGAGCGTCGGCGGTGCTGCTCATAGCGGCATGTATGACCAAGAAACGCTGCAAGGAACTCATGACCCTCGCCCATGAGCTCGGACTCGAGGTGCTCCTTGAGATGCACTCGGAGAGCGAGCTTGACTATGCCGACCTTGAACCCGACCTCTGCGGGATAAACAACCGCAACCTCGGGTCGTTTGTTACCGATGTGGACAACAGCTTCCGCCTTGCCGAGCGACTGCCGCAGCATGCCGTGAAGGTGAGCGAGAGTGGCATAAGCGACCCTGCTACGGTGAAGGCTCTGCGCTCGGCAGGCTTCAGCGGCTTTCTCATTGGTGAGACCTTCATGCGCGAGCCCGACCCCGGCGAGGCACTGGCATCGTTTGTGTCCAAACTCTAAGCTCTCAGAATATGGACAGCGGAATGAAGATAAAGGTATGCGGCATGCGCGAGGCAGAGAACATGAAAGCGGTGGAGAGCCTTGGTGCCAGCATGATTGGCATGATATTCTGGAAAGGCTCAAGCCGCTATGTCAGTGAGAAGCCGAAGAGCCTTCCCACCCGGAGCAAGCGGGTGGGGGTGTTTGTCGACGAAGATGTGGAGAGGGTGGTGCAGACCGTTGGCAACTATGCCCTTGACTATGTGCAGCTGCATGGCAGCGAGTCGCCCTCCTACATACTCACTCTCAGGAGGCAACTGGAGGCTGCCGGTTTCCGGCTGTTGATTATCAAAGCCTTCAACATTGCCACTGCAGCCGACCTTGCCGCCACCGTTGATTATGCGGGTGTGGCAGACGTGTTTCTCTTCGACACCAAGGGCAGACAGGTGGGAGGCAATGGAGAGAAATTCAACTGGCAGGTGCTCAGCCACTATGGCGGCACCACCCCTTTCCTGCTCAGCGGCGGCATAGGTCCCGACGATGCCGGTAGAGTGAGAGACTTCAGCCATCCGCAGTGCATGGGCATAGACCTCAACTCGCGCTTTGAGACATGTCCGGGCATGAAGGACATTGCCGCCCTGAGCCGTTTCATAGATGAATTGAATAAATAACCAGTAAAAAATATTGTTATGGAAGAAAACAAGATAAACAAACTGTTTGCATCACGAGGCGACAGAAAACTGCTGTCGCTGTATTTCTGTGCAGGCTATCCCACTCTCAACGCCACAGCCGACACCATACTCACCCTCCAACGAAGGGGCATAGACATGGTTGAAGTGGGAATACCATTCAGCGACCCACTCGCCGACGGACCGGTGATACAGACCGCTGCCACACAGGCACTGAAAAACGGGATGAGCCTGAAAACGCTCTTCTCGCAGCTACGGTCGATAAAGGAAAAGGTGACAATCCCACTGCTGCTCATGGGATATCTCAACCCCATACTCCACTATGGCATTGAAGAGTTCTGCAAGTCGTGTGCCGAGGCTGGGGTGAGCGGAGCCATCATTCCCGACCTGCCCTTTGCCGACTATCTCTCTACGGTGAAGCCTATTGCCGACCGCTATAGCCTGCGCATCATCATGCTCATCACTCCTGAGACCTCTGCTGAACGCATAAGGCTCATCGACAGCCACACCGACGGGTTTGTCTACATGGTGTCGTCGGCATCGGTCACCGGCACGCAACAGAGCTTTGACGAGCAGAAACAACAATATTTCCGGAAGATAAATGCCATGGAGCTACGCAATCCGCGCATGATAGGCTTCGGCATAAGCAACCGCAAGACACTTGAGGCAGCCCAGCAGAATGCTGCCGGTGCCATCATTGGCTCAAAGTTTGTGACTCTGCTCAACGATGCCGGCGGCAATGCCGACATAGCTCTTGACCGTCTCTTTGCTGCATTGGAGGAGTGATAGGGTTTTCCCTAAACAAAATAGGGATAAAATAGTTTGTGATTGGTTGAAAAGTGTTACATTTGCAACGTATTTAAAATGATAATGTTATGAAGAAGAGCATGATTTTAGTTGCAAGTGCTGCCATGCTGCTCAGCAGCTGTGGTACTTATACGGGAGCTGGTGCATACACTGGTGGAATGTTTGGTTCCATTCTCGGCTCTGCCATAGGAGGCATCAGCGGCGGTCACCGTGGTGCCGACCTTGGAACTATAGTGGGCATGGCTGGTGGAGCTGCCATTGGAGCTGCCATTGGTGCTGCTGCCGACGAGCAAAACCGTGAAGAGGTGCATGAGCACTACCAGCGCGTGCAGGAGAACAAGGCACGCGGAGTGAACCCCTATGGCGGCAACCGCGAGCGCTGCAACGACGACAGCGGCTATGATGCCACCGGTAGCGGCGACGACCGTCTGTATGACTTCAGCAGCAACGACTATACCGGCGACTACACCGCCAGCGTGCCGGTGACGAGTCTGCCCGCTTCGTCGAGCGTGGAAGAGCTCACGTCAAGCTACAGCTACGATCCGCAGGTGGAGATTGTGAATGCCCGTTTCGTTGACGACAACCAAGACGGCGTGCTTCGTGGCGACGAGGTGGGAAAGATTATCTTCGAGGTGGTTAACCATTCGTCGGAGCCTGTCTACGACGTTCAGCCCACGGTGGTTGAGGCCAATGGCAACAAGCATATATACATAAGCCCGTCGGTGCATGTGGAGTATCTTGCGCCCGGTGGAGCCATACGCTACACAGCCATGGTGAAAGGCGACCGCAAGCTCAAGGACGGCACGGCACTGTTCTGCCTGTCGGTGATACAGGGTACGGAAAAGATAAGCAAGGTTACCGAGTTCAAGGTGCGCACCTCGCGCTGAAACCTTATGAAATGGAAGCAAAATAAAAGGTGGGAGCAGCTTGCTTCCACCTTTTTCTGTTAGAATATGTCTTTCAGCTTTATGAAGAAATCAGTCCAGTGCTTGCTGTCACCGCTTTTCTGTTGAGGCTTGGCCTGCTGCTTCTCGGTGGCAGGCTTTTTTGTTTGCTGTGAGTGGTGAGGCTGATGTTGGTGCTTGTTGTGCTGAGTGCTCGGAGTATTCTTCGGGGGCTGTGATTTCTGTGCACCCTGGTTGTCGTTATTGCCCTGATTGTTCTTGTTGTGGCTGTCGTTGTTTGCCACGGCTTTGTCGGCATCTTCGTTTTTCCATTCAGGTATAAACTCGTAGCACACTCCGGCTGTACCATATTCAATGGTAGGAGTGTCGAAGATGGTGGTGTCGAAGACATTGCCGTCGGAGGCATAGGGCAGCGTGACACCCGGCGGCAGCACTTCCAGACGTATGGATGCCACGCCGGCAGCAACCATGCCTATCTCTTTGGCGGCGGCATAGGACAGGTCTATCACGCGTCCGTGGGCATAGGGTCCACGGTCGGTCACTTCAACAATGACTTCCTTGCCGTTTGCGGGATTGGTAACTTTGATTTTTGTGCCGAAGGGCAGTGTGCGGTGGGCACATGTCAGTCGGTTGCGGTCGTATGGTTGCCCGTTGCTCATTTTCCGTCCGTGCAGCGAGTTGGCATAATAGGATGCCTTTCCGCTGTTCTGCTGTGCCGTGGCTGGCATGGCAGCGAGGCATGAGAGCAGTAGTAGGGTAGTGTTGATAGATTTCATTGGTAATATAACGTGGTCTGTCGTATTTTATTGTGTTTTTGAGGATTATAGTTGTAGTGGTCGGGATAGTAGCCATAGTCTTTATGTGGTTGATGGTATGGAAAAGAGAAGCGCCGCCTGCTGTCTTGCAGGCGGCGCTTCTTGCTTGTGCGGTATTCTATTTTTTCTATACGATGCCTTGTGCCATCATGGCATTGGCAACCTTCATGAAACCGGCAATGTTGGCACCTTTGACATAGTCTATGTAGCCATCGGCTTGCTTGCCGTATTTCACGCATTGCTCGTGGATGGAGTGCATGATGTAGTGGAGTTTCTCGTCTACCTCCTTGTCGCTCCATGTCAGGCGCATGGAGTTCTGTGTCATCTCCAGTCCGCTGGTAGCCACTCCTCCGGCGTTCACCGCCTTGCCCGGTGCGAAGAGTGTCTTTGCAGCCACGAACTTCTCGGCGGCCTCGGCGGTGCATCCCATGTTTGACACTTCAGCCACGCATGTGGGATTGTTGGCGAGTATTCTGTCGGCATCGTCGCCGTTGAGTTCGTTCTGTGTGGCGCAGGGCAGGTAGATGTCGGCTTTCTGCTCCCATGGTTTCTTTCCTGCGAAGAATGTGGCACCTTCGAACTCTTCCTCGTAGGGCTGGCATACGTCGTTGCCGCTGGCTCTTAGCTCAAGCATGTATTCAATCTTCTCGTCATCGAGTCCGGCAGGGTCGTAGATATATCCGTCGGGACCGCTTATGGTCACCACCTTCGCTCCGAGCTCAGTGGCTTTCTTTGCTGCTCCCCATGCCACGTTGCCGAAGCCTGAGAGGGCTATGGTCTTGCCTTTGATGTCGATGCCTCTTGTGGCGAGCATGTGGTTGACGAAATATATTGCTCCGTAGCCAGTGGCTTCGGGGCGTATGCGCGAGCCGCCATACTCCAGTCCCTTGCCAGTGAGCACTCCCTGGAACTGGTGGGTGAGCTTCTTGTACATTCCGAAGAGGTAGCCAATCTCTCTGCCTCCCACTCCGATGTCGCCTGCCGGCACGTCTTCGTCGGGTCCGATGTGGCGGTAGAGCTCTGTCATGAATGCCTGACAGAAACGCATCACTTCGGCATCGCTCCTGCCGCGTATGGAGAAGTCGGAGCCTCCCTTGCCACCGCCCATGGGCAGTGTGGTGAGTGCGTTCTTGAATGTCTGCTCAAATCCGAGGAACTTCAGTATGGAGAGGTTTACCGACGAGTGGAAGCGCAGACCTCCCTTGCATGGTCCTATGGCACTGTTGAACTGTACTCTGTAGCCTATGTTCACATGCACCTCGCCCTTGTCGTCGACCCATGGCACCCTGAACGTGATTATCCGCTCGGGTTCCACCAATCGTTCCATGAGTTTAGCCTTCTCAAACTCCGGGTGCTGGTTATAGACGTCTCTCACTGATGTGAGCACTTCGCGCACTGCCTGCAGATATTCCAGTTCTCCCGGATGTTTCTGCTCAAGTGATTGCATGATTTTGTCAACTTCCATAATAGTAGATTAATTAAGGTTGTTTAAGGTTGTATCTGTGTGTTTTGTCAAAGTGTTATTTCGTGATGCAAATATATTCTTTTTTCGGATAGCCTCCAAGGGAAAAACCATAAATCTTCCTTGGCTTGCTTACTTTCTGTCAGTTCTGTCTGCATGTTGCCAATATGGGTATGCAAGTTTCTCCATTTGCTTTCTTAATCCAAGCTTGTTGCTTTATGTTTAATATTTAGAATGGTTGTTGGAACATGTTTAGATTTTCAATTTATATTCATTCTGAAGAAAGCGATGGAATGGTTGTTTTTTATTATCAGCTATTTAGATTTGTGGTTGATAAGCTTTTACGCCGTTGCTATCTTCAATACATTTGCCGCAGAAGAAAATCTATTAGCTAACCAAATCTCAACCAAACACATGAAAACTAAACAATTATTTACATTTCTGATAGCTTTGCTATTGATGCAAGGCGCAGCAATCAGAACGTCGGCAGCCGACTTTGTCGACGACATCAACGCTACCTCAAACAAGTATGCTTTCGGACATCGCGTGATTTACGAGATGAACGTGGGAATGTTCACCTCGGAGGGTACCTTTGCAGCGGCGCAGAACAAGCTTTCCGACCTGAAGAAACTCGGAGTGGACGTGATATGGCTCATGCCCATCTATCCCCGTGGCGGTGGACTCAACAGTCCCTATGCTGCCACCGACTTCAAATCAATCAAGAGCAGCTACGGCAACCTCAACAACCTGAAGAACTTCGTCAATGCAGCCCACAACCTCAATATGGAGGTTTGGCTCGACTGGGTGCCCAACCACACAGCCACCAATGCAGGCTGGGTGAGCTCGCATCCGGAATACTACACCAAGAGCAACGGCAACTTTGTAAATCCGAGCGGATATGGCGACGTTTATCAGCTCAACTACAACAACTCCTCTCTGGTGAACGCCATGAACGACTGCCTGAAATACTGGATTCAGAATGCCGGCATCGATGGCTATCGTTGCGACTTCGTGTCGAGCTCAGGCATACCCGACAGCTATTGGAGCTCAGCCATTCCCCTCATCAAGGACTATGCCAAAAATACCTGCGGCAAGAGCAATTTCTACTTCCTTGCCGAATGTGATCTTGATGCCGACAGAAAGGGGCAGCTCAACATTGGTTGGGACTACGACTATGCCTGGGGCTTCCAAGCCGGACGTCTGGCCTACGACATCGGAGGCAACGGTGGTGGCACCTATGGCACAACATTGAAGAACAGCATTACCAACTTCTTCAACAACGGCAGCTATGGCAACCTCGACCGTATGATGTATCTCACCAACCACGACCAGAACTGGAGCAGCGGCACCCTTGCCAACATGTATGGCGACAACCGTTATGCGTTCACCGTGCTTGAGTTCACCCTCTATGGCATGCCACTCATATATAATGGTCAGGAGATAGGCGACAACAAGAAACTCGACTATTTCAATGACTCGAAAATTGACTGGAACAATGTGGACTACAAGATGAAGAACACCATACGCACGCTCACCGCCCTCAAGCACAGCGTAGACGCTTTCCGCGACGGCAAGACCACGGCGGGACGTGGCGAGCTCACATGGCTCACCACCGACAACAAGAGCGTGCTTGCCTACAAGCGTTCCCACAACGGCTCTGAGGCAATAGTGGTGCTCAATCTCGGCGTTGCCAAGGATGTGACCATCAGTGGACAGCCTGCCGGCAACTACACCCAGTGGCTCGACAGCAAGACCGTTGCCAACGGCGTGCAACGCAAGTCGGTGAGCATGGGCTCATCCTATACATTCAACATGGACTACCGCGGCTATGCCGTGTTTGTGAAAGACGGCTCGTCGTCATCGTCGGGCAACAATTCAGGCTCATCAGCCAACAACTCCGGCACAGGCAAGACCAACATCTATGTGAAGTCAAACCACAACAACATAAACATCTGGGCATGGGACAGCAACGGCAACTCGCTCAACAGCGGATCATGGCCAGGAGCAACACTCGGTGCTGCCGATGCCAACGGATGGCGCTGCGCCAGCTACGATGCCTCGTCGGTGAGCTTCAAGTTCAGCGACTCGGGCAACAGCGAGAGTGGTGAATACTACAACCTCAGCGGCAACGGCTATTTCTACTACATGGGTTCTGGCCTCATCAAAGCCGACGAGATGCCCTACAGCAACGGACAGAAGGTGGCATACTTTGCACGTCAAGGCTCTGAAGACGACTGGAGCGCAGTGAGCTGCTATGCATGGAACAGCAGCGGCAACGCCGGTCTCGGCGGCTGGCCCGGCAAGGCATGCACACAGGTGGGTACCGTGCGCTACTTCGTCAACGGCACACAGGTTGAACGCAAGCTCTGGAAGATTGACCTGAGCAACGTGGCAGAAGGTGCAAACCTCATATTCAACAACAATAACAACGGACAGCAGCTTGCCGACAAGAGCTGCCAGTATGGAGTGTTCTACAGCGATGCAGCCTACAGCGTGCCCGTGAGCTCCACGTCATCGTCAGCCTCTACGCCATCGAAGACCATCACCGTATATGTGAAGAGCAACTACAGCAACATCAACATCTATGCGTGGAACAGCGACGGCAGCAACCTCGGCGGAGTGGACTGGCCCGGACTCGCAGCTTCATCAGTTAAAAACGGCTGGCACTACGTTACCTTTACCGCCGACAAGGTGAACTTCAAGTTCAACGACAACGGTGCCAACGAGAGTGGCGAATACTACAACCTCACCTCAGATTCCTATTTCTACTATCTCGGCACGGCACTCATCAAAGCCTCGGAGATGAAATACAACCAAGGAGAGAAGATTGCCTACTTCGCACGTCAAGCCTCTGAGGACGACTGGAGCGCAGCAAGCTGCTATGCATGGAGCGGCAGCGGCAACGCCGGTCTCGGCAACTGGCCCGGCAAGGCATGCACGCAAGCCGGCACCGTGCGCTACTTCGTAAACGGCACACAGGTTGAGCGCAAGCTCTGGAAGATTGACCTGAGCAACGTGGCAGAAGGTGCAAACCTCATATTCAACAACAATAACAACGGACAGCAGCTTGCCGACAAGAGCTGCCAGTACGGAGCGTTCTATACAGGAAACACCTACACCGTGCCCACATGGGACACCTCTGCCTACGCAAAGGCCTTTGAGCTCTTCTACGACGAAGACACATTCTCCAACACCACCAATGCCATCACCACTATCAATGGCAGCCGTGATGACAGAGGTGAGTGGTTCACCCTCTCCGGACAGCGTGTTGCCAAGCCCACCAAGGGCATCTACATCCACAATGGAAGGAAGGTTGTTGTGAGATAAACAGAGAAACCTTTTCATGAAATAATGCCGGAACCTGCTGAAGCGCATTGCCCCGCAATACGCTTTGGCAGGTTCTTTGTTTGTTGCCGTGCCGCCTGAAGTTTTTAGTGCGCCAGTATTCTCCGCACAAATACTGGAGCGTCTCCACACGGTAGTGGTCTCATTGTGCGGAGAAAGGTGTGGAAAACCACGAAAACCACCGTGTTATATGCTGAAACCCCGATGCTCAGTTAGTCCTAATCTTTGCAATTATTCAAAAAAAACACCTGCACTGTTGGAGGGTTAGCCGAAAAACCGTAATTTTGTGCTGGCAGCCTGTTGCGAAACCCTGCCGCGGGTAACGGGTAATTCTTGGAAATCATAGAACGTCTTGAACTTCAAGGACTCTCCCGTGATGCCCAGAAAAGAATAAACCAGACATCTATGAGCGAAAACAACATTCCCCAGCACTGGAACAAGTTCCTATTGAAAGACGTATCGTTTGTCAACCTGATGATGCGCCGCATATACAACGTTCTGATAGTGGCAAACCCCTATGATGCCTTCATGCTTGAAGACGACGGACGCGTGGAGGAGAAAATCTACAACGAGTATATGGAATTGGGACTGAGGTATCCGCCCACGTTCACACAGGTGAGTACCACCGACGAGGCAGCGAGCGTGCTCCAGACCACAAACATCGACCTGGTGATATGTATGCCCGGCAATGCCGACAACGATGCCTTCGACGTGGCACGCGATGTGAAGGCGCAGTTTCCCGACATGCCGTGTGTGGTGCTCACGCCCTTCTCCCACGGCATCACCAAGCGCATGCAGCACGAAGACCTCTCGATGTTTGACTATGTGTTTTGCTGGCTGGGCAACACCAACCTCATACTGAGCATCATAAAGCTCATTGAGGACAGGATGAACCTCGACCACGACATTGCCGAGGCTGGTGTGCAGATGATACTCCTTGTGGAAGACAGCATACGCTTCTACTCGTCAATACTCCCCAATCTCTACAGCTACCTGCTCGTGCAGAGTCAGCACTTCTCTACCGAAGCCCTCAACCCCCATGCCGCCACCATGCGCATGCGCGGACGACCCAAGGTGGTGCTGGCGCGCAACTACGACGAAGCCATCACCTTATATAATAAATATCACGACAACACGCTCGGAGTGATTTCCGATGCGCGTTTCCCGCTGAGCAACGTGGTGCCAGCCGACGTGCTCTCTGCCGACAAAGATCCAGAGGCAGGACTGAAGCTCCTGCGCGAGATACGCAGCCGCGACGAATATCTTCCACTCATACTCCAGAGTTCGGAGAGCGAATACCGGCGTAAGGCAGAGCAGGAGCATTTCCGCTTTGTTGACAAGAACTCGAAGACCATGGCGCGCGACCTGAGGAAAATCATGGAAGAGCACATGGGCTTTGGCGACTTCATCTTCCGCGACCCCGAGACCCACGAGGAGATAATGCGCATACACAACCTCAAGGAGCTGCAAGACAATATCTTCAACATTCCGAGGGAGTCCATGCTGCGCCACATCTCACGCAACCACATGAGCCGCTGGCTGTGTGCAAGAGCCATCTTCCCGGTGTCGGCATTCCTGAAAGGCATAACATGGCATAAGCTGCAAGACGTGGATGCCCACAGAAAGATAATATTCGATGCCATAGTGCAGTACCGCCACATGAAGAACATTGGAGTGGTGGCGGTGTTCGACCGTAAGAAATATGACCGCTATGCCCACTTTGCACGCATCGGCGACGGCTCGCTTGGCGGCAAGGGTCGCGGACTGGCTTTCCTCGACAACGTGGTGAAGATGCACCCCGAGTTCAACAAGTTTGAAAATGCCGTGGTGAGGATACCCAAGACCGTGGTGCTCTGCACCGACGTGTTTGACGAGTTCATGGAGACCAACAACCTCTATCAGATAGCGTTGAGCAACGATGTGAGCGACGAGGACATCCTCAAGGCCTTTCTCAAGGCACAGCTTCCCGATGCCTACATCGACGACTTCCTGGCATTCTTCGAAGCTACCAAGTCGCCCATAGCCATACGTTCCTCGTCGCTCCTCGAGGATGCCCACTACCAGCCCTTCGCAGGCATATACAGCACCTACATGATACCCTGTCTCGACGACAAGCAGGAGATGCTGCGCATGCTTGCCTGTGCCATAAAAGGCGTGTATGCTTCGGTTTACTACCGCGACTCCAAGGCGTATATGACAGCCACCTCCAACGTCATAGACCAGGAGAAGATGGCGGTGATACTGCAAGAGGTGGTGGGAAAGCAATATGGCGACTACTATTATCCCAACATCAGCGGTGTGCTGCGCTCGCTCAACTACTATCCCATAGGCGACGAGACGGCAGAGGAGGGCATTGCATCGCTCGCCCTCGGACTCGGAAAATATATCGTTGACGGAGGACAGACGCTCAGGGTGTCGCCCTACCATCCCGACCAGGTGCTGCAGACCAGCGAGATGGAAATAGCGCTGAAGGAGACACAGACACGCTTCTATGCCCTTGACATGAAGCATGTGGGAGAGGACTTCAAGGTTGACGATGGCTTCAACATTGCCAAGCTCAAGGTGAAGGAAGCCGACAGGGAGTTTGACGTGGTGGCTGGCGACCAGCAGACCACCGTGAGGCAGCATCCGCTCAGCGGCATAGCCTCCACCTTCGATCCCTATGATCAGGTGATACGCGACGGACTCTACGACGGTGGGCGCAAGGTGATAAGCTTCAGCGGAGTGTTGCAGCATGGAGTGTTTCCGTTGCCAGAGCTCCTGCAGCTGGCCATGCACTACGGTGCCGAAGCCATGAGACGCCCCGTGGAGATAGAGTTCGCTGCCAACCTCTCACCGGCAGCCAACGGTCAGACCTCCGGCGAGTTCTGCCTCTTGCAGATACGTCCCATCGTCGACTCCAAGCAGGTGCTCGACGAAGACCTTGAACAGATCGGTGACGACGAATGCCTGCTGCGTTCCCACTCTTCGCTGGGACATGGCATCAGCGAGGATGTGGTGGATGTGGTATATGTGAAGACCTCCGACGACTATACCGCCATGAACAACGCCACCATTGCCGATGAGATAGAGCGCATGAACCGCGACTTTCTGGAAACGGGCACCAACTATGTGCTCATAGGACCGGGACGATGGGGCTCGAGTGACCCATGGCTGGGCATTCCCGTGAAATGGCCCCACATCAGTGCGGCACGCGTGATAGTGGAGGAAGGACTGCAGAACTACCGCGTGGATCCCTCGCAGGGCACCCACTTCTTCCAGAACCTCACCAGCCTCGGCGTGGGCTACTTCACCATCAACCCATATAAGGGAGACGGTATCTATCAACGGCAGCTGCTCGACAGCATGCCTGCCGTGAGGGAAACCCAGTATGTGAGACATGTGCGCTTTGCCAAGCCACTGAAGATAATGATGGACGGCATGAAACAAGAGGGAGTGGTGGTGATGAGGACATAGCCAAGGCAACAATACCCGTCAGCCAACGCAATAAAAGCAGTGACTTTACGTTAAAATAGTATAAATAGACAATCGTTTAACACAAAATCAAAAAAGGTATGAAAAAGTATTTAGCAGAAATGGTGGGCACCATGGTGCTCGTTCTCATGGGTTGCGGTGTGGCAGTGAGCCTTGGCTGCGACCCCATCAACAACATTCCCGCTGTGGTAGGCACAGCCTTCGCCTTCGGACTCGCCGTAGTGGCAATGGCTTATACCATAGGAGGCATCTCTGGCTGCCACATCAATCCAGCCATAACACTCGGTTGCTTCCTCACCGGCCGCATCAGTGCCAAGGATTGTGGCATGTATATGCTCTTCCAGGTAATAGGAGCATTCATCGGCTCGGCATTGCTCTACCTCCTCACCACCTCAAGCGATGGCGGTGCCATTGCCGGAACAGGTGCCAACGACCTTCAGCAGGGTGTGTCGGCTCTTGGTGGTCTGCTTGCCGAGATAATCTTCACCTGTGTGTTCGTGCTCGTAGTGCTTGGTGCCACCGCCAAGACCAATGGAGCCACCAACAACTTTGCAGGTCTTGCCATCGGTCTCTCGCTCGTGTTGGTTCACCTCGTGTGCATCCGCTATACTGGCACATCGGTTAACCCCGCACGCTCCATAGCACCAGCAGTGTTCCAGGGCGGCACGGCACTGGCAAACCTCTGGATATTCATCGTGGGTCCGTTCATCGGTGCTGCCATTGCAGCCATCATCTGGAAGGTGATAGAGACAGAGAAATGATAGCATACAGTGCTAAGCTGAAAGAATAAAGCAAATCATGGCAAAGCCGCTGCCGGAAGAAATCCGAGCAGCGGCTTTTTTTTTGTGCTCCACGCTCTTTTCCCCTATCCGGCAAAAAACCAAGTCAATGCTTTGCAGTATGAAAAGAAAGTGTTAATTTTGCACTGTGAAAATTTTCATTTAATAATTTTATTATAATTATGGTAGATTACAAATCACTTGGCTTGGTAAACACCAGAGAGATGTTTGCCAGAGCAATCAACGGCGGATATGCTATTCCCGCCTTCAACTTCAACAACATGGAGCAGCTGCAAGCTATTATCAAGGCTTCTTCAGAATTGAAGAGCCCCGTGATACTGCAGGTTTCCAAAGGTGCGCGCAACTATGCCAACCAGACACTGCTTCGCTACATGGCACAGGGTGCTGTGGAGTATGCAAAGGAGTTGGGCTGCAAGCATCCTGAGATTGCCCTCCACCTTGACCATGGTGACAGCTTCGAGACATGCAAGAGCTGTGTAGACTTTGGTTTCTCTTCTGTGATGATCGACGGTTCTTCACTCCCCTACGAGGAGAACATTGCCCTCACAAAGAAGGTTGTTGAATATGCTCACCAGTATGACGTGACCGTAGAAGGCGAGCTCGGTGTGCTGGCAGGTGTTGAAGACGAAGTGGTAGCCGCTGAGTCACACTATACCAAACCCGAAGAAGTGATTGACTTCGTAAGCCGCACTGGCGTTGACTCTCTCGCTATCTCCATAGGTACCAGCCACGGTGCTTACAAGTTCACTCCCGAGCAGTGCACACGCGACCCGAAGACCGGCAAGCTCGTGCCTCCTCCATTGGCTTTCGACGTGCTCGACGCCATCATGGAGAAACTCCCCGGATTCCCCATCGTGCTCCACGGTTCTTCATCAGTGCCCCAGGAGTATGTTGACATGATCAACTCTACCGGTGGCAAGCTCCCCGATGCAGTTGGTATACCCGAGGAGCAGCTCCGCAAGGCTGCCAAGAGCGCTGTTTGCAAGATCAACATCGACTCTGACTCTCGTCTGGCATTCACCGCTGCCGTGCGCAAGGTGTTTGTTGAGAAACCAGGTGAGTTCGACCCGCGTAAGTACTGCGGTCCTGCACGCGACCTGATGACTGAGCTCTACGAACACAAAATCAAGGAAGTGCTCGGCTCAGACAACAAGCTGGCTCAGCTCGACTAATATACTGCCTGTGAAAGGAGCCGCTGCATAGCCAGCCTCCTTCCTCCGCAGCATAGACATAGCAATCCGCAAAAGCCGAAGTCATATATATATAATATGTGATACGGCTCTTGCGGATTTTTTTATCACCATAACTAAGTTACTACTATGAAGAGAAAAGTATTGTTACTCGTTGTCATGGCAGCACTCTCGCTACCGTCGGTGGCACAAGACCCTGACTTCTGGATATTTCTCTGCTTCGGGCAAGCCAACATGGCTGGCATGGCACCCTACGACAGCAACGACGGCGAAGCGTCGGAAAGATTTGTGAAACTCTCGGAGACAACCACGTTTCACGGCGACAAGGTATATACATGGGACAAAGCCAAGACTCCCATCTGCAGAGCCGATGCCGGGCTCGGCATGCTTGAGAGTTTCGGGAGCGTGATGCTCCAGAGAATACCCGACAACGTGAGGATAGGACTGGTGTGTGCAGCAATTGACAATGCCCCTATAGACTTCTTCGACAAGGATGCACCCCAGCCGCCATCGTCATTGTGCACCGACAACAACCAGCTTGACCAGCTGCAGGAATACGGCGGTCAGCCCTATGAATACCTTGTGAGGCTTGCCCGGCGTGCAAAGAACAAGGGAGTGATCAAGGGAATACTCTTCCATCAGGGCGAGACCGACGGCTACAGCGAGGAATGGGAACAGAAGGTGGTGAAGGTGTACCACGACCTGTGTGCCGACCTCGGTCTTGAGGTGCTCGCCACGCCGATGTTCGTGGGTGAGGTGCTCAGGAGCGAGCAGGGTGGAACGTGTGCTGCCGTCAACGACCATATTGCCCATCTGCCCTATGTGGCGCATAACGTGTATGTGGTGTCGTCGGAGGGTTGTGAAGGCAGCTCCGACCATGTGAGCTTCTCAGCCGATGGCTATCGCACCCTTGGCACTCACTATGCCGAGCGATACCTTGAGCGCATGGAGGAATACATGCCGCGGCAGAGCCGTCAGGAGGAAGCTTCAAGCGTTACAACGGTAAAGGTTACTCAGATGAGCATAAATGCAGACTTCGACGACGACAACGACATGTGGGTTGAGGCATCGGAGCCTCTCGACCGTGTGGACATACGCGACAGCAGCGGCAAGTTGCTCACCGTGTTCCGGTTTAACGGCAAGAGCAACCTGAAGGTGCCCATACACGACCTCCTCACCCAACCCATAGTGCTGGAGTTCCATGCCGTGAGCGGCAATACTCGGACAATAAGGTTTGAATAGCAAAACCCCTCTTGAGAAACTCAGAACGGTTTCCAAGAGGGGTTTCTTTTTTTTCGTAGGTCTTACCTCAGGTTGTCATTCTCAGGAATGCCTTTGGCAGATATTTTATTATGTCGCCGGCAATGAGGCTCTCCTTGCCAATGTCTTTGGCGGCAAGGTCGCCGGCGAGTCCGTGCAGATACATTCCCACGATGGCGGCATCGGCGGCATGATAGCCACGGGCAAGCAGTCCGGTGATGATGCCGGTGAGCACGTCGCCGCTGCCAGCGGTAGCCATTCCGCTGTTTCCGGTGCTGTTGAACACCACTTTGCCGGAAGGAAGGCACAATGCCGAGTAGTGACCTTTCAGAAGAATATACACCTTGAGGTTCAATGCCATCTCGCAGGCTTTCTTCAGTCGCTCATAGTCGCCGTTGCAGGCTGTGCCCGCCAGGCGTTCAAACTCCTTGGGGTGGGGTGTCATGATGATGCCTTTGGGCAACTGCTGCAGCCACGCACGGTGGTTGGCAAGCATGTTCAGTCCGTCGGCATCCACCACGATGGGGCACTGTGAGCGTCTCAGCTGTGTGATGAGGGCTATGGCTGTGGTCTCGTGTTGTCCCAGTCCGGGACCAATGCCTATGGCATCCATCTCTTCGGCATCCACGGCTTCAGAGAAGTAGGTCTCCTCATGGTCTATCTGCATCACGGCCTCGGGCACAGCCATCTGCATCACGGCGTAGTTGCGCCGCGGAGTATGGATGGTCACCTTGCCGGCACCGGCTCTCAGACATGCCTTTGTGGTGAGGATGGCAGCTCCCGACATGCCGTAGCTGCCGGCAATGACAAGAGCGTTGCCCATGGAGCCTTTGTGGGCGAAGTCGTCGCGACCCTTGATGAGGGCCCTCACGTCGTTTTCCTCGAGAATGGAATACTGGGCTTCGGTCTTGCGTATGTATTCCTGGCTGAGTCGTATGTCAAGCACCCTCAGCTCACCAATGAACTGTTGGTTGTCGGCAAACATGAATGCGAGCTTCTTCTGCTGGAGGGTGAGGGTCTGGTCGGCGCGTATGATGTTGGCACTGATGTTGAACGAGTTGTCTTCGGGCATCAGTCCCGACGGTATGTCAATGCTTACCACCTTTGCCGGTGACTGGTTGATATATTTCACAAGCGATGCGAAGCCGCCGGCGAGGGGCTTGGTGATGCCCGAGCCGAAGAGTCCGTCAATGACCAGTGTCTCGCTGTCAAGCTCGGGAGGGTCAAACTCGGTGGTCACCTCAACAAACTGTCGCAGCTGCTTGCAGTCGGCAGCGCGCTTGCGGTTGGAGGTGCAGTCTTCCGAGAGATGGTTGCTGATGTTGAACAAATAGGCTCTAACCTGATAGCCTTGCTCTGCCATGAGACGTGCCACGGCGAGTGCGTCGCCGCCGTTGTTGCCTGGTCCGGCAAACACCACCACGGGTGTGCGGCTGCTCCACTGCTCTGTCACGGCACGGGTTATGGCTTTTGCCGCCCGTTCCATGAGGTCAATGGAGCGTATGGGTTCATGCTCCATTGTATACCTGTCAAGTTCGCGTATCTGTGTGCTTGTGAATATCTTCATATCAAGCGCAAAAGTAATAAAAACTTAGGAGTTTGGCATCCTGTCGAGCCAGTTTTTATGTATAATGTGCGCACAAATGCTGTTTTTTTAGTAATTTTGCAGCAAATTTAAGCAAGGAGCCTATGGGAAGAGTGACGATTAAGGACAAGACATTTGAGACTTTCATACCCGAGGAGGAGATACTCCGCAGGGTGAAGACGGTGGCAGACCGTATCAATGTCGACATGGCAGGCAAGAACCCGCTGTTTCTGGCGGTTCTCAACGGAGCATTCGTCTTTGCTGCCGACCTGTTGCGCATGATTACCATTCCCTGCGAGATAAGCTTCGTGAAGCTTGCTTCCTATGAGGGCACCACTTCCACCGGGAAGGTGAAAGAGGTGATAGGCATCAACGAGAACCTTGCCGGCAGGACGGTAGTGATTGTGGAAGACATCGTAGACACCGGACTGACCATGAAGCAGATGGTTGAGTCCCTCGGCACCCGTCAGCCGGAGTCAGTGCATATATGCACCCTGCTTCTCAAGCCCGACAAGCTGAAGGTAGACCTCGACATTGAGTATGTAGCCATGGAGGTGCCCAATGAGTTCATCCTTGGCTACGGTCTTGACTACGACCAGCAGGGCAGACAGTTACGCGACATTTACACATTAGTGGAATAATATCAGATTATGAAGAATATTGTAATTTTCGGTGCTCCGGGTGCTGGCAAAGGCACGCAGAGCGACAAGATGATTGAGAAGTATTCACTCGGCCACATCTCCACAGGCGATGTGCTGCGCAGTGAGATGAAGAACAACACAGAGCTTGGACAGACTGCCAAGAAGTATATCGACCAGGGTCAGCTCGTGCCCGACAGCCTGATAATAGACATGCTTGCAAAGGTCTATGACACCTTTGGCAGCGACCACAACGGAGTAATCTTCGACGGTTTCCCCCGCACCATTCCTCAAGCCGAAGCCCTGAAGGCCATGCTCGCTGAGCGCGGTCATGAGGTGGCTGCCATGATTGAGCTTTTCGTGCCCGAAGAGGAACTCACCAAGCGACTGCTGCTGCGCGGTCAGCAAAGCGGACGCAGCGACGACAACGAGGAGACCATCAAGAAGCGCCTCGCAGTGTATCACAGCCAGACCTCACCGCTCATCGACTGGTATGAGGCAGAGGGACTGCGTCACCATGTCGACGGCATGGGCACCATCGACGAGATCTTCAGTCGTGTGGCAAGTGTGATTGACAGCCTGTAAGGAGTGTCGTCGCAGATGCAGTAGAACATAATAATCATATCAAGAAATACAACAACAGACAATCAACCCACTCTCTGTCAGCTTCCAAGGGAAGACGGCGGTGCGTGGGTTCTTTTGTATGCGAAAACCATTGACAAACCATGGCAGAATCAAATTTTGTTGACTATGTGAAGATTGTGTGTCGCTCGGGAAAGGGAGGCAAAGGCTCCATGCACCTCAGACACGTCAAATACAATCCCAACGGCGGACCAGACGGTGGCGACGGCGGACGCGGCGGAAACATCTACCTGCGCGGAAACCATAACTACTGGACGCTGCTGCACCTGAAATACCAGCGCCATGTGTTTGCAGAGCACGGTGGCAACGGAGGTAAGGACAAATGCCACGGCACCGACGGCAAGGACATCTACATTGACGTGCCATGCGGCACCGTGGTATATGATGCCGAAACCGGCAGGTATGTGTGCGACGTGACCCACGACGGACAGGTGGTGCTGCTGCTCAAGGGTGGTAGGGGCGGACTCGGCAACTTCCAGTTCCGGTCTGCCACCAATCAGGCACCACGCTATGCACAGCCCGGCGAGCCCATGCAGGAGATGACGGTAATCATGGAGCTCAAACTCCTTGCCGACGTAGGTCTCGTGGGCTTCCCCAATGCCGGAAAGTCTACCCTCGTGTCGTCGCTCTCCAATGCCCGTCCGAAGATTGCCAACTATCCCTTCACCACCATGGAACCCAGCCTCGGCATCGTGGGCTACAGAGACAACAAGTCGTTTGTCATGGCCGACATCCCGGGCATCATCGAGGGTGCAAGTGAGGGCAGGGGACTCGGGCTGCGCTTCCTCCGGCACATTGAGCGCAACTCGCTGCTGCTCTTCATGGTGCCGGGCGACACTGACGACATCAAGCGCGAATACGAGATACTCCTCAACGAGCTGCGCAGCTTCAACCCTGAGATGCTCTCCAAGCACAGGGTGCTGGCTGTGACCAAGTGCGACCTGCTCGACGACGAGCTCATAAGCATGCTGCGGGAGACGCTGCCTACCGACCTGCCGGTGGTGTTCATCTCTGCCGTCACAGGCTACGGACTCGACGAACTCAAGGATGTGCTCTGGGAGGAGCTCAACAGCGAGAGCAACAAGCTGCAGGACATAACCTCGGAAGACACTCTCGTGCACCGCGACAAAGACCTCTCATATCTCAGCAAGGAGATGGAGGACGAGGGTGAGAACATTGAGATACTCGACGACGACGACCTTGACATGGAGGACATGGAGTTCCTTGATGTTGACGACCTTGAAGACGATGAACCCTGACAGAATGACCCATCCCCAGCTTCACAGCTATGACCTCTCGCCCATGGTGACGGCGTTCAGCACCATGCGCCAGGGGGGAGTGGGAGAGGGCAGCTATGCCTCCTTCAATATAAACAACTATTGCGGCGACAGCGCCGACGCCATTGCCGAGAACACAGCGAGGCTGTGCCGCCACCTCGCCATCAGCCGACGGCAGCTGGTGTTTCCCCATCAGACCCACTCAGCCAGCGTGCTGTGCATTGACGATGACTTCATGCAGCTCGGCTGCGATGCCCGCGCTGCCAGGCTCGAAGGCATCGATGCCCTTGTGACCGATCTCAGCGGAGTGTGCATAGGCGTATCTACAGCCGACTGCATTCCCATACTCATCTTCGACACCGCAAACCATGTGGTTGCAGCAGTTCATGCCGGGTGGCGCGGCACCGTGGCACGCATAGTCGAAGCCACTCTTGGCACCATGGCGGAATGCTATGGCACCCGTGCCGCCGACTGCAAGGCGGTGGTGGGACCTGGCATCTCGCTCCACCGCTTTGAGGTAGGTGACGAGGTGTATGACGCTTTCCGTGATGCAGGCTTCAACATGCAGTACATATCCAGGGCTTTTCCCGTGGACGAGAGCGTGGAGTCGCGTGGATGGAAATGGCACCTTGACCTGCCTGAATGCAACGACATGCAGCTCAGAAACATGGGTGTGGCACCGGAAAACATCCACATGGCAGGCATCTGCACCTACGACAATGTGGACCGCTTCTTCTCTGCTCGTCGCTTGGGGATAGACAGCGGCAGGATTTTCACTGGAATAATGATGAAATGACAATTTCTGGTGATGTGGGATTTGCAATACCCACACAACGGAAACACCCTTTTTGAGTGAAAATCCAATTCCGTGAAACAGTTAACAAATGTGAACGAAAAATATTCTCCGCACAGTGAGAAAACGAAAGAGCCACTTTCGTGCTGCGAAAGAGGCTCTTTTACCTTCCAAAAGAGGCTCTTTTGCACGCTAAAAGAGGCTCTTTTAAAATGCCCCTTTCAAACGTTTGATTATCAATGAGTTACATAGGCAGATTTTTGAGCCTTTCATAGCTCTCAAATGTTAAAGAAATGTTTGGATATTTTACATCCTTTTACATTTATTTACAAAATGTTTCACGGCATTTTTTGCGCTTCTTGGGGGCTGAAAAGGTAACAGAAAAGGCTGCAAGCAATTTCTCGCTTGCAGCCTTTTTATGTTTGTTGTTGCCTTCTTTCCGATGGGTGCTTATCAGCCTTTGTGTCGGTTGGCTCTCTGTTCCCTGTATTTGGCTTTCTGGCGTGCCGATCCCGAGCCATGGGCTCCGGTGATGTACTTTTTCTTCTTGGCTTTGGTCTTCACCTTGCCGCTGTCGACCTTTGGAGTGCCGGCTCGCTTGAAGCTTATGCCATTTTCCAATATGTTCTGAAAATCATCTCCCATGCAATAGTGTCGTGCTTGATTATAATGTAAATTCAACGTTCGCTGGTAATTGCTGTCGGCATTGCAGAACTGCTTCATGCCGGACTTTCGTTCCCGGCATGGCTCAGTGTAAGCTTCATGCGCCGTTGCTTCGACAGGTTCCGGTTAAGTGCGGCGTATCAATGGTGGAACAGACGCACTCCGGTAAATGCCATGGCAATGTCGTATTTGTCGCATGTCATGATGACATGGTCGTCGCGTATGCTGCCGCCGGCTTGTGCTATGTATTTCACTCCGCTCTTGTGGGCGCGCTCAATGTTGTCGCCGAAGGGGAAGAAGGCATCGCTGCCGAGTGCCACGTTGGTGTTACGGGCTATCCAGGCTTTTTTCTCTTCGGTGGTGAGCACTTCGGGTTTCTCTGTGAAGAACTGCTGCCATGTGCCGTCGCGCAATACGTCGTCGTATTCGTCGCTGATATACACGTCAATGGTGTTGTCGCGGTCGGCGCGTCGTATGCCGGGCTTGAACGGGAGGTTCATCACCTTGGGGCACTGGCGCAGCCACCAGATGTCGGCTTTCTGTCCTGCCAGACGGGTGCAGTGTATGCGGCTCTGCTGTCCGGCACCGATGCCGATGGCTTGTCCGTCTTTCACATAGCATACGGAGTTCGACTGTGTGTATTTCAGTGTGATGAGTGCTATGACGAGGTCGCGGCGCGCCTCGGCTGTGAAGGTCTTGTTCTTTGTGGGGATGTTCTCGAGGAGTGCGGGGTCGTCGAGTCGTATCTCGTTGCGTCCCTGCTCGAAGGTTATTCCAAACACCTGCTTGCGCTCAATGGGCTCTGGCTGGTAGTCGGGGTCTATCTTTATAACGTTGTATGTGCCTTTGCGCTTGTCCTTGAGTATGCTTATGGCTTCGTCGGTATATCCGGGAGCAATCACTCCGTCGCTCACCTCGCGCTTGATGAGTGTGGCGGTGGCAGCGTCGCAGACGTCGGACAGCGCAACGAAGTCGCCGTAGGAGCACATGCGGTCGGCACCGCGGGCGCGGGCATAGGCGCATGCCAGCGGCGAGAGCTCAATGTTCACGTCGTCGACGAAATAGATTTTCTTCAGGGTGTCGCTCAATGGCAGTCCCACGGCGGCACCGGCGGGACTCACATGCTTGAACGATGCTGCTGCGGGCAGTCCGGTGGCTTGCTTGAGCTCCTTCACCAACTGCCATGAGTTGAGTGCGTCGAGGAAGTTAATGTAGCCTGGCTTGCCGTTGATGACTTCCAATGGCAGCTCGCCTTCTGTCATGTAGATGCGTGAAGGCTTCTGGTTGGGGTTGCATCCGTACTTTAATGCTAATTCTTTCATGTTGTTCTTTAGTTGTCTAAATTCATGAAACAACGCCATGCCGTAGCTGTGCGTTGGGTCTTACTAATTGTTTGCAAAGGTAGTGAAAAGCTATGAAAAAGACGAAGCATGTGGGTGATTTTCATGCAATTGGTTGTTGGGATGGATTTATTTTAGTATTTTTGCCACAACAACGGCAGCCGGGCATCTTCCACGGGGAACGGGGAAAGGGAGCCAGCGGCTGACATGACAATGAAAGCATAGCGTAAAAGAGAAGGAAAAGAAAATTTGAGAGGATGAATTACAAGCTTAGAAGCCTTATAGAGAAAATCGACGTAAGGAAAGAAATGCACCATGATTTCGAGAAAATGTCGAAATCGCTGGAAAAACATCATGTGAACCTATCTTCAAAGTCGCTGAAACGGCTGTGGGGCTATCTCTCCGGCAAGGAGAAACCAAGGCAGGAGACCCTTGACCGCATAGCTCTCTTTGCGGGATTTCAGAAATGGGAAGACCTGATTGCTGCCCTTCATGGCGACAGCGACGCACGGATGAACTACTGACGGCGCAGCCGCAGTTGCTCAGAACGCTTCCGTGTAATAAAAAAAAGAGGCATCGGTCGGGCTGACCAATGCCTCTTTTTATTCTTTTTCGTGGAATTGACTCTTTAGTCTTTAGCCACAGGAGAACGTCTCTCCTTGATGCGTGCAGCCTTACCAGTGAGCTTGCGCAGATAGTAGAGCTTGGCACGACGCACCTTACCGTGCTTGTTAACCTCGATGGAATCGATGTTAGGCGACTCGATGGGGAAGATACGCTCCACACCAACGGTTCCCGACATCTTGCGTACAGTGAAACGCTTCTTGTCGCCATGACCGTTGATTTTGATAACTACACCGCGGAAGAGCTGGATACGCTCTTTGTTACCCTCGATGATTTTGTAAGCAACTGTCACGGTGTCGCCGGCACGGAACTCCGGAAACTGCTTGCCAGTGGCAAATGCTTCTTCAGCAACTTTAATTAAATCCATTGTAATTTAAATTGTTAATTGTTGATTGCCCGGTGCAACATGGCCAATGACTCTTCCACTGCCAGCGGTTACACCAAAAGCGGCTGCAAAGTTACGACTTTTCGGGAAAAGCAACAAGTTTTTGGTGCTTTTCTTTTGCTTATGTTGCTGTTTTTCATGTTTTTCCTGCTTCCCTGAGCTTCCTGAATGAACAAAAGAGTGCAACCTCCACCGTTTGCCGGCATGAGGCTGCACTCTGGTTCTTATGTGGTTGGAGTAAAGTCTAAAGGGGATACTCGTCGAAGGCGTAGAGCACGGTGGAGAGATAGCGCTCGCCGGTGTCGGGAAGGAGCACCACGATGGTCTTTCCGGCGTTCTCCGGACGCTTGGCAACCTCTATGGCAGCAAAGAGTGCTGCTCCGGCAGATATGCCCACGAGTAGTCCTTCCTGCTGGGCTATCTCGCGACCGGTGCGGATGGCATCGTCGTTGTCCACGTCAAACACCTCGTCGATAATCTGCGAGTCGTAGGTCTTGGGGATGAAGCCGGCTCCTATGCCTTGTATCTTGTGGGGACCGCTCTGTCCTCCGTTGAGCACGGGGCTTGACTTGGGCTCCACGGCAATGACTTTCACGTTGGGGTTCTGCTCCTTGAGATACTTGCCTGTGCCGCTGATGGTGCCGCCTGTGCCCACGCCGCCAATGAAGATGTCTACCTTGCCGTCGGTCTGAGCCCATACCTCTGGACCGGTGGTGGCATAGTGCTTGGCGGGGTTGGCAGCATTCTCAAACTGCTGGAGTATTACCGAGCCGGGAATTTCTTCGCGCAGTGCCTCGGCAGCGCGTATGGCACCGGGCATGCCGTCCTTGCCGGGAGTGAGACGCACCTCGGCACCGTAGGCCTTGACGAGGTTTCTGCGTTCAATGCTCATGGTCTCGGGCATGGTGAGGATGAGGTGATAGCCTTTGACGGCTGACACGAGTGCCAGTCCCACACCGGTGTTGCCCGAGGTGGGCTCGATGATGGTTGCTCCGGGCTTGAGTATGCCTTTTTGTTCGGCATCTTCAATCATGGCGAGGGCTATGCGGTCTTTCACGCTGCCTCCGGGGTTGAAGAACTCCACCTTCGCGATGACGGGTGTTTGCAAGCCTTTGGCCTTTGAATACTTGTTGAGTTCCAACAGTGGGGTGTTACCGATGAGCTCGGTGAGCTGTTTTGCAATCTTTGCCATAATTATTTCCTTTTAGTTTTTCTTCGTTGTTGTCTTCTGAATTACTTACTTTTGATGGTGCAAAGTTACGGCAACTCTGCCAATGCGCCAATACCATGCGGGTGGCATTCTGCATACCATACGTTTGGTATATGGTAGAAAGTGACGTATTTCACCTTATTTATATGTGAGTAATTCAACTGGAGAAGTTGCTCAGAGTGGATGTGCCTCCACGTTTCACGCAAGCTTCGACATGAACCGCTCTCTTTCAACGATGAAGCGGAGGTGGGTGCCTTCGCCAAGGAGGACTTCGCCGCTGTGAGCCGACAGCCTGAACTCAATCTTCTTGCCGTCAATCTTGGTGACAGTGGCTGTGGCGGTGACCTTGTCGCCGACTTTCGAGGGCTTGAGATGTGACGATGAGATATGTCCTCCTACGGTTGTGAAGCCTTCAGGAAGGTGGTTGGCAACGGCAAGCATCGCTGCATTCTCCATCAATGCCAGCATGGCAGGGGTGGCGAGCACGGGCATGTCGCCCGAACCCATGCTTACGGCTGTACGGGTTTCGTCAACTGTGAGCTCACTGGTGTGTGTCAGTCCTGTTTCCAACATGTCATTCCACTATTTCCATTCTCATTTCTATGTCGTCAACGGGACGGTCGGCTCGCCCGGTGGCGGTGTTCTGTATCATCTCCACAACGTCAAGACCTTGCTCAACCTCACCAAACACGGTGTATTGTCCGTCGAGATGGGGTGTGCCTCCTATGGTGGAATAAACCTTCAGCTGCTCGTCGGTGAGTCCGCTCTTGCCAACCGTGCTTTCAGCCTCGGCTGCCAGACGGTCTTGGAGTTCCTGCAGTGCTGCCCGGTTCCTGTCGCGACGCATCTGCATGATTTCCTCACGGTGAGCAGTGGCAAGCTCGTTGAATGCTGCCTGTACTTTCTGCATCCTCAGCTGCTTGGAGAACTGGCGCAACTGTCCCTCGTTATACACCTGTCCCCACACGATGTAGAACTGGGAACCGCTGCTGCGACGCTCGGGGTTGACCTCGTCGCCCTGACGTGCGGCAGCCAGTGCGCCGCGTTTGTGCAGGAGGCTGTCGTTGAATTCCGCCTCAAGGGTGTAGCCGGGGTCTCCCATGCCCAGCATCTTGCCGGCTGGAGCTCCCTTGGAGTCGGGATCGCCGCCCTGAATCATGAAATCCTTGATGACGCGGTGGAAGAGTGTGCCGTCGTAATAGCCTTCCTTTGCCAGTTTTACGAAGTTGTCGCGGTGGATTGGTGTCTCGTCATAGAGGCGTACTACGATGTCGCCGAGTGTGGTTTGTATCTTTACTCTCATTGTTGTTTGTGATTGTTTTTCTGTAATTATGTGAATTGTAACCCATTGAAGGGTAAATAATCTCGGCAAAATTACAAAAATATGAATGAAAAGCGTTATCTTTGTCTTCTGAAAATTGGTTAGGAAGTGTGAATACTAAACATAAAAGCTTATGCCGTATATAAGAATAAAAGCCTATCCGAAAGATCAGGCGACAAAGAAAAAGGTTGTGGAAGCTATCAACAAAGCGTTTGTTGACAACTGGGGTTGTGCTCCTGAAGCAATAAACATCTCGATTGAGGAGATTGCTCCCGAAAAATGGGAAGACGAGGTGGAGAAGAAGGAGATGCAGACTTTGGAAGACAGGATGTTTGTAAGGAACGGCAAGAAAAGATACTGAGCGTTTTCAGCCTGTAAGAAGCACATGGGCATGGCATGTGTGTGCCATCATGCCGCAGCGTTTATTTCCCGAAGCATTTCATGTATTCGCTCTCGAAGTTGGGAGTGAGGATGTCTTTGCCCATGGCATCGGCTATCTCCTGCACCGTCCAGAACCTACCGCCGTCGAGTTCTTCGGCAGAGGGGTGAATCTCTCCGTCGTAGGTGGTGCTATGCACATACACCAGCTCGCGCTCCCTTGGACTTTCAAACACATATCTTCCAATGAACACGGGCTTGAAGTGGGTTATTCCCAGCTCTTCGCGCACCTCGCGGCGCAATGCTTCTTCGGGTGTCTCGCCGTAGTCTATGTGTCCTCCCACGGCGGTGTCCCACTTTCCGGGCTGTATGTCTTTCCAATCGGGGCGGCGCTGAAGGTAAATCTCTCCTCTTGAGTTGAACACATGCAGGTGGACCACGGGATGCAGCAGCATGGAACCGTTGTGGCACTCGCCGCGCGTGGCTCTTCCTGTGACCTTTCCTTCCTCGTCAACCAACGGGAATATCTCTTTGCTGTTGTCCATGTCTATTCGTAGTGTCTTATTCTTACTTCAATGTTTTCTTCTTTGAGCAGCGAGGGAAGCGTGCTCACGTCGGTCTGTCCGTAATGATAGGGAAACAGCACCTTTGGCTTCACCATCCTTGCGGCCTTCACGAGTTGCTCCGGCGTCATGGTGAAGGGTTGGTTGCAGGGCAGGAATGCTATGTCAATGTCTTTTATGGCTGCCATCTCGGGAATGTCTTCGGTGTCGCCGGCTACATATATCCTCAGTCCGTCGATGGTGAGAATATATCCGTTGTCCCTGCCTTTGGGATGGAACCGCAAGTGTGCTTCGGTGGTGTTGTATGCCGGCACGGCTTCCACGGTGATGTCGTCGGCAAGGGTCATCACGTTGCCGTTTGCCATCACGTCGCCCGCTCCATACATCTCGGCACACCTCTTGTTGGTTATTAGTCTTGTGCTGTTGCCGTGCAGGGTTCTTATTGCGTCTTTGTCGAAGTGGTCAAAGTGTTCGTGGGTTACCAAGATATAGTCAGCCTTGGGCATGCCGGCATAGTCGATGGTTCTCTCCCCGAGCTTTCCTACAGGGTCTATCATTATCTGCTTTCCGTCATATTCCATTCTTATGCTGGCATGCACGAGGGCATGTATCCTCACAAGCTTGCCGCTCTTGGTCAGAAAAAGGTCGGTTTCGTATGTGTCTGTGGTAATAGGGAGGCTTGCTTCCTTCCACGCGGTGATGCCTCCTGCGAGGTTTACGCACTTGTAGCCTTCGGCAGCCAGCTTCATGGCGGCATTGGCTGAGCGTCTGCCGCTTCTGCAATACACGGCAATGGTCTTGTTCTTTGGCAGTGTGGAGCATGCTCTTTCCATGAAGTTGCTCTGTCCTTGGTCCAGAAGCATGGCTCCCTGAATGTGTCCCTCGGCATATTCTGCAGCTGTGCGCACGTCGAGCAACACTGTTTCGCTGTTTTTTATCAATTCCGAGAAGCCTTCCACGTTTGCATTCTCGTAGCTCTTTTGTCCGCAGGCGGTGGTCAGTCCCAGTGCAGCGAGCATACATGCCATTATCTTCTTCATAGCCATATTGTTGTTTGTTGGTATTCTTAAACGAAAAACGAGAGAACAGCCTTAGCCTTCTCTCGTTTCTTTGTGATCCGCTTGGGGCTCGAACCCAAGACCCCAACATTAAAAGTGTTGTGCTCTACCAACTGAGCTAGCGGATCTCCGTAATTGCGCTTTTTCTGAAAGCGAGTGCAAAGGTAGCGTGTTTTTTTTAATTCTACAAATTATTCTGGGATTTTTTGCATAAATGTCGGTTTTCAAGTCTTTTGGTTGGTGCCATGGATGTGTCTGTCCGTGGCTCGGCATCAGCATCGGAGCGAGTCAGGGTGGTGTGTCACTCAATGAGCTCAAAGTGCTGGTAGTCCTTGCATGTCTTCCAGTCGCCGCCCCATTCGAAGCCTGCTTCGGTGAAGAGCTTGAAGCATAGGTCGTCGTGGTCAATCTTGTAGTTGAACTCCTTTGTGCGGTCGCAGTACTCTGTGGCTGTGGCTGGCTGAACGAAGCGTGTGCCGTCGGCGCGGTCCTTGTAGTAGGGGTTGTAGAGTGTGTTTATGTCGATGGCGAGTCCCCGTGCGTGTTTCGACAGCTTGGTGCTTCCTGCAATGGCTCTGTAGCAGAAGCTCGAGGTGTTGTTGCTGCGCATCTGTGTCTCATCGTCGGCGTTGAACTCGTCGGGCAGCACCATGAGCTGTATTGGGTATCGTGCGTCGAAGAGTTTGCGCAGTATGTCGGCTACCTTGTCGGCTATCTGCTTGTTGCATACCATTTCGCCTACATGTATCTTCTGGTCGTAGTCCCAGTGCAGTGCCCTTATGTGTCTCAGGTCGTCTCTGCCTATGTATGGGTTGTCCTTATATGTCTTGCCTTGCATTCTCTTCCACACGTTGTCGGGTATGGGTTCTGCTGCGAAGCACCTGTCTATTCCGCCATAGGCTTCTATCACTTCGGTGCTTACAGTCTTTCCGGCTTGCCATTCGTTGAGCACTGTCATGTCGTGGTTGTTAATGTTGTTGTTGCTTGCGCATGCTGTCATTATTATTGTACAGCACATTGCCATGAGGCATTTCTTTCTGCTTATGAATAGTTTCTTCATCTATATATATATAATAATGTATGGTATCTTTGCCTTGTTTGGCGGTTATTTGCTCTCCAGTACCTTCTCTTCAGTCTCGTTGGGTTGCTCCTGTGTTTCTTTTGTAACATATCGTTGCCAGTATGCCATGATGAGCGTGGTCAGCGGCAGGGCTATTATCAGTCCTATAAATCCCAGTATGGCTCCCCATACCGACAGACTGAGCAGCAGTATGGCGGGGTTGAGCCCCATGGCTTTGCCCATTATCTTGGGTGTCACCACCATGTCGGTTATCACCTGTACGATGATGAATATCAGCACAGCCAGTCCGAACACCATCCAGAAGTTCTGTCCGGTGTCGGCAGCCTTGAGCATGGCGAGGAAGGCGGTAGGTATGAGTGCGAAGGTATGCAGGTATGGCACAAGGTCCATTATTCCAATGAGTATGCCCAGGCCTATTGCCATGGGGAAGCCAATGATGGTGAAGCCTATGCAGAACATTATTCCCATGCATAGTGCCACGAGCGACTGCCCGCGTATGTAGTTGTTCAGCTCGCGCTCGGTGTCCTTGGCGAGTGCCTTCCAGAATGGTCTTGCCTTCACGGGGAATATCCTTATCCAGTTTTCGGTGAGATATTCGTAGTCGAGGAGTATGAAGAACATGTAGAGCAACGTGATGCACGAGGCTATGATGCTCACCACGAGGCTTGCAGTCTGTCCCACAAAGGAGAACAGCTTCGGCATGGCGGTCTTGAGCGTGTCGCTGAAGTCCTTGCTCTTGAAGAACTTCTCTATGTCGTGCTGATGGTCCTGTATCCACTGTTGTATGTATGCCACCGCCTGAGTGGTCTCGTTGCTCTGCGTTACGAAGCGTTTCAGTATGTATCCCAGCCTTTCAAACTGTTCTATCATTGGTGGCACTATGAGCCAGAACACTCCTACCGCCACGGCAAAGAGAAAAAGCATGGTCACGATTATGGATAGTGCCCTGGTGGGCACATGCAGCTTGCATTGCACGAATTTCACCATGGGATAGGTGAGATATGCCAGCAGCCATGCTATGAAGAACGGCAGGAGCACGCTCGACAGCGACTTCATTATCAGAATGCTCGCTATCACCACGCCGCCTATTATCAGCCATCTCACCACTTTGTCGAAAGTGTATTTCTGTTCCTTAGCCATTGGTAGTTGTTTTCTTTATTTCGTTGTTTCGTTTGTATTCCTATTTCTCGCTCCCTGAGATGAGCTCGGCATAGCACTGTCGGCACAGCGGCTCATACTCCGAGGTCTCGCCGAGGAGCACGCGTCTGTCGTTGTCCACCTTGCGGTGGCTCACATAGGCCAGCGAGCCGCATCTCACGCAGATGGCATGAACCTTGGTCACGTCGTCGGCAATGGCACAGAGGGCGGGCATGGGTCCGAAGGGAACCCCGCGGTAGTCCATGTCAAGTCCGGCAACAATCACCCTTATGCCTCTGTTGGCAAGCTCGTTGCACACCTCGGGCAGCTGGTCGTCGAGAAACTGAGCCTCGTCAATGCCTACCACATCGATGTCGGTGGCAAGCAGGAGTATTGCTGCCGAGGTGTCTATCGGTGTCGACGGTATGGTGTTCCTGTCGTGGCTCACCACGTCCTCCTCGGAGTAGCGTGTGTCAATCCTCGGTTTGAATATCTCCACCCGCTGCTTTGCAAACTTGGCTCTTTTCATCCTCCTTATGAGCTCTTCAGTCTTCCCGGAGAACATCGAGCCGCATACCACTTCTATTCTTCCCGGGCGGTGGTTCTCGCCCACATGGTTCTGATACATAGTGTTGCAAAAGTAATAATAGCTTTCCAAACCTCCAAGGGTTTAACTCTTTTTTAATGCACCAGCCACGGTCAGTACCCCCCTTCCTTGCAACAAGCCAAACAAGCGTAACATGAATAAAAATATCTTAAAACGTTTTTGAGGTAGGAAAAAAACCTTACCTTTGCACGCAGTATGGGCATACTCTATATAGTACCTACTCCGGTAGGCAACATGGACGACATGACGATGCGCGCCGTAAAGGTGCTCAGCAGTGCCGATGTGGTGCTTGCCGAAGATACACGCACCACCGGGGTGCTCATGAAGCACTTCGGAATAAGCAACCGTCTGGAAGCCCACCATAAGTTCAACGAGCACGGAGCCGCCGCCTCGGTGGTGGAAAGGCTCAAGGCCGGGCTCACGGTGGCACTGGTGAGCGATGCCGGCACGCCGGGCATCAGCGACCCGGGCTTCTATCTCATAAGAGAGGCGGTGGCAGCAGGCATAGAGGTGCAGACCCTGCCCGGAGCCACGGCATTCGTACCCGCCCTGGTATCATCGGCACTGCCATGCGAGAGGTTTGCCTTCGAGGGCTTCCTTCCGCAGAAGAAAGGCAGGCAGAGCCGCTTGGAGGCTCTCGCCCACGAGCCACGCACGATGATTTTCTATGAGTCGCCCCACCGTTTGGTGAAAACCCTCCAGCAGCTTGCCGACATCTTCGGTGCTGAACGGCGTTGCAGCGTTTGCCGCGAGATTTCCAAGATACACGAGGAGAGCCGCAGGGGCACCCTCGCTGAGGTGGCAGCCCACTTTGCCGAGCACGCACCCAAAGGCGAAATCGTCATCGTGGTGGCTGGAGAGGAGAAGACCAAGGAACCCCGCGACAACAGCCGCCGCAGCTCCAAACACCATCAAGAAGTATAAATGAACTAACAATAATTGGTATGAAAAAGCTATTATTATTTGCAGTATGCGCACTGGCGCTCGCTGCATGCAACCAAGACAAGAAGAAATTCAATTCGGCAATGTTGCAGAACGACTCCCTCAGAGCTATCATCGAGGCACGCGACGCTGAGATAAACGACATGATGGGTACGCTCAACGACATTCAGGAGGGCTTCCGTTCCATCAGCGAAGCCGAAAACAGGGTGACACTGATGAAAAACGGCGAGAGCGCCGACAAGGCATCGCAGATGAAAGCCGACATACAGTTCATCGCCCAGCGCATGAACGAGAACCGCGAACTCATAAAGAAGCTCCAGCAGCAGCTGCGCGAGACAGGTTTCAAGGGCGACCAGATGAAGAAAACCATCGACGAGATGACCATCCTGCTCACCAAGAAAGAAAACGAGCTGCAGAAGCTTCGCGAAGAACTCGACAGGAAAGACATACACATTGCTGAGCTCGACGAGACCGTTAACAAGCTCAACACCAATGTGGCTACGCTCACCACCGAGAAAGAGAACCTCACCACCGAGAAGGAGAACCTGCAAAACGACAATGCTCAGAAAGCACAGACCATAAGCACCCAGGACAAGCAGCTCAACACCGCATGGTATGTGTTCGGAACAAAGAAAGAGCTTAAAGACCAGAAGATAATCTCTGACGGAAAAGTGCTGCAAGGTTCATTCAACAAGAACTACTTCACAAAGATAGACATAAGGGTGGAGAAGGAGATAAAGCTCTATTCAAAGGGAGCACGCATACTCACCACACATCCTGCCAGCAGCTACACGCTCAGCAAGGACACCAGCGGACAGTATGTGCTGCGCATCACCGACCCCAACACCTTCTGGAGCACAAGCAAGTATCTCGTGGTGCAAGTGAAATAAGAGAGAAATATATCATAATGACAATACAGAAGCTGCAAGCGTAAAGACGCTTGCAGCTTTTTTTATCTTGGTGAAATCACATGCTCCTGAATATGACGGCTATGTCTATGCCCACGTCTGACCAATGTCCCAATGAGAAGCCATGCTTCTTATCTCCTTGTTACATAATCGTGCCTTTTTTTATTCATTTGCGTGCAAAATACAATTTTTTCCGAAACGCCATTGTAAACCTATTATCAAATTCCATTATCAAAGTATTGAGAGACCTGCATTGCACGGCAAAAATTCTGTGAAACATTTTGTGAATAAATGTAAAAGGATGCAAAATATTTAAACATTTCTTTAACATTTGAGAGCTATGAAAGGCTCAAAAATCTACCTATGTAACTCATTGATACTCAAACGTTTGAAAGGGGCATTTCAAAAGAGCCTCTTTTGGAAGGTAAAAGAGCCTCTTTCGCAGCACGAAAGTGGCACTTTCGTTTTCTCACTGTGCGGAGAATATTTTTCGTTCACATTTGTTAACTGTTTCACGGAATTGAAATTTCATGCAGAAAGGGTGTT
>CAMVSV010000021.1 GCA_947170265.1 uncultured Prevotella sp.
TCCTAACCTCTCCCGAAGAGATTGGAACATTAGGCTACGAACATGTTCGTGGCAATGACCATTTTGTCTTTGAGTATTCGCGACAGTGGCTAAAGCAGCATGGTGGCCTCCTGCTGAGCGGTGACCTGATGAATGTTCCTTCGTTGCAGCATCCTCGTGGTAATGATAATGTGTTCGGCTTCGTCAAGGATTCCTTTCCTGATCGCTGGGGGCGTTTGTTGCTTGACCGTAGAGAGCGACTGACTGCCCAACAGGAAGGTAGGCCGAAACGTATGCTCACTAATTACGATTACCTCATAGGGATTGAAGACTTTACGCGCATGGGGGGCATACGTTACAAAGAGGAAGATGGTGATGACTATATCAACGCGAGTGCAAAATATCTTGTTCCCCCTATTGAGAGTCTTCGCGCCCTGTGCGATGCGTGCCATGAGATTGAGTTGGCAGAGGAGCGCAATGAATTGCCGGATCAACGCTGGCTCGACCAGTTGATTGACCCAGGAACCTCTCTTGGCGGTGCCCGTCCTAAGGCCAACGTGGTTGATACGGACGGCAAACTATATGTAGCCAAGTTCCCTTCAAAGAAGGATTTGGAGAATACTGAACTTATTGAGCACTTCTCGCATCAGCTTGCGGCCAAGGCTGGCATCAACGTGGCAAAGACGCGCACCATCAAGATTTCAAAAGACCGTGACCTGCTTCTTTCTGAACGCTTCGATAGAACAGCAGAGGGCCGTCGCATTCATTTTGCTTCCGCTATGTCGTTGCTTGGTCTTGATGATGGAGCTGGCAGCAGCACAGGTAACGGCTATCTTGACATCGTTGATTTCATCCTTCGTGGGTGTACCGATGTACGGCAAAATCTCCGTGAACTCTATCGTAGAGTGGCATTTAACATCTTGTTTGGTAACACAGATGACCACTTCCGTAATCATGGATTCCTGCTTACCCCGAAAGGCTGGACACTCTCTCCTGCATACGACATCAATCCGGGAACAAAGTCACATCAATGCTTGCTTATCGATTCATACACAGAAGAGTCGGACATCAACGCCTTACTCTCTGCAAGTGAGAGCTACATGCTTGAACATAAAGAAGCATCAAAGATTATTGAGGAGGTTCGTGCTGCTATCAAAGACTGGCGCAAAACCGCTACAGAAATACAAATACCCGCAAAGTTGTTAGAATCATATTCTATTCGTTGGGATGAACTATAAAAAGGTAGCGCATTCTGCACGTTTTTCGTGAATGTGTAACTTTGCAGCGCAATTGAAACATGTAGCGTACAGAGAGAAACTCGTTGAAATCCAGCGGGATAACACATTCAGACGAGAAACTCTCAAATCGAGCAAAAAGGCGCGGTACAAGCCAAATCGCCAAAGTGCTTATTTTTCAAGCATTTACACTTTCGCTTACTTTCGAAAAACTTTCGAAAAATAGCCATGTACCGATTAAATTCACTGAACGCTGATATTCAATTGATTGCCGATGGTGCGTGGGAAAGTAATCAGTTACGATCTGTTCATCAATGTTCATCAAGGTCTTTTGCAGGCCACCCGTAGTCCTGATACATGGTGGCAGAAAGTCCGTGGTCACGGACGAATAGACGGAGCCCCTCTGCCCTATTCCTTTCGCGTTCATCAGCATCACTGTGATGTATTTGGAAAGAGTCAAAGTATTCTCCAAATATCTTCTTGGCACTGGGTATGAACATTGCCCCATCTTCTACCTGTTCAAACTGTGATACATAGAAGTGCTCACCCTTCTTGCAGATGTGCATCAGACCGGGATGGCTCCCACCTGAGACGCATTTAAGTGTATCCTTAACCTGTTTATAGTTGTATACCCAGAAATCCCCCCATATACGAATGTCTGTAGAGTCCTCTTCATTGACAGCAACGACATCGCTTAGAGGTATACTATATTCACCTTCGGCATAGTGGCTGGCAATCTGCTCCGTCATATAGCGGTCAATGGCGGAATAATAGTTTGTTACCTGTTCATTAATCATCACAACAGCTTTGTCAGATAACTTTCTGTCAAGAATGACAAGTGACATGGGACGAGAGCTGAACGATTGTGCCTTGCCGATTCTTCCATCATAGAAATAAAAGAGAGTGTCTCCCTTTTCTTCTATCCTTACAGGATTAATCTCAGTTGTGAGATTAGTCACAGGCTGGACGATAGCTACTACAAACTTCTTAGAGAAGTCTATCTCTGTGGGGTGCCCGTCCTTGCCCATTACAGCACTCATGCCAAATAGCTTTTCAAATTCCTCTGCTGTAGTAATCTTTGGGCTGACAGGTAAATTCTGATCATTGTTAAAAAAATAATTCTTGGCAATTTCAAATCCAATACTGCCATCCGTAGTGTCAGTAATTATTTCAGACGTCTGTTTCTGACCACATGCAGCCAACACCATTACTGCAGCGCATGCCGTTAATACTTTTCTCATAATTGTATGCATTAAATTAACTTTCAGTAGTATTTCCACTACAAACTTCTCACGTTCTTCCATATCTAAATGCCTTTTCAAAACAAATCAATAAATCTTCAGTAGGCAAGGCAAAGATAGTACAAATAAAAACATTATCATCTCTTTTGGCAGAATAAATTTTATAATAGGTTGAAAACATATTCAACCGATTTCCAATTTAAACACAAAATCAGGCACTGATGATATGTTCACATCAGTGCCTGATTCGTTATTTTGACAAACCTTTATTTCAAAGGCTCTCTCTTAGAATCTCTGTTATGTCTTCTTTTGATAGATTAAGGTATCCGGCTGGATAGACCACGGTGGTCTCTGTGATGCCGGGAATCATCTCCTCGGTTGCACCAAGTGCGCTGATGGTCAGTGGCAGACCAATCTCCTGCATCCATTCTCTTAGGGCTTGCAAACCAGCTGTGGCTATCTGCTCATCGGTCATGTCTTTGCCAGAGATGTTCCATACGTTTTTTGCGAAACGGACGAACTTGGGAAGACCTGGCTGCATGGCACGTTTGTAGTATGCCATTGAGACGGAGGCCAGTGCATAGCCGTGAGGGGCATGTGTCCAGGCTCCCACGCTATGGCCAATCATGTGTACCATCCAGTCCTCTTTTTTGCCCAGTCCGATGAGCGTATTCAGCGCCCAAGTGGCGGTCCACATGATGTTGGAACGTGCTTCATAGTCCTGCGGATTCTTCACGGCTATTCGGCTACTGTGTATAACAGATCGCATCAGCCCCTCGGCGATATAGTCGCTTGTGTTATCGTCAAAATCTGAGAAGTATTGCTCCATGATGTGGTTCATGATGTCGTAGATGCCAGCTTTCATCTGATTATCTGGCACGGTCATCGTGTATCTCGGGTTGAGTATGGAGAACTTCGGCATCAGACGGCTGTCAAACACATGACCAACCTTAAACGTATGTTCGGCATCGGTAATCACCGTTCCGGCGTTCATCTCCGAACCAGTGCCAGCCATCGTCAGGATGCAACCTACTGGCAGAATTCTCTGATCTTCATCGGGGTTCTGTTGCTTCAGCCAGAACTGCTCCCAGTAGTCGCCCTCATAATATGTCGATGCCGCCACTGCTTTCGAGTAGTCACACACACTGCCACCACCAATTGCGAGAATCAGGTCCACCTTGTTTTCGCGGGCAATATTTACACCCTCGTGCAGTTTCTCTAATGTGGGGTTAGTCATTACACCCGGGTTCTCCACAATCGTCTTGCCTGCCTCTCTCAAAATTGCTACTACCATGTCGTAAATGCCATTGCGCTTCACACTGCCGCTACCGTAGTTCAGCAGCACCACTGGGCCATAGCTCTTCAGCTCGTCCTTGAGGAATTTCAAAGACTCATCACCAAAATAGAGTTTGGTGGGATTGTAATAAGAAAAGTTTCCTAACATAGTTGCATATATTTTATCCGTAATTTTCAATCAGATACTTCACGAACTGCGGATCACCGAAGTTGATGGTGCCCGTGTCGTGTTGGTTCATCTTGGCAATTTGAGCCATGTCGGCATCGCTCAGGTTAAAGTCAAACACATCGAAATTCTGTGCCATACGCTCCTTGTGCGAACTTTTGGGAATGGCCACGATACCGCGCTGTGTAAGCCAACGTAGTGCTACCTGGGCGGCTGTTTTATTGTATTTTGCTCCAATGGCTGCCAGAGCCTCGCTCTTTACAATACCGTCTACACCCTGTCCGCCGAGTGGTCCCCATGCCATCATCTTGGTGCCAAACTCAGCATGTATAGGCTCTATGCCAGTCTGTTGAATGAGAGTGTTGCATTGCAACTGATTCACCATCGGTTTCACGTCCACATAGTGTGCGAAGTCGAAGAAACGGCCAGACTGGAAGTTGCTCACGCCAATGGCACGAACCTTGCCATCGCGATAAGCCTTCTCCATAGCCCGCCATGTGCCGAACACGTCACCGTATGCCTGATGGATAAGCAATAGGTCTATGTATTCCGTCTGCAATTTACGCAAGCTCTCGTCTATGCTCATAGCTGCTTTTTCCTCACCATTGTTCGAAATCCACACTTTTGTTACTATGAACAGGTCTTCGCGCTTAAGTCCACTTTTGCGCCATGCACGTCCAACACCTTCTTCGTTCTGGTATGCCTGTGCAGTATCTATAAGCCTATAACCTGCGCTTATTGCATCCATCACACATCGTTCACACTCGTCAGGGCTCACCATAAACACACCGTAGCCTAATGTGGGCATCTCAACGCCGTTTGATAATTTAATGTACTCCATCTTATTTTAAACTATTAATCCATTTTGCCACTTTTGCCTTCTCAGTGCGCACCTCGTGACCGTATATGCTGAAACCATTTTGCACATTTGCACCTGGGAATGCCTCTTTCACGTCATCTACACAGTTGGCAAGTCCACTACCTTCATGGGTAGTGAAAGGAATTACGGTCTTGCCCTTCAGGTCGTTCGCGTGCTTCTTGAAGAACGTGAACATCACCTGTGGATAGGTGCCCCACCATACAGGTCCACCGATGAACACAGTGTCGTACTTGCTCAGGTCCACATCACCCTCATACTCTGGCAGCTCACCGTTCTTCGCCTCTTCTTGTGCCAGTTTTATGAGTGGATTGTATGCCATTCCGTCGTACTTGTGCGTTATGATTTCAAACTGCTCTGCACCTGTCAGCTCCGTGATATAGTCAGCAACAATTTTTGTGTTGCCAACTTTGATGTTTCCTACCGAGTAGTTGTCTCCCGCATGCGAGAAGAACACAACGATTGTCTTACCATTTGTATTCATAATTGCTTGATTATTTGAATGATTAACTCCTTGTTGTTTGCTACCGCTGCAGGCAATAGATACCAGTAGAAAAAGCAGCGCTGCAAGAATATAATTCCATTTTTTCATAGTAGATATTTATTATTATTCCTTTTGATCTTCTGGATTTAGCATCTTAATTACCTTTGCCGGCACGCCTCCTGCCACGGCATAGTCTGGGATGTCTTTCGTCACAACGGCACCAGCCGCCACTACTGCATATTTTCCTATAGTCACGCCTGGGCAAATAGTAACATTCATGCCTATCCAGGCATTCTTCTTGACCGTCACTTTGCCGTAGGTGTATTTAGTATGTCGCTCGTTGAAGTCGTGGTTGATAGTTGCTATTCTGACTCCTGGAGCAACTTGCACGCCATCTTCAAATTCTATACCTCCCGATGCGCTGAGTATGGCAGAATGGTTGATGAACACACCTTTGCCCATCTTCACTCTATTGCCGAAGTCGCAGATAAAGGGCGTGAGAATTCTCACATCGTCGAGCTTGCGACCAAACAGTTCTTCCAACTCCTCCACATAGGTGGGGTCATCAGGCATCTTGGCATTAGCCTTGGCACAAATAACACGACTGCGCATCATCTCATCTACAGCCTCCATGAAATACGGTTCTCTGATGTCTGTAGGACCGCCTTTCGCCATTAATTCAAAAACGTAACCTTTTGGATATTCCATAACTTTTGAAGTATTCAATTAACATTTGCAAAATTATGGTGATTTTTCGATACTTTGGTTACACAAATTGCATCATCATTTTCATTTTTTGCGGAAAACGTTTGTTATGTTATTAATAATGCTTAATTTAGCAGCCAAAAGCCAAAGATATGTCTATTGATTTCCTTTATTCAATTGATTTCCACGGTATGAATGTCCGTGAGTTGAGCCATACCTGTATGCACATGCTCTGTACGGCTGGTGAGGGTAGTTTTGTTTTCAACGAGCGGTGCTATCACATCATGAAGAACGATTTAGTGGTGATTCCCATGCCCCATAAGGTGAAGAATCTTGCAGCCCATGCTGACCTACAGGTGGAGTGGTTTGCTGCCGACTACAAGTTCCTGCAAAGTCTGTTACCGTCTAACAACTATAGTATCGGGGGTAGTATATCACTGAACCAAAATCCTGTCATCTCGCTCACCGACGACCAGTCCGAGCATATCCTCGCCGATTTTCACCGTCTGCGCGACCGCATGGAAGAACGCCACTTGATGTTCTACCGCGAACTGATGGGCAGTCTGTGTCTGACGATGATGTATGATATCTTTGAGGCTCATGCCCAGCGCGACTCCACGGAGAATCATACCGACCGTGCGGGTTATATCGTGAAACAGCTGATGGACTTGCTTGCCACCGGTATCAGTCAGACAGAGCGTGAGGTGCGTTACTATGCCGTGCGTCTCAATGTTTCGCCCAAATACCTCTCCGAAACAGTGCGCCGCATGACAGGTCACAGCGTTACCTCCTACATCAATCGCTACACAATTCCCATACTAAAAGACTATCTGGGTGACGAACGTCTGTCGCTCACCCAGATAGCCGACCGTATGAATTTTGCCACGCTCTCTTATTTTAGCCGTTACTGCACCAAGCACCTTGGTCAGTCACCCAGCGAGTACCGCCAGAGCCTGCAGCCTAAGTCATTTTAGACTCTCGTTGAAGAAAATCTCTATCTTGTCATAGGGTATGCAGTCTGCCACATCGTCATAAAGATCCACATGCGAGGCTCCGGCAATGATAAGCAGTTCCTTGTTACCCTCCTTGTAACTGCCGGCATATTTTCCTGTGGGAATCTCGTTGGCTGTAGCACATTCGTCTATTGATGAATCAAAAGCCTTCTTGCCAGTCATTTTCTCGAAGGCATACTCAGAGAAATAACGCGAATGTGCCTTTTCACCGTGGATGAGCAGCACAGGAGTTTCTATTTCATTTGCATAGTCGAGGATAGGTTGGTTGAGGAACGACTGACACCCTACTACGTTCCATCCGTCGTTGGAGTTGCCGCTACGCTCGTGATAGCCTCGCTTGGTCTTGTAGTAAGAATGATAGTCCTTAACAAACCAAGGGGCAGCATCTGGCAGTGGGTCAACCACACCGCCGGCACGCTTGTAAGAGCCGTTCTTGAAGTCCTCGGTACGCTGTGCGGCCATCGCCTTGCGAGCCTCCATGCGCTGTTCCTTTGAGTCGCTGCTCATGAAGTAGCCCTCGCGGTTTACTTTCGTCATGTCATACATAGTAGAGGCAACGGTTGCTTTTATGCGAGGGTCAAGGGCGGCAGCATTCACTGCCATACCACCGAAACCGCAGATGCCAATGATGCCGATGCGCTCAGGGTCAACATTATCCTGTATGCTGAGGAAGTCTACGGCAGCGAGAAAATCCTCTGTATTGATGTCGGGTGAAGCCATGCGACGTGGTTCTCCTCCACTCTCTCCAGTGAACGAGGGGTCGAAGGCTATAGCCACGAAACCGCGCTCAGCCATGTGCTGGGCATAAAGACCACTTGACTGTTCCTTTACAGCTCCGAAAGGCCCCGTAACGGCAATAGCAGCGAGTTTTCCTTTTGCATCCTTCGGAATGTACATGTCTGCAGCGAGTTCTATGCCATAACGGTTCTTAAATGTGACCTTTTTGTGATCAACCTTGTCACTCTTGCGGAACGTCTTGTCCCACTCTTGAGTTAAATGTAATGTTGTATTCATAATTTCTTTGTTTAGATTATTTTCACTCTTTTGGGCCCAGCCTGAGAGAGTCATACCAATCAGAACTGCGGCTAATACATTTTTCTTTATCATCATTTCTATCAGATTATTAATGTAATACTGTGATTGAACTGTTGTAATACTTTATTGAATCAGCGAGAATGTGCTTTTCCCAATGGATCAGTAATGCTATGTCTGACACTAAGCTACAATAATAGTTGCGCTATAGACTTATATCTACGCCACCCATGAATGTTGCCCGGGGCATTGGGTATCCAAGATTGATTTCATATCTCTGTGCCAGTAGGTTCTCGCCTCGAAGCCAGATGGATATTCCTTTTGTAAGGGAATAGGTTACAGAGGCGTTGATAAGAAAAGCGTTTTCCTTCTGTTCATTATCACCTACAGCGGTATATAGTCTGTTAAGGTATTGTAGTCCAGCAACGACATCCCAACGACTGTGCCTATAGTTTGCTCCCAGAAAGCCTTTGTATTCTGGAGCTGCTACTACTTTATGCCTCATGTGTAGCAGCGAGTGGTTGGTGGTTATGTTCCAGTGGCTGTTGATGCGGTAGTCTGCTTCCAGTTCCATACCATAGTTCTCTATCTCGCCTGTGTTTACATTCTTGCGCTGAATGGTCTGAATCATGTTGTCACCTTTTATATAATAGAGGTTCATGCCATAATTGAACGCTCCAAGGCGATGCCTCCACGATAGTTCGTAGTTCCATAGCCGCTCCGGCTTAAGGTCTGTATTTGAAGGTGGATAGAGATACATCTCGCGCATGGTGGGATTGCGGAATCCCTTGCTTGCCATGACTTTGATTTCGCCTGTTGCCATAGGTCTTACCACGATGCCAGCCTGTGGAATCCACTCAGTTCCTGTTATGGAGTGATGGTCGAGTCTGATGCCTGCGTCAACCGTCAGCCACTCAGCCAGATCTTGACGGAAATCCAAATAGCCAGCTATCTCATTACGATGTGAATGACCGCTCTGCTTGTTTGGTGTGTCAAGAATTTCCCCTGTTGCTTTCGACGTGTAGTAGGCGTTACCGTAGATGTGCATATAATCTATGCCCACAGTCATGCGATTACCCTTGAAGAGCGTAGCACTCTGATACCACGAAATGCCAGTAAGCGCATCTTTCGAGCGAAAATAACGCTGTGTGGGTTGTGCAGGATTTTGTGTACCATCGTCAATCTTGTGTCGTCCGAAATTGCTGTAAACACTTAGAGCTCCACTTGTTTTGTTGTAGTGGTTCTCAAGCGCAGCCGATACCATTCCGCGTGTTATCCACTGGTTGGCCTCGAAAATCGGACTTGATACAGTTCCTGGGTAGCTCGCATTGAAATGTGTGATATTGGCATCAATGTAGGTATTCCAGTTGTTGTTGATGTCATAGCCTAACTTCAGGTATCCACCATATTGTTCAAACCCCATGCGAGGCCGGTGGTTATCTGTACGCCCATACTGTGCAGCAACAGTAGAAGTAAATCTCCCGCTGCGTATCTGGTTGGAAGCTTCAGTTTGGACCGTTCCGTAACTGCCTGTACCAAGATTGACATTAGTCTTCACACCATCTTCGTGCATGCTGCGGGTAACGATATTCAGCACACCACCCATGGCATTTGAGCCGTAGAGCACAGAGGCAGGTCCTCGCAGTACCTCCACTCTATCTGCCATCAGCGTCTGGTAACTGTCGCTTATAGGGTGACCATAGATGCCCTGATACTGAGGATGTCCGTCTATTAAGACCAGTAGTTGTCCTGCACCTCCTGTTATACCACGCAGGTTGATTCCGCCTGCCGCTCCCGTAGAGGCACCATAGCCCATCACCGAACGCGAAGTGACAAAGAGACCAGGCACCTGTTGCATCACCGTTGGCAACACGCTCGTCTGATGCTGCTCGGTCAGCATCTTGCGCCCAATTACCGTCACCGTCATGGGCAGATGACGCACGTCGGTGGCAGAGCGTGTGCCAGTCACTACCACCTCCTGCAAGTGCAGGGTGTCACTCATATTTTCTGCAGAAGCAGGAATAGGAAACAAAAGCGTACTCGCAACCGAAGCCACGAGCACTGAAAACAAACTTTTCATTACTTATCAATACTAATTAGTTCATACTTTTTCGTGCCAAGACCTATCTGCTCAGCATAGTCCACGGTATGGGTGCCGTGTAGTTTATGTATGCGCTCTGTCAGCGGCTTGGCAGTGTCGCCCGACGTGTTAGTGTGGCTGAACACAAGGTCGAGACAAGCCTGGTCGAGTGCCACGGGGTCGAGCGACGCCAGTATGCCCATATCTTTCAGTTCGGGCGCAGCAGGATGTGAGTCGCAGTCACAGTCAATCGACATGTTGTTCATCACGTTGATATACAATATGCGCTCGCCATTTCCGAAATACTCGTGTACACCCTGTGCAGCAGCTGCCATTGACTCCAGGAAGTGGTCTTGCTCAGGCAGGTTATTAGATAGTTCTTCAGGTTTCGTTGTCACTCCCGCAGTATGGATATATGCCTTTCCTGCCGATGAAGCCACACCGATGGAGGCATTCTTCAGCACACCACCGAAGCCGCCCATGGCATGACCTTTGAAGTGGGCGAGGTTGATCATGAAGTCGTAGTGCGCCAAATGGCTTCCCACGATGTCATACTTGATGTGTTTCTTGTCGCGCACGGGGATGCGAATGTCTCCGTACTCGTCCATCAGGTCAACGGCAAAGATACTGTCGAAGCCATGCTTGTGGATGGTCTGCCAGTGGGCTTCCACCGTGTTGCGCTTGCCGGGATAGGCGGTGTTGCACTCCACGATGGTGCCGTTCACCTCGTCAACCAACTCGCGGATGAGGTTTGGCTTCAGGTAGTTGTTGCCGCCATCCTCACCGGTGGAAATCTTTACTGCCACACGGCCTTTTACCTCGCGACCCAGTGCCTTGTAGATTTTCACTAACGACTCCGGTGTTATCTCCTTAGTCATGTAAACCTTGCTTTGTCCAAAGACTGCCAGCGACACCATCAGCGTCAGGGCACCGGCCATCATTCTCATTCTTTGCATTCTATTGATTCTTTTTGTTAAGTTATACAGTTCTATATCACGCTGTAAAATTACGAAAAAATCGGCAGTCTGCTGTTACACAAACTGCCGATATATTTGCACATTTTACTGAAAAACCGATTAAGCGAGAGAAATGAAAACAAGCTTTCATTTCCGAACGTGAGGCTTTTATACAAAATTTTGATGAAAAGTTGGCGTTAAACCTACTGAAATTGAAGCAAGATGGAATGATTGTCGCAGAAATTTAGTATCTTTGGAGCATGAATTTATAATAAATCCATTATGAAATTTCGTTAAGTCCTATACATATGAGTGCATTAGACTACATATTAGCAAATTATCAACAAGAGAAATACCAAGAAAACCTTGCTGAAAGAACTGTGTTGAGGGCTTTAGTGCATACCCTCAACAAGGAAGAACTGCTTATACTTCAAAAGAAATTGAAGCGTGGTTCTTCCAAATGGAGCGTGGGCAAGGGACTTTATGAGGAAGCAATTAAAGTCTTGGGCAAGATACAGCCACATAGGAATGAAAGCATTTCTGCCCTATTGAAAGCCTTTACTGAAAAACAGAATGGCAAGGTTGCAGTAGCAAGGGTAGAACTGAGAGATAGATTTAGCAAGCAATCATTTCTGACACAACGAAAGATACTGAAAGCCATGCTCCATGCTTCAAAACAAGATAGGATGTGGGCATATAATCGGTTGAACTATAGTTGGGATGGTTTCTTTTTTGAAGATGTACAAGACTTGTGGGAACAATACCACGAAAAAGAATGTGGTATCGTTATTATAAAGTACTTTCCTATGGAATATGTATATGATAACTTGCCCGCATTAGATACACATGGCAACTACACAAATCTTTGCATCAAGTTAATACATCACCCAAAGTTCCAGATAGATAAGAAGAGGCTAAAAGAAGCACCTGTATTTTATGGTAGCCCCGAAGTGGAATATCTCTACATCCTGGCTAAGTCTAAAAGTAAGATAGAAAAAGGAGAAGCCACACGCACATTGTTTAATCAGATGGCTGTATTTATCAACATAGTTAATACTCCACCCCAATTTATAGGCAACAGGGCATACAACTTTGAACGTCAGATAGAAGATGGGAATGTTACCACCAAGCATCTTGAATTCGTATCTTGCGTTCTCTGGTGCATGGGTGAACTCGGATTGGTTGATGAACTGATTGCTTTTGAAGAATGGGACAACATGGTTAGAATAAAGTTCTTGGGAAGTGAGGAACTGCAATATATGGGGAATGCCTATTCTTCTGAAGAAGAAAAGGAGTTGTGGCACCTCTTTCTTCAGACTATCACAGAATGTTTGCCGACAGAATATCAGCAGTTGGTTCAAGTGAAGTATTCCTCAACCCCAAAGCCAACAAAGGAGGATTTGCTTAACAACAACCCTGCTCTTAATTCTCTTGTGGAGAAACTTGGGTTAGAAATTGTACAATACTAAAAACAAAGAGGAAAAAATAATCAGTTACCCTGCTTACCTTGTGAATGGTAAGAGGGTAACTGAAAATTCAAAGTTATTCAAATTCCGTGTTTTTTCTCCTTTTCCAAATATCCATAAACCCCATTCCTTTTCACTCTTTCAAATTTCATGTCCCTAAGAATGCGACCCAAAATCTGAATGGAAAGCGACTTAAAGCCTGTTTTCTGAACCAGAGCTTGTTGTATCTGTGTGGTTTGTAGAAATGAAGTTTCATCCCCACCAGTTGATGTCAAATATTTGCTGCATTACAGATAATTGTTTTTTATCAAATAATCACTTAAACATCTTTCTACCGCTCATGAATACCTATCAGTGCTGCGGCTAAAATATTTTTCTTCTTCATCATGTCTTTCATTTTATTTCTATGATATTATTTAAACGACTATATATAACTTACATGAGGAACTAACGCCAACATTCAGCTACCCTGTATAATTTATGTATAGTTCATCTATTGAATATAGCACAGCTTTTCCTGATATGAACACTTTATTGCCATCTCTACGGCAATAAAGTGTTCCTCCACGTTTTGATGCCTGATAGGCAACAAGTTCATCCTTTCCTAATGTGTCAGCCCAATAAGGAATGATGTGGCAATGACCAGAACCGCAGACTGGGTCTTCGGGAATTGAAAGCTTTAGGGCAAAACTTCGAGACACACAATCATACTTATCTCCTCTGGCAGTGACATGGAGCAATAGACCGTCAAGGTCCATGACCTTATCTAAATCTGGTTTCAATTCACGAACAGTCTGTTCATCTTCCACAACACATACCAAATCGCGGGCAAAGTAGGCTTCCTTTATAGATGTTCCCAATGCATTCTCCATTGCAGTCGTCACTGTTGTTGGGTGTAAGTCATATCCGGGAAACTCCATCTCATATAGGCTTCCTTTGCGTACTACCGTCAGTTCGCCGCTTAATGTAGTAAACACTACCCTATCAGCATCCATCTCATGATAGTTGAACAACACAAAAGCCGTTGCCAACGTGGCGTGTCCACAAAGGTCTATTTCTCCGTTTGGAGTAAACCACCGCAGATGCCATTTCTCACCTTCTCTGACGGTGAATGCTGTTTCGGAATAATTGTTCTCCTGAGTGATGTTCAACATTAAATCATCGGTCAACCACTTATCCAATACACAAACGGCAGCTTGATTACCATGAAACACAGAGTCGGTAAAAGCATCTACAACATATTGTTTCATCTCTGTATGTTATCTAATAAAATTCATGGGTTGCCACTCTTCCCGTTCCGGATAATCAGGAGCATCATTGGTGTGAATTTTCTTCAGCAGCCACGACATGTTATTTGCCAGCGTTCTCATGGTCTGCATACCCTCTACATCCAGTGATGCTTCTCCTGGTGTCCTTCCATAGGCTATATTCCAGTATTGGGAAGTCACCACAGGCATGTTCATCATCTCAAACATCATGTTTATTGTCTGGTAAGCAGCCGAAGCACCTCCACGTCGGCATACAGCAACAGCTGCCGCAGGTTTGTTCTGCACTTTTGCGCCGGAGAAGAAGGCACGCTGAAGGACAGCCAGCACAGCGCCGTTGGGCTGACCGTAATACACAGGTGAACCCACGATGAGAGCATCGCTCTCATTGATTCTTTCAACAATATGATTGCAAATATCATCATCGAAGACGCAATGTCCGAGTTGCTTAACCCTACATTGTCCACAGGCTATGCAGCCACGCACGGGTTTGTTGCCCAGCTGAATGATTTCCGACTCTACACCATTTTTCTCAAGTTGACAGGCTATCTCAGAAAGTGCCGTAAAGGTGTTACCTTTTTTGTTGGCACTTCCGTTTAACAATATTACTTTCATAATCTGCGTGTTTATATCCTAATTTTATGTTATTCTATAAATATTGACATGTCTATTATTTGTCAATGTTCACCAATGTGTATTTTTTAGAACCAAGTCCAATCTTCTCAGCATGGTCAAGTGTGTGTGTGCCGTGCTGCTTGTCAATGCGGTTCAGCAGGTCTGTAGGATCGTTCTTAGCTGTCACCTTCTGCTGGTTGATTATATCTATGCACGCTTGGTCGAGAGCCACCGGATCTGTAGATGCGAGTATGCCATAGTCCTCCAGTTTTACAGGTTGTGGATGATCAACGCAGTCACAATCAATTGACATGTTGTTCATCACATTGATATATATGATGCCCTGTTTCTTGTTGAAATAATTGACCACAGCCTGTGCCGCTGCTGCCATACTCTCCAGAAATCCATCCTGATTGCCTATATATTCGGGTGTCCATATTTTGCCCATGTCAAGCTTCTCCATTTTTCCTGATGAGTGGATATAGGCTTTGCCGTTTTGGCTGGCGCATCCAATAGAGAGGTTCTTGATAGCACCTCCATAGCCTCCCATGGGATGCCCTTTGAAATGGTTGAGGGCAATCATGAAGTCATAGTTTGCCATGTGTCCTCCCACTATGTCATATTTTATGTGAGTCTGATCCTTCACCGGTATGCGTATCTCATCATACTCATCCATGATATCTACGGGGAAGTAATTTAAAAACCCGTGACGTTCTATCACTTTCCAGTGGTTGGCAGAAGTGTTGCGCTCGTCAATCTTGTCTGCTGGTCTGTTGCCGTAAGCGGTGTTACACTCCACTATGGTTCCATCAACTTCGAATACCAGATCCTTAATCAGCTCTGGCTTCAGATAGTTAGGGTTGCTACCTTCACCAGTTGAAACCTTAACAGCCACCCTACCTTTGGCTTCCACACCAAGAGCCTCGTAAATTTTTACTAATGCCTCTGGAGTAATATCTTTCGTTAAATACACCGTAGAGGTCTGTGCCGATGCATTAATTGTTGCAAACATCAGCATCATGGAAATGATGGTATTTTTCATAATATGATAGTTAATCTTTGAATATTCTTATCAATTTCTATTAATATAGCCTGCGTTTTACACGTTACTTAAGTTTGTCATACACTTCATCTGTCACGGGTTCCAACCACTCATTGCTTGCCCCTTCCAGTATGTCTTTGTGATAGGTAAGATGTTGCATCCACGAGTCTTTTGCAGCCCCGTGCCAGTGCTTAGCCTCTGCAGGAATCTCAATGACTACTCCAGGCTTGAGCTCAACAGGCTCCTTACCCCACTCCTGATACCAACCGCGACCAGCCACGCATACCAGTACCTGCACTTGCTTGTGGTGGATATGCCAGTTGTTACGGCATCGAGGCTCAAAGGTCACATTGACCATCGTTCCCATTGGAGCCAGATAGCTGTTGCCTATGAAATACTGAGCATAAGCTGTGTTAGGTTCACCTTTGGGCCAGTCGCTCTTCAAGGTATAGCCTTCCTTGCCGAGCCATTCACATAGTTCATCAACCAACTCTTGGGAGTTTCCGAAGTTAACAGCTCCTTTCTTATGTGCTTCCAACTGAGGTGTAACTCCATTGAGACCACTCAGCGCTGCCACGGTGACAATTTCCCTGTCAGCTGCCGTCAACTGATTACCTGCAAAGATATCACCAAAGAGGTGTGCCTTGAGGTAGTAATCATTTTGAGGACAGAAAGTATAATTGAAAGGCTGACCTGCAAGTTGAGTCTGATTCTTTGTGCCCAATTCATAAGCTTTCTTCGCATCGTTCCATTCCTCAGGGCGCATCCATGGCTTTCCCTCAAGCCATTTCTCACTCCTATTTTCAAGAACCGCATCAAGCACTCCCAGTGCATTTAGCGAGCGTGGGAAGCCCGTATAGGCGTAAAGCTGTGAAAAAGCTTCTTTCAATTCATTTATGGTTACACCGTCATCAAGAGCCTGACGAACGGCAGACTCCAATCTACTCATATCACCTTGTGCCATCAGGCAGGCACATGCAGCCAATCCTTTTTGACGCTCGGTAAGCGTCTGTGCATTTGTTGTTACCATAATCAGTAATGTTATTACTATTGTTATTAATCTTTTCATTTTTTCTTTATTATTTCATTTTTACATTAGTGTAACAGAATTACCAAGAATAACCAATAACGCCTTTACCATTTTTGCAGGTTGTTTCGTCATTTTTGCAGATTTACTTCTTGTAAATTATGTTCTCTTTGCAAATTTACGGAAAAAAATCGTATATACTTTCATTCTTAGCAAATAATCTATGGTGTAATGATAGCATATTTGCACAACGGCAAATCTGCATAGCAGATAGTTATTTTGTATCATATTATGTTTCTTAGATGCCAGAAATCCATGGAAAATGGGCGTGAAACATTTTGTAAATAAATGTAAAGAGATGCAAATTTATAAGCAATTTCTTTAACATTTAAGAGCTAAGAAAGCCTCTAAAAACCGCCTTTGTAACTCGTTGGAAATCAGGTGTTTGAGGGGGGCGTTTTAAAAGAGCCTCTTTTAGCGTGCAAAAGAGCCTCTTTTGGAAGGTAAAAGAGCCTCTTTCGCAACACGAAAGTGGCACTTTCGTTTTCCCACTGTGCGGAGATTGTTTTTCGTTCACATTTGTTAACTGTTTCACGAAAATGAATATTTCCTTTTAAAGTAGATAAACTATGCATTTCTCTACCTAAAAGTTATTAATCAGACATTATGGATATTTGATTGTTTTGTAGTGTGAAAAACAGCATTTTTTAGGTATTGCCATATTGATGTCCTATAACTACCTTTGCAACCGATAAATAAAATGAAAGCTGTCACATGGAAAGAATGAGAACAAATCCCACAGAAATGAAGGTACTGACGAACCATATTTATGAATTGCACAAGGGCATACGTCATATGGTTCTGTTTACCTGCAACAAGAAATATGAGACAATGACCATTGAGCGGCTTGAAAGCCAAGGCATTCCTTATCTCGTTCAACCGGCAGGAGCCAGAAACACAAATGTTTATTTTGGACGCAAGGAGTGCTTAGATGCCATACAGCTTATCATCACCCGTCCACTGAATATGATCTCACCTGAAGAGGATTTCATCCTCGGTGCAATGCTGGGATATGACATTTGCGCACAGTGCCAACGTTACTGTCAGCGAAAGAATAAATGTAATAAAAAACAACACTAAAACATAATTAATATAATAATCATGAATGCTACAGTAGTAATCTTTGGTTCCACAACGGGAACATGCGAGACAATCGCTAAAAACATTGCTGAGAAAATTGGATGTGAAGCCATAAACGTGCAAGACATCACAGCAGAGACAATAGAAGAGAACAAGAACCTTATTCTCGGCACGTCAACATGGGGTGCAGGTGAGCTTCAAGATGATTGGTATGACGGATTGCCAGTGCTTCAGAATGCTGACCTTAACGGAAAAAACATTGCATTGTTTGGTTGCGGTGACTGTGAATCCTATTCCGACACCTTTGTTGGCGGTATTGCAGAACTCTACAACGGTATAAAGGACTGTGGTGCAAACTTCATTGGCAGTGTATCTACCGACGGATATACATTTGACGACTCAGAGGCTGTCGTTGACGGTAAGTTTATTGGTCTTCCCCTTGATGACATCAATGAAGACGACAAGACAGAAAGTAGAATTGAAGAATGGATACAACAAATAAAACCTGAACTATAATACATTACCAGATATTTCACAACCCCAATGAGAATGTGACTTTTGACAGATATGACATAAAGTCACATTCTTTTTATTTCAGTAGTTTGTAAGTTTGCCAATATCTTATAACGTATTCAAGATGAAATGCTTATAAGAGAAATTGGAATGAGGATAAAATAAATTATATGCTAAAGTGTCTTATCTGCAAAATAAAAACTAATTTTGCGGTATGAAACTAAAAAGTGCTTTTTACAAATGGATTGTGTTTCTTTGCATGTTGCTCATATCAGAGTCGGCATCAGCACAGAAAACAGAAGAAATATCTCAGGTCGAAAGAAATGACACCACTCTTTCCATGATGGACAATGTGGAAATTAGCCTGCTCACCGTGGGACCTGGTGATGAGGTGTGGAGCATGTATGGGCACACCGCCCTGAGAGTTCTCAACCATAATAACGGAACGGATGTGTCAATAAACTATGGTTCCTTTTCTTTTGATCAACCATATTTCATTCTTCGATTCATATTTGGTCTAACTGACTATGAGATGGCAATATTGCCAATGCAGTATTTCATGGAGGAATATAAATACGAAGGTAGATGGGTTTCGGAACAAAAGCTCAGCTTAAGCCGCAATGAGAAAAGAAATATTTTAGCCGCTCTTCAGCGCAATGCGCTGCCTCAGAATGTAGGTTACAGATACAACTTCCTATATGATAACTGCACTACAAGAGCAATGAACATACTCCTACAGAATGTTGATGGGGAAGTAGAAAGCACCATGGGAGATTGGAACGGAGAGAGTTACCGCACCATGACCCATCAATGGACGGAAAATCACAGGTGGGCACGGTTTGGCAATGACCTCCTTCTTGGCGTGAAAGCAGATTTCAAGACAGAGAGAGAGTCCTCTTTTTTCCTTCCTGATAGCGTGAGACGCTATTTCAATAATATATATCTAAAAGAAAAAACAGGGAGAAAAAGAAAACTGGTAAATAAAGAGAGTTATCTTTACTTACCAGAATTTTCAGGAAAGAGCAATGCTGAGGTTGATGTATTTGATAAGGTGTCACCTACGATTGTACTTGCAAGTCTTTTCGTTGTGACGCTGCTGTTGACAGCTATCGCTGAATGGAAAAGAAAGCATTCCCTCTGGATGTTAGATGCCATATTGCTGGTGGCAACGGGGCTTTGCGGACTAATTTTGTCTGCAATGATTTTTTCGGAACATCCAACGGTGAGGGTAAACCTTCAGATACTCATTCTCAATCCGTTGTCACTTCTTTTTCTATATAGCGCCATTCGTAAAGAGACCTCCAACCAATGCCATTGGTATTGGAAAGTACTCTTGATATTTTGCATATTGTTTCTGATAGGTATTGCCATCCAGACCTATGCAGAAGGCATGGTGTTTGTAGCCATGACGCTTATTACAAGATGTGTGGCAAATATCAGAAACGGTCGGAACAGTTAACGATGATTTGGAACCACGGCAAAGTAAACGAGGTCGTGGTCGGTGAGGTTCTCCATGTAGTGTGAATGTCCCATGGGACAATAGTGGCATTGACCAGCACTTACCTCTTCCACGCTATCATCGTAATGAAATGTTGCAGTGCCACTGATAACGAATATCACTTCGCTATTGTTTTCATGCACATGATAGCCAGATGATGAGCCCGGGCGCAGTGTGGAATATGCAATCTTGATATTCTCGTCTATGAAGTTACGAGTATCGTAAGGTCCATTGCCATCTTTCAATCCTTCAAGATGCTGTGTCATTATTTTCTCAAAATCTAATACCATAGTGTTATTGTGTTAAGTGTGAATAAATAGTCAGTCTTTACGTTTCCATATACGAATGACCTTCTGCCTGATGGCAATAAGGTTAAGAATGGTTACCAACAGGAGGAGACAAATGCCTATGCCAAAAGCCGGAAGCATAGAACATTCTTCCATTTGCGGATATAGGGAGAAAATCACATCCAAGTAATATTGACGAACAAAAAACAATGCGATTAATGCCAGAATGAACACAGATACGTTGAGAACAAGGGTCAGCAACTGGTAAGGCAATGCCACCTGAAAGGGACTGTATCCAATGAGAAGCAGATTTTCAAGTTTTGAAGAGTTTTTCTGCAACAAGAGGTATATGCTCAGCATGAGAATATAGAAGCTCAACACAGATATGACTAAGCCCACCAACATGACTATTGTAACAACCAGGCGAAGGAAATAAGTTGTCTTCTCTGCATTCAACCTGTCGTCTTCCATCTCATAGCCTTTGGTTTCAAGATATGAGGAAAACCGCTCGTCGCCTGGATTTTTCACTTCAACAAGCAATCTGTTGGGCTCTGCTTTTTCATTTGCTGAATAGCGGTTGTTGGCATATTCAATAAATGACTGAGGGACGACTATTGTGGTTAGTCTGCCAGAGATTCCCACTACCCTTCCCACATAGTCATCTTGCAGAGATTTTCCGTGAACATTCATTCTGAAATCAATCATTCCCGTTAGCCCATCGCTTATCTTGGGGAGTTTCCGGCTTTGTGCGAAACCGAAATTATACATGTTTACATATGAGCGTGGAATAATGATAGGGACTTCTTTTGAACCAGCTGTATATTTCCATTCTTCGGCAGGAATGTCGACAAATTCATCAGGAATACTTTCTATGAATAATTCAGAATTGAGAACGGAGTTCCCATTGACTCCCATCTGTGCAAACACCTTGAACTCATTGCCGATGAAAGCTCCCACTTTACTTATGAAAGGTTGCGACGCAAGCTCCTCCTTATCGGAGTCGGAAAAAGAAGTTGAACTGCCTGATATAGTATTTGATGTTGAAATGCGTTTATTTATAATGACATAGTCGGATTTCATGAAGCTGTCTTCAGCTGTAAAGACATTTATAACATCGTGGTAGAACTGAAATCCGAGCATCACGACAAACATGCCAAAGAGATTGGCAAAGAAAAATCCCATAAACTGGGGTATGCTAATATGCTGACGAAGTAGTTTCCAAATTAGTGTCATTGCATCTTACGATTGGTTGTTAAAGATGAAGTATGTTGTCATAAGGCAAATCCATGTGTTTGCCAATGCTGGTTACTATAATGCCGGCCTCCTGTCTCCTTGCTTCTTCAATCATTATCTGTGCCATGATTGCAGCATTGCTGTCGTCAAGGTGGCTTATTGGCTCATCAACCAAGAGAAAATCAAAAGGTTGCACAAGTGAACGTATCATAGCTACCCGCTGTTGTTGTCCGAATGACATTTGTCCGATTTTCGAAGAAAGCTTGTCGGAAATGCCTAAACGTTCAAACCACTCTTTTATCTGTCCTTCACTCTTCCAACCAGTGATATTGTTTTTTATCTGAACATTTTCAAGAGCAGTTAGCTCTGGAAAGAGTCGTAGTTCCTGGAAGAGATGACTTACATGTCGGCGGCGTATCTCTGTCCAATCCTTTACCTTCAAGCTTTTGGTATCTGTATTGTCAAAATAAATCTCACCGCTATAATCATGGCGATAGCCTGTGATATAGCTGCAAAAGGTGCTTTTACCTTGTCCAGAATCAGCCTCTATGAGATATAGTTTACCTTTCGCAATGTTGAGATCCTGTTTCCACACATCTGATTGCAAATCGTTGCTTTGTGCAAAAACATGTGGCAATACATGATGCAATATTATTTTATCCATGTCTTTTATCGTTTGTCATTTGAAAAGGTAGTTGAGCACACAATGTATGTAACGTTTCCAAACATCGGTGTCATGAGTGAAGAAAGAGCATTGGTTATTTCCCGTTTGCTACTGTCTACCGCATTCAAATTGATGACGCTATATTGAAGCTTTCCGATGCTTTTGTTGACAACATGAGCAGGAAGCTTTTGCCCTTCATTACTCAGACGGTGTTTAAGCAAATCACCCGTAGTGTCGAAATTATTGACAGATTGCGACAGGTCGGCATTCCATAATACGCTAATGTTTTCATTATCAAACGATGGCATAACCATAACGAAGTTACCGTTTACAGAGCTTACAAACTCGTCGGCATCCACTGAAAGGCTCATTCCTGTGAGCATGGCGCGCAAGGTTTTGTTGTCTTTCATCATCTTGAGCAGAGACTTTCCTTCTATATTCATTGCAATAGAGAAAAATGAACTGTCAGGGATCTGACGAACATAGTCAGCCTGTAGAGGACGGAATGATGCTTCAGACTCTTTAAGCGATTTGTCTATGGTTTCATCAAAGGAGAAAACCTTACTTGACATTTCCAGACAGCCATTGCGAGCATCAAGAGATGCAGCTATAAGAACATCACTTGGTGATACATCTCTCGGGGCTCCAAGGGTGAACAATGCAGAAAACTGTTCGGGTAAGGCTTGGGTCTGTGCAACCATAGCTATTGGGGAGTCTATATCTTGAAGACGGGCATACAATGGTGATTCTTCTATTCCTCTTTCAGCATCTAATAGCTTCATCATGGTGCGCATCAGACCTGCCTGTGCCACGCTTCCCACCGATGGCCCCATAACCAGAAGTGCATCGTCGTTGAAACCTATTAGCCATGTCCTGTTCAACACAGTGAAATATTTTCCCCGTTTCTTCTGTACCTTCTGGCATTTGCCTTTCTTAGCCAAGTTTGTCAACTGATTAGCGAAGTCATCAGCATCTTTTACTTTCGCCGCAAGTCCCAGATTGCCATCAGGATCTTCAAAAAGATATACCTTGGAAGTCATATCTATTCCACATTTTGAAGCATCTGACAAATGGAACAGGGTCTTTATTATATTTGCATCGACTCCTTTCTTATTTTCGGCAACTCTTGGTATGTCAACGGATATTATAGCGGTGCAACCTTCCGGCACAGCATGCAGATAGTCATCGTTGGAACATGATGTTATTACCATTGAACACACCAATATTAACAATGACAGAATGATGTGGTTTCCTGAATACTTTCTCATACCTATTCTATATTCAATTTGTTCATATAATCCCTTTAATTACTCTTAGTTCTCAGAACCTTTATTCTCGGGTATGCTTTCGTTGCGTCGCACCATTTGTGAAAGCATGACCGAGAATAGTCCTGCCGTTTCCGTTCGCAATCTGGCACTACCCAAAGAGACGGGTACAAATCCTCTGTCAACAGCTTTTAAGACTTCATCCTTTGAGAAATCTCCTTCCGGACCTACCATAATGGTTATGGGCGTATCTGTGGGAGTAGCCTTTAGCTCGGCAAACAAGTCAGAGCGGGAAATTTCTTCATAGCAATGGCAAATGTATTTCATGCCTGGAATATCACATGAAATGAATTTATCAAAAGAAATCATCCCATTTACTTTTGGTTTCCACCCTTTTCTGCTTTGTTTCATTGCAGAAACCACAATACGGTCAATGCGGTCGTCGCGTAATGTCTTGCGTTCAGAGAAGCGACATTCCAGAAACGACAACTCATCAAAACCTATCTCAGTAGCTTTCTCGGCAAGCCACTCCATTCGTCCGATATCCTTAGTAGGAGCAATGGCAAGATGGATTGTTCCTTGCCACATGGGCTGTTGAGGAAACGTTTCCAAAATATTGTATAAACATTTCTTTGACTGAGCTAATGAAATTTCGGCTCTATAGAAAGTGCCCTTGCCATCCATAAGAAAGAGCTCATCACCAGTCTTGAGTCGCAACACTCTCAAAGCATGGGCTGCTTCGTCAGGAGGCAGCTCCGTTTTCTCGGCTGCGTCAGGCACATAGAAATATCTTATCTCTTTCATTATTATCTTGATGATGGTATTTTACGCCTTTTAAGTTCGTCACGGAGGTGAGAAGCAAGTTCGTAGTTTTCTTCTTCCACAGCCTTTTCAAGAGCTTTGGTAAGCATGTTCTCGTCAAGAACATTTACAGGAATAGCCATGCCCTTGGCATCCTCACGGAAAGGAACGCTTTGCCTCGCCATCAGCGATTCGTCGACAAAGAGCGGAATATTGCCAATCAGCGACAATAATACAGCATCACTGGCACGCATAGACACCATATCCATAGTATCTTTGTTTACGAGCAAGGCATTATATCCTCCATCTGATACAGTGTTTATAATAAGCTCCAGGCGATAGTCTCCAATTTTTCTGATCATTCCCAGAAGCACCTCGGGCACCATCTTTTGAGTAATGTTCATACCACTCATGCGCATGCTTATCTGATATTCTGTTTGTTTGTCGCAAACTATAGAGAGCTGGCGTTCCTGATTCTCATCAACAAGAACGATAATCGACATCTCAATGTTGCCGACAATCTCAGAAATACCTTTTAGATAAAGCCTGGTCCGAAACATATAACTAACTACTTGCGCTTGTTTTTATCTGGATTGAATATCAAAGCAAAAGAAACTGCCACAACCAATGCGAAGCCAGCAAAGATGAACCAGCACGACTGCCAATCGCCCATGAGATAGCCACTGTCGTTCCAAGTACATTTGCTATTGACAATCTCTCCGGCTGCGAGCGTGCCTATGGTTGCTCCTATACCATTGGTCATAAGCATGAAAAGTCCTTGGGCAGAGGCTTTCACGGAAGGCGAGCACTCTTGGTCAACAAACATTGCACCCGACACGTTGAAGAAATCGAAAGCCACACCGTAGACGATACATGACAGAATGAACAAAATCACTCCAGGCATTGCAGGATTACCTATAGCAAAGAACCCGAAACGAAACACCCATGCAAACATTGCGATTAACATAACAACCTTTATGCCGTAACGACGGAGGAAAAACGGTATCATCAATATACACAATGCCTCGCTAACCTGCGACAAAGAGGTAAGGAGAGTGGCATTGTTTGCAGCGAAAGATGAAGCTACCAACGGATCGGTACTTCCCTTGAAACTCGTGATGAAAGGCCCGGCATAGCCATTTGTGACCTGAAGTGACATGCCAAGCAGTGCAGAAAATATAAAGAACAGTGCCATTTTCTTTGTCTTGAACAGCTTGAATGCATTCAGTCCAAAGGATTCTGCCAATGATGTTGACACTTCTTTCTTTTCCAATTTGCACTCAGGTAGCGTGAACGTATAGAAGAAAAGCACTATGCTGAGTATTCCCGACACAAAGAACTGCATGAAAGTATACTGAAATTTATGGGAGTTTTCAGCCAGACTGAAAGAGAAAGAGCCGTTGTCCCATACAGCACAGTTTACGAACCACATCGTGGCAATGAAGCCAACCGTGCCAAGCACCCTAATAGGTGGAAAGTCTTTCACCGTATCATAACCGTTGTCTTTCAAAATCTTGAATGCAGTTGTGTTGGAAAGCGCAAGCGTTGGCATGTAGAATGCCACACTCAGAGTGTAGACGAATATGAATAATGATTTGTTTGGTAGTTCATTACCAAATCCTGCTGACATTCCCATGTACCAACAGCCGAGCATCGCTGCTCCTGCAATAAGATGACAAAGCCCCAACATTCGTTGAGGTTGTATCCACTTGTCTGCCACGATGCCTATTACAGTAGGCATAAATATCGACACAATGCCTTGAATGGCATAGAACCATGAAATCTGAGCACCCAACCCAGCACTTCCAAGATAGTTTCCCATACAAGTAAGGTAGGCTCCCCATACAGCAAACTCCAGGAAGTTCATCAAAGATAGTCTGAATTTCAAATTCATATAATTAGATTTTTAGTTATTTTCGTTATTATTTCCATTACTCGTTTTTCAATTAAACACCACGCCATTCCATCGAAGAGTCTGTGGTGACAATATTTGTCGAGCCCTGAGTTCGTCAGCTTCCGGCATTACAGGAAGTGAATAGCCTATGGTCAGCGTGTTGTCACTTTCAGAAAGATGCAACTCTATGAGCTTTGGGTCAAGTAGCGAACTCACTTCTTCAAATTCTTCCTCACTCATGCCATCAGCGCATTTCATCAATGACGCAGCTACCACGGGTCTCATCAGTGAAGATGGCATACGCTGCCATTGCATGTCATAGAAAGCTATGGTGCTTTCTGCAGAAGGAGCCTTGTAGGTAGTCACCACGCATACTGTCATTCCACCATCGCGGTTCTCCAAAAGCTTAATTTCCATTACAACAGACGAATTCAATGATACCGACAGATAATTGGCTGACATCATCGTTATCTCTGTAGAATCGGTCAGGAGATTGTCTATAACAGACCTGTTACCTGTCTCGATATTATCAACTAATTGAGTGCGCTTGCTTTCGTTAAGATATGGAACTATTGTATCAGGCATGTTTATCCATATATCTCTCATACTCTGAGCTTCAATGCTCATAGCTATCAGCAATAGCAATGATATTGTAAATACCTTTTTCATTATGTTTCCCGCTTTAACATGCAATATTACTCGTTTTTTACGAGATAGCCAAAAGAATAGTCAAAAAAGTCAGAACTGGAAATATATAAAAGGCTGTACGCTGCTGGTTTTTATCTGTATGACGACATAAATGATTGTAACAAGCAACAGAGCTGAGCCAACTACCCCTATACGTTCAATGAACCTTATGGCACGAAGGTTCCACGACTGTGGCATGAAATGAAACATTAAGGCAAGGGCTATGAGCATGAACACATAGCGATAGGCTACTATGACACCGGGCAGGAGCTCTGGCGAAAATCTGAAAAGCATATTCTCAACCATAACCTGTGTCAGAGACAAGTCTTGATTTCTGAAGAAAAGCCATGTAAGACTGAGTAGCTGAAATGTCAAGAATACCGATATTACTCTTCTCCACCCACATGGATGATAGTGACGGTCGTGATGCATTACTCTATGTGAGAAGAACTTGTGAATACACACCAGCAAACCGTGAACGCCACCCCATATCACGAAATTGAGATTGGCGCCGTGCCACAATCCGCATAAAGTCATTGCTGCTATCTGATTGATGTAGGTCCTGATAGCCCCTTTGCGGTTTCCTCCAAATGAAATATACACATAGTCGCGTATCCAAGATGACAACGAGATGTGCCACCTTCTCCAGAAATCAGTCATGGAATCAGCCTTAAACGGCGCATTGAAGTTCAGTGGGAAGTGGAAACCGAGCAAAAGGGCTATTCCTATAGCCATATCACTGTAGCCAGAGAAGTCGCAATAAATCTGAACACCGTAACCATAAAGAGCCAACAACGTCTCTCCTCCTGAGAAGAGTGACGGATTGTCAAACACTCGGTCAACGAAATTCACGCTGATATAATCGCTGACAATTGCTTTTTTTGACAAACCTATAGCTATGAACCACACACCTTTTGCAAACATCTCCTTTGTTATGTTTATAGGTCTGCGTATCTGAGGAACAAAATCGCATGCCCTCACTATGGGGCCGGCTACCAACTGTGGGAAAAAGGATACAAAGAACGCATAATCGAGTAATTCATGCAGTGGTTTCAGTTTACCACGATACACGTCAATGGTATAACTGAGACTCTGAAATGTGAAAAAGCTTATGCCCACAGGAAGGAAAATGTCATAAGGCTGAAAATTATGATGAAATGCCTGAGCAAGCATTCCTACAAAGAAATTAGTATATTTGAAATAGGCAAGCATACCCAGGTCGATCATGAGGCTCAACATCATGAATAATCGCGCCTTGCCCTTGTTGTTCAAATTTGAATGTATTGCCTTGGCTATATAATAGTCGCTCACTGTTACGATGGCAAGTAGAAAGAAATAAATGCCTGAGCTTTTGTAGTAGAAATAGTATGAGAAAAGGGTTACAAAAAGTAGACGTGCCGTGAGTTTGCGACTCAACAACATATAAACGAATGTGAACAAGAGGAACATTATCAGGAAGAACCCAGAAGAGAATATCAAAGGTTCCTGAGGATTATATTGAAGAAGTTGCAACAGTCTGTCTAATATCATCTTATTCGTGTTTATTCAAGTTGTTTATACGTCTACCTTCTTCTATGGATTTCATTATTGTAGAAGCAAGCATTGCCCCTCCTGACCTCTTCATGTGAATGTAGTCTTTTGATGCATGGTTCTCTTTTACAAGCCTTCCTATCGATCCTTCGCCTCCCATTGCTGAATAGAGATTGTAGAATGCGACGTGGTTGTCGCGTGCAAGCTTTTGCTGGGCAACAACGAGTTCTTTTATCCCTTTCATTGTTCCTATCCTGTTACCCACACGAGCACCTCGGTCTGGGGTGCTCATCACCATCAGAGTGGTATTTGGAAAACACTGTTTGAAATGCCTAATCACCTTGTTCATATTCTTCATATACCACTTAATGTCATCTGGTTTGGGATTTTCAGAAATGGCGTTGGCTCCATACTCCAATATAATAAGGTCGTAGTGGCGTAGACGGTTAAAGTCGGCAAGGGTTGATGGCGGAAGGTTAGCGAGGGTTACTCCAGACGAGCCTCTCATGCTGAAATTGTCAACACACACACCTTTGAGTCCATCATGGCATGCACCGTAGAGAATTGGTTGTCCCGACAAAATTCTAAAGCTTACATTTGGTGTAGAGAGCCTGACATTTAACACTTGTACCCTATCAGAAGATTGAAGCGTGTAAATCTTTTCACCGTTGTCTGTAGTAACTTTCAACGTAGAAGGTGTAGAAGATTTTAAAAAAAGTGATGTTTGGTTCCACAGTCTTGCATGTGGCATTCCTGATGTAGCTGTAAACGTGGTCCATGAGCCAGGATGGGTTGTATAATAGCGTTCTGACAATCCCGCCTGGTCTGTCCGGTATGTCTCCTTACGCATAACGAAATGCTCGTCAATATTTTCAAAACTGTTACCAACAGAAGGACGAAGCTGTGTCAATTCACTGGCTATCTCTGTCCACCCCACTCCATTTCCACCATATTTTGCCTGTAAGCTCTCTCTGAGTTCTGCAACGAGAATATCACCTTCAATGAATGAGTCACCGTAAATAGCAATCCTTACAGGATGGTCCACTTGCTTATGAGTATCAATTGAATCTAATTTGCTATAGAATTGAATCATAGATGTTTGCAGCTCGGTGGAATAATCTTCTATCGGCTCTATGCCTTTCTGCCATTTTGCATTAGACGGTGAATGAAGAAGACCATTTCTTATGGAGTTATTAGCAATGCCATTATCTGTCAACTGCATATTGGAGGAATCAGAAACAATGCTGAGGTCGCTTAGTATGTCAACGTTTCGTAGTTGAACCTCACCTATCCTTAAGGGTGGCAGCAAATGCATAAGTAGCAAAATAATAACCACAAATGCAATAAACATGAATGTCTTGTTAACGTTACCTGTCATGATCATCAAGCCATTTCAAACCTTCTGCCGTACACATTCCTCTCAAAAATGTGAAAACATAACTTCGGAAAAGTTCTTCTACGCTATATTTTTTGTATTGCTGGTCACTAAACAAATACTTTGTGCTTGCCTCAAAAAGCATCTGTAAGATATTAAAATTCAAATCTTTACGCAAATAACCTTCTTCAACTCCCTTGTAAAACAGGTCTGTGGTCTGTTGTAAATGATCACGATGGTTACAACGAATCATTGAGAGTATCTCTGGATAGATTTCCAATTCCTCAAAAAACAATGGATTGACATTCTTTGTCTCTGCAAGAAGTACCTGATACGCTCCAAGCAAGACATCTATGACATTCTCCGATTCTGCCTGCATACGATTAAAGAGAGCCCTTCTGCGAGCCTCGTGATGCTTCACTACTTCCGACAAAAGCTCCTGCTTATTGGAATAAAGCAAATAGAGAGTGCGCTTCGACATTGACAGAGCTTTGGCAATATCATCCATACGCACGGATTTTATTCCATGAGTGTGAAACATGCGTGTAGCCATTTCCACAATGCGCTCCTTCGCCTGTTCTGTATGTTGTAAAACATCATCTCTACTTTTCGCCATTGAGTTGCAAAGTTATAATTATTTTCCGAATGCAGTTCTTTTTTATCTCACAAAAATATTTTTATCTCCTTTTAAGACAACTTCTGTTATATATGCAATACAAATTTGTTTCTCTTCATTAGTCATACCCATATCGAGCGAAACAATAGTGGGCGTGCCTGTTTTGACACGCCCTCCTCTGTCTAAATAGCTATGGTGAGGTCATTACTTAACCACCACCTTTCTGCCACCATTAATATATACACCGCTCTTTGTCGGCTTACCTGTTATTCTTTGCCCATCACATGGTATGGTAGTATTGGCTTCCTTCGCCCTTTGGAGAGGTGACGAAGGTGAAGCTTTCCATGCCTGTTGGCTCTGCGATTTCCACTTATATCTATATACCTTCACGCTACCTTCCTCTGTTTCTGTTACTTCCATGCCTTTGGCGAGCGTCGCTTCTGTTTCGCCGGCATAGACATATACATAGGTCGGTTCATCTACGGTGTATGCTATCTTTACCGTTTCGCACTCGGTCTGTGTGAACGTCTGTGCCTCCTGACTACCAATCTTCACCACCAGAGTCTTTGAGCCGTTTGTCTCTGCCGTCACGCTGACGTTGCCTGAGCCGGCAGGAACCATGAAGATGATGCCCTTGAACGCATCCTTCACGCTCGCATCGCTGATGTCCTTGCCTACGATGCTGCTCACGGCTTCATCGGTAGTGATGGAGTTGATTATCACACAGGCGTTTTATCCACTCCTCGCTGCCGTTCCTTCGGTTGTCCGAAGAAAGTTTTTCCTTATTGCGCTCATACAAATCACGATATACCTCCTCAAAGAACTTTTCATCGCGTCTGGCATTGGCGTCAGAGAGCGTGCTGCGCCTGGGGACCTTTCCTATGCCGACATGATGCAGCTTCCTGACCTATGCTGTCATAGATGCCTCTATCTCACGCAGAGAGTCGAAACGCATGATTACAGCATAGAGCATTGTCAGCAGGTGAGTGTAGCCATCAAAGCTTTTAACATACTTCTCGCAGCCGTTTATGCGGCTCATTTCAACAATTTTATCACGATCCAGCTATTTTATCAGCTGACCATAAACCGGCTGTCCGAAAAAATGTGTACTTTTGCCCATGGTTATGTTTGTTTTTTTTGACGAATGCAAAGATAACCAAAAGGGCTGACACCGATAATTGATGTCAGCCCAAATTTATATAGTACGAAAATGTTTAGCGTACAGTAATAATTTACGATATATTTACAACCTTGTGATTTGACGATTTAAATCCTCCCTCCTGCCGCCCTGGGCAGGAGAGAGGTGCCCTGGAGAAGATTATGGTTGCAGCGTAAATCCAAGAACCATGTATGCTTTCTGCGAACAGGGGTTGCCCGTCACCTGCGCGAAGAGGGGCACGGAGAAAGTGTCGGTCACCTTGATGGCCTTCGTGGCACGCAGCGTAAGGTTGGTGACGGCGAAGCCTGTGGTGGCGTAGACGGCAGACTCCGAAAAGGCGGCACCAGCCGTTGCTGTCCAGTCGACGGTGGCGAGTCTGAACGGCACGGATGCTTCGAGATAACTGCTGTAGGCCCGCTTGCCGTCTGCCTTATAGTCGTTGCCGGCAAAGTTGATATAGCCGCTGAGCGAGGCGAAGCCGAAGTCGTAGCCCACGAAGCCCTCGTACACATGGTTCGTGCCGTGAGCGTCGTACTTGAAGTAGCGACCGTCGGGGTCGAGGCCGGCGGAGAACCAGTAGTCGGTCACGCCGATGCAGAAGCCGCCCGTGGAATATGCCAGCGTCAGGTCAAACTCCTTCGTGTCGTCCCTGTTCACCAGTCCGTAACTGCCCCATGCCGCCAGGCTCAGCCCCTTGTAGCCCACGCCCAGGGTGGGCTGAACGGCTGCGTTTCCCAAGTCTTGGCCGCGCCAGATGTAGCTGCTCACGAAGTCGCCGCTAACGGTAGTTCCAATCTCATTCTGTGCAAGGGCGGTCATACTCACAACCAGTCCCATTGCCAATATTCCTATCTTTTTCATGCTTGTAAAAACTTAATGCGATAGCAAATTCTTCACTTTTCGCTTAATTATAGCACGCCTCCCCGTGCTCATAGATATCCAGTCCCTCCTCTTCTATCCTGGCATCGACGCGCAGACCGTGCAGGCGCTTGATGCCGTAGAACAGGGCGAAGCCACAGGCGGCAGCCCAGAGGTCGATGACCAGGATGCCGAAGCACTGGGCACCGAAGAATCCCCAGCCGTGACCGTAGAAAGCACCGCTGCCCACAGACAATAGACCCGTCATCAGCGTGCCGATAATGCCGCAGACACCATGCACGCTGGAGGCTCCCACAGGGTCGTCAATGTGCAGGCGGTGGTCGATGAACTCGATGGCGAACACCAGCACTGTGCCGCAGACCAGTCCGATGACGACGGCACCCAGGGGCGACACCAGGTCGCAGCCCGCCGTGATGCCCACCAGTCCGGCCAGCACGCCGTTGAGTGTCAGCGACAGCGAGGGCTTACCGTACTTCAGCCATGTGACGAACATCGTGGCAATGCCGCCGCCGACCGCAGCGAGATTGGTGGTGAGGAACACATGCGAGATGGCCACGCGGTTCACCTCGCCCGAGGCTGCAAGCTGGCTTCCAGGATTGAAGCCGAACCAGCCGAGCCAGAGGATAAAGACGCCCAGGGCTGCCATTGCCAGATTGTGGCCGGGGATGGCGCGGCTCTTGCCGTCGTGTGCATATTTCCCCAGACGGGGTCCCAGTGCCATCGCTCCTATCAGTGCCAGCACGCCGCCCACGCTATGCACGATGGCCGAGCCGGCAAAGTCGTGGAACACGTCGCCGAAGGTCGTCATCATCCACGAGTCGGCAGCGTCATTGCAGAGCCAGCCGCCACCCCACGTCCAGTGGCCCTCGATGGGGTAGATGAACAGCGAGATGACCGCACTATACACCAGATACATCGAGAACTTGGTGCGCTCGGCCATGGCGCCACTCACGATGGTGGCGCTGGTGGCGCAGAATACCGTCTCGAAAATCAAGAAGCCCTCTACGGGCAGGTCGCCCTTGTAGAAAGAGAGGTCGCCCCAGTTGGGCATACCGATAAACCCTGCGCCCTCGCTACCGAACATGAATCCGAAGCCGAGGAAGAAGAACAGCAGCGAGCCGAACATGAAGTCGACGAAGTTTTTCATCAGGATGTTAGCCGTGTTCTTACCCCGCGTGAAACCTGCCTCACACAGCGCAAAGCCCGGCTGCATCCAGAACACCAGCATGGCTGCCAGCAACATCCATACCGTGTCAAGTGACAATCCTATTTCGTTCATAACAATCTTTTTTTAAAACCTTATTACTTTTTATCCCTGAGCACTGTGTCGCCATGCTCGCCAGTGCGGATGCTCCACGTGTCAATCATGTCTGAGACGAAGATGCGGCCGTCGCCCACTTCGCCCGTGTTAGCCACACGGAGGATGACCTTCACCGTGGGTTCCACGAACTGGTCGCGGCACACGATGGTCAGCTTCACGCGCTCTATCACGTCCGTCGAATACTGCACGCCGCGGTATATCCTCTCCTCGCGGCTCTGGCCGATGCCGTGTACGCTGTGGTACTCAAACCAGTCGATGTCAGACGACAGCAGTGCCTCCTTTACCTCCTCAAACTTGGTCTTGCGGATAATTGCTTCAATCTTTTTCATATACTTTTTACCTTTAATAAATGAATACTAAGCCCCACGTTCGGGCTGAAATCTGTCAATTGACACTGCAAAGGTACGAGAAAGCGTCCTAATATCAGCCTAATGTTTATCAATTTGACTGTTAAAACTTAACGTTTCTAACAAAATGTAATCTATTATACCTGTTTACAATTCGTTTTGCTTATTTTTTAGATGAAATTATTTTCATTTCGTTACATAATGTCAAAAGAAAATGATACATGTACGTACACTACTTCATAACTATCATAAAAAAACTGTAAAACCACTGATGGTTTTACGGATAAATATTGAACTATGCTGCTGTCCTACCGCTTGTTCCAAGCCTCGAGGCCGGCAAGAACGCGGTTCTGCTGCGACAACAGTTCGAGAGCGAAATGGACACCCTTCAACTCACGGCCGGGGATGTTGAGGTCGCGGGCGGTGGGGGTGCCGGTGGCGAGGACAACGGCAGAGAATTGCTTGCCAGAAGCAGGTACCTGCTCCTGACCTCTTCTGACAAGTGGACTGAGAACCAAAAGAAACGCGCCAGACTGCTTTTCGAACTTTATCCCGATATGAAGGAGGCATACTCCATCACGCATTCCCTGAGGATGATTTTCAGCAACCCAAGGGCGACTAAGGAAACTGGAAGACAAAGCTTTGCATCATGGTATGGCAAGGTGGCGGAGTTTGACGATGCCAACTTCAACACGGTATCGGCCACCATCTATGAAAGGGAGGACGAAATCCTAAACTACTTCATCAACCGTGCCACGAATGCTTCAGCTGAATCTCTCAACTCCAAGATAAAGAAGTTCAGGGCACAGCTCCATGGTGTGGTTGATGTCAAGTTCTTCCTCTTTAGGCTAACTAACATCTACGGATAAACACAAGATTTTACTGGTGCGCCATAATTATTCCGACAATTCATGTTCGCAAGCGCTGTATTTGTCGCCATGAAAGGCTGTAAGGATATCACATAACAATGCTTTTGCCCATTCTTTACTTCATCATCACGCTGGCCCCGGGCTGACTGCTCACGGCCCATTCTGGGCGACAAACACCATGAAACCACTCCCTTATTGACAAGATTAACATTCAAGGGAAATCTTTCGACCACTCATGATTGCAAATCAGATACAACTAACAGCTCCGACACAACTAACAAATCAGACACAACGCTGGAGGTTGGTGAGGATTTGTACATGGTTGTTTAATAACTTGCGGAACATGAATTCCAGTTAATAACAGCCTGATTTTCGTTAATTTAGACATGGGGATTATGGAGAGTGCCAGTATTTTGGGCACAATACTGAGCAGGGAATACGAAGGCTGGTGTGCGAAAGCATGAAAACGGCACGGTGTAAGTCCTGTAATCAGCTCATTACAAAGGTACAGAGACAAAAAAAATGATGCCAAGTGGCTGTTATGTCAAGAAATATGCGTAAATTTGTGGACTTTTAGGAATTATAGAATATTTTGATTGATAATTTTGGATAATATTGTAATGATGAAAGCGCTTACAACAACAGATTTTCATTTTAATGGACAGAAGAGCGTGTACCATGGTAAGGTGCGCGATGTGTATGACATCAACGACGACCTCTTGGTGATGGTCGCTACCGATCGTATATCGGCATTCGATGTGGTTTTACCTAAAGGAATACCTTTCAAAGGTCAGGTCCTCAATCAGATAGCATCAACATTTCTGGATGCCACAAGGGATATTTGTCCCAACTGGAAGCTCGCCACTCCCGATCCAATGGTAACCGTGGGACTGAAGTGTGAAGGCTTCAGGGTGGAGATGATAATACGCGGCATACTCACTGGCTCGGCATGGCGCGACTATCAGAAAGGCGTAAGGGAGATATGCGGCGTAAAGCTCCCGGAAGGAATGAAAGAGAACGAACGTTTTCCGGAACCCATAATAACACCGACTACGAAAGCCGACGAGGGTCATGACATGAACATCTCCAAGGAGGAAATCATAGCACAGGGCATTGTAAGTGCTGAAGACTACGCCATAATGGAAGACTATACCCGCAAACTGTTTGCACGCGGTCAGGAGATTGCTGCAAAACAGGGGCTGATACTCGTTGACACCAAGTATGAATTTGGCAAGCGCGACGGCAAGGTATATCTCATCGACGAAATCCATACACCCGACTCAAGCAGATATTTCTATGCAGAAGGTTATGAAGAGAAATTCGCGAAAGGAGAGCCTCAGCGCCAATTGTCAAAAGAGTTTGTACGCCAGTGGCTCATTGACCATAATTTCATGAATGAACCTGGACAGACCATGCCCGAGATTACAGATGAATATGCAGAAAGTGTGAGTGAAAGATACATTGAGCTCTACGAGCACATTACAGGTCAGACTTTCAGCAAGGACAACGATACCGATGATATTGCTGCACGCATAGAGAAAAATGTAAGTACATACCTCAGCAGCATAGAAAGCGGAAAATAATAAGGATGTACGAGCAAGAGAAAATAAACCCATACGGCAGAGAAGGTGACAAAGGCGAGCTTGTCGAACAAATGTTCAACAATATTGCTCAGAACTACGACAAGCTCAACCACCGTCTCTCGTGGGACATAGACAGGTCTTGGCGCAAGAAAGCAATACGTCAGCTTTGTCCGTATGATCCAAAAACAATACTTGACATTGCAACAGGAACAGGAGACTTTGCACTGCTTGCAGCCAAAATGCTTAAGCCCAAGAAACTCATTGGTGCAGATATCTCTGAAGGGATGATGGCGATTGGCAGAAAAAAGATAAAAGCCGAGAACCTGCAAGACATCATAACACTGAAGAAGGAAGATTGCATGAACCTCTCGTTTGCGGACAATAGCTTTGATGCTGTGACAGCTGCTTTCGGTATACGCAACTTCAAAGATCTTGACCGTGGACTTCGAGAGATGTATCGCGTGTTAAAGACAAACGGACATCTAAGCATCGTGGAGCTTACCACACCTGTAATATTTCCAATGAAACAGCTGTTTAAGTTGTATTCGCATACAGTGTTGCCTGTATATGGACGAATAATTTCTCACGACGAGAGTGCATACGAATACCTCACAGCCACGATAGAAGCCTTCCCGCAAGGTGAGACTATGGTGCAGACACTTCTCAGAGCAGGCTTTTCGAAAGCATCGTTCAAAAGGTTGACTTTTGGCATTTGCACAATGTATTTTGCAGAAAAATAAACATAAAACCGAACGTTATGGACAAATACGGACTTATTGGTTTTCCTCTGGGACATTCGTTCTCAATCAGCTACTTCAATGAAAAATTTCAGAATGAAGGCATTGATGCAGTTTATGAGAACTTTGAGATTCCAGATATAGAACAACTCAAGGAAATTCTCAGTGTCAATCCCAACCTGAAAGGACTCAACGTTACCATCCCATACAAAGAGAAAGTCTTTGCTTATCTTGACAACATAAGTCCTGAAGCGCGTGCCATAGGTGCGGTAAACGTAATAAAGGTGTCGCACAACGGCAACAACATAAAGCTAACGGGCTACAACTCCGATGTAATTGGGTTTACAAGGAGTATTGAACCTTTAATTGAGAGGCATCACAAAAAAGCACTGATTCTTGGTACCGGCGGAGCATCCAAGGCAATAAGATACGGGCTAAAATCGCTCGGTATTGAGACTCTTTATGTAAGTCGCTCGCCGCGGCAAGGGGTAATCACTTACAACGACATTACTCCAGAAATAATAAAGGAGTATAATGTAATAGTAAACTGCACGCCATTGGGCATGTTCCCGAAGATAGACTACTGCCCACCACTACCCTATGAGGCTATGGATAGCCATACGTTGCTCTATGACCTTATTTATAACCCTGACGAAACACTGTTCATGACAAAAGGAAAAGCACAGGGAGCCACTGTAAAGAACGGATTAGAGATGTTATTGCTTCAAGCATTTGCAAGCTGGGAATTCTGGAATGGCATAGAATAACGAATAAAGAGAAAACATAAACATTATATAAACCATTGCAAAAAAATGGAAAATAACAGATACATGATGCGCGGAGTGTCTGCCGCAAAAGAAGACGTTCACAATGCAATAAAAAACATTGACAAAGGATTATTTCCACAGGCATTCTGTAAAATAATACCCGACATTCTCGGAGGTGACGAGGACTATTGCAACATAATGCATGCCGACGGAGCCGGAACAAAGTCAAGTCTCGCCTATATGTATTGGAAAGAAACGGGAGACCTCTCCGTTTGGAAAGGTATCGCCCAGGATGCCATCGTCATGAATACCGATGACCTTCTCTGCGTTGGTGCCACCGACAATATTCTTGTTAGCAGCACTATAGGACGCAACAAGATGCTTATACCAGGCGAGGTGATATCTGCAATAATAAATGGTACAGATCAACTCCTTTCTGAGTTGAGAGATATGGGTATAGGTATCTATCCCACCGGAGGCGAGACTGCGGATGTTGGCGACCTCGTTAGAACAATTATTGTGGACTCCACCGTTACATGCAGAATGAAACGAAGCGACGTGATTGACAATGCCAACATTCGACCGGGAGACGTTATCATAGGACTAAGCTCTACAGGACAAGCCACCTATGAGAAACAATACAACGGAGGTATGGGTAGCAATGGGCTTACCAGTGCACGCCACGACGTGTTCTCAAAATACCTTGCACAGGCATATCCAGAGAGCTACGACCACAGCGTACCCAATGACTTGGTTTATAGTGGAAAATACAAACTGACTGATAGTGTTGATGGTGCACCTGTCAATGCCGGACAACTCGTTTTGTCACCCACTCGCACCTATGCACCGGTTATAAAGAGAATTCTTGACGAGATGAGGTCAGAGATACACGGTATGGTACATTGTACAGGTGGTGCACAAACCAAAGTATTGCATTTCGTAAGCGACAACTGTAAGGTGATAAAGGACAATATGTTCCCAGTTCCTCCACTCTTCAAAGCCATACACGATTGTTCATCCACCGATTGGAAAGAGATGTATCAGGTATTCAACATGGGACACAGAATGGAGATATACACCACTCTTCAGAATGCAGAACGAATTATTGAAATAAGCAAGAGCTTCAATATCGATGCACAAATTGTGGGACATATTGAAGAAGGAAAGAAAAGCCTGACAATAAAGAGCGAATACGGAGAATTCAACTACCAGTAATACAACTCTTGTCATAGCAACATAAACAAATATAAACAATGATTGAAAACAATAGGATACTGCAAAAACTCGACGGCTTGGAAGCAAGGTACGAAGAAGTATCAACACTTATCACTGACCCTAATGTCATTGCCGACCAAAAACGCTTTATAAAACTTACCAAGGAGTATAAAGACTTGGGCGACATAATGGATGCAAGAAAGAGATATATTGCATGTCTGAACAGCATCAGTGAAGCTAAAGACATCCTTGCAAATGAGAGCGACCCTGACCTGAAGGAAATGGCACGCGAGGAACTCACTGCCAATGAGTCATTGCAGCCCCAACTGGAAGAAGAAATAAAAATAGCCCTCGTGCCTAAAGACCCTGAAGATGCAAAAAACGTACAGATGGAAATAAGAGCTGGCACGGGAGGCGATGAAGCATGTCTCTTTGCCGGCGACCTCTTCCAGATGTATAAGAGATATTGCGACTCGAAAGGTTGGAACCTCTCCGTTACAAGCGCTTCGGAAGGTGCTGTGGGAGGATTTAAGGAAATAGACTTTGCCATAAGCGGTACTGATGTCTATGGCACATTGAAATATGAGTCGGGTGTGCATCGAGTACAGAGAGTGCCTGTCACTGAGTCAAATGGAAGAATGCAGACTTCTGCCGCCACGGTGGCTGTACTGCCTGAAGCCGACAAGTTTGAAGTAAACATCAATGAGGGTGAAATAAAATGGGACACTTTCCGTTCTTCCGGTGCCGGTGGTCAGAACGTCAACAAGGTAGAATCGGGAGTGCGACTGAGGTACATGTGGAAAAATCCGAACACTGGTGAGACAGAGGAGATACTCATTGAGTGTACAGAGACGCGCGACCAGCCTAAGAACAAAGAGAGAGCTCTGTCGCGACTCTACACCTTCATCTACGATAAGGAACACCAGAAGTATGTAGATGACATAGCAAGCAGAAGGAAAAGCCTCGTATCAACAGGTGACCGTTCTGCAAAAATTAGAACATATAATTTTCAGCAAGGGCGAGTTACCGACCACCGCATTGGCTATACCACCCACGACCTTCAAGGATTCCTTGGAGGAGACATTCAAGCAATGATTGACGCACTCACCGTTGCAGAAAATGCAGAAAAACTAAAGGAGTCAGAGTTATAATCATAAACATTCTCAACACTGAAATAACAATATCTAATGAATAAGCAAGAACTTGTCAATCTGATTTTCAAAAAGAAGACATTCCTGTGTGTTGGACTTGACACAGATGTCAAGAAAATCCCTCAGCATCTTCTGAAAGCAGAAGATCCTATATTTGAGTTTAACAAAGCTATAATCGATGCAACAGCACCTTATTGCGTCGCATACAAGCCAAACTTGGCTTTTTATGAGGCCTTTGGGCTGAAAGGTATGATTGCCTTTGAGAAAACAGTAAAATATCTTAACTCAAACTATCCCGACCATTTTGTAATTGCAGATGCAAAACGAGGAGATATAGGCAACACTTCTGCTATGTATGCACGCACATTCTTTGAAGAATATGACATAGATGCCCTCACAGTGGCGCCATACATGGGCGAAGACTCTGTTACACCATTCCTCCAATATGATGGCAAATGGGTTGTATTGCTTGCTCTGACAAGCAACAAAGGTTCACACGACTTCCAGCTCACAGCCGATACTAACGGAGAACGGCTTTTTGAAAAGGTTTTGCGTAGGTCACAGTTCTGGGCAAATGACGAAAACATGATGTATGTTGTTGGTGCCACTCAAGGAAGGATGTTTGAAGACATACGAGCCATAGTGCCTCATCACTTCCTTCTCGTACCTGGTGTTGGAGCGCAAGGTGGCAGTCTCCAGGAGGTATGCAAATATGGAATGACGAATGAATGTGGTCTGCTCGTAAACTCATCACGAGGTATCATCTATGCATCATCTGCTGAAGATTTTGCACAAGTGGCAGCTGAAAAAGCTAAGGAGCTACAGGCAGAAATGGAAACGGAACTGAACAAGATACGTTGAAAGTATTAGCTCATAAGTAAGTACTACGAAACAACGCCGCCAATCGCTATCAAAGCAATTGGCGGCGTTGTTTTTTCCAATACTTTCATTAATCGTCAAGGAGTGTTGAAGCTCTTACGCGACTTAGTGTCTCTGGTGTCATTTGCAGGTAGCTTGCTATGTAAACTAGTGGAGCACGAAGCACAACCTGCGGCCAACGCTTGCACATCATCTTATAGCGTGCCTGCGCTGTTTCAAAACGCACGAGGTCAGCGTGTACCTGCGAAAGTATTAAACTCTCTTCTAGAATTTTTCTATATAGCATCTGAATGTTCACATTGCGTATGGAGACCTCTTCAAGCCTTTGCTTTGGCAAAGCATATACAATTGTAGGTTCAAGGGCTTCCACCTGTATGCGTGTAGGCTCCTCCTTGAAGAGGCTTTCTATACACATGAAAATAGTGTGGTCTTCACCAAGATGCTCTGTTATCTGCTTGTCGTGCTTCAGATAGAACTGGCGTATCAGTCCACGTTCTATATAGTATATATTCTCACAAATTTCTCCTTCGCGAAGTATCATTTCACCCTTTCCATATTTCATGGGCACAAGAATGCTTTCAAGCACATCCAGCTCTTCGTGTGTCATGGTGCTGTACTTTCGAGCCAGCTCTCTTGCAACATCTCTTGTGGTAACTGCAGGTTCTTTCATCCTTTCCTCTCTTTCTGTGTTTTAAGTATTATAAAATGTTGTATGTTGAATCAGTATTGATTAATCAAGTTTCAGAACGGCAAGGAAAGCCTTCTGGGGTACTTCCACATTGCCAATCTGTTTCAGTCGCTTCTTTCCTCTTTTCTGTTTCTCAAGCAACTTGCGCTTTCGTGAGACATCGCCACCGTAACACTTGGCTGTAACATCCTTGCGAACTTGCTTCACGGTTTCACGAGCCACAATCTTTGCTCCTATGGCAGCTTGTATGGCAATGTCAAACTGTTGGCGAGGAATGAGGTCCTTAAGTTTCTCACACATGCGTCGTCCCAGCGTAACGGCGTTGTCGTGATGGGCAAGAGTTGATAGTGCATCAACGGGTTCTCCATTGAGTAGTATATCAAGCTTTGCGAGCTTTGATGGTCTGAACGAATCTATGTGGTAATCGAAAGACGCATATCCTTTGCTTATGGACTTTAGCTTGTCATAGAAATCTATCACAATCTCTCCGAGTGGAATCATGAATACCAGTTCCACACGGTTTCCACTAACATACTCCTGCTTCACGAGTTCACCACGTTTATCAAGGCATAGCTTCATTATTGGACCGATGTAGTTAGCATCGGTAATGATACTTGCCTTAATGTATGGCTCCTCTATGTGGTCTATCATTGTAACGTCTGGCAGCCCTGATGGATTGTGCACTTCTTTTTTGTTGCCCTGCTTGTCGTAAACCAAATACGACACGTTAGGAACGGTGGTAATCACATCCATATTAAACTCTCTGTCAAGACGCTCCTGTACTATCTCCATATGCAGCAGACCAAGGAAACCGCATCTGAAACCGAATCCAAGAGCCACCGATGACTCTGGTGTGAATGTCAGTGAGGCATCGTTGAGCTGTAGCTTCTCAAGAGATGCTCGCAGGTTCTCATAATCAGTGGGGTCTATAGGATATACTCCGGCAAACACCATCGGTTTCACTTCCTGGAAGCCCTCAATGGCTTTCTCACAGGGATTGGTGGTATGGGTTATGGTGTCACCCACTTTTACTTCCTTCGCATCTTTTATTCCACTTATAATATAGCCCACCTCTCCTGTAGAGAGCTTCTGCCTCTGTATCATATCCATCTTCAACACACCAACTTCATCAGCTGTATATTCCATACCAGTGTTGAAGAATTTTACTTTATCTCCCTTGTTGATTTCTCCGTTCTCAATCTTGAAATATGCTATTATACCTCGGAAAGAATTAAATACAGAGTCGAAGATAAGTGCCTGAAGCGGAGCAGTCCGGTCTCCTGTTGGATGCGGCACTTTCTCCACAACAGCTTTGAGCACCTCTTCTATGCCCTCTCCTGTCTTTCCTGAAGCTCTGAGTATCTCGCTGCGATCACATCCCAAAAGGTCTACTATCTCGTCCTCCACCTCATCAGGCATGGCATTGGGCATGTCTATCTTGTTTATTACCGGTATTATCTCCAGATCGTGGTCTATAGCCATGTAGAGGTTGGATATGGTTTGTGCCTGGACACCTTGAGTGGCATCAACAACAAGTATGGCACCCTCGCATGCTGCAATACTCCTTGATACTTCATAGGAGAAATCCACATGTCCGGGAGTGTCTATGAGGTTAAGAATGTATTTTCCCTTAGACAATCCTTTTTCCCCACCATTTCCTTCATAATCGTATTCCATCTGTATGGCGTGGCTCTTGATAGTTATACCACGTTCCTTTTCCAGATCCATATCGTCAAGCATCTGACCTTCAGTAATTTGAATAGTATCAGTATACTCAAGCAAACGGTCTGCCAGAGTGGACTTTCCATGGTCTATGTGGGCTATTATGCAGAAATTTCTTATTTTATCCATTTACACTACCGTCATTTATACATACTTGTGAAGCAAAAACCAATGCTCGTAAGTACACATTATTTGGCAAAAGTACAAAAAATATTGGAATTATCAATTACTTATATTCAAAAAAGAGAAGCAAAACGATGACTTGATAATTATTAGTAGTGAAACAAGTAACCGTTTTCATAAAAGTTTATTGCAATTTAACTGTCATGAGTTTAGTGAATTTTTGAGTTTGCCAGTATTTTCCGTAAAATACTGGAGTATTCTCCGCACAATACTCGAGTATTTTGGGCT
>CAMVSV010000022.1 GCA_947170265.1 uncultured Prevotella sp.
CGGAGAGAACCAAGGTGATTATGCCGGTGGATATTGCAGGCATCGTGGCCGACTATGACAGGGTGTATGAGATTGTAGAGCGGAAGAAGAGCCTGTTCAGACCTGCCAATGCGCTGCAGGCGAAGATAGGCAGGGTTGTCGTGGCGGCTGATTGCGCCCATGCATTTGGTGCTGTAAGAAAAGGAAAGATGGCTGGAGCCATTGCGGATTTCAGTGCATTCAGTTTCCATGCGGTGAAAAACTTTACTACTGCTGAAGGGGGTGCTCTCACATGGAAACTGCCATTTGGGGATTTAAGAGTTAAGAATGAAGAATTAAGAAATTATATGCCCAATGTACCTTATGTCGAAGGTGAAACATGGAATGAACTGTTGTATCGTATATCCCAACTGTTCAGCCTGCATGGACAGAACAAGGATGCACTGGCCAAGACAAAGGGTGGTATGTGGGAATACGACATCATCGGCCCTTGGTATAAATGTAACATGACGGACATCATGGCATCCCTTGGCTTGGTGCAGATGCGGCGTTATCCCAAGATGCTGGAGAGAAGGCAGAAGATTGTGGCTCGCTACAATGCCGCACTCCGCGGCCTGAATGTGGCAGTACTGAATCACAAGGATGCGGAGCATTGTAGTTCGCATCACTTGTATATGGTTCGCCTGCCGGGAAAAAGCCGCAAGGAGGTGAATCGGGTGATGGAGCAGATGGCAGAACGAGGCATCGCCACGAATGTACATTTCAAGCCACTGCCGATGATGACGGCTTACAAGGCACTGGGCTTTAGTATTGCTGATTATCCGAATGCGTACCATCTGTTTGAAAATGAGATAACACTGCCATTGTACACCCGTCTCACCGACGAGGAAGTGGACTATGTGATAACCAACTTCGTAGACATCATCCGGAATTTGTGAAAAGATTATTCGATATAGTCGCGAGCGGACTTGGACTCATCGTGCTAAGTCCCCTCTTTTTGGTTCTTGCCATTTGGATCAAGGTGGATTCTGATGGACCGGTGTTTTATCGCCAGACGCGTGTGGGAAGGTACAACAGGGATTTCCGCATCTTTAAGTTGCGCTCCATGCGAGCCGGTTCTGATACGGGAAGCCTTATTACGATTGGTGGCCGCGACCCTCGCATAACTCGTTCTGGCTACTTGATCCGTAAGTTCAAGCTCGACGAACTGCCACAACTCATCAATGTATTTGTGGGCGACATGAGTCTGGTGGGACCACGGCCGGAGGTTCGCCACTATGTGAATTTCTGGACTCCCGAACAAATGCATGTGCTGGATGTCCGCCCTGGTATCACCGATCCTGCGTCTATTATATTTCTCAACGAGAGTGAATTGCTGGAAAAGGCTGAAGACCCGGAAAAATACTATATAGAGGTCATCATGCAGGAGAAGATAAGGCTGTATTTGGAATATGTCGAGAAGCATAACTTCTTTTATGACCTGGCGTTAATATTTAAAACCTTTGGGGTAATCGTGAAAGAAAAATTATTCAGCGGCTCCTCTATGCAAAGTTAGCGAATTTCACAAATTATGGATAAGATAAACTTGAATGATAAGACCTTATTGGTTACTGGTGCTGCCGGGTTTATCGGTAGTAATTTAGTAAAGAGACTGCTTAGAGATGTGAAAGGAGCTACCATTATTGGCATTGACAATATCAATGACTATTATGACGTACGACTGAAAGAGTATCGTCTCAGTGAACTGAATAAGAGTGTACCAAAAGGTACAATATGGGAGTTTATAAAAGGTGATATTGCTGACCGTGGCAATATCGATGATATATTTAGAAAGTATAAGCCAGCAGTGGTGGTGAATCTTGCCGCTCAGGCTGGTGTGCGTAATAGTATTGAGAATCCCGATGCCTATATCAAGTCAAACATGATAGGCTTCTACAGTATCTTGGAGGCTTGTAGGCATAATCCTGTGGAGCATTTGGTATATGCTTCGTCATCAAGTGTGTATGGTGGTAATAAGAAGGTACCATTTTCGACGGATGACAAAGTGGATAATCCTGTATCGTTGTACGCTGCAACAAAGAAGAGCAACGAACTTATGGCACATTGTTATTCAAAGCTATATAATATCCCCTCAACTGGTTTGAGATTCTTCACGGTATATGGACCTGCTGGCCGTCCCGATATGGCATATTTCAGTTTTACTGATAAGCTGCTGAAAGGCGAGACCATCCAGTTATTCAACTACGGCAACTGCCACCGAGACTTTACATATGTGGATGATATTGTAGAAGGTATTGTTCGTGTGATGCAGGGTGCTCCAGAGCATAAGAAAGGAGAGGATGGCTTACCCATTCCTCCACACGCCATATATAATATAGGTAGTGGTCAGCCAGAGAACCTGCTGGACTTCGTGCAGATCTTGCAGGAGGAATTGGTCAAAGCAGGAGTATTACCAGCTAATTTCAACTTCGAGGCTCACAAGGAGTTGGTTCCTATGCAGCCTGGCGATGTGACCACGACGTATGCGGATACAACAGCCTTAGAGCATGACTTTGGATTTACTCCAAAGATAAAACTCCGTGAAGGACTAAGGAAGTTTGCAAAGTGGTATAAGGAGTATTATTGTTGAAGATTGGCTGATTACCAAGCACTGTTCTTCGTTTGATTACAATAATAGCCCTCATAGAATCATGTCATATGGATACGACCACAGAATTCCACTCACTTTGATTTCGAACATTATTGATAAATGCCTATGCGGGTGAGACTGGATATCCTAACAAATAACGATTGGATATAATTTTATAATGAATAGCGAGAGCCGGGGCTGCGAAGAAGCGGTCTCGGCTCTTGCTCATTATATCCAAGACAAAGAGATTACAAAAGTCATGGTGTTTGTCGCCCAGAATGGGCAGTGAACTGACTCTTTTATGTTGTCATTTTGTCGCATCACAGGTAATAGCTTTTTTCAAATAATCCCTAAAAACATCATTCTACCGCTTCCGCTTATGATAATTCTTTCGACAGTTCAAGTTAATCAAAGCCTTTTTTCGTTGACTTAGACATGGGAATGATGGAGAGTGCCTGTATTTTGGGCACAATACTGAGCGGGGAGTACGAAGGCTGTTGTGCGAAAGCATGAAAACGGCACGGTGAAAGTCCTGTAATCAGCTCATTATAAAGGCACAGGGACAACATAAGCAGGACTACTATACGCTTTCAAACGCCTTTCGTACCAGTACCAAAAACAAAGCCGCCGAAATCGTGATGACTTCAAGCGGCTTGTAAAGGAGATTGGCATTATCAAAATAGCACTATTTTACTATATTCCACAATCTTAGATTATCCAACACGGTGTTCTGAGCAACCTGTTGTATGATTTCAGCTTGTTCATTGGGAATATCACGAGTGACGTCAGTCTGGTATCTGCCTTGAAAAATAGTTGTGAAAATGACATTGGCTGAAAGATAACTGCCAAGTATGGATGGATGAAAGCAATCAGGCACATACAATTGGTATTCAGGGTGCTCTTTTGTCAATCGCTGCCATGCCGCACCTACAGGTGCACACCATCCATTGTTTGCATGAGTCATTTCAAGATAAGTGGTCTTGATGCGTTCCTGCATCAGTTCGTAGGTATCATCAAGCGGATAGTCAGTCTGACGGACGTTGCCATATTTATGTCCCCATGTCATATAATATATGACGTGTACTTGGGGTGAATGTGATTTGGCAAGACTGTCAAGAGTGTGTGCATAAGGATAGATATCACGAATGACACTCTCGGTTGAATAGGCAGGAGTGGAGCTAAAACCTTGTAAAATGACATAATCCCATCCTCCTCTTTTCAAAGCATTGACTAAGTCTTTGTTCTTCAGATGCCCGGAAAACCGTTCACCTGGTTTAAGAAACTGGGTAATGGACAGTTTCATTTGCTGGCTCGCAGCAATGTCTTTCACAATTCCAGGAATATCGTTTGTGAAAGAGAAACTATTGCCAATCCACAATACTTTTAAAGAGTCATTGGCTTGCTTACTTTGTATCGGCATCATCCAGATTGCCAACACCACTAACATAACTATACGTTTTACAGATCTCATAATTAAAATATTTGTTTGTGATGCAAAGATAGCATAAATAATCGGAAAAACACAAACGCAAAAAAGGGAGTATGGCTGTTTGAGCCACATCACACCACTATTTTTCTATGTTATGTCTGCCATCATCCCATAACACTTTTAGAAACAATTTGCAGACTATGACTCCAAATACAATTCATTATACGGTATTTAGCATGAAAGTTTGCGTGAAGGTATATAGTTACAAATGGTAATCGGCGGAACCAACGGGTATGGAAAGCTTCACATCCGCCTCCTCTCCAAAGGGCGAAGAAAGCCAATACTACTATACCATTGATGGACAAAGGATAACTGGTAAGCCGACAAAGAGCGGCATATATATCAATGGTGGCAGAAAACTGGTGGTTAAGTAATGACATCACCATAGCTATTCAAAACAGGAGGGCGTGTCAAAGCAGGCACGCCCTCCTGTTGCTTCACCTGATATGGGCATGACCAATGGGGGAGAAGACTCAAATACCGCCTTATAGCGGCTATGGCCGTGAAAAAATATAAAGGAAAGACAACTTTCTCGAGTTCGTGAAAACAAATAAGGTGAGCCATTCCTGCTCACCTTATTTGATTTCCAATGAAGTGATCTGGTTGGGGTTCGAACCCAAGACCTACTGCTTAGAAGGCAGTTGCTCTAATCCTACTGAGCTACCAGACCAACCTTGGTTTTGCGGCTGCAAAGTTACGTTTTTTCCAGCTTATACGCAAATAATTATCTATTTATATTTATTGAGGAAGGTGTCGGCTTGTTCGTTTCCAAGCGATTTGGCTTTCTCAATGTTTTTTATCCCTTCTGTTTTCTTGCCTGTCTCAATCTGTGCTATGCCCATGACGAGGTAGGCTTCCGATATGTCGGCATCGAGTGCTATGCATTGCTCGGCAGCTTTTATGGCTTCAGGCAATTTGTTTACTCTGAGGTTTAGCGATGCGAGTTCAGCCCAGTACATGGTGTTTCTCGGATCGAGGGCAATGGCGTGAGCAATGTCGTTGAGTGCCGGTTGGTATATGCGTCCTTTTGCTTCGCTTTGTCCGCGCATGAAATAGAATGGTGCACCGAGCTGGCCGTTCATGAGTGCTTCGTAGAGGTATAGGTCTGACATGGCTTTGCGATAGTCTTTCATCTTGTCGTATTGTATGCCTCGTGCCAGGAAGTAGGGTGCAGCTACTACAGTGTAGGGAGTGTCGCAGGCTTCCACAGCCTTATTGAGCAGCTCGAGTATTTCTGTGTCGGTGCCTCCAAGTTGTTCGCGTGAGAGTGCAGCGCGGTAGTATGGCTCGCCATTGTGGAGCTCTCCATTGGTAAGCGACATGTATGTGTCGTAGGCTTGCTGGAAGTCGCCTTTCTCATAGTAGGCTTGTGCTTCCAGTTGCTTGTAGGCTGGTTCGGGGAATAGGCTTTGTGCTTCTTTCGCCTGTTCGAGTGATTTGTCGAGATATTGGCTTTTTTTGTTGGCATCGTCGGTTGCAGATGCGAGGGAGAGCATGAAGCGGGAGTAGTTATAGTGGGCTTCGGCTTTGTTTGTAACATTCTTTATTGCTGTTTGTAGTATGGCTTCAGCCTGTTCTGCCGTTTGCTTGCCTGCCGTTATCAGTGCTTTGGCATAATAACCGTCGTTGTTCTTTGGAAATTTGCTTATGAATTCCTCTGTTGTGGCTTCATAGTTGCGCTCACCTTGTTCGGCAGAGAGCATGAGTGCGAGCTGTGCTTGCTTCTCGTCGTTGGGTAGTGATATGCGTATGTTTGACAGTCGGAGTGTGGGATCGTTTTGCGACATGCCATTGGTGGTGAATGCCATGGGCAGCTGTGCGTCGGTTATGCTTTGTGTTGTAGCGGATGGTGTGTATAGTCCGAGCAGTTTGCCACTGTTGTCGACTGCGGGACATCCTTTGCACATTTCGTTGGCATCTGTCCTTACGATGTAGTAGGCATAGTTGTTCATGAATGTCTCCACGCTGCTTACTGTAGCTTCTTTTGGAGTGTCGCTTTTCTTGTTCGGCACAATCCATGTCTGTGAGCTCGCGCTTGCTTTTTGTGTTGAGCAGGCTATGAATGCCGGCACAGTGCCAGAGACGTTGAACTTTGCCATGTCGTAGATGGCGTTGGCTCCGGTGAGGCTTTCCACGTTGTGCTTGGTGCCTTTGGAGTCGGTTATAGTGGCATGGTCGGCTCCCACGAATGGTGTCCATGGTGCTATGGCAGTGCCGTTGTTGTCGACAAACACTCCGTTGGTCGTAGCAATTATACTACCATCGGCATTGAATGTGGTTAGTGTGAACACAGCTTCGGCGGCTTTCTTCACGTTTCCGTTTTGTGCCTGTGCCGCTATGGTATGACACATGACGATTGCAAGTGCTGCTATTATTGTTTTGCTGATATTGGTTTTCATGCTCTTGTGTGTTGTTTTTTCTTATTTGTGTGTAAGAAGCTCTTTGGCGTTGGTTATGGCGGCATCGGTAATATTATCGCCGGAGAGCATCTGTGCTATCTCATTGATACGTTGTTGTTGCGACAGCTGAATGATATGGCTTGTCGTTGTGTTCCTGTCTTCTTCTTTGTAAACTTTATAGTGATGTGTTCCAAGTGCAGCTATCTGTGGGAGGTGGGTGATGGAGATAACTTGCCTTTCGTTGTTTCCCATCTCCTGCATGATAGCAGCCATTTTCTGTGCTATCTTTCCGCTTACTCCCGTGTCTATCTCGTCGAAGATGATGGTAGGTAGCTTCACTTTGCCGCTAATCATTGCCTTCAGTGCAAGCATAACCCTGGCTATTTCGCCTCCCGAGGCAACCTGTGCCACGGGCTGCAGTTGCGTGTTTTTGTTGGCACTGAACAGGAATTGCAGCTTGTCGGTTCCTGTTGTGGTGAGTTGTGGTGCCGGGCTCACGCTTACTTCAAACCTTACGTTGGGTATGCCTAAGGGTATGAGCCGTGAGAGCATTTCTTTTTCTATTGTCTTTGCTGCCTTGATGCGTGTGGCGGTGAGCTTCGCGGCAGCTTCCGTACATTGCTCGTTCAAGGCGTTTACCTTTGCTTGCAGGATGCTTAGTTGCTCATCGCTGTTGTCAATGTTGCTGATTTTGCTTTCGAGCTCTGCTTTTATTGTAAGCAGTTCTTTTGTTGAGGTTACATGGAATTTCTGTTCGAGGGCATAGATGTGGTCTAACCGTGAGTTTACGTCCTCAAGGCGTGCAGGGTTGTATTCTATGCTCTCGGCAACAGATGACAGCTCTTCGGCAATGTCTTTCAGCTCAATGTGTGAGCTGTCAACTCTTTCATAGAGTTCTTCTATTGAGGGGAAAACACTTGCTATGGAGTGAAGGCTCTGGGTTACCTTCCGTATTTGGTTCACTATGCCGTTATCGTCGCCATTGAGGAGTTCGTTGGCGGTGAAGAGTGAGTTCTTTATATCTTCGGAGTGGGATAGTGTGTTGCTTTCTTGCTCAAGTTGTTCCTGAAGGTCTTCAGTTAGCTTAGCCTTCTCGAGTTCTTGCAATTGGAAACGTATATAGTCGGCATCTCTCAGGTTTTCCTCTATGTCGTGTTTGAGTTGCGAGAGAGCCTGTTGTGAGTCTCTCAGGTCGTTAAAGAGTTGCCTGTAGGAATTGAGTTCTTTCTGGTTTTGTGCTATGGTATCGACTACATTGAGCTGGAAGTCTTCCTTTTGCAACAGCAGGTTTTGGTGTTGCGAGTGTATGTCTACGAGTTGTTCGCCTAATGACTTCAGCACTGCCAGCTGCACAGGTGTGTCGTTGACGAAGGCTCTTGACTTTCCGGTAGCACTTATTTCTCTCCTTATTATGCAGTCGCTTGCATCATACTCAATGTCGTTGTCGGTGAAGAACTGTTGGAAATCGTACTTTTCAAGGTTGAAGTGTGCTTCAACAATACATTTCGCAGCACCGTTTTTTATGAGTTTAGCATCGGCTCGTTGTCCTAAGATCATTCCGAGAGCCCCGAGTATGATGCTCTTGCCTGCTCCGGTCTCACCTGTTATCACTGAGAACCCGTTGTGGAAGTCCACGTTGAGCTCGTCAATGAGTGCGAAGTTTTTTATAAATAGTTGTGTGAGCATTTTATTCTTTTATTTTTTCCCACGAAGCGTTTTGGGATGCGTTGATGCCGAAGAGAATCTCATAGACGCTTTCTTTTTCTTTGGGAGTGCCTTTACCTTTATATATATTGGCGAGCTCGTCTTTCTTGTAATCGGTCCATATCTGTGGCAGTGAACTCATCGGACGGTTTTCGTGACACTTCTTGAGGTTTTCTTCCAATGCGGTGGTGATGTTTGTACGTCCTCGGTCGGCATTGTTTGCCATCTCGTCGAGTCCGTTGCGATAGTAGTCGTACTGCAACTGTCGGAATGGTTGCATGGCTCCGTCGAGATAGTCGTTGATGATGGCAAACCTATTGCGGTCGTCATCGAACGAACGCCACCCTGTGAAGTTCAGGTTCTGTGCATTGTTGGCGAGGTTCATGCAGCGCTGCAGCACATCCTCTCCTCCCATTGGTGAGAAGCTGTCGAGATCCATGCCGATAATCAGGTAGGCATAGTATGCTATGAGTGCTGTGAGCTGATTGTCTATAATCTCTTCATTGAAGTCGAGTTGGTCGAACTGTGCAAACTCGAAATTGAAATCTCTGTCGTTGTTGTTGTAAAGTGTAGTGGTGTAGGCAGAGTTATATACGGGACGGTTGGCTTGTATGAGAGCATTGCATGTGAAGAGATTTGCCGACTGGTCGTATTTAGTTACGGTGATGTTGAAGTTACACACAATGCGTTCGTTTTTCTGAAACTGCAGGTTAGTCCATTGCCTGTCGTTGATGAACTGCTCAAGTGTTTCTTGGAGATTGTCAAACACCGATGCGTCGGTACCCTGTATCTGGCTGTGGTTTATAGTGACTTTAGCCAGCAACTCCTGGGCATTGGCACAGGTGATGAATGCCAATGCCAGTGTTATGGTTGCTATTGTGTTTCTGACGATGCCCATTTGCGTGTGTTTTTATAAGTTTAAAGAATGTTGCTCAGCTCGTTGATGATGTCTCTTGCTACCTCAGTTTTCGGTTTCTTCCCATATTGTTTAATGCCCTGTTCAGATATGATCATTATCTGGTTGTCGTCGCTTTGGAATGTGGTACCGGGAATGCGTGTGGAGTTGAGCACAATGAAGTCGGCATTCTTTCTTATTCTCTTGCCTTCGGCATTGTGTTGCTCGTTGTTGGTTTCAAGTGCGAATGCCACTATGCGTTGGTGGGGTTGCTTCATCCTTCCGAGCTCGGCAGCAATGTCTTGGGTGGGCTTGAGCTTTATCACGAGGTCGTTGTCTTTGCGCTTGATTTTTTCCGTTGCCATTTGCTCAGGCTTAAAATCTGCCACAGCAGCACAGAGTATGGCTGCGTCGTGCTGGGGAAACTCGCTCGTAGCAATGTCGTACATCTGTTGACAGCTCTCGATGTCGATGCGACGTATGCCTTCGGAACATGTCAATGCCACGGGTCCTGATATGAGCGTGACCTCAGCGCCTCTTCTCTTACATTCTTCTGCGAGGGCAAATCCCATTTTTCCGCTTGAATAGTTTCCAATGAATCTTACCGGGTCAATTTTCTCATATGTCGGACCGGCAGTTATGAGTATTCTTTTGTTTGACAGGTCTTGTTTGCTGTCGCTGTAAGATTGGGTAGTGGAGTCGTTGTCCCTGTTGGCAAAGAACAATTCAATCTCGTTTACAATGGTCTCTGGCTCTTCCATCCTCCCCTTTCCTTCAAGTCCACTTGCGAGGAAGCCGCTTGCTGGCTCTATAATCCTGTTTCCAAAGGATTTTAGTGTGGCGATGTTTTGTTGTGTAGAGGGATGCTTGTACATGTCAAGATCCATTGCCGGTGCAAAAAACACTGGTGCCTTCATGGAAAGATATGTGGTTATGAGCATGTTATCGGCAATGCCGTTAGCCATTTTGCCCAATGTGCTTGCCGTGCATGGTGCTATGAGCATGGCATCAGCCCATAGTCCGAGGTCTACATGTGAGTTCCATGTGCCGTCGCGTTGTGCAAAGAATTCGCTTATAACGGGTTTGTGCGTCAGTGCAGAGAGCGTTATAGGTGTTATGAACTCTTTGCCGGCTGGAGTGATTACCACTTGCACCTCAGCACCTTTCTTTATAAGCAGCCTTATAATAATGCATGCTTTATATGCTGCGATGGAGCCTGTGATGCCCAAAACTATTTTCTTTCCTTTCAACATTGTCAGATTGTTTTCTTTTATGAGAATGGGGGATTGGCTTTGTTATTGTTTCTGCCTGCTGAGCTCACGCAGACGTATTCGTGTGAGCACTTGCTTGGTATTGCTGCTGAAGTCACCGTTCATTATCCATCCGTAGTAGCCCTGGTCCATGCGCATGACATCAACAACAGGCTTGCCTTTGTATTTCCCAAAGTTGAACACTTCGTGTTTCTGTGGTTTCCCGTCGGCACCCATTATAGGCTTTCCCTTGCTGTCGGTCTTGTCTTTCCACACTATTCGTCCAGCAAAATCAACATTGTCGTTGAGCTTGGATAATGATGCAAGCTCATCCATGTCGTTGTGGAGCACCTTGTCGTCTTCGTCTTGTACTCCCGGTGCATATCTGTCGAGTTGTCCTTTCAATACGGCATAGGTCGCTTCGGCATCTTGATCGGCGAGGTGTGCCTGGAAGTCATCGCTCATTTTCCGTCCGGTGTAGAATTTGTAGGCAGCAGCCAAGTTTCTCGGCTCCATTCGGTGGAATATGGTCTGTACGTCAATGAGGCGGCTTTTCGAGAAATCAAAGTCTACACCCGCTCTTATGAACTCTTCGGCGAGCATTGGAATGTCGAAGTGGTTTGAATTGAAACCGGCAAAGTCGCTTCCGCTGAAATCCTGGCAGAGCTGTGGGGCAATCTCCTTGAATGTGGGGGCATCGGCCACTTGCTCATTGGTTATGTGGGTTAGCTCAACAACCTCAGGAGGTATGGGCTTGCTTGGTTTGACAAACATGCTCTTCCGTTCTTCGTTGCCATCGGGCCATATTTTAATATATGATATCTGTATGATATTGTCTCTAACAATATCAAGCCCCGTTGTTTCCAAATCGAAAACAACAAGGGGCTTGGTGAGGTTTAGTTTCATAAACTATTGTTCTGTATTGTGGAATATCAGTCGTTGAGCAGCATAGGCATGATGAGCATGAGCACTTCTTCGTTTTCAGGCATGACACTCGGTGAGATGATACCTGCTCGTGAAGCGTCGCCCAGCTCTATGACTACGTCGTCGCTGTCAAGGTTGTTTAGTATTTCTACGAAGCTTGAACCCTTGAAGCCAATGCTCATGGGTGTACCCTCGTAGGAGCATGTGATGCTTTCCTTGGCACTGGTGGCAAAGTCTATGTCTTCAGCCGTGAGTGTGAGGGTGCCGTTGTCAACCTGGAAGCGTATGAGTTGTGAGCTGTCGCTTGAGAAAGGCAACACACGACGCAGTGCTCCCAGCAACGATTTCCTGTCAATGGTTATCTGGTTGGGATTGTCTTGTGGAATAACGCTGTTGTAGTTGGGATAGCGACCTTCAATGAGGCGGCATGTGAGAGTGCCGTCGGCAAAGTTTATTTCGGCAGAGCGCTCGTCGAACTTCAATACCACGTCTCCTTCATCATGACCAAGAACATTCTTGAGCAACGTGGCAGGCTTCTTTGGCAGGATGAACGATGTAGGCATGTCGCTCTTGATGCCGAAATTCTTGTTTCTTACAAGCTTATGACCATCGCTTGCAACAATAGCCAGTGATTCGGCATTGAGGTCGAAATATATTCCGTTCATCACGGGGCGCAGCTCGTCTTGTGCTGTGGCAAAGATAGAGCGGGTGATATTGTCCAGCATTATTCCGGCTTCCATGGTTATAATTGTTGCCTGATCGCTTATGGGCTGTGCCTTGGGGTACTCGTCGGGGTTTTGTATGGGAAAGTTATATGAACCGTTCTGATAGGTGATATACATCTTCCATTCATCATAGTTCACATCGATGGTCAAGGGCTGTTCTGGCAACTCCTTCACTGCATCAATAATAGTGTGGCTGTTAACGGCGAAGTTGCCTTCACCCTCACATGTATCGAGCTGCAAGGCACTTCTCATCACGTTTTCACTGTCGGATGCTGTCACGTTGAGTTGGTTGTCGTGTACTTCAAACAGGAAGCTGTTTAGGATCGGTAGCGAGTTTTTGCTGTTAATCACTTTGGCGAGTGTCAGCAATCTGTTGCTTAGTGTGCTGCTTGAAATGATAAATCTCATGGGTCTCTATAATTAAGTTTGTTTAATACGTTTATGCTATAGTCTTATTGACGCACAAAAATACAAAAAAGCCATGTGTTAGGCAAAAAATAGCTGTAAAAGTTTCTGAATTTAGAACTATTTTAGTAATTTCGCAAACACTAAATTATTAAAATAGCAATCGTATAATGGAAATAACAGGAAAGATTATTCTCGTGTTGCCCGAACGCAGTGGTGTTTCGGCACGCGGAGAGTGGAAAGCTGGTTCATATGTCATAGAGACTCATGAACAATATCCCAAGAAAATGGTGTTTGATGTGTTCGGTGCCGATAGGCTCGCCCAGTTCAATATTCAGGCTGGCGAGGAGCTGATAGTGTCGTTCGACATTGATGCGCATGAGTATCAGGGACGTTGGTACAACAGTGTGCGTGCATGGAACGTACAGCGTGTGGATGCTGTGGCAGCAGCTGCTGCCGGTGCCATTCCTGCTGCAGCACCCGTGCCTCCCGTTCAGACAGCTGCTCCCGCTGGAGGCTCACAGGCTCCCTTCCCTCCATCGCAGGACGGCGACAGTAATGACGACCTGCCATTCTGACGAAAGGGTACATGTATAAATAAAACGAGAAAAGCCAAATGCAAACTTATGACGTTTGCATTTGGCTTTTCTCGTTTTATGTGATAGTTGTCAGAGAATTTTTGTCATGATGTTTTGCGTGGTGCTGTCGCTCTTCGGCGGCATGGGCATGAAGCCTTCTCCGAGCATGAGCAAGCTGTGGAGCACCGAGAGCATGCGGCTGGTGAAGGTGTAGATACTGAGCTTGCGGCTTGTTTCTGCAAACTCGTCTTCGTCGTAGTCGCCATATCGGAAAGCTATGTACAGTTCCGAGAGTTGCTTCATGGTCAAAGTGTTCTTTTGTATGTGCTTCTTAGCGTCGATAAGCATTGCAACCAGTTGTTGCAGGGTGGCGCTTGAGTCGTGGAGCAGGGTGGTGGCTTTGCCCTTGGGAAGCAACCGCTTCAGTGGCTGTGTGTCTTTCTTGTGTTTCTTCGGGTATCTTGCAATGGCGGCAGCATTGATGTCCGGGGCTTCTATGTCGTTCATGTATGTGGACAGGTCTATAATATCCCTTATTCCTTCATCGTCGGCATATAGCATGATGCGTTGCCATTGCGTGTCATTGAGTGATGTCACGAGTGTGTGTTCTTCCTTGGTGAGAGTCTGCTGGTAGTCATCTCGTGCTATGCCAGTTCTGAGAAGACAGCAAATGGCTTGTTTCTCTTGGTCTGTCATGAGCAGGCGATAGCGGGTGTCAATGACTTTCCTGTATACAGCTAAGGTCTCTTCGGCCATCTGACGGTGGCTCATGGTGCTGTCGAGGATGCTGGCTTTGACCACATCTATATTGTTGTTCCATCCCAACTGTTGCAGGCTTTCCTTCTCACGCATTGTCATGGCTATCAGTGCGTCGGCAATCTCCACGGCTTTCTGTTGATAGAGCAGTCGTTTGCCTTGCTTGGTTATCTGTTGCTCGTGCTGCATGGTGAAGGCATCGAGGTCACCATGGGGCGACAAAACCACAGCCATACCTTTTTCTTTCATGCCGGCAATCAGTCGGGTGGAGTTTATGTCCCAGCATGAGTGTATGTGAACAATGTCAAACCTGTCGTCGCGTCCCAGTGTCTTCAGGGTTTTGTCTGTGACAATCAATGCCTGAACATGCTCACTTAAAGCCTCGCACAGCGTTCTCACATGCGTTGTTCTGAGGTCGTTTTCTTTTGTTTCTGAGATGTAATGGAGTGTTTTCATCTTTATATCTTATGGCTGATGAAGTCGGTCTTTTGTGCTGTTGCATGCTTGATGGTGTACCCTATGTTGTGCCACAGGATGGCAATGTCAAAAGGAAAGACTTTTATCGGGCTGATATCTTCTTGAAACATTTTCAAGGCTTTATATCCTATTATCGTCCTTGCAATGGCAGTAATGATGAAAGCCACACCGGCAGCTATGGCGACAATCCATTGTTGTGTGAAGATGGAGTAGACGAGTGCTGCTATTATGGCTGTCATTGTTGTGTGTAGTGCAATCTGGTCGATATTGAACAGTGTTCTGTGTCTTGATGAGCGTTCCATGGCTTTTCTGTTTTCAAGGTAGAATAGATGCTTGTTTTTCCAAGTCTTTGCCGATGGCTGTTGCTCAATCATCCAGCTCTGTGGTGTCAGCACGAGAGTGGTGTTGGAACTGTTTGCATATTTGTTTACTATGAAGTCATATTCGCCACGCAGGTATTTCAGGTTGCCTCTATAGCCGTCGCCGTTGATGAACATGTCCTTGCGGAACATGAGATTGTTGCCGTTGTGGCGATAGGGTGTAGTCTTGAGGTATTCTCTTATGAGATACATCTCCGTGTGCAGGCGTTCAAAGCGCTTGTAGTCGCTGGTGGCATTGTCGTATGCTGTGTATCCGGCTACGATGTCTATGTTGTCGGAGCAGTGGCTCGCCATGGTCTGAAGCCATTGGTCAGATGCCGGTGTGCAGGTGATATCGGTTAGCATCACCCACTGCGTCTTGGCAGCTTTTATGCCGAGTGTTATGGCAAGTTTCTTTCTGCTCATGTAACGCGACGAATCTGGGATATAGGTGGTGTAGAGATGGCTGTTGCCCTCATATCGCTTCAGTACATCGTCGGTTTCGGAGTCTCCTTTCCATGTGACCACAATCATCTGGAAGGGAGCGGGGTAGTCTTGATTAAGAAACATGGGAAGGTTCTGCTCCAGTTCGTAAGCATTCTCGTTTGGAGTGAGAATGATGCTTACCGGTGGTAGCGTAGCCTTTTGTTGGTCGTTGGCATAATCCGTGGATGCCAACAAGCTTTTGGGCTTTCTGAAAAAGCCGTTGATAAACGGCGTTACCATTGCCAAGACGACAACGGTAACACTTACTATAATGGTTATATTGTTGAAAACAACGGTTTCCATCATGTTCAATATCATTCTTTAGATGAGGCTCGATGCAGATTATTCTGATCAAAGCCAGTGTCTTGTGTTTCGAGACTAAAGCTCTTCTGTGATATAGCCTTTTGGCAACTCCCTGCAGTTGTATTGGCTTGCCATTATCTCACCGTAGGCTCCGGCAGAGCGCATGGCAATGAGATCGCCCCTGTGTGCTTTGTTCAGGTCGATGCTTTTTGCAAAAACATCGCTTGACTCACAGATGGGACCCACTACGTCATAGGTCTCTGCAGGTTCTTCGCTTGAGATGTTTTCAATCTTGTGGTAAGCCTGATAGAGTGCGGGACGTATGAGGTCGGTCATACCAGCGTCAACTATGAGGAACTGCTTGGCAGTGCCTTGCTTTATGTAAAGCGTGCGGGTGATGAGCGTTCCCATCTGTGCCACCACGGAACGTCCGAGCTCAAAGTGCAGCTTCTGACCTTCGCGGAGCTTGAGGTGGCGTGCATAAGTGCTGAAGAACTCTTTGAAGTCGGGTATGGGCATACGGTTGGGATGTTGGTAATCTATGCCCAGTCCTCCTCCCACGTTTATGTTCTCAATCTTTATATGTTTCTTCTCAAGTTTGTCCTGAAGGTCGTTTATGCGGTTGCACAGAGCTGCAAAATCGTCCATGTTGAGTATCTGCGAGCCAATATGGAAATGTAATCCCACGAACCTTACGTTTTTCATCTGCGATGCCTTTTCAATGGCGTTTTCCATTTCCGACATTGCAATGCCGAATTTGTTTTCGGCAAGTCCGGTGGTGATTTTGGCATGTGTATGTGCCCCAACGTCGGGATTTATTCTGAAGCATACAGATGCAACCTTTCCCTTCTTCTCAGCCAGAGAGTCTATTACCTCCAATTCAGCAATACTTTCCACATTGAAACAAAATATGTCTCTGTCAAGACCAAGGTTTATTTCCCAGTCGCTTTTTCCTACACCGGCATACACTATCTTTGAGGGAGCGAAGCCTGCTTCTATGCAGCGGCGTATTTCTCCTCCGCTTACGCAGTCAGCTCCGAGCCCTGACTGGCAGATGATGTTTAGAATTTTGGGGTTGGCATTGGCTTTGATGGCGTAGTGCACAACGAAGTTCTTGTGTCTGCCAGCTTCTTCTTGTATCGTGCGGAGTGTTTTGCGCAGCAGCTCCGTGTCGTAGTAGTAGAACGGAGTCTGCAGCGTTTGGAATTTCTCGATTGGGAATGTTCCTTTCATCGTCTTATGTATTGTTTATGTGTTGCTTATTTATTGGAAAGTGTAGACTGGGTTGCTGAGGAAATTTAGGGATTTATTCCTTGTTGAACAATTCTGCGCTGAGTGACTGCAGGGCACGTTTCTTGTCCATCTCCTTGATGAGGAATGAGATGTTGTAGTTGCTTCCGCCATAGCTGATCATCCTTACGGGGATGTTTTTCATGGCTTCGAGTGCTAGGGTCTCAAATCCGAGGTTGCTCCAGTCAAGGTCGCCCACCACACAGATGATGCACATATCGGCATCGACAGTGACCGTTCCATACTTCTTCAGTTCGTCTACGATTTCGTTGAGATGGGTGTCGTTGTCAATGCTTACCGACACTCCCACTTCGCTGGTGGCTATCATGTCAATAGGTGTCTGGTAGCTTTCGAATATCTCAAATACCTTGCGCAGGAAGCCTGTGGCGAGAAGCATACGGCTTGACTTTATCTTTATGGCAGTGATGTTGTCTTTTGCTGCCACGGCCTTTATTTTTCCTCTCACGAGCACGTTGTCGATGATAGTACCTTCGGCTTCGGGCTCCATGGTGTTTTTCAGTCTCACGGGTATGCCGGCATATTTGGCAGGCTGAACACATGTGGGGTGCAGGATTTTTGCACCGAAATATGCCAACTCGGCAGCTTCCTCGAAATTCAGCTGTCTCACGGCTTCGGTCTTGTCAACTATACGGGGATCGTTGTTGTGCATACCGTCAATGTCGGTCCATATCTGTATCTCCTCCACACCGAGGGCTGCTCCTACGAGAGATGCGGTATAGTCGCTGCCTCCGCGTTGCAGGTTGTCAACCTCTCCGTAGGCATTTCTGCAGATGAAGCCTTGAGTGATGTAAATCTGGTTGCCTTCGTTTTCTGCCATCAGGGCAACGAGTTTCTCTTTGATATACTGTGGGTCGGGTTCGGCGTTCTTGTCGGTACGCATGAAGTCAAGTGCCGACAGCAACACTGCCTTTATGCCTTGTTCCTGCAGATAGTTCACCACCATGTTGGTAGAGATAATCTCGCCCTGAGCCACGATGCTCTTTTCTTCAAAGCTGGTGAAGAGATCTTTCGTGAATGTGCGGAGGTAGTTGAACTCGTCTTCGAGAAACTGACGGGTCTTCTCTTTATACTCGTTGGTGGAATAGAGCTCGTCAAGATAACCCAGATATTTCCTTTCAAGGTTGTTTATCACCTCATTGGCTCCTTCCGGGTTCTTCTTATAGAGATAGTCAGAGATTTCCAATAGAGTGTTTGTTGTGCCACTCATGGCAGAGAGCACTACGAATGTGGGTTCTCCCGACTTTGTTACCAGTGAGGAAACGTTTTTCATCCGTTCGGGACTGCCTACGGATGTTCCTCCGAATTTCATTACTTTCATAGCTGTATCTATTTGAGTGTTGTTTTTTATTGTTCGTTTTCTGTTGTGTCTTCTGTAGCTGTTGTGTTTTCGTCTTGCGCCTCCGATTCCAGTTCCTTGAGGAGCTCTGCGTCGTGGAACTCATCGGTTACGTTGCTTATGACACCTTCCTTGCACCTGTATACTATTCCAGGGAACTGCTGGAGCAGATGCACGTTGTGGGTAGACATCACCACTGCCGTTCCTTCATGGCATATTTTCTGCAGAAGGGTTACAATGGCTGCTGCCGTTTCGGGGTCAAGGTTGCCGGTAGGCTCGTCGGCGATGATAATCTTTGGTTTGTTAAGCAGTGCGCGTGCTATGGCTATGCGCTGCTGCTCGCCACCTGAGAGCTCGTGTGGCAGTTTGTCTTTCTTGTCTGCCATGCCGACAAGTGTGAGCACCTCATCTATTCGCTCGTTGATTTCCGACTTTTTCTTCCATCCTGTGGCTTTGAGCACGAACTTCAGGTTCTTGAGCACCGTTCTGTCGTGCAGCAGTTGGAAATCCTGAAAGATTATACCCATCTGCTTGCGCAGTGCCGGCACTTTGCTCCTCTTTATGGGCAGTAGGCTTACTCCCAGCACTTCTGCTTGTTCGGCATCGCTCTTGTCGATGTCAAGCTCACAGTAGATGGTTTTCAGCAGTGAGCTCTTTCCTGAGCCCACCCTGCCGATGAGATATATAAACTGTCCTTCATCGGCTGTGAAGGTCACGTCCTTGAGTATTAGTTTCTCGTCTTGATAAATGTTGACGTTCTTATAGTTTATGAGCATTGCAACTATATTTTTGTCGTTACTGTTACTTTACTGCTTGCTTTTCATTGTCCGGCGGGCTTTGTCCCATTCGGGGTCATGGCGTTTTCTGAGCTCGTTAGCCACATCTTCTATTCTCAGTCCTTTGCTTGTGAGCATCACAATGAGGTGATAGAACATGTCGGAAGCCTCATAAATGAGTTGCTCATTGGTACCGTTGGTGGCTTCAATGACAGTTTCCAGTGCTTCCTCTCCCACTTTCTGTGCTATCTTGTTTATGCCTTTGCGAAACAGACTGGTGGTATATGAGTTTTCCGGCATTTCCTCATGGCGCTTCTCTATGAAGTCTTGCAGCTCGGAGAGGAAGTTCAGCGGTGAGTCGATGTTGTCTTCTCCCCAGCATGTGTCTGTTCCAGTGTGACATGTCGGACCTACGGGGTTGACTTTTACGAGCAGAGTGTCGTTGTCGCAGTCGTTCTTTATGCTTACGAGGTTGAGATAATTGCCCGATGTCTCTCCCTTGGTCCATAGCTGGTTGCGTGTGCGGCTCCAGAATGTCACCTTTCCCGTGCTGACGGTCTTGTCGTATGCCTCTTTGTTCATGAAGCCAAGCATCAACACGTTTTTTGTCTTCGCATCTTGAATGATGGCTGGCACAAGCCCGTCCATCTTGTTGAAGTCTATTTCCATTTTACTATATTCTTACTCTTATACCTTCTTTTCTTAAATAACTCTTCAGTTCGGGAATACCAATCTCTCCGAAGTGGAACACGCTGGCTGCCAGGGCGGCATCAGCTCTTCCAATGGTGAACGCATCGCGGAAATCTTCCATCTTTCCTGCTCCTCCGCTGGCGATAATAGGTATGGGAAGACGTTCAGCCAGTGTGGCGAGGGCTTCGTTGGCGAAACCTTGCTTCACACCGTCGTGGTTCATCGATGTGAAGAGTATCTCTCCGGCTCCGCGTTGGGCAGCCTCCTCTGCCCATTCGAAAAGTCCACGTTGGGTGCGTTCCCTTCCGCCTTTCACATAGCAGTTCCACCCGTCTTCGTCGAGTCGGGCATCTATGGCAACAACGCACACTTGCGAACCAAAGTGGCTCGTTATCTCGTCGATTAGTTCAGGACGTCTCAGAGCAGCACTGTTTATGCTTACCTTGTCGGCTCCGGCATGTAGCATGCGCTCCACGTCGCTCAGTTCGTTAATTCCTCCACCTACGGTGAAAGGGATGTTAACTTCTCTTGCCACGCGCTCCACCATGTCAGTAAAAGTCTTTCTGCGCTCATACGAGGCTGTGATGTCGAGAAACACCAGCTCGTCGGCACCGGCTCTGCTATATGCCTTTCCCAGTTCCACAGGATCACCGGCACTTCTGAGGTTGACGAAGTTTGTCCCTTTTACCGTCTCTCCGTCTTTCACGTCAAGACAGGGTATTATTCTTTTTGCCAGACCATGGCTCGGCATCAGCAGGCGGGCGGTGTCTATGCGTCCCTCATAGTAGGCTTTGCCGAAAACCACTGCCGGTATGCCTTCGTTTTCAAGGTTCTTTATGTCTTCCGTAGCCGACACACCACCACTTGCTATGAGATGCATGTCGGGAAATTCACTCATGATGGTCTTGTACAGCTCAATGGCTGGGCCTGCGAGTGTCCCGTCTTTGCTTATCTCGGTGCACAGCACGTTTTTCACTCCTCTGTCTACATATCTCTTCAGAAACGGGAGAAGTCCTTCCTCGGAATCTTCTTTCCATCCGTTGATGCTTATTTTCCCATTTCTCACATCGGCACCAAGTATCAGTCTGTCGGCACCGTATTTGTCAAGCCATGTCATGAAGAGCTCGGGCTCGGTCACGGCTATGCTTCCCACTGTCACCATGTGGGCTCCTGCCGCAAAGGCTTTCTCAATGTCTTCCTCTGTCTTTATGCCTCCTCCGAAGTCTACTATGAGATTGGTGGCAGTTGTTATGGCTTTGAGAACTTGGTCGTTGACAATGTGTTTCGACTTGGCACCGTCGAGGTCTACTACATGCAGTCTACGAAATCCCAGCCGCTCAAACTCTCTTGCCTGTGCCACCGGGTCTTCGTTGTATATTGTTTTCTGTGTGTAGTCGCCTTTAGTGAGCCTCACGCATTTGCCGTCTATGAGGTCAATGGCTGGAATCAGTTCTATGTTCATGGTTGTTCTCAGTATTCCAGTTCCAGGAAGTTTCTTAGTATTGTTTCACCTACGGCTCCGCTCTTCTCCGGGTGGAACTGGCAGGCGTAGAAGTTGTCTCTGTTGAGTGCCGCCGAATAGTGTTCTATGTAGTTGGCTTCAGCAATGGTGTCTTCGCATAGGGGCACATAGTAGCTGTGAACGAAGTATACGAAGGCATCGTCGCCGAGGTTTTTGAACAGTGGTGACGACGTGTTGGTGATGTTGTTCCATCCCATGGCAGGCACTTTGTCTTCGTGGCGAATTGGCTGGAAGCGTTTCACGTCGGTGTCAAATACTCCGATACAATCGGTGTCGCCTTCTTCAGAGTGACGGCACAGCAGCTGTTGTCCCACGCAGATGCCCAGCACCGGTTGTCTGAGGTCTTTTATCAGCTTGTCGAGTGAGTGCTGACGCAGATACCTCATGCAGTTGCTGGCTTCTCCCTGTCCTGGGAAAATCACCCTGTCAGCCTTCATCAGCTGTTCCCTGTCGTCGGTGAGCAGTGGTTCTGCTCCCAGTCGTCTGATGGCATTGACTACAGAGTAGATGTTTCCGGCATTGTATTTAACTATTGCTATTTGCATTCTATGGTGCTATGTATTCTTTGTTGTTGTTATGGAGCGTACACCTTATTATATTATATAGGTGCAAATATATACAAAAATATCGAGATTGAAGTCAGGATAAGTGAAAATGACATTCAATATACCGTTCTCTGCCTCACGGAGTGTATCTCAGTTGTCAGCTGAAGATGATGGTTTTGTTCTTGTAGGTGAGTATCTTACGCTCGATATGCTTGGAAACGGCTCTCGAGAGCACTATCTTCTCAAGGTCTTTGCCTTTGAGCACGAGGCTCTCGGGCGTGTCTTTGTGGGTTATTCGTGCCACGTCTTGCTCTATGATTGGTCCGGCATCGAGCTCGGCGGTGACATAGTGGCTTGTGGCTCCAATGATTTTCACACCTCTCTCCCATGCCTGGTGATATGGCTTGGCACCAATGAATGCGGGCAGGAACGAGTGGTGGATGTTTATGATGTGGTGGGGATATTGTGCTATCATGTCGTCAGAGATAATCTGCATGTAGCGAGCCAGCACTATGAATGTTATGCGGTGTTCCTTGAGCAGTGCCATCTCTGCCTGTTCCACCTCGGCTTTGTTGGAGTGGTCTTTCTTTATGCTCCACACATGATAGGGAATGCCAAACTGGTCTGCCACATAGCGTAGGTCTTCGTGGTTGCTTACGATACATGGTATGTCGCAGTTGAACTCTCCGGCTTTCCAGCGTGCCAGCAGGTCATACAGGCAATGGCTCATTTTCGAAACGAAGATAGCCATGCGTGGACGCTCGTCGCTGAAATAGAGCTTTGAGGTGAGCTCGTATCTCTGTGCATAGAGGGTCTGAATGTATTCGTTTATTTTCTCGCGGGGAATCATGAATGTGTCGAGTTCCCACTCTATACGCATGAAGAACATTCCGTCCTCATGGTCCACATATTGGTCAAGGTATACTATGTTTCCCTTGTTATCGGTTATGAACTTTGTTATCTCTGATATGATGCCTGGCTGGTCTTGGCAGTGCAGGAGTAGAATTGCTGTCGGTGTCATTTTCCCTTTTCTTGTATTCCTTTGCATGAGGCGTGTTATAATTTCCTGCAAAGGTAGCAATAAACTTTCAGAAAACAATGTTTTTCTGTATAATTATGTGAAAATGAACTTTTGACATTTGCTAATGGTGTGAAAATGTCAGTTTTTTCTTCTTTCAGTCGTCATCGTGAGTTTTGAGGATGATGCTCGTGGCTCCTATGGTGAAGAGTGTGCCGTGGTCTATGACGCGCCGTTCGCGATCTCCGAGAATTTCGTTGTCTACAAAGGTGCCTGTGTAACTCGGACCGTCGCGCAGTATGTATTTGAGGTTCCCTTTCTTGTCACGGCTCACGGTTATCACGCAGTGGGTCATGTCAACGCTGGGGTCTACTGTCTCAATGGGACAGTTTATGTTGTTTCCTTTCTGGTAGCGTCCAATGATGTTGTCGCCCATAGTGAGTGGAATGACTTGCTTGTAGTGGAACACGTTTTCTATCACTATGAGCCATCCCACTGGTTTGTCGTTGCCGGCGGTGATTTGTGAGTCTTCCGTTGTCTGGCTTCCGGCTTTCTGGTCTTTTGCAAAAAGCCTTGACTGTCCCATCCTCACCCCAAACTGTTTGTTGCACTCCGGGCAGGTGAAGATGAGTGTTTGTCCTTGTTGATATTTTGTTTCATCAAAGGTGATGAAGTGGTCGCATTTCGGGCACCGTACTCTTTTCATTGTTTGTCGCTATTGTTTACTTCCAGAGCCCATGCCTGCTTGAAATGCTTGTTGCCTTGCATGGCGTGCAGTGTGTTTTGTGCTTCATCTTTCGTTGCGAAGCGGCCATAGAGAACCTTTGCGCTACCGGCGTTGTTGCATGTCACCTCAGTAGCTATACCTTCTTTCTTCAGCTCTTGTGCAAACCATTGGGCGTTGCTTTCCGATACATGGGAGCAAAGCACCAATGCCCAGTAGCTTGTAGGTGCGGAAGGGGTGATGGCCTTTCTCTGTATTTGTTTTTTCTGTGACGGCGACTTGGCGGTTGCCTTCTTGTATAATTCCTTCGCGGGCTTCAGGCTGTTCGCCATGTTTTCAATGGCATCGAAGGATATGCTGCTCTTCACATGGCTGGCCTGAAGTAGGGTGGGGTTATTGCTCAGTGGCGATGCCACGAAGAAGAACAGTGCCACGACCACAGCTGCCACGGCGGTATTGCGCAACGCATTGATACTGATGCTCAGCATCTTCTGCCCTGTGTGGCTGTCGTCGGTGATGGCAATGATGCGGGCCTTGCTTGCCGAAACGTCGGCATGTGACGCCGCAGCTTTCTCTTTTGCCAGTTTCCTTGTTTTTATGGGGGCTATGTCAAAGCTGCTCAATCCATAGAGGAGGGGAGTGAGTATGCCTGCCTCGCATGGGGTGAAGGCTGTCTTGCCTTCGTCGGTGACATACAGCTTTCCTATGTCTGTCAGTTCATAGCTTCCGTTATTGCTGAGGGTCTCACGCAGCTCCTCTACATCGTGCTGGATGCGTCGGAGAGCCTCGGGATAGCTCATGTCGTAGGACTCCATGTATGACTGTACGAGCAGCGAGTCGTTCATGGTGAGCTGTGGATTGAAGCCAAGAGTGCGCAACGGCGGCAGGAACAGCCCATCGCCATCGTCATAGCGGGCATCAACATGGTGAGCCACAAAGCCTCCCAGCCCCGGCACCACCACGCAGTCGTTGCTCAGCAACAGAATCTCTATATGTCTTGACAATTCATTCACGTTTGCAAAAGTAAACTTTTTTTTTGAACCATGCAAACATTGTAAGTCAAAAAAAACATGTTGCCTATCCCTGCCTCACACCTTATACTATATTTGCGGTTCTTGTAGGTGTCGAACGGTTAGCATGAACATCGTCCTTCTTTATCAGGTAGATGTTCTTTTCAGCCATTTTCTTCTCTGTCGTTACAGTCGTTAATAACGTTCTTTCTGCATAAGTACATGTTCCATCATGTCGTGCATGACATCTTCGCCATAGTGCGGGGCATCGGGCTTCAATGCCCTGAGCGCAATAGCGTTGGGGCCGTTGTTTCGCCATGCCACTTGCTTGTTTGCCATGAGTATGAAGGAATAATCGTTACCTAACTCATTGATGCTGGCACGCGCCACATCCACCAACCTCATTTCTGTCTCTATCGAGGTCTGGTGACGTGACACTCCTTCGGCTATATTTGATTGTCCGGAACGAACTGCCTGAGTCATTTGGTCAAACAGCCGTCCGCATGGGTCATTATGCTGGTTGAGAAAACGTCGGCAGAAACTGAAAGTTCCCAACTGTATGATGCTTGCCATCACCCACATATCCGTATACATATATCCAGCGGTGGAACTGATTTTCACTCCCATGATTGTCTTGTTTTGATTTGTCGTTGTTATATCGTAGTAGATGCCGAATACATCAAGATAGAAATCCTGATACTTGGCAAATTCAAGGTTGCGCACGAGTGAGGTGATGACCACAAAGACACGTTTTTTCAGAGAGAAACTTAAATCGGAATGAAGAATTTTTGGTGGGTTTGTTAATTAGCTTAGTCATATCATAGACTATGACAGTCTCTTGTTTATTGTCGAAGCTGCTGGGCTTGTGTACGATTACACGTTGTCTCAAGGCTCAATACGGGCGATGAGCGGCAGATGGAATTAAGCTGCTGATGCAGAAAAAATCTGCCGCAAGTAATCTGAGCAAATTAAGGAACCCGCATCCATGATATCTTGATACCATCCCACGGAAAATAGCTATTAATATAAAAAAAGATAGTTGGCGGGTTGATTATTAGGAATAATCTCCAAGTCAGAAACAATAAAGTTGGATAAATAACTAAAATCCTTTAATACCGTAATCCCCGCCCTTGGCTGTCTGTTCTTTGCCAGAGGCGGGGATACTCTTTTATTCTACCGTAAACGTTGTAACCTTCATGCCGTTCTTGGTATTTTCTGTATTGGGGTCACCAATTATAATGCCGTATTCGCCAGGCTCTAAATCTTCAAGCTGGATTAAATACGAAGACTCTCCATACTTCTTTGCCTTAAATTCTATACTTGCTAAATTGCTTGTTTTACTGGCTGATAGTGTTCCAACTTCAGCCAGTTGGTATCGACGTTCCTTATTTTTGTAAATTTCAAATTTAAAGATGTTAATAAATGAATTTGGATCCGTTGTGTTGTCTTTTGCTTTAAGGATAAAACGAGCAGATCTCTTAGCCTTGATGTGGTTCACAGACCTGCTACCATCAAGTGTCAAACGCGATTTTATCTTTCCAATACCGGTCAAATAGAGGCTTGCGCCTGCTTTTGTCTTGATATACCCATTTTCTCTTTTTAGGACAACACCTTCTGAGTCAGATGTTAGTAACAACGTCTCTTCTGAGAACTCAGGCTCAGCAGCAGTAACCTGCGCTTTTACAAACATTGTAGTGCACAAACTCAACATGAGAGCAATAACAATTTTTCTCATAATTATATTTTTTTATCAGTCTGCCTCCTTAACTCCCAAATTCAGCATTAATATTAGGTTTTAGTTTGGAAACAAAAAAGGCATGGGAGTTTCTACTTTTCGCCCATCCCTGACTTCAGGCCTTCGCATTGCCCCCAAACAAGGATAAGCAACGCAGCCAGCCCACGCCATGTGATTATATTGTTAGTTGTCGGCTATACACTATTATATAGCTACAACCGGGATACAATCCACCCACGCAGACGCATACCGTTGCATTATCTCTGTGTTTGGATTCAAAGTTGCGAAGTTTGAAGTCACAGAATGATAACGTTTCGTAAACGCCTTTCCATCAGCCTGCCCAACAAACGGCATCGTTGGCTTCTGGTTTCCATCGATGTTAATTTAGACCCGCCCTGCCACTGTGCGACTGGCTTGGTCGGTTACAAAGGTACATCTTTTTTTAATTCGTCACTCATTTTAACGAGAAAAATTTTGAAAAACTATAGTTATACTATTTTTGCTTTCCCCACGCTCGGCAATTCAAGCAAGCTTTATCGCCCTCGCTTACACAGGGGGGGCTGCGGTACCTTTAAGCACCCTTTGTTGTATGATTTGAAATCCTGTGGTGTTACGAACGTGGGAGTGTTTTCGTATGTCAAATGTGAAGGTTGGCGATGCATAATTATGCGGTTTGCTCTCTTGTATTCAGTTTTTCGCACACTCGTAAAATGAAAGTGCCACTTTCGTGTTGCGAAAGAGGCTCTTTTACCTTCCAAAAGAGGCTCTTTTGCACGCTAAAAGAGGCTCTTTTGAAATGCCTTATTCAATGACTTGATTGTCAGGAAGTTACAAAGGCGGTTTTTGAAGAAAAACATGCATTTTCAGCTGTATATATATGCAGCTCGAGAAATGTCAGATTTTAAAGTTTTAGACGGTTTAGTTGAAGGTCTTGACATTATCCTGTGAATAAATGGATGCAATATGAGGCTTCGTAGCTATTCAGCGAGGCTTCCGCTAAATGTTAAAATTATGTAAAAGAGGATGAAAGTCCGTTGCTTTTTGTCTTTATATAACAAAGAAACGTTAACTTTGCGGCATAGGATAATATATAAGTACGCGTATGAACAAGAGGATATTTACAATCATTTTGGCTGCCGCAATGGCTTTCGCTGTACCGTTGGTGGAGACGGCGAGTGCTGCTGTGGAGATTATAGAGCAGGACTTTCAGGGAGTGTTCATCTCTGTGAACCAGTCCACCATCCGTGTGACAGGTGCCAATGGTCAGCAGCTCCAGGTTTACAATGTGGCTGGAGTGCGGATAATGAGTTTCAAGGTTGAGGGCAATGACAAGACCTACGACCTTAACCTCTCGAAAGGTTGCTATATAATAAAGGTGGGCAAGGTTGTCCGCAAGGTTTCAATAAAGTAGTAAGTGGAGTATCAGGCAGGTGGCGATGACCTGCTGCAACGATTGGAATTTTGCTTACCGAAGCTCAAGAACAGACACTTCTCAAGCAACTGTCTAAGGAAGAGAGTCGCAGGGCGGCTTTCTCTGTTGTCGTAAACCAATATAGCGAGCAGCTTTATTGGAAGATTCGTAGTATGGTGCTGACTCACGACGATGCCAACGATGTGCTTCAGAACACTTTCCTGAAGGCATGGAAGAGTATAGGAGACTTTCAGGGAAAGTCGCGGCTCTATACATGGCTCTATCGCATAGCCGTGAATGAGTCGCTTGACTTACTGCGTCGTAATGCTTCCGACAAGAAAAGTGCTGATGCCGACCTCAGCGTTGCCAACCGTCTCATGGCTGATGAGTATTTCGATGGCGACCGCAGTCAGGCACTGCTTCAGGAAGCCATAGCCACTCTTCCCGATGTCCAGCGCACTGTGTTCACCATGCGCTACTACGATGAGGTGAAATATTCAGAGATGAGCAAGATTCTCAACACCTCCGAAGGCGCATTGAAGGCTTCCTACCACATAGCAGTGAAGAAAATAACCGACTATGTGAAGAAAAATCAATAAATATTAAACCATTACCGCCGCAATGCGTCTATAATAGAAAAAGGAATATAGATATGGAACTCGATGAGCAGCTTAGACAACAGTTTGGCAACAGGCGTCCGTTCAGGGTGCCCGACGGCTATTTTGACAAGCTTACGGCAGATATCATGAGCTCTTTGCCCGAGGAACAACCCAAGGCGCGGATAAGGACGCTCGGCGGCAGACGTGCGCTGTGGGCGGTGGCTGCGTCGTTTGTGGGAGTGATACTCTTTTCGGGCTTCTACTCTTATCAGCGTCAGAGTAAGGAGGACGGTGCGGCATCTCTCGCTGCCACGGAAAGCTCGCAGTCGAAGGGTGATGCCTTTGACCAGACAGCCGATTATATGATGATAGACTCCGATGAGATGTATTCGCTTCTTGCAGACCTCTGACAAGACTATTGGCACGACATAAAATAAAAAAACAATAAGCCATGAAGGTAAGACTACTCACCCTGACAGCAATGCTCGCCATAAGCGTTTTGGCGGGAATGGCACAAGGCAGGTTCAATCCCAGCAAGTTCAAGGCTGAGATGCATAACTATATAATACAGGAGGCGAAGCTCACGAAGAGTGAAGCCGACAAGTTCTTTCCTCTTTTCGACGAGATGAAAAGGAAACAGCACGAACTGCACCGCGAGAAGCACCAGCTCATGAAGACTCCACCAAAGAGCGATGCCGCTTGCAAGAGCGTGATACTCAAGAGAGACAATCTCGAGATAGAGATGAAGAAGATAGAAAGAGAGTATCACCAGAAGTTCCAGACCGTGTTGCCTGCAACAAGGGTGTATGATATACTGGAGGCTGAGCGTCGCTTTCACCGTACAGCGCTCAAGAAAGCCGCCAACAGACCAAGACCAAGTAAACGTTGAGAATGATGAAACACAAATCATATTACGGAAAATCGACAGACATGATTAAGCGGGCAGTGCTGCCCGCATTGCTTTTGCTTGCTACCGCAGCATTTGCCACACCACCAAAGCGTGAGTTTAGGGGAGCATGGATACAGTGTGTGAACGGACAGTTCCAAGGCATGTCGACACAAGCCATGCAACAGACCTTGGCTTATCAACTCGATGAGTTGCGAAAAGATGGTGTCAATGCTATTATCTTTCAGGTGAGACCCGAGTGCGACGCACTCTATCAGAGCCCCTATGAGCCATGGAGCAAGTTCCTGACGGGTGAGCAAGGAAAAGCCCCGAGCCCTTATTGGGAACCGTTGCAATGGATGATAGAACAGTGTCACAGCCGTGGCATGGAGCTCCACGCATGGATCAATCCCTACAGAGCCAAGACCAAGAACACCAACAAGCTCGCAGGCAACCACATAGCTGTGCTTCATCCGGAGAGAGTGTTTGAATATGACGGGCTCTATGTACTCAACCCCGCACTTCAGGAAAACCGTGAATATATATGTAAGGTGGCTGCCGACATAGTGAGACGCTATGACGTAGACGGGCTGCATATTGACGACTACTTCTATCCGTATCCCGTGGCAGGAAAAACCATACCAGATGCAAGAGAGTTCAGAGCTTTCAGCAATGGCATACATGACATAGGTGACTGGCGGAGATATAACGTAGACCTGTTTGTAAAGCAGCTTTCCGACTCCGTACACAGCGTGAAGCCATGGGTGAAGTTCGGCGTATCGCCATTCGGAATATACCGAAACCAGCGGTCGGCACCAGAGGTTGGCAGCCGCACCTCGGGACTGCAGAACTATGACGACCTGTATGCCGATGTGCTCAAATGGGTGAACAACGGATGGATAGACTACTGTGTGCCGCAGCTCTATTGGGAGATTGGCAACAAAGCAGCCGACTATGCCGAGCTGATGAACTGGTGGAACAAACACGCTGCCGGCAGACCGTTGTATATCGGCGAAGACGTGGAGCGCACGGTGAAGCACAAAGACCCGGCAAATCCAAACTCACACCAGCTCGCAGCCAAGAGAAGGCTGCACGACCAGCTGCCAAACATCAACGGCACGGTGCTGTGGTACGCCAAGGCTGCGGTAGACAATGTGGGAAACTATGGCACGTTGATGAGAACAAAATACTGGAACACTCCGGCGCTGCAGCCTCTGATGCCCTTTATTGACGACAAGGCACCATCAAAGCCCAAGAAGGTGAAGCCCGTATGGACGAGCGATGGCTACATGCTCTTCTGGAAAGCCCCCAAAGGCAAGCGCTGGGACGATGTGGCTCATAAGTATGTGGTCTATCGCTTTGCTGCCAACGAGCATATAAACCTCAATGATGCATCGAAGATACAGACTATAACCAACCAGACATATTGCAAGCTGCCCTATGCCGATGGAAAGACACGCTATGTGTATGTGGTGACGGCACTCGACCGCATGAGCAATGAAAGTCAAGGGGTGAAAAAGAAAGTGAAACTATGACAAACCCTATTTGGACAGGTAAGCTTCAACAGACCCGAATAAACACAAAAAAGCTCTCTGAATAAAAAACAGAGGGCTTTTTTTGTGGACTTAGGAAAATAATTCATATCTTTGTAAGGATAAAGAATTTAATACTAAAAACGTAAAGATATGAGTACAAACACAGAACTTATAGCCCAGTGTGAAGCAAGGGCTAAGCAATGGCTGACACCGGCTTTCGATGAAGACACGCAGAATGCAGTGAAGGCAATGTTGGAAAACGATGATAAGACAGAACTCATTGATGCTTTCTATAGGAACCTGGAGTTCGGAACAGGAGGACTCAGGGGCATCATGGGTGCAGGTACCAACCGCATGAACAAGTATATCGTAGGCATGGCAACACAAGGCTTTGCAAACTACATACTCAAGGCTTTTCCGGGAAGAAACGACCTGAGCGTGGTGGTTGGCCACGACTGCCGCAACAACGGACGAATGTTTGCTGAGACAGTGGCAGACATCTTCTCGGCAAACGGGATAAAGGTATACCTCTTTGAAAGTCTGAGACCGACACCGGAAATATCCTTCGCCATCAGACAGCTCGGATGTCAGGCTGGAGTGAACGTCACGGCATCTCACAACCCCAAGGAGTATAATGGATACAAGGCTTACTGGGAAGATGGAGCACAGGTGCTTGCACCACATGACAAAGGCATCATCGACGAGGTGAACAAGGTTACTATTGACGATGTGAAGTTTGAGGGCAACAAGGAACTCATAGAGATAATAGGTGGTGAGATGGACTGGGACTATCTGCAGGCAGTGAAGGAAGCCATGGTAGACCAAGACGTGATACTCCGCCACAAAGACCTGAACATAGTATATTCGCCCATGCATGGCACAGGAAGGGTCATCATTCCCGAGGCTCTGCGCTCATGGGGCTTCCAAAACATTCATGTGGTGCCGGAGCAGATGGTGGTTGACGGTGATTTCCCAACGGTGGTATCTCCAAATCCGGAGAATGCCGAGGCCATGACACTGGGAATGAAGCTCGGCACACGTCTGAATGCCGACCTTGTGATAGCTTCCGACCCCGATGCCGACCGTCTTGCCATCGTTTGTCGCAACAACAAAGGCGAATGGGAGATAATCAATGGCAACCAGACATGCATGATGTTCTGCTGGTATATCATAGCCAACAAGAAGAAGCTTGGTCAGCTCAAGGGCAATGAATTCCTGGTGAAGACCATCGTGACCACCGAGGTGATAAGAAAGATTGCCGACAAGAACGGTGTGGAGCTGCGCGACTGCTATACCGGATTTAAATGGATTGCCAATGAAATACGCATTTCTGAAGGTGTGAACAAATATATTGGCGGTGGTGAGGAAAGCTTCGGATTCCTGCCATTCGACAAGGTGCGCGACAAGGATTCTCCAGCATCAATATGTCTCATCTGCGAGATTGCCGCATGGGCTAAAGACAACGGCATGACCCTTTACGACCTTCTCATGAACATCTATGCCGAGTATGGATTCTCACGCGAGGTGACCATCAATGTGGTAAGACCGGGAAAGACCGGTGCCGACGAAATAAAGCAGATGATGAGCGATTTCCGCGCCACACCTCCCACAGAGCTCGGTGGTTCCAAGGTGGTGCTCACCAAGGACTTCCTCGCACTGGAAGCCCGCGATGCCGACGGCAACGTTTCCAAGCTCGACATGCCAGAGACATCAAACGTGCTTCAGTGGTTCTGCGATGATGATACCAAGGTAAGTGTGCGCCCGTCAGGCACTGAACCGAAAATCAAGTTCTATCTTGAAATTAAAGACCCATCCTTCAAGTGTGCAGGATGCTATGAACGTTGCATGAAAGCAGCCGATGAGAAGATAGAATTGATAAAGAAATCACTGAAACTGTAATGCTTATCCACATAGATAGGCACTGAAAGATAATTAAAAAACCGCTCTCATGGTGAAATTCCATGAGAGCGGTTTTTTTCTTTTGTATTGTTTGTTGTAAAGATGTCAATCCATGAATACGAAATACACGGCAGCGATGATGCAGAGGAATGCTGCCGCATGATTCCATTGCAGCGATTGATTTTGGAACATGATGTTTGCTATGATGGCAAACACCATCAGGGAGACACATTCCTGTATGACCTTCAGCTGAACGAGTGAGAACGGGCCGCCGTTGGCTTCAAATCCAATGCGGTTGGCTGGTACCTGACAGCAGTATTCAAAGAATGCTATCATCCATGAGAATGCTATCACTCCTATCAACGGCCATGAGGCAGACGTGCCATTTTGCTGAAGCTTGAGATGCCCATACCATGCCAGTGTCATGAATATGTTGCTCAGAACAAGAAGCAATACTGTGTATATTCCGTTCATTCCTTTTCCTTTGTTTAATGTTCCTTTCTTGGTTTTTCCTATGATGTCATTGCAAAATACTCTGATTGCTATTTCGAATAACACTCAAAGATGCGATTTACATAGCTTTCCGTCATGCGTGGAGTGAGCAGGCTTACTATTGCCACAACCACAAAACCACCAATCATGGCTATGGCACCGCAGTTGATGGGGTTTATGGGATTGCCGGCAAGCATGTTTGCCACGGTGATGCCCACACCCCATACGAAGCAAGCCCACACCGATGCCGTGGTAACACGCTTCCAGTAGAGTCCAAGCATGAAGGGAGCAAGGAACGCTCCGGCAAGGGCACCCCATGATATTCCCATCATCTGTGCTATGAATGTGGGCGGATTGAGTGCTATCATGAGAGATATTACAATGAAGAATACCACCAACACACGCATGATAACCACTTTCCTGCGTTCTACTTTTTCAGATACGATGTCGTCTATCGAACCTTCTTCCACTTCGCCCGGCAATGATTTCTTATCGCGGTAGATGAGGTCCAGGGTCATTGTAGACGATGAGGTGAGCACGAGAGATGCAAGTGTTGACATTGATGCGGAGAGCACCAGCAGAACTACCAGTGCAATGATAATGTCGGGCAGGGTGGAAAGCATCGACGGTATGATGGAGTCGAAGTCAAGTCGTCCGTTGGGCAGGGTAGGGGGTACACCAAAGAGTCTTCCAAACCCTCCGAGGAAATAGCAACCTCCAGCCACGACGAATGCAAACAATGTGGAGATGATGGTTCCGCGGTGAATGGCGCTCTCGTCGGTTATGGAATAGAATTTTCCAACCATCTGTGGCAATCCCCATGTACCTAAGGAGGTGAGCACCACTACTCCCAACAGGTTCCATGGATCGGGTCCGAGAAGCGTGGCAAATGCTCCGTTGCTGCCTTCCGTTGCAGTGGTAGCACCGTCGGCTGGCAATGCCGCCATCTGGTCTATGGCACTCACCAGACCACCCTTGGTGTTCAATACGGCAGCAATGACCACCACAATGCCAAAGAGCATTATTATTCCCTGGATGAAGTCGTTCATGGCTGTGGCTTTATAGCCTCCGAGTATGACATAGGCGGCAGTGAGAACAGCCATTATTATTACGCAATATTCGTAGGGGATGCCAAATCCCATTTCAAAGAGTGTTGATATGCCCTTGTATACTCCCGCGGTATAGGGAATGAGAAATACAAAGGCTATCACTGAAGCTACAACACGCAAGCCCTGACTGTTGAAACGGGTACCAAAGAAGTCGGGCATGGTGCGGCTTTCAATGTGCTGTGTCATCAGTTTGGTGCGTCGTCCCAGCACTATCCATGCCAGAAGAGAGCCTATCACGGCGTTGCCTACGCCTATCCATGTGCTTGATAGTCCGTATTTCCAGCCGAACTGTCCGGCATATCCCACAAATACTACTGCTGAAAAATAAGATGTGCCAAAGGCAAATGCAGTGAGCCACGGACCCACTGAGCGTCCTCCGAGTACGAAGCCGTCAACCGAGCTTGCTTGTTTTCTTGAAAACACCCCCACGGCAATTGTCACAGTGAGGAAGATGATGGTTAGAAGTATCTTTATGAACATTGCAATATGTTTTAATTGTTAAAGACTTATCCTTTTGTGTGGTTATTTCAGAATGCCACCTGTACCTGAGCTTGCAGCCAGTTGTAGTCGGTGTCGAACGACCTCCAGCAACGGGTGTATTGTGCTTGCACCCTGCATTTCTTGTAGAACCAGTATTGCAATCCTATGGTGGCATTGGTTTGTTTGTAGTCCAGTTTTGTGTTGCGGTCGAAAAAGTCGGCGCTGCCCACCACGTCGAGGTTCTTTGCAACAGTCACGCAGCCCGTCAGGTAGGCTCCGCGACTGTTTGCCTTGCCGTCTTTTCCTGCAAGGTACTCAGATCGCAGGCTCAATCCCTTTGATTTCCATTCGCCGCCGATGCTCAGACGGTCGCGGCGATAGTCGTCGCCTTTCTTTATGTCGGGGTTCCATGCGGCTTCACCCACAGCGTGTCCACGTCCTTTCTGTGCTGAGCTCACGATGCGTAGCTGTTCAATGGGTCTATATTCCAGCTTGGCAATGATGTCTTTGTCGCTGTTTCCGTCTTTCTTGTTTATACCCTGACCATTCATCACGGCAAGCTCATAGTGGAGCTTGTCCTTGAAGAGGTCACCATAGACCATCAGACCGAGGTCTCTTCCATAGTTTACACCATGAAGGGGGTCGGGACCTTCGCCTGCGAGGTAGAGCACTGCCTGTGAATACACGTCAATGAGTTCCAGCTGAGTGGGTGACATTGGGTTCTCAAGGCTGTAGCTGTGTTTGAATTGTCCAAACCTGACGTTGAGCGACTTGTCGTTGCTTATGCGGTAGTCGGTATAGTATTCCTGCACCTCGCTCGAAAAGTCGTGCATGAACAGGAAGAACCATCTGTCAGTGATGCGTGCCTTTGCCCACAGCAGAGTGCGTTTCATGTTGAAAGTGCTGTTTGTCTTCTCTCGTGCATCATCATAGGAGTAGCCTCCTTGCGCATATCCGTGCAACTCGATGCGGTTAATCAGTTCTTTTAGCCATACAGCTGTGTCTTTTTTCTCTGTCTGACACCACACGTTGGTGCTCCAGCAAATGGTCAGCAGCATGGTGATAATGGTCTTTCTCATGTTTTTTTTGTGTTGTTTGGGTATGTGTATATAGTAAAAGGTGGGTAACCGTTACCCACCTTTTACTTGTTTGGGGAGTTATCCCCTTAGTTGTTTGTCCATATTTAGTGCGGCGCGTCTGCCATCTCCCATGGCAAGTATTACCGTGGCACCACCGCGAACGATGTCGCCACCGGCGAAAAGTGTCTTGCGCGACGACCTCATATCCTCGTCCACGGCAATGGTGTTTTTCCTGCCGAGCTCCAGTCCTTCCACCGATTTGGGAACAAGTGGGTTTGGCGACACACCTATTGCCACCACCACCTGGTCAACGGGCAGTGTAATGGTCTTGCCTTCCACAGCTACGGGTGAACGTCTGCCGCTGGCATCGGGCTCTCCGAGCTCCATCACCTGCAGCACGGCAGCACATACGGCACCGTTCTCGTCGGTCTTGTACTCAATTGGATTGTGGAGTGTCAGGAAGGTTATGCCTTCTTCCTTGGCGTGCTTCACCTCTTCAAGTCGTGCGGGCATCTCCTGTTCCGAGCGGCGATACACCAGTGTCACGTCAGCACCCAGTCGCTTGGCTGTGCGACATGAGTCCATGGCGGTGTTTCCGCCTCCTACCACCAGCACACGCTTGCCAAGGTTCATTGGAGTGTCGGTCTTCGGGTTTGCTGCATCCATGAGGTTTACTCGTGTGAGATACTCATTTGACGACATTATGTTTATGGCATTCTCGCCAGGTATGTTCATGAAGTTTGGCAGTCCTGCTCCCGATGCCACGAATATGCCTTTGAACCCTTCGGCTTCAAGGTCGTCTATGCTTATGGTCTTGCCCACAATCACGTCGGTCTGGAAGTGCACTCCCAACTTCTTGAGGTTTTCTATCTCTACGTCTACGATGGCATTGGGGAGACGGAACTCCGGTATGCCGTATTTCAGCACACCGCCAATCTCGTGGAGGGCTTCAAACACATATACGTCGTAGCCTTTCTTCACCATGTCGCCGGCAAAAGACAGACCGGCAGGACCTGAGCCAACCACGCCAATCTTCATTCCATTGGCTGGTTCTTTCTCCGGCAGCGAAATGTTTCCGCTCTCCCTCTCATAATCGGCAGCGAAACGCTCCAGATATCCTATTGCCACGGCAGGTTCGTTCATCTTCAGGTGGATACATTTGCTCTCGCATTGTTTCTCCTGTGGACACACACGACCACACACGGCGGGCAGGGCAGAGGTGTTCTTCAGCACCTTTGCGGCTGCAAGGAACTCTCCTCTTTCAATGTTCTTTATGAACGATGGTATGTTTATGTTTACCGGACACCCTTCCACACATGTGGGCTTGGCGCAGTCCAGACAGCGTTTTGCCTCGGTGAGAGCCATCTCGGGAGTCAGTCCGATGTTAACCTCTTCTGTGCGTGTGGTTGCACGATACACCGGGTCGAGTTCAGGCATCTTCACGCGTTCTATGGCTGTGCGCTCTTTGGGCTTCATGGTGGCTCGTATGGCCTTTCTCCATTCGGCATTTCTGTCGGTGAGCACCTCTATCGACTCGGTTGTCGGTGCTGACTTAGCCTTTGCTTCGCCATTTTCTGAGGTGTCTGAGCTTTCGCCCTTGATTTGGCATACATGGTCTTCAAAGTGCTCCATCTCTTCAATCTCAGCTTTCTTGAAGGTACCCATGCGCTTGAACATTTCGTCCCAGTCTACGAGTGCACCGTCAAACTCCGGACCGTCGATGCATACAAACTTTGTCTTGCCGCCAATGGTAAGTCGGCATGCTCCACACATGCCCGTGCCATCAACCATGATGGTGTTGAGCGACACGTCGGTGGGAATGTTGTATTTCTGAGTGAGAAGGCACGAGAACTTCATCATTATTGGAGGACCTATGGCAAAGGCACGGTCAATGTGTCCCTCCTGCTTTATGAATTTCTCTATACCAACGGTCACCACGCCTTTTTCGCCGTATGAGCCGTCGTCGGTCATTATTATGACTTCATCGGAGCTTTCACGCACCTTGTCTTCCATTATTATCAGGTCTTTGGAGCGTCCTGCCAGCACTGACAGTACCCTGTTGCCCGCGGCTTTCAGAGCCTGGATTATTGGCAGCATGGGTGCTACTCCAACACCTCCTCCGGCACATATCACCGTTCCGAATTTCTCAATGTGGGTAGGGTTGCCCAATGGTCCCACCACATCGGCTACATAGTCGCCCTCGTTGAGGTTGCACAGCTTGGTGCTGCTCAGTCCAACCTTCTGCACCACAAGTGTTATGGTGCCTTTCTTGGTGTCGGCTTCGGCAATGGTCAGTGGCATTCGTTCACCCTGCTGGTCTACTCTTACTATCACGAAGTTGCCAGCCTTACGGCTTTTTGCTATCAGTGGTGCTTCCACTTCAAGCAAGAATACTTTTTCAGAGAACTGCTCCTTGCGAATAATCTTATTCATAATGTTTTATGTTGTATTACTGTTCTGCGTGCAAAGATAGCAAAATGTTTTTAAATGTAGTTGTTTTTCTGACAAAATAACATCAAAATGCGATTATAGCATACCTTTTGTTGATGGAAGCTCGTAATTGTAGATGTCTCTTTTCACTGCCATCTTCAGCGAGCGTGCCAATGCCTTGAATATTCCTTCAATCTTGTGGTGCTCGTTTGTGCCCTCGGCATGGATGTTCAGGTTCATGTGGGCGGCATCGGAAAGACTCTTGAAGAAATGCAGGAACATCTCGGTGGGCATCTCTCCTATGCGTTCGCGGTGGAACTCGGCATTCCACACCAGCCATGGTCTGCCTCCGAAGTCAAGGGCTACCTGACACAGACAGTCGTCCATAGGTAAAGAGTAGCCGTAGCGTTCCACTCCTCGCTTG
>CAMVSV010000023.1 GCA_947170265.1 uncultured Prevotella sp.
GAGCGTGAGGAAAGTCGGTGAAACCAAATAGCAGAAAAAGCAGAAATTTTCGTTAGTAAGGGCATAATAAAGCTTTTGTTGTGTTGGATTGTAACACCTGCTTAACATTGGTTTTGCCAACTTCTGAACGAAATCCACTTTTCATACTATGTGGAGGCATGGTAGAAGACCAGGCATGTCTCCGTCGTATTGATATATAATAAGGTGTTGAGATTAGGTGTGAATATTTACTCAACCAACGAGTAAAAACAAGTTTTTCCTTTTGCTATTAGTTGGTTTATTCGTATCTTTGCAGTCGGATAATATTCGAATATATATTGTAGATATGAACATTTTGGAACTTAGCGAGCAAGAGATTGTTCGCAGACAGGCATTGCAGGAACTGCGCACCATGGGCATAGACCCATATCCCGCAGCAGAGTATCCTACAGACTCATTCTCAACAGACATACGCGAGACCTTCAACGACGACGAGCCGGCACGCCAGGTGTGCATAGCAGGACGACTGATGAGCCGTCGCGTGATGGGTAAGGCATCGTTTGCCGAGCTACAGGACTCCAAGGGACGTATACAGGTTTATGTAACTCGCGACGACATAAATGGCGCTGCCGCAGAGAGTGGCGAGAAACGCTCGGTGGTAGACTATGCCGTATTCAAGCGTCTGCTTGACATTGGTGACTTCATTGGTGTGAAAGGTTTCGTTTTCCGCACACAGACCGGTGAGATCTCCGTGCATGCACAGGAGATTACCCTTCTCTCGAAGTCGTTGAAGCCCCTGCCCATCGTGAAGTATAAGGATGGTGTAGCTTATGACAAGTTTGATGACCCAGAGTTGCGCTATCGCCAGAGATATGTAGACCTGGTGGTGAACGAGGGAGTGAAGGACACGTTCCTGCAGCGTGCCACGGTGATAAGAACCATACGCCGGGTGCTTGACGAGGCTGGCTATACCGAGGTTGAGACACCTACGTTGCAAGCCATTGCCGGTGGTGCCAGCGCCCGTCCGTTCATGACTCATTTCAATGCGCTGAACATAGAGATGTATATGCGCATAGCCACCGAGCTCTATCTCAAGCGACTCATCGTTGGTGGCTTTGAGGGTGTATACGAGATTGGCAAGAACTTCCGCAACGAAGGTATGGATCGCAACCACAACCCGGAGTTCACCTGCATGGAACTATATGTGCAATACAAAGACTACAACTGGATGATGTCGTTCACCGAGAAATTGCTCGAGACGGTATGTATAGCCGTAAACGGCAAGCCAGAGCGCGAGATTGATGGTCAGATAGTGTCGTTCAAGGCACCTTACCGCCGACTGCCTATACTCGATGCCATAAAGGAGAAGACAGGCTTTGACTGTAATGGTAAGACCGAAGACGAGATACGCGACTTCTGCAAGCAGAAAGGCATGGACGTTGACGAGACCATGGGCAAGGGAAAGCTCATTGACGAGCTCTTTGGAGAGTTCTGCGAGGGAACGTTCATACAGCCTACGTTCATCACCGACTATCCCGTGGAGATGTCGCCACTGACGAAGATGCACCGCTCGAAACCCGGACTCACCGAGCGTTTTGAGCTGATGGTCAACGGCAAGGAGCTTGCCAACGCCTACTCAGAGCTCAACGACCCAATAGATCAGGAGGAACGCTTCAAGGAGCAGATGCGTCTTGCCGACAAGGGCGACGACGAGGCAATGATAATCGACCAGGACTTCCTCAGAGCTTTACAGTATGGCATGCCGCCTACCAGTGGTATAGGAATAGGCATTGACCGTCTGGTGATGCTCATGACAGGAAAGACATTCATACAGGAGGTGCTCTTCTTCCCGCAGATGAAACCCGAGAAGAAAATCCCGCAAAGCACCATTGCCGAATGGGCAGAGATAGGTGTGGAGGAAGACTGGGTGTATGTGCTCAGGAAAGCCGGCTTCAACCTCATTAGCGACATACGCAACGAGAAAGCGCAGGGCTTGCAGCAGAAGATAGGCGAGATAAACAAGAAATACAAGCTCGGTTATGAGAAACCGTCTGTTGACAGCGTGGCAGCGTGGATAGACAAAGCCCAGGCTGCAGCTGAACAGTGACCATGACATTGGACTATGGGCTATAACTGTGGACACATAGCAATCATAGGTGGCGGAAGCTGGGCAACGGCAATAGCCAAGATTGTGGTGGATCATACCCATCACATAGGATGGTATATGCGGCGCGACGACCGCATAGCCGACTTCAAGCGGCTGAGACACAACCCAGCCTATCTGCCGAGTGTGCATTTCAATACCGATGAGATATATTTCTCAAGCGACATAAACAAGATAGCACAAGCCTATGACACGCTCATCTTCGTGACACCATCGCCTTATCTGAAAAGCCACCTGAAGAAACTCAAGGTGAGGCTCCGCGACAAGTTCATAATAACGGCTATCAAGGGAATTGTGCCCGATGAGAACCTGTGTTGCTCGGAATATTTCCACAAGGTCTATGACGTGCCCGTTGACAACCTTGCTTGCATAGGAGGTCCGAGCCATGCCGAGGAGGTGGCGATGGAGAGACTGTCGTATCTGACCATAGGCTGCGAGGACGAAGAGAAAGCACAGGCTTTTGCCAGTACCATTGCTTCGAACTACATAAAGACCAAGACGTCGACCGACGTGGTGGGAATAGAGTACTCCAGTGTGTTGAAAAACGTGTATGCCATAGCCGCGGGAATATGCTCGGGACTCAAATATGGCGACAACTTCCAGGCTGTGCTGCTGTCAAATGCCATGCAGGAGATGCAACGCTTCCTGGTGAGTCTGCGCCCCATGGACAACCGAAGCATCATTGACAGCGTGTATCTGGGCGACCAGCTCGTGACAGGCTACAGCAACTTCTCACGAAACCGCACCTTCGGAACGATGATTGGCAAGGGGTATAACGTGAAGACGGCACAGATGGAGATGGAGATGATTGCCGAAGGCTATTTCGGAACAAAGTGCATGAAGGAAATCAACCGACACATGCATGTCAACATGCCCATACTCGATGCTGTCTACAACATACTCTATGAACGCATATCACCGCAGATAGAAATTAAACTGCTCACCGACAGCTTCAGATGAAAAAGAACAATCAAACATAAACACATTATTATAATTACACGACACAATGAAAAGTATCAGCTTAGACATCACAAAGGCTGCACAGTTTCTCCCCGAGGGAGCAGTGGCAGCTTACGAACAGCAAGTGAAAGCCGCACAGGAGGCTCTTGAGAACGCCACATGTGCAGGCAACGATTTCTTGGGATGGCTTCACCTGCCCTCAAGCATCACACCGGAATTCATCAACGAAGTGCAGAGCGTGGCCAATACGCTGCGTGAAAACTGCGAAGTAATAGTAGTTGCAGGCATCGGTGGTAGCTATCTCGGTGCACGCGCCGTGATAGAAGCGCTCGGAAACTCGTTTGCATGGCTCGTTGCCGACAAGAAGAACCCAACCATTCTGTTTGCCGGAAACAACATAGGTGAAGACTATCTCGCTGAACTCACCGACTATCTCAAAGGCAAGAAGTTCGGAGTGATAAACATCTCAAAGTCAGGAACGACCACAGAGACAGCCCTTACCTTCCGACTGCTGAAGAAGCAATGTGAAGAGCAGCGCGGAAAGGATGAGGCCAAGAACGTGATTGTGGCAATAACCGACGCAAAGCGCGGTGCTGCACGCACCTGCGCCGACAAGGAAGGCTACAAGAGCTTCGTCATTCCCGACAATGTAGGTGGACGCTTCTCAGTGCTCACTCCGGTGGGACTGCTGCCCATAGCATGCGCAGGCTTCGACATAACAAAACTCGTGGAAGGTGCTCAGGACATGGAGAAAGCCACTGGCAAGGACGTGCCGTTTGCCGACAACCTCGCAGCACAGTATGCCGCAGTGCGCAACGGACTCTATGCCAAAGGCAAGAAGATTGAGATTATGGTGAACTACCAGCCTAAACTCCACTTCATAGCAGAATGGTGGAAACAGCTCTATGGAGAGTCGGAAGGCAAGGAAGGCAAAGGTATCTTCCCCGCAAGCTGCGACTTCACCACCGACCTGCACTCCATGGGACAATGGATACAGGAGGGTGAGCGCTCGATATTCGAGACAGTGATAAGCATAGAGAAGGCAAACAGGACGATGCTCTTCCCCTCTGACGAGGAAAACCTTGACGGACTGAACTTCCTCGCCGGCAAGAGAGTGGACGAGGTGAACAAGATGGCAGAGCTTGGCACACGTCTCGCACATGTTGACGGCGGTGTTCCAAACATACGCATCAGCGTTCCCGAACTTAGCGAGTATTATATCGGTCAGCTCATCTACTTCTTTGAGATTGCCTGCGGCATCAGCGGACTGGTGCTCAATGTCAATCCGTTCAACCAGCCTGGTGTGGAAGCATACAAGAAAAACATGTTTGCACTGCTCAACAAACCCGGCTACGAAGCAGAGAGCAAAGCCATTCAGGAGCGTCTGGCAGCTGAAGCATAATAAATGATGGCTAATGTCTGACGTTGCATGCTCAGTGCTTCGTCGGACATTACAGTGAAAAGAATGAAAAGAGCTATAAGTAAATACATGAAAGAGCACGGCATCGGACAGTTCAGCCCGAAAGCCGTGCTCTTTGATATGGATGGGGTGCTGCTCGACTCCATGGGCAACCATGCCATAGCATGGGAACGCTCAATGAAAGAGTGCGGACTCCACATGACCAAACAGGAAGCCTATGCCACGGAAGGACAACGGGGCGTGGACACCATACGCTATATGGTCAAGCAACAACAAGGCAGGGATATTACCGAGGCTGAAGCACAGAAGATATACGATGTGAAGACTCGTGTGTATGGCGAACTGCCTGAAGCCAAGCACATGAAAGGCATAGAAGAAGTGCTCATGGCAGTGAAAGAGGGTGGGTTGCAGATTGTCATCGTGACGGGAAGCGGACAGAAACCTCTCATAGAAAGGCTCTCTACCGACTTTGCCGAGTATGTAAGTAAAGACAAAATCATTACTGCCTATGATGTGGAAAGGGGAAAACCGGCTCCCGACCCTTATCTCGCAGGGCTGAGAAAAGCTGGAAACATACTTCCTACGGAAGCTATTGTGGTGGAGAACGCCCCGTTGGGTGTGCGCGCCGGAGTGGCTGCAGGCATCTTCACCGTGGCTGTCAACACTGGTCCGTTGCCTGATGAGATGCTTGAGAAGGAAGGTGCCAATGTGGTTTATCCTGACATGCGGGCTTTCTTTGACAATCTAAGAACGATACTTCCGGTGTCGTGCTTGCGCGACATGAAATGGAAGCAACACTGTGAGGAGGTGAAGAGATATGTGTCTACCCGCAATCGCAGACCTTCTAAATATAAGGTTGATGATCATAGGATGGTGAACTGGATAAAATTCAACCGCAAACTATATAATCAAGGACGCATGTCGGAGGAAAGACGTAGGATTTTTGAGCAGCTGCTCTCGTTGCTCGACAAGGTTAAGCACGTCAATCAGCATGCCTGACATGTGGAAGCATGGAGATTGGAATGATATAAGTGGTGGCAATGGATAAGATAATGAAATTCTTCCAGACGGATATATGGCAGGCCGGCGACGATACCGGCTCCAAGCCGCTGCGTCTGCTCATTGGCTGGCTGCGCAAGTTGTACCTGGCAGTGCGTTTCTTCTTTGAGCGCGGACATGCCGACTATGCACCGGCGCTATCGTTCTCACTCATGCTTGCCATAGTGCCGGTGGTGGCAGTGGTGTTTGCCGTGGCGCGTGGCTTTGGGCTTGACAGCCTCATAGAGACGTGGTTCCGCGACACTCTGGAAGGACAACCTCAGGCTGCCGACGTAATAATTGACTTTGCCAAGAGCTACATAGTACATACCCGCAGCGGCATGTTCATAGGGGTGGGATTGTTGTTTATGCTCTATTCCGTGCTTTCACTTATATATAATGTGGAACATGTGTTTGACGAGATATGGAGAGTGAAGAACCGTCGCTCGCCAATGCGAATACTCCTGGACTATACCGCTCTGCTTTTTCTCATACCCGTTGGTATCATCGTGATATCCGGTGTCAACATTTTCATTTATTCCATTGCCGACCGCTTGCAGGCTTTTGTCGTCTTGGGACCGCTGGCAAAAGGATTGATCCGACTGTTGCCTTTCGTGATGATGTCGTGTGTGTTCATTTTCCTTTATGTGTTCATGCCAAACACACGAGTGAAGTTCTCCAAAGCAGTGGTACCAGGCATCATTGCCGGTGTGGCAACGATGTTGTTCCAATTTCTTTACATCCATTTCCAGATTTATCTTACAAGTTACAACGCCATATACGGTTCGTTTGCAGCCCTGCCGCTGTTCATGCTGTGGCTGCTTATTTCTTGGTATATAGTGCTTTTCTGTGGAGAACTGTGCTATATGAACCAGAATGCCGACTATTATGCCTACTTGGTGAGGACAGAAGATGTAAGCCATGATGCTCAATTAATAATGAGTCTGATGCTCCTGAAGGTGATTTGCAGCCGTTTTGCAGATGCCCAACAGCCACTCACGGCGCTTGAGCTTGCCAGAACGACGGATATACCAATACGCATAACCTCAGATTTGCTATATCGTCTGCGCTCAATCAATCTCATAACCGAATATCTTGACTCTGAAAGCGACAGAGAAGCTGCTTACCAGCCGTCGCAAGACATTGCAAACATCACCGTGGGCAAGCTTGTGGAACTGCTCGACAGCCATCCCGACCGTCATCTTGACCTTGAACTTAATCCGGAAAAGGTTCTTACAAAAAAAATGCTTGCAACACTCGGGGAGCATCGCAAGCAGTTTATTGAAACATTAGGTGACTATCAGCTGAAGGATTTGTAAGAGTGGTAATCTCTTGCAAACTTTTCTATAGTGTTATCTCTCCACTGCCATAGCAGCGGTGGTGCCGTTCGTCGTAGACCACGCAGAACTGTCCGGGTGCAACTCCGTGTATGGGCTGCTCGGCAAGGAGCGTCATGGTGCCGTCGCCGTTGTCCTTAAGCTGTCCTTTCAGATATTCAGGTGTATGGCGAATCTTGAAGCATATCTTTTCGGGAAGCTCACTAATGGTGAGGTAATGGAAACCGGCTATGCGGAATTCTTGCCGATAGGCTGTCTGTGGGTCGTAGCCATGGGCTACATACAGTATGTTGTTGTTGATGTCTTTACGCACTACGAACCACGGACCTCCACCAAAGCCCAGTCCCTTGCGCTGTCCTATGGTGTGGAACCATAGTCCGCGGTGCTTACCAATGAGTTTTCCAGTTTCCAACTCTACCACATCGCCAGGCTGTTCTCCAAGATATCGGCGTATGTAGTCGTTGTAGTTCACCTTCCCAAGAAAGCATATCCCCTGTGAGTCTTTGCGTTTAGCATTTACAAGATGTTCGCGCTCGGCAATCATCCTTACCTCGTCTTTCATGTAGTGTCCTATGGGGAAGATGGCTTTCTTCAGTTGCCAGTCGTATATCTGTGCGAGAAAGTCGGTCTGGTCTTTCACTGGGTCGGGGCTGGTAGTTAACCATTTGTTGTTGCCTTCCCATTCGGTTTGCGCATAGTGTCCGGTGGCTATGAGGTCGTAGTCGTGTCCGCATTTGTCATGGAATGCTCCGAACTTTATCAGTCGGTTGCACATAACGTCGGGGTTGGGCGTTAGTCCGGCTTTAACCTTATCCATGGTGTAACGTGTCACCTTGTCCCAGTATTCGCGATGACAGTCAACCACGTTGAGCTTGCAGCCATAGCGATGCGCCACGGCAGTGGCCATCTCAAGGTCTTCTTCGCTCGAGCAGTCCCACTCTTCCTCTTCTTCCGGACCAATCTTTATGTAGAAACAGTCAGGATGGAGTCCGAGTTGTGCAAACTCGTACAATGCCACGCTGCTGTCTACTCCTCCTGAGAGCAGCAGTGCAATCTTCTTGTTGTCAATCTCTTGGGTGTTCATGTGTGATATAGGGTGTAAGATGTGTGTGGCTGTGTTCTCAGCTGAAGCCGTTGAGAATATTTTCTATATCGGTGGGGAAATATTTCATTTCGAGCTCATGCTCCTTCTCCGCAATGGTGTCGGGAGTATCGCTGTCGGTGAGAGCCACCCTGTGTTGCATAATGATGTCGCCTCCATCGCAAACGTTGCTCACCCAGTGAACGGTGAAGCCTGTCTCTTTCTCTTTTGCAGCCCATACCGCTTCGTGCACATGATGCCCATACATGCCTTTTCCTCCGTATTTGGGGAGCAGGGCAGGGTGGATGTTTATCATTCTGCGGTTGAAGGCTTCAACGAGGAATGGCGGTATCATGAGCAGGAAACCAGCCAGCACAATGAAATCAATGTCGTGTTTCTTGAGTAGTGTCATGAGCTCGGCTTCATCATTGAACTGTTGCTTGTTGAGCGTACAGGTCTCAATGCCCAGTCGTTGAGCTCTTACGAGTGCGAAGGCATCGGATTTGTTGCTAACCACCAGTGATATTTCCACATCGGTGTTGTTGCTGAAATGCTTTATGATGTTTTCGCAGTTCGAGCCGTTGCCCGATACGAATATGGCTATGTGTTTCTTAGGCATAGGTGTTGTGGTTTTATGAATGTTATTCGTCGTTATCGTCGTCATAGTCATCATCGAAGTCAAAGCCGAAGAGGGCAGGCTCCACGAAAGCTTCCATGGCTCTGCGGTCTTTCTTGGTGGGGCGTCCGGTGCCTTTTTGCCTGTCCACGAAACCGCTTATGCGACTCATCTCCAGCAGTTCATATTGTTTGGCATCGGTGACGTTCTCATATATTTCCGGCAGGAGCTTTGCACCCACGCGTTGCTCTATTGCTTTAAGTACCTTGAACGAGTAGGTTATGGGTGGTTTTTTCACATGAACGACCTCACCTTCCTTCAGCGGCCGTGATGGTTTCACTGTTGTGCCGTTCACCGTCACCCTGCCATTCTTGCATGCGTCGGAGGCTATGCTCCTTGTCTTGAATATGCGCGCAGCCCATAGCCATTTGTCTATTCTTGCTTCTGCCATATCTTCTAATATGTTAATATAAATACTATTATTTTCCAGTTATTTGATATTAACTATTTTGCTACTTTTCCTTTCTTGTTGAACTGGTTCATGGTAACGTCTATACCTGCCAGTACGAAGCTCCGTATTATTTCCACGGCATCGTCGATGGCGGGCTGAAGGGTCTGCAGCTGCTGTTCGTCGTAGTGTCCGAGCACCCAGTTTATCTGTTGTCCCTGTGGATAGTCGTTACCAATGCCCATGCGCAACCGAGGATAGTTCTGTCCGATGAGCTGTTGTATGTGTCCCAGACCGTTGTGACCGCCATTGCTGCCGTTGGCTTTCAGCCTGAAGGCACCAAGGGGCAGTGCCACGTCGTCGCTGACCACGAGCAGCCGGCTCTGGTCAATGTTTTCTTTGTTGAGCCAATAGCGCACAGCATTGCCGCTGAGGTTCATATAGGTGGTTGGCTTGAGCAAGAACACCTTCCGTCCTTTTATTGAAGTCTCAGCAACGTATCCATACCGTTTGTCTTCAAAACAAATATTGGACGCCTTGGCAAAAGCGTCCAATACCATAAATCCTGTGTTGTGGCGGGTGCCGGAGTATTCTGCTCCGGGGTTCCCCAGACCCACTATCAGATATTTGTCCATTAGCTATGATGCTTGTCTTATTCTGCTGCTGCAGCTGCTGCTGAACGCGATGCACGGGTAGCCTTCACAGAGCATACCACCACCTCTTTCGGTGTGGCGAGTTCAAGACCTTCAAAGCTCAGTTCGCCAACCTTGATGCTCTTGCCGAGTTCAAGTGCGGTAACGTCAATGTCGAGCTGCTCGGGAATGTTCTTGTATGGTGCTGTAACGTTGAGCTTGCGCACTGCGAGGTTGAGTTTACCACCGGCTTTCACACCTTCTGCCAGACCGTTGAGCTTAACGGGAATGCCCACTGTGATGGCTTTGGTTTCGTTGATTTCAAAGAAGTCGATGTGGAGCAGTGCATCGCTCACTGGGTGGAACTGCAGCTCTTTCATGATGGCAACGTGGTTGGTGCCTTCAATGTTGATGTTTACAACGTACACATGGGGAGTGTAAACCACCTTGCGGAGCTCGGTGAAAGGCACAGAGAATGCCACAGCCTCGGGCAGTCCGTTGGCATCTTTCTTCTCACCGTAGATGTTGCAGGGTACCAGACCTTCCTTGCGGAGCTCTCTTGTTGCTTTCTTGCCAGTGTCTTTGCGCAGCTGGCCGTTGATGTTGATTTCTTTCATTGTGTTACTCTAAATTAAGTTTGTTAATAATAGTTGTTGCCTTAATTCACCATCACACGCTATTTCTTTTCGTGTCGGAATGAATAATCATGCCGAGTGATGCTTTAAAAGCGGGTGCAAAGTTAGCAAAAAGTTGGCAAACGGCAAACATTGTGTACAAAAAGAATTTGTTACGGCTATAAAAAACTACCATTATTTGCGTATTAGCACCAAAATAAGTACTTTTGCATCCGTAACAGAAACACAGCGAGCTAATGATTAATAGAGAATTGATAAGGATAAAGATAGTTCAGTTAACCTACGCATACTATCAAAATGGTAACCGCAACATCGATAACGCAGAGAAGGAATTGCTCTTCAGCCTCTCAAAAGCTTATGATATGTATAACAGTCTGCTGGCGCTCATCGTTGCCATTACCCAGGAGGAGAGACTCAGGGTGGAGATAGGCATTCAGCGGGCAAAGAGAGAAAACAAACCTGAGCCTTCGTTGCGTTTCGCATACAACAAGTTTGCAGTGCAACTTGAGGAGAACAAGCAGCTATGCGAGTTCATTGAGTCGCAGAAAATAACATGGAAGGATGACATTGAGGCAGTAAGGAAGCTGTGCGACCAGATAGAGCAAAGTGATATGTATCAGGAATATATGGCTGGCGACGAGCCATCCTACGATGACGACCGTGAACTCTGGCGCAAGATTTACAGGCGACTCATTCAGGACAACGACGATCTGACAGCCACCTTTGAGGACAAGAGCCTCTATTGGAACGACGATAAAGACATTGTAGACACCTTCGTGTTGAAAACAATAAAACGTTTTGACCCGCAAAACAAGTCTAATCAGGAACTCCTGCCGGAGTATAAAGACGAAGAGGACCGCGAGTTTGCGCGCCGTCTGTTCAGAGCCACTATACTCAACGCCGACGAATACCAGCGTTACATGAGTGATGCAAGCAGAAACTGGGATTTCAACCGTCTTGCCTACATGGATGTGGTGATTATGCAGATAGCCATTGCCGAGATGCTCAACTTCCCGAACATCCCCATCAGCGTCACCATCAACGAATATGTTGACCTTGCGAAGCTCTACAGCACACCACGCAGTGGAGCCTACATCAATGGAATGCTTGACAACATAGCGCGTTACCTTATCGACAACAGGAAGATGATGAAGCCAATGCCTGCTCCCAAGAATACAGACAAGTGACAATGGCACTTAGGAGGGTTGGTCTTTTGCAAACAATGTAGTGATAAACAATAATAACAATAAACATAACAATTCACAACGATGAACACAGCAATGTTATTAGCTGCCCAACAGCAGCAGAGCATGATGCCCATGCTTATTATGATGGTAGCCATATTCGTGATAATGTGGCTCTTCATGATTCGTCCTCAGCAGAAAAAACAAAAAGAGATAAGGGCGTTTCAGAACGCACTGCAGCCAGGAGCCAAGGTAGTGGTGAGCGGCGGCATCTACGGAGTAGTGAAAAACATCGATGTCGCAGGAGGTACTATTGACGTAGACATAGCCAAAGGCACCGTGATAAAGGTTGACAAGAACTATGTCTTCCCCGATGCAGCCTCATCTCTTCAGGCTGGTCAGGCAAAATAGTCCCTGATACTGCCTGCGAGCAACATAGACGTCCTCACCTACAAGCCTTCAGCAAGCAATGACAATAAAGGCATTGAGAACATTCAGCACAATCAGGAATTTCTTGTTCAGAGTAGTGAACAAGGAATTCTTGGTTTTTTTGTTTTTTCTGGTGCTCAGCGGCATCTTCTGGTTGTTGATGACTCTCAACCAGACCTTCGAGCGTGAGTTCCTCGTGGAGCTGAAAATCGTGAATGTGCCGCGAAACGTTGTGATAACCAACGATGTGCCAAGCCATGTGCGCTTCACCATAAAAGACAAGGGCTACATGATTGGAGGCTATATCTATGGCAAGGAGTTCAAACCAGTTGTCATCGACTTCGCCACCTACAGCAACGGCAAGGGGCATGGCTCAATACCGCAGTCTGACATTCAGAAGCAAATTAAGCAGCAACTCTACACTTCCTCATTCATTGGAACGGTGAAACCCGACAAGGTGGAGTTCTACTACAACCTTGGAAGACATAAGAAAGTGCCCATAAGGATGCTTGGAGGTGTGTCGCCCGAAAAAGGCTACTACCTTTCCCATATTTCGTTCTCACCCGACAGCATCACGGTCTATGCTCCCTTGAATCTGCTCGACAGCATCCATGTGGTCTATACAGAGCGCGTTCGCATAACCAATTTCCGTGATACCGTGACGCAGAATGTGGCTTTGAGAACGATTAAAGGTGCAAAGCTCGTTCCAACCGACATCACGGTGAAGCTCTTTCCCGACATATTGACTGAGGAGACTGTAGAAGTGCCTGTCCACGCCGTTAACATGCCAGCTGACAAGATGCTCAGAACATTCCCCTCCAAGGTGAAGGTAGCATTCGCCGTTGGAGCCAACAGGCTCAAGCTGATGCCTAAGAACCGCGACACAAAGCAACTGCTGCCTACTGGTTTCAGGGTTGTTGCCGACTACAACAGCCTGAAAGACAACCAGTCAGACAAATGCCATCTCATACTGGCATCCACCCCCAGTGGTGTGCGTAATGCGAGGCTGATGGTTAGTGAGGTGGATTATCTCTTGGAAAGCCGATGAAGATAGCTGTTACAGGTGGTATAGGAGCGGGCAAAAGCTTCGTGTGCAGTGAATTGCAACGGCGTGGAATTGATGTCTACGACTGCGATGCCGAAGCCAAGAGGCTCATGCGTACTTCGGCGACTATACAGCAGCAGCTGAAAGCCCTTGTGGGCAATGATGTCTATGTGGAAGGCAGGCTCAACAAACCCATGCTTGCCCAGTTTCTGTTGGCGAGTGATGAAAATGCCATGGCTGTTGACAATATCGTTCACCCTGCCGTGGCTCACGATTTCACACTCTCCGGCTATGACTGGATGGAGTGCGCCATACTCTTTGACAGCCACTTCAATGAAAGAGTAACGCTCGACAAGGTGGTTTGTGTCACCGCTCCGCTTGAAACGAGGATAAAGCGCATAATAAAGCGCGATGGCATAAGTCGCAGCAAAGCCCTTGAGTGGATTGGCAGGCAGCTTCCTCAGGACGAGGTGCTGAGCATGTCAGACTATGAAATAATAAACGATGGCGTGCATGACCTGTCAAGTCAGATAGACCGTCTGCTCAAGCAGATAGGCAGTTAATAATGACGGCAGTCAGAATAATTGAGAAAAGAATAACAAGATATTAATAAAAAAAGAAGAAAATGTTACAGACAATTCTATCTATCGCAGGAAAGCCAGGACTCTACAAACTGGTTACAAGAGCAAAAAACAGTCTCATTGTGGAGGCTCTCGACGAAACACACAAGCGCATGCCGGCATTTGCCACAGACAGGGTGACCTCGCTTGCCGACATTGCCATGTATACCGAGGCAGAGGACATGCCTCTGGCACAGGTGCTCGCAAAGGTGAGAGACCATGAGGGTGCCAAGCCCGTCTCAATCAACTGGCGCAAGGCTTCGGCAAAGGAACTCACATCCTTTTTTGCGGAAGTGCTGCCCGACTATGATCGCGACCGCGTTCACAACAGTGACATAAAGAAGCTCCTGCAGTGGTACGACATCCTGATAAAAAGCGGTATCACTGAATTTGAAGAGGAGTTGGCTCCCACCGAGGGTGACAACGTTGATGCTCGTAAGTCAGAAGAATAATAGCAATTAATGGCGAGACTCTCAACTGAGTGTCCCGCCATTATTTGTTTACTTTACAAGCAGCGACTGGCAGAATAGCTTGTTGGCGTTTTGCCTATATCATTACACATTATTATATATATACTGATGTTGTTAAGCATTTTGATGATTATTGGTGGCATCGTGGTAGTGTTGTGGGGTGCCGACCGCCTCACCGATGGTGCCGTGGGCATTGCCGAACGGTTGCGTATGCCTCAAATAGTGATAGGACTTACCATCGTGGCTGTGGGCACATCAATGCCGGAGTTCTGTGTGAGTCTCGTGTCGGCACTCAAGGGCACTCCCGATCTTGCTGTGGGTAACGTCGTGGGAAGCAATGTGTTCAACGCACTGCTCATAGTAGGCATCACGGCAATGGTAGCCCCCATGACCATACTCAAGACCACCGTGCGCAAGGACATACCTTTTGCCATTATTGCCTCGGTGACAATGGCGTTTATGTGTATCGATGGAAACATCTCCCGCATAGATGCCATAGTTCTCTTTGCGCTCTTCCTCTATTTCATGGTTGTGACAGTGCGTGGAGCTAAAGTCAGTGACTCGGAAGAGACACCGCAGAAGGCTCCCATGGGTATATGGAAAGCTATTGGACTGATAGTTTTGGGACTGGCATGTCTTGTCGGAGGCTCCAACGTATTTGTCACCGGTGCTACCGATGTAGCTCAGTCGCTCGGTGTAAGCCAAGCCGTCATCGGTCTCACCGTGGTTGCCATGGGTACGTCACTGCCAGAGCTTGCCACCAGTGTGGTGTCGGCACGCAAAGGCAACAGCGGCATAGCCATTGGCAATGTGTTGGGCTCAAATGTGTTTAACATCCTGATGATTCTCGGCATCACCGGCATCATCAGTCCAATGAACATTCAGGGCATTACCTTAGCTGACCTTTTCATGATGGCCGGCTCTGTCATGCTGCTGTGGCTCTTCTCATTCACCAAGCTTACCATTGAACGATGGGAGGGTGCTGTGCTCACGGTCATATTCATTGGCTATATTAGCTATCTTGTGGCTGGAGTTGTATGACAAAATACCCCTTGATTTTACACAAAATCGGAGAAATTTTAATTCCGTGAAACAGTTAACAAATGTGAACGGAAAATAATCTCCGCACACTCAGAAAACGAAAGAGCCACTTTTGCGCTGCGAAAGTGGCTCTTTTACCTTCCAAAAGAGGCTCTTTTGCACGCTAAAAGAGGCTCTTTTAAAATGCACCTTTCAAACGCCTGACAATCAGTAAGTTACAATGGTGATTTTTGGTACCTTTCTTGTCACTTAAATGTTAAATTATTTGTAAGATATTTCACAGTTCTTTACATTTGTTTGCAAAATGTTTCACGGGATTTTTGTCAGCATTACAACATGGTTTTACTTACTTCAGAAGGCGATTTCTTCGATTTAGGAAAATAATTGAAAATTGTGTGTATGGAATGAAATATTTCCGTATTTTTGCAGGTGTAAACTATTATGTATTAAAGTTTTAAGATTATGAAGAATTTGTTTCTGGTATTGTTGTTGGCTATCGTGGGTGCAGGTTCGTCATGTGCCCAGAAGAGTCAACCGGCAGGCATGAGGATGGAAGTGGCAGAGAGTGAGAGTGACAATGGCGATTATTCCATCTTCACATACAAGGATGAAGATGAGACCTTCGGCTACTATCTTGCCTTGTCGCAAACGAGCAATTTCCTTGGTGGCGACGAGGTTCTTGGCATGCAGGTGAAAAACATTAGTGAGATAGCTATTTGGCTCGGAGCGACAAGTGACGAGGCATTGGCAACGGTTGATGACATCCTTGCCATGTTTGACAAGGATTTGGGCACAACTGAAATCTGGCGCGGTAGAGCCGTAACGGGTAGCGGTCGGCTAAGTGATGCCATTGATGCTGGCTGTGTGGTAGGAAAGAAGTTGCTTGGTGGCAAGTGTCTGCAATTCTTCTTCAATTCCGGTAAGCGAGAAACGTACGCCATCCTTACGAAATCCGTTCTCAAGGAGCTGCGCGCAAACTTCAAGTTTGATTTGAAACTTCATCCCAATCAGCACCGCAAGAAATAGAGTTTTTACATTTCCCAACGTCCCGCAGTATTTTGGCTTAACTTTCTTTGTAAGTTTCTGAGCTGCTAAATGTTGCTCAGAATTTTATCATGCCTGATTTACTGTTGTTTAGGTTTGTTATGATGTGACAAAGGTATAAGGTCGGTAATGAAGATTATTCGTGGTGGTAGGGCTCGCCACGGATGATGGTGCAAGCTCTGTAGACTTGTTCGGTGAGGATGAGGCGTATCATTTGGTGAGAGAATGTCATTTTCGAAAGTGAAATCTTCTCGTCGGCACGTTGGTAAACCTCGGGAGCGAAGCCATAGGGACCGCCTATGGCCAGCACCAAGCGTCTGGCGGTGTTTTGTTTTTTCTGAAGCCATTGTGCAAACTCTATGCTCCGGTATTCCTTGCCATGTTCGTCAAGGAGCACAAGGGTGTCGGAGGGTTGTGTGAGTTTCAGTATCTGGTTTGCTTCAAGTGTCTTCTGTTGTTCTTCTGAGAGGCTCTTGGTGTTTTTCAGCTCAGGTATGACGGTGATGTGGAATGGCATGTAATGGTTTATGCGAGAGACATAATCGTCGATGCCTGCTTGGAAATGCTTGTCGGTAGTCTTGCCCACCAGCAGTAGTTCAGTCTTCATGCTGTTTGTCTGTCGTGGCATTGTTGGAGTAGTGGTGTTTGCGCTTGGGATTCATGGGGAACCAGCCTTTTTCCACTCTTTTTTTCTGTGCAAAGAGTTCACCTATTGACCATAACAGCGATGCTCCAAGCACGCCGAGCATGGCAGACCAGAACACGTTGCCGATGCAGAGGGCAAGACACAGCGATGCTACCCCGCAGAGCAGGAACAGCCACCATAGGCGTGTACCGGTGTAGTATTCTGTCTTGATGACGAGTGGGTGGAACAGGCCTATGGTGAAAAACGTGCAGATGGCAATGAGTATGCCTGTGAAATGAAGTTGCATGGAATGGTGTGAGGGTTTGAATGTTGTTTACAGTGTATTGTCTTTCGTTAGAAACTCTTCTGCCTTTTGCAGGTCTTCAGGTGTGTCGATACCAATGGTTTCCACGTCGGTGAGTCCTACCTTTATGGTGTATCCGTTTTGCAGCCATCGCAGTTGCTCCAGGCTCTCGGCAATCTCGAGGGGCGACTGCGGCAGCTGGGTGATTTGACGCAGGGTGTCGGTGCGGTAGGCATACATGCCTATGTGTTTCAGGAAGGTGAAGTTGTTGAGCCATTGGCTTTGCTCCTTGCCGCGGATAAATGGTATGGGCGAGCGGGAGAAATACATGGCGCAACTGTTGTTGTTGAGGACAATCTTGGGGGAATTGGGGTTGCATACGGCATCGATGCTCTCGAAGGGCTTGCCGAGGGTGGCAATCTGAGTCGCATCGTCTTGGAAACAGTCCTTGACGGTCTCTATCTGTGAAGCGCGTATGAACGGCTCATCGCCTTGAATGTTTATCACTACGTCGGGGGTTAGTCCTTCCTTCTCTGTGATGTGCTGCAAAGCTTCGCACACGCGGTCGGTGCCGCTCTTGTGGTCGCTTCGTGTCATCACCACGTTGGCACCGAAGTCCTTCACTGCATTGTATATGCGGTCGTCGTCGGTCGCTACATAAACATCGTCAACGGCTTTTTTCACTTGTTCTACGACCCTCTGTATCACGGTCTTCCCGCCAAGCATGGCAAGGGGCTTGCCCGGAAAGCGAGTCGAGGCATATCTTGCTGGAATAATGGCAATGAATTTCATTCTATAATCGTTGTTTAGACATGCAAAGTTAATACTTTCGTCTCAATTAGCAACTAAAAATGCCGATATAGTGTAAAGATATTTTAAAAAAACAATAATCCCCTTTGCCGTGTTTGTTTTTTTACTTAATTTTGGAGTTTGAATGAAAGGCGGTTTTGAAAGTAACATAAAACATTCAGTAAAGTGAAAAAGATAATCATACCTATAATATTATTGGCAACAACACCCTCACTCATGGCACAGAAAATCACCATGGGGTCGTGTGTGACAAGAGACGGAGGACAGTATAAAGGCGAGATGGTAGGCAGCAAGCCCAATGGCAAAGGTACATGCACCTATGCCAACGGAGATACCTACGAGGGAGAATACAAGAAAGGAGCACGTGACGGCTATGGCACCTATACCTTCTCTGACGGAGAGAAGTATGAAGGACAATGGTTCAAGAACCAACAGCACGGGCAAGGCACCTTCTACTTCATGAACAACAACAGATATGAAGGTCTGTGGTATCGCGACACACAGGAAGGCGAGGGAACCATGTACTACTATAATGGTGACAAATACGAAGGAGAATGGCACGCTGACAAGCGAAACGGCAGGGGAACCTACACTTTTGCATCAGGTGCCTACTACAAGGGTACATGGGCTGACGACAAGAAAAGCGGCAAAGGAATATTTGACTGGGGCGACGGCTCGTCATACGACGGCATGTGGGCTGACAACAAAAAGGAAGGCAAGGGCACTTACACTTATGCTGACGGTGCCAAATATACAGGCGAATGGAAAAACGACTTGCAAAACGGCAAAGGCATATACAACTTTGCCGACGGTGATGTGTACGAAGGTGAATACCTCAACGGTGAACGAACAGGACAAGGTATATTCAAGTATAAGAACGGTGACAGATATTCCGGACACTTTCTCAAAGGCGACAAGTCGGGCATGGGAACCATGACATGGAGCAATGGCGACATTTATGTGGGATATTGGGAGAAAGACCAGCAAAACGGACAAGGAAAGTTGACAAAGAAAAACCACGACGTGATTGAAGGACAATTCAAGAACGGACAACCCGAAGGACTCGTGATCATACATTATGCCGACGGAAACAAGTTCCGTGGTGACTACCACAATGGCAGGCGCAACGGCAAAGCCATTGAAGAGACAAAAGAGGGCATAAGGTTTGAAGGCTCCTACCGTAACGACGAACGCGACGGCAAATTCACCGAACGCGACAAGAATGGACAGATAACGGCACGAGGCAGATATGAGAATGGAAGAAGGATAGTGGAATAGGAAAGCTCATAAAGAATAAACAAAATACAATTAATTACAACAGCCATGGCAGATACTAAGAAAACAACACGGAAAGCAGCTGCAAAGACTGCTGCTGCAAAGAAGACAAAAGCACCGAAGCACATTGGACTCGTAGCAAACGACGGATGGCTTGAGCCCTTTGAGGATGCCATCAAGGGAAGGCACGAACATGCTGTGTGGAAAATCAACCAGCTGACACAAAATGGTAAGAAAACCCTGAGTGACTTTGCAAGCGGACACGACTACTTCGGACTACATAAGACTGCACGCGGATGGGTGTTCAGAGAATGGGCACCCAACGCCACCGACATATATCTTGTAGGCGACTTCAATAACTGGACTGAAGACGAGAAATACAGGGCAAAGCGCATTGAGGGAACAGGCAACTGGGAACTGAAGCTCTCAAACAAAGCCATCAAGCATGGTGACCTTTATAAGATGCATGTACACTGGAATGGTGGCGAAGGAGAACGTATTCCGGCATGGGTGAGACGAGTGGTGCAAGACGATCAGACAAAGATATTCTCTGCACAGGTGTGGAACCCTGCAGAACCCTATGAATGGAAAAAGAAGACATTCAAACCTAAGAAAGACCCACTGCTCATATATGAATGCCATATAGGTATGGGCGAGGATGCCGAGAAGGTGGGAACCTACGACGAATTCCGTGAGAACGTGCTGCCTCGTGTGGTGAAGGCAGGCTACAACTGCATACAGATTATGGCAATACAGGAGCATCCCTATTATGGCTCCTTTGGCTATCATGTCAGCTCGTTCTTTGCAGCATCGTCGCGTTTCGGAACACCAGAGCAGCTTAAGCTCCTCATAGACACAGCCCACCAGAAAGGGGTGGCTGTGATAATGGACATCGTACACTCTCATGCTGTGAAGAACGAGGTGGAAGGACTTGGAAACCTCGCAGGAGACCCCAACCAGTATTTCTATGGCGGAGACCGGCATGAGCATCCGGCATGGGACTCGCTGTGCTTTGACTACGGCAAGGACGACGTGATGCACTTCCTACTCTCAAACTGTAAGTACTGGCTGCAGGAGTTCCACTTCGATGGATTCCGTTTCGACGGCGTGACTTCCATGCTCTACTACAGCCACGGACTCGGAGAAGCCTTCGGTGGCTATGGTGACTACTTCAACGGTCATCAGGATGACAATGCCATTTGCTATCTCACACTTGCCAATAAACTGATACATGAGGTTAATCCCAATGCCATAACCATTGCCGAAGAAGTGAGCGGCATGCCCGGACTCGCTGCCAAGTTTGAAGACGGAGGCTACGGCTTCGACTACCGTATGGCAATGAACATTCCCGACTATTGGATAAAGACCATCAAGGAGCAGAGCGACGAGAACTGGAAGCCAAGCTCTATATTCTGGGAAGTGAAAAACAGGAGACCCGACGAAAAGACAATATCCTACTGTGAGTCACACGACCAAGCTCTCGTTGGCGACAAAACGATAATATTCAGGCTCATAGATGCTGATATGTACTGGCATTTCGCAAAGAAGGACGTGAATGGGGTAGCTGAGAGGGGAATAGCCCTGCACAAGATGATACGACTTGTCACGGCAGGTGCCATCAATGGCGGATACCTCAACTTCATGGGCAATGAGTTTGGACATCCGGAATGGATAGACTTCCCACGGGAAGGCAATGGCTGGAGCTACAAATATGCCAGAAGACAGTGGAACCTGGTAGACAACAAGGACCTCTGCTATCACTGGCTCGGTGACTTCGACAGAGAGATGCTCAAGGTTATAAAAAGCCAGAAGAACTTCAACCTCACACCTGTGCAGGAGATATGGCACAACGATGGCGACCAGGTGCTTGCCTTCATGCGTGGAGACTTGGTGTTTGTGTTTAACTTCTCACCAACGCAGTCGTTTACCGACTATGGTTTCCTCGTGCCCACCGGATCCTATGACGTGGTGCTCAACACTGACGCAAAAGAGTTTGGAGGATTTGGCTTCGCCGACGACACCATAACCCACTTCACCAACTATGACCCTCTCTATGTGGGGGACAAGAAAGAGTGGCTGAAGCTCTATCTGCCTGCACGTTCGGCTGTTGTCTTGAGAAAGAACTAAAGTGAAGAGAGAGCAGGCTACTCTCAAAAAGAAAAGATGAACAAATTATTGTCGATACCTATGAGAATGCTTTGCACAATAGTGTTTTGTGCATTTGCATTCTCATATCTCTATTTCTACCAAGCTGATGTGATGTTTGTTGCCCAGCAAGCAGCATCGGAGGGACAGACGCATTATGAAGCACTGCCGGGAGCTATACTCATAACTCTCGCACTGAAACTGTTGCAAATAGGAATATTCTCAGTGACAAAGCTCTACAAGAGGTTCTATGTGCTGACATACTTCCCGTCGTTCTTGTGTCTTGCCATACTTACAAACGTTTGTCCTGATCAACAGGGAATCTTTGAGTTCGGAGCTTGGAAATGGGTGGCACCGTTGCTGCTGGTGCTATTCATGTTTGTGGCATGGGTGGCTCATGACAATCAGTCGCTTGAACCGGATCTTCGTCACGAGGGACCATCTTCGCAACTTATATGGATTAGCCTTCTCGCAATGGGAACGATGTCTGTGGCAACGGCACTGGTGGGCAATGGCGAAGAGAACTACCACATGCGTGCCCACATGGAAAACATTGTGTTTCACCAGACACGGCAGCTTACGGAAATGGTTGATACCATGGGTGAAAATGCACCAGTGGTGGACGAAGCTGCCATCAACAAGAAGCTCATGAATAAAGACCTGCCGGGCTTTGCGCGTCATCTGGCAAGACATTTCAGCGTGAGTCAACCAATGCCGCATGTCTATGCTGAGGCTCTCACGCTCAATACTCGTTTCTCAAGAAATCCCCAGGTTTATTGGAAGAGCAAGGCAATGGATGCCCAGTATGACGAGTTTGTCAGGATGGCAGCTATGGCTCGTGAGTCGGTAGATGTGAAGGCAGCTTTCAAAAAGAAATATTCCGAAAGCTATTGGTACTATTATTACTATGTGCTTTAGACCGCTATGTCAGAGTTTCTGAGGGTTAGTAGTCTTTCTCGGTGAATGTTACGTCGAGTAGAACAAGGCTCGGATTTGACGTAGAGTGGTAAACATACCTTACGTTAAATCCATTTTCCTTATATACCTTTAGCTGGGTGGAGCCTTTGACACCGTTGAGTAACGTGGCTTTGAGTTCAGACTCGTGGTCCTTAATGGTCTGAGCATCATCGGCATTGCCGCTTAGCGAGTACCAGTACTCAAGGGTATGGGTTGACTCGTTGAAGGTGAGACTGTCAGTGCGAGTGTTGTCAATGACAGGTGTGGGACAATATTTCTGGGTGTATTCCCTGGCTTCACGAGAGGCACGCTCTTCGAGTGATTCGTGACAAGCTACGACAGTAATTGCGGTGAAAAGTAATATTGTAAGTTTCGTTTTCATGGCTTTGCGTCCTTTCCTTGTAAAGTTGTTATGCTATGGTGTTGTTGTGGAGTTTTCATTTTGGTTCTCACTCAAGTGCCGAGCGTTCTATGGCTTTCCACACCGAATGGCGTATTTCAGGGTTGGCTGTTTCCAGTTCTCTGTACCATTGACTTATGGTGGTGCGTATGGTGTCGTGTTCAAACGGACATGCTTTCAGCAAGGGTTCATAGCCTCTGAGAGCTGCATAGCTCCTTATGTCGTCTTCTCTTACAATACACAATGGGCGTATGAGAGTTATAGGCATCTTGTTGTATTTAAGCGATATGGGCATGGCAGAGAATGAACTCTCATAAAAAAGGTTCATCAAAGTAGTGTGGATGATATCGTCTTGGTGGTGTCCTAATGCTATCTTGTTGAAATTGTGGTCTTGAGCAAAACGAAACAATACCTTTCGTCGTGCCCAAGAGCATAGGAAACACTCTGGTTTCTTGCGTTTGTTTGGTGGGGTTTCTTCGTTGAAGCTTGTTGTTATGACATGCAACTTCACTCCAAGACTCTCGCAGAAGGTCTCAAGATAATGTGTGTTGCTCTCATACTTAATGTTTTCCATCCTTACATGAAGGGCTTCAACGATGAATTGGGGATGAAAAATCTTAGAACGCTGGGCTAAAAGCTCCAAGAGACAAAGAGAGTCTTTGCCTCCCGACAAGCCCACGAGTATTCTGTCGCCTTGTGATATGAGATTGTAGTTTCGCAAGGCTTTGTTGAATTTTTGCTTTATATGTTGCTCAATGTTCATTTGTCGAGTTTTTTCAGTCTGCGTTTGGCTTCCGGAATGTCGGGACATAGCTCGAGGGCTTTCTTGTAATTGTTTATGGCAGCAGGAATCATGTCTTCTTTTTCACATTCCCTTCCAAGCATGGTATATTCCACGGCAAGCTTCTTGAGAAAGTTCTCCTTTTGTTTTATTTGTTTTTTAAGCTCAAGGTTTCTTTTCCTGAGCTCATTTACTATGTTTAGCTTGCGGCGCAGCAAACGTTTTGGTGCAGGCTTCTCAATGTCGTATCGGGCATGTATGGCAACAAAGAAATGTTTGAGGCACCCATCCATGTCACCATTGTCAAACGCTTTCATGGCTTCATGATATTCATGGTCTGCCTGTGACTGCTTCAACGCATCGTTGATAATCGACTTGTTGTTGAAACGTTTTGCAAAACTCACGACCTCAGCCTTAATAAACACGTCTTTGGGACGTATGGCTTCTATGAGGGTTATGCCGTTGAGAGAGCTGCATCGCGATAGTGCAACATAGGTTTGCCCGCCTGCAAATACTCCGCCCGTAAGGTCTATCTTTACGTTTTTGAATGTCAGTCCTTGTGACTTGTGAATTGTTATTGCCCATGCAAGCTTTACGGGAAACTGAGTGTAGGTTCCAATGAGTTCTTCTTCAATCTTTTTCTCAGTCTCATTGAAACGATAGCGGGTGTTCTCCCATTGCTCGCGCTCTACTTCATATTCGTTGCCGTCGTCGGTGATGATGTAGAGGATTTCCTTTTCCTCATCAATGGCTTCTACTATTCCCAGTGTGCCGTTGACCCATTGCTTGTTCATAGCGTTTTTTATGAACATGACGTGGGCACCCGGCTTGATGCTTAGCTCCATGGGAGTAGGTAGACTGCTTTCGGGAAACTCTCCCTTTATCACACCGTTGAATGTTGTTGCGTCACCCGGCAGCCGTTCCAGTTCTTTGTTGTTGATATGGTCTACGGTGTCGCGTCGGCAGGAGAGAGTTATCGACATCTCCTCACCGTTGTCCTTACCCACGCGTTGGTTGAGCATTGTAAGGTCGGTGGGCTTCACATTGTTTGTGCGTATGTTGTCGAGTATGCCAATGAACAAGGGATCGCTTTGCCGGTAGACCTTTGTTAGCTCTATGCTCACGAGCTGGAAATTGCGAAACACTCGTGCATCGAAGAAGAAATGGGAAGGGTAGTAGGGCGTAAGCAGCTGGCGATCATCGTCTTTTAATACAGGTTCCAGCTGAAAGATGTCACCCACGAGAAGCAGTTGCTTGCCTCCGAAAGGCTCCCTCATGTTCCTGCAATATATCCTAAGCACTTTGTCCACGAAGTCAATGATGTCAGCCCGCACCATTGATATCTCGTCAATGATTACCAGCTCAAGCTCGCGCAGGAGTTTTATTTTCTCACTATTATATTTCAGGGTCTCTCTGATGTTGCGGGGAGAATATTGTATGTCGTCGGGAAGGATGGGGTGAAACGGTATCTTGAAGAAACTGTGAAGGGTAACACCACCGGCATTTATCGCAGCTATGCCGGTGGGTGCGAGTATCACATGTTTCTTCTTCGTTGTTTCTGCTATATATTTTAGAAAGGTGGACTTTCCTGTTCCAGCCTTTCCTGTGAGAAACAACGATCTTTGTGTATATTGAATTATTTGTAATGCCTGTTGCAGCTCCTGGTTGTCTAAGTCGATGTTCATCAGCTTCTATTCTATCTGCTCTACTCTTGGCTTGGGCAACCGCGCATCGGGACGTGGCGCAGGCTCTTCAGCTTCGTTGTCTGGCGTGTTGTTGTAATCTCGGTTCAGCTCATCGTTCTGCTCAATGTTCTTTATGAACTCTTCCACCTCATGATCGTAGTCGCGCTCATATCGTTCATCGTTTATGGGCTCTTCATGATAAAGCGTGTCAATGGTGTCGTTCTTCACTGGCATAACATCGCAGTCATACATATAGGGCTCTATGCCAAGGTTGGAGGGTGTGCTCCATCTGGCATGGTACTTGACGAAACGGCTGTCTCTGAGCACTGAGGCGAGAAATCTGCCGCATAGTGGTAGGGCGGTGCGGGCTCCTTGTCCCAAGGCTCCTGTCCTGAAGTGTATGCTCCTATATTCTCCACCGACCCATGCTCCAACGGCAAGCTTGGGACTCACGGCAATGAACCATGCGTCGGAATGGTTGTTTGTGGTTCCGGTCTTACCACCCCAGTCAGTGTCTGAGCTTACATAGTTGCGCAGTGCCTGTGAGGTTCCTCCTGTTTCATTGACACCGGCTTTCAACAACTGTTGCATGAAGAATGCAGACTGTTCTGACATCACCTTGTGGGCATCGGAGTTTCCGATGTATACTTCGTTGCCGTCTTTGTCAAGTATTCTTGTTACGAGCACTGGCTCATGGTGCTTGCCATTGTCGGCAACGGTGCTATAGGCGTTCACCATTTCAAGTAGTGTCACGTCGGATGATCCGAGTGGCAGCGATGGTTCGTCCTTGAGCTCGCTTTTTATACCCATGGCTTCGGCAGTCTTTATGATGTTTCTTATGCCTACTTGCTGTCCCAGTCTTACGGCAATGGAGTTCACGCTTCGTGCAAATGCGCTTTTCAATGTCAGAGAGTCGCCTGAGAATCTGCCGCTGGCATTTGATGGCGACCATCTCACCTCTCCTCCGGTCTTAGGGTCGAAGATGTTGAGGGTCACAGGTTCGTCAATGCGCATGGTACATGGTGTGAGACCTTGGTTCATGGCTTCGGCATAAACGAAGAGCTTGAAAGTGGAGCCTGGCTGACGTTTGGCTGTTACCTTGTCATATTGCCATGACTTGAAGTCAATGTCACCCACCCATGCTCTCACCTCACCGTTTTCGGGTTCCATGGCAACCATGCCGCAGTGCATGAATCTCACCATGTATCTTATGGAGTCAAGCGAAGACATCTCGCGGTATATGGTGCCTTTCTCATAGTCGAAAAGCTTCACTCTGTGTTTCCTGTTCAGGTAGTGGGCTATACTGTCTGGCTGGTTGGGAAACTTAGCCTCCAATGACTTGTAGAACGGTTGCCGCTTGGCAATGTCTTCTATGAAGTGGGGAATGAGTCTGCCATACTCGTCTCGCCATGGCTCCTGACTGCCCCAATGGCTGTTGAAGCTTGCCTGAACCTGTCTCATTTGCTGGGCAACGGCTTGCTCGGCATATTTCTGCATCCTTGAATCAATGGTAGTGTAGATTTTCAGACCACTCTGATATAGGTCGTAGTCGTTTTCTATTGCCCACTCTTCAAGGTGTCTTGCCACGGCTTCGCGGAAATATATGGCATGTCCCGTGTTCTTTTCTTCTATGTTTATGTCGAGCTTTATAGGTTCGCTGCTTAATGAGTCACGTTGTGAGGCTGAGATATATCCGTGACTCTCCATGTTTGCCAGCACTACATTGCGTCTTTCGAGCGAATGTTCAGGCTGATATATGGGATTGTAGTATGTGGTAGCCTTGAGCATTCCCACCAATACAGCACATTGTTCTATTGTGAGGTTTTTTGGGGTTGTGTTGAAATATGTCTTTGCTGCAGTCTTGATGCCGTATGCTTGCTTGCCGAAGTCTACGGTGTTGGCATATAGCTTCAATATGTCTTGCTTGTCGTATATTAGTTCTATCTTTGTGGCAATAATCCACTCTTTTGTCTTTACAATGAACAGGCGCAGACCGGGTATCTTGTTTAGAATACCACCGCTCTTCCTGGTGCGCATGTGGAACATGTTTTTTGCCAGCTGCTGTGTGAGGGTGGAGGCTCCTCGTGCTCCCTTGCTCGTCAAGGCATCTTTCATGGCACCCATCATTCCATAGAAGTCTATGCCGTGGTGCTCATAGAAACGCTCGTCCTCGGTAGAGATGAGGGCTTCCCAGAAATGGGGAGTCACGTCGTCATATTCCACTGGCGTGCGATTTTCTTCAAAGAACTTTCCTATTAGCACACCGTCGCAGCTGTATATTTCGGAGGCTTCGTTGGTCTTTGGCGCTGTTATGGTCATGAAGCCTGGAGAAGAGCCGAAGAGCCATAAAAAGTTTATGTCAACCATTCCCATCCATATAAACAGGGCAAGAATGGTTGACACTATCGTCAGTGCCGCCTTGGTATACCACGCACGACCTTTATATAGGCTTGCATACCATTTCAGTGGTGCTGTGGCCTTTTTCCAGATGCGGTTTATCTTTGTTGATAAAGGGCTGTTCTTATAGTTCATCATCCGACTTGTCGAATGTGGTTGTGTTCATGTTTCCAGTCTGATAGCCGAGCTTTAGCCATTTCATGCGCTGGGCACTGGTGCCGTGGGTAAACGACTCGGGCACCACATAACCCTGTTGCGTCTTCTGCAGGTAGTTGTCACCGATCTGGTGGGCACAGTTTATAGCCTCTTCAATGTCTCCTTGCTCAAGCGAACCGAAAGCCTCGTCCTCATAGTGTGCCCATACACCGGAATAGTAGTCGGCAAGCAGCTCAAGGCGCACACTCACTTTGTTGGCATCTGTCTTGCTCATGCGGCTCATCTGTGAGTGTGCCTTTCCGAGTGAACCCAGGAGGTTCTCAACATGATGTCCCACCTCATGGGCTATGACGTAGGCTCTTGCGAAATCGCCGGGAGCACCCAACTGCTTCTCCATCTGGGTGAAGAATGACAGGTCTATATATAGTTTCTGGTCACCAGAACAATAAAAAGGACCAACGGCAGCCGTGGCTCCGCCGCATGCACTCTGCACGCTATTGGTAAACAATACCAATGTGGGCGGTTGATAGGTGCGTCCCATCTTCTGAAACACAGCTGTCCACACATCCTCTGTAGATGCTAACACCTGACGGCAGAACTTTGCCTGTGCTTGTTCCTCCGCTGTAAACTCGCGCTGTACATTGTCGGGAGTGGCTTCCTGCACCTGTGTCATCTGTTGACCAACGTTGTTTATCACATCACCCATGTTTCCTCCCATAAGCAAAGTGATGATACCAACGAGGATAATTCCGCCGATACCCATTCCTGCCTTCTGACCACCGCTCATGCCGCGTCGGTCTTCATAGTTGTTGCTTTCTCTTCTTCCGTCGAGCTTCATAGTCGTAATCGTTTAGTGTTTTTTTGTTCCTTTCTCCGGCAAAGTTACGAATAAACGAGCGAAAAGCCAAACTTGTTTGGGCTTTTCCGAGTGAAAGTAACTTCGGCGTTAGTCAGAGCCTCACCTTCTGTTCATTTGGTAAATGTGTCAGGCACGGTTTTTGCAGGTGTGTTATTGACCGAAGGTGTGACATTAGTTGCAACTTCGTGACATAAGAGTAATGATTATAAAGATGTATAGGAGGAAAATAATATGGCATTCATTGACTACTACAAGATTTTAGGGGTTCCCAAGGACATAGCACAGGATAAGGTGAAGGCGGCATATAAGAAACGCACCAAGCAGTTTCATCCTGACCTGCATCCCAATGACCCGAAGGCAAAGGCTAAGTTTCAGGCTCTCAATGAGGCATACAATGTGATTGGCGATCCTGAGAAACGAAAGAAATACGATCAGTATGGCGAGAACTGGCAGCAGGCTGAGGCTTTTGAACGTGGAGGCGCTGGCGGCTTTGGTGGTGCGGGTGGCTTTGATGGCTTCGACTTCAGCTCGTTTACCGGTGGAGGGGGCTTCAGCTCATTCTTTCAGGACTTGTTTGGTGGTGGACATGGAGGCTCACGCCGTTCGGCATCGGGGTTCGGAGGTTTCTCCTCCCAGCCGTCAAGTGATGTGAGTGCGTCGGTGACCATCGATATGTATACTGCCATTCTCGGTGGCGAGGTGATTGTTTCTCTTTCCGACGGAAAGAAGCTCAAACTGAAGGTGAAGCCAGGCACTCAACCCGGTACGAAGGTGCGCGTCAGAGGCAAGGGAAACCGTCGTGCCGATGGTGGCTATGGCGATATGATACTCACATACAACGTGTCGCTGCCCGTCACACTTTCCGACCGTCAACGAAGCTTGCTTGAACAGATGCGCATGGGATAGAGTAGCTATTGCTTCCTTGTCATGTTCATTGCCGACACTTTACCGTCGGGATTGACAATGGCTCTCACTATGTATTCTATCGTTGACGTGCTGTTCTCACGCTCAGTCACTTTCTTTGCCGGGATTATTACTTCATATTCAAACCTGTCATCGCTGATGGAATGTTTGTTAATGTTTGTCACATTTCCAAGGTGCCAGTTCAGATTTTTTACATCCGCTTGGTAGAGGTCTACCATATATTGTATCACGTCGCTTCTCTGTGCGGCGGTCTTACCGTCAAACGAGGTGAGAACGGGGGCTACCGTCGATGACAGAGCCTCACGGTCTTTCTTGTTGATGGCTATGAAGAAGCTCCTCACGCTGTTGAAGGCTTTCTGGCTTTCTGCCTGAGTGAGTGTAGGCACATTGAGCTTCTTTATGGCTTCTTCTGCCTGAGCCACATGCTTGCCGTTGGGATGGAGTGCCGTATATCTGTTGTACGACTCTTTGGTGTTTATGCTTCGGGCTTGCACCCAGTCGGTGGAGTCGGTCTTTAGTTCTTCAGCGGCACTGTCGTCTTCCGTCAAGACATTGCCTTCCTGACCATCGTCGCCGTTTTGTGTGTCTTCATTGCCTTCTGTGGCATCTCCGTTCTCATCTGTCTCTTCGCCAATCTGCTGCGACAGCTGCTCACTGTCTTGCTGGTTGTTGTCAATGGCGTCTTTATAGAAATAAAGCATCGTGGCGCAAATGAGTGCCGCTATGAGAAACGACACCATGAGGGTGGCTTTTCCCTTGCCCTCAGTCTTGTTGGGGGCTGCCGATGGCTTTGGCATTGGTCTTACGGCTTCTTCTTCATAGTCCAATACTCTTACTATCGGTTCAAGTTCTTCAGTTTGTGTTTCGCGTGTCTCAACGGTTGCTGTAACAGGCTGTGAAGGAGCTACCGGCTCTTCCTTCATTTGTTGTTCCTTACAAGTGGGACACGACGGCTCTGTATCCAAGTATATGTTTCCGCATCTGCCGCATTGTCTTATGTGTCCGGCAATCTCTACTCCGCAACCAGGACACATCGGTGCCTTGTCGCTTACATTGTGTCCGCATTCAGGACATTTTATAATCATTTCCTCTTTATTTTTTTTAGTGTTCTTGTTGACTTGGCAACTCAGCGGCTGTCAAGTCTATCGTCTCCTGTTGTATCTTATCTCGCGCATGGTGTGACGTCCTAACAAACGGCTCTTGTCCACATAGCCCGTCACTCCGTATATGTAACCTTTTCCTGTATATTGCCATGCAAAGATGTCACGCTCATCGGCAAGCTTGGGCTCCCGGTCGGGAGTATATTGCGCCACCATAAGCTTGTAGTCGTCAAGCTGACCAACAAGATATTTGTTGTAGAAATTAGTGTAGGTATACACCAACGGCTTCTGGTGATATTCACGTTCCACCAATTCCAGGAACTTATGTAGGGAGTCGCAAAGGGCACTGGCACTCAGTCCGCCGGCACTCTCCACGTCAATCATGGGCACAAGATCCTGCTGGTCGGGGTGACACTGAGCCCTGAAGTTCCTCAGCTGCACTACCTGCGGTTGCTTGGGACGGTAGAAGTGGTATGATCCAACCTTCAGTCCGCTTGCCTTTGCCATGCGTATGTTGTCAACATAGCGCTTGTCTTGGTTGTCGCCTCCCTCTGAGGCTTTCAGATATACATAATACATCCTGCCATTGTTGCCAATGGCTTCCCAGAACACGTTGCCCTGATAGTGACTCATGTCAAGACCGTGAATGTGGTTGCAGGTGTCCTCACATTGTATGTTGTATTGCGCATGCGCACATACCATAGTGGCAAGTGCTGCTATCGTCATGAAAAGTCGTCTTCTTATACTCATATCCTGCAAAGTTAACGCTTTTTGTTTACTCTTTGCTACTTTCTTGCTTGCTATTTGTGTTTTAAAGGCAATTTTATGTTTTTTTTGACATTTCATTCCTCTATCTCCGAGAGGCTCTTGCCAAGGTTGCTCAGAAAACTGCTCGTGGTCTCCCATGGTGCGTAGGGGTAGTATTTCATGCTTCTTCTCACATTTTTCCTCAATGCCCTGGAGTTGTTCTGAACAAAGCCGGAACGGGTCTGGTGAAAGTGCCATTCCTCTGCCGAGTCCTTTGCCATGTCGCATACCGAACGGTCTATCAGTGCTGCCACGTCTTTCTCCATCTCCTTTACGAAAGGTAGCTCGTCTTGTTCAAAGCCAAAGACGGAAATAAGTATGCTACCCTGAAGCTGGGCTATCCTGTCAAGACGCAACGACGACAGCCATCCTTCGGTCTTCACGAAGTCAATCTTGTCGCCACGCGACCGAAGATATTGCCCGAGTCTTATTATGCCGTCAAGGCTGAGACCACGGTTGAGCATCTTTCTCACATTATATATTATTATCTCGAGAAAGTCTATGCTCTCCACCGAGGTGTCGTCGGCTTCCATCTCCTTGCTTATGATATGTCTCAACCTGTTGTTGAGTATGCGGTTGCTCATCTTCACATCCTCGTCGCCAATGGCTTGCTTCTGCGATTCGTCCTCACGATGGCTCTTCAGCTCCGTTGACATGTCGGCGGGTAACACCAGATTTCTGTCACTGGAGAGCTTTTCTATGCCCTTCACAAACACAGGTACCACCTGTTGGGCTTCCACCATCTGGTACAGACGCCGCCACTTGAACGGCGACATGGCTTCCACGCTTTCATCGCTGTTGAAAGCTCCGGCTCTCAGCACGGAAAAGAAATTGCGTTGTATGATGTTCTGCATTCTCTGACTCTTTTTCTTCTAAATAGACTCTCTCAAATAGAAGTCTATGTTTTCTAAGGAGAGAAGCTCTATTGGCATGTAGTTCACTGGGTTCACTTTCTTCTTCAGCACAATGGCACGAAACAGGGTCTCCACGCAATTATAACCCTGCATGAAGGCATGCTGGGCTATGAGAAAAGAGATGGAGCCTTGCTTTATGCACGCAAGGTTCTTGCCCACCACATCGTAGCCCATGATCTGTATGTTTCTGCGGTTGGTCTTCAACAGAAATTCTCCCACAATGTGTGCCTTTGAGTTGAATGTTATGCAGTGGTGCACGTTGGGGTGGCTGGCAAAGAAACGCTCAAGGATGTTGCTGTAGCGCTTGCGCTCTTCCTCGCGGGGCAGGTCTACCTCGTGTATCACCACGTTGGGAAAGTGGTCGCTCATATACTGACGGAAACCAAGCTCGCGGTTCTCTTGCTGCTTCGAGGCAACCTTGCCGTTCTTGGTCTGCTTCATAATCATTATCTCTTTCTGACCATTGGCTATGAGCATGAGCATCTTTGCCGCGAAATAGCCGCTCTGAAGAGAGTCCTGACCACAAAACGACAAGGGCTTGAGGTCGGGCATGTAGGAGTCGAGCAACACAAAGGGTATGTTTGCCTCGTGTAGCTTGTCGGTAAACTTACGGGTGAGCTCCAGATCTGTGGGAACGATAATCACTCCGTCGGGGTTTTCTTCAAGACACTTCGTGTAGCATGCCTCGAAGGTGCCGGCGTTGAATCGCTCATAGTGCGAAATCTTAACCTCTATGTGGAAATCGCGGCGGAACTCCACACAGCGGCGTATGCCTTGCTCTATCTCTTCCCAGTATGCCTCTGAAGCGTGAACGGGCATCAGGCACACAAAGGTGTAGGAACGGTTGTAGGCGAGCGCACTCGCATATACGTTGGGCTGATAGTTCATCTCACGCAGAGCCTTCTCCACCTTCTCCAGTGCCGGCTTCGACACATTGGGACGTTTGTGAAGCACCCTGTCAACCGTACCCACCGACACTCCAGCACGCTGGGCTATATCTTTAATTCTTATTCTGCTTGCCATCTTTCAAAACAATTTCCATGCAAATATATATATATTTCTTGAATTACAAGCTCTTATGTGTTAAGTTTTAAGTTTTCTTTAGAGCTGGCAAAAATAAGAAGAGCCGCCTGTGTAATCGCAGGCGGCTCTTCTCGGTTTATTGCTGATGCTTATCTAATCACTACTTTTTTGCCATTCATGATGTAGATGCCACGATGGGGATTACTCACCTTGCGACCCTGAAGGTCGTAGATGCTGTGCTGTGGGAGTTCGCCACGAAAGGAAACTTGGCTGATGCCTGTCTCATCGCCACCACGCTGCGCTCTGAGCACGCTGTTTCTGTAGCCACCGCTGCAGTCCACGGTCAGCTTCCATTCATCACCGTCAGTGAGCTCAGCACCTTCGGCAAGATATATGTTTCCGTTGTCGTGACCGTTGCCGTCGCCCACGAGAAACACATCGCTCTCGGATGTCAGATGATACATGGCGCCTTCGCTGCCGAGGAATTCTATGCCCCAGCCTGCCTGACCAAAGAACTTGAAGTTCACGAAGTCTTTGTTCAGACTCTTGCCTACAACGAAGGTATACTCATACACCTTATCCGACACTTCTGTCATGGCAATGGCATTGGCGGGCTCCCAGTTGGTGCCGTCGGTATATGCGGGGTCGCCAACACTGCCGCTGGCTCCGATAATCCAGATACCCTCTACGTCGGGAATGATCTCTGGCTCATACTTCACTACGCTGAGCACTGCCTTGTCAGCTCCTTCGGTCACGTTGATGGTCATTATGTACATGTCACCGTCGGTGAGCTCAGCACCTTCGGCAAGGTATATGTTTCCGTTGTCGTGACCGTTGGTACCATCGCCCACGAGAAACAAATCGCTGGTTGATGACAGCATGTAGGGAGTAGCACCGGTGCCTTTATATTCTATTCCCCAACCTGCCTGACCGAAGAACTTGAAGTTCACGAAGTCTTTGTTGAGGTTCTCACCCACGGTGAAGGTGTAGCTGAATATGCCGTCGCTCTCTTCTGTCATGGCTATGGCATTGTCGGCATTCCAGCCGTCGCCCTCGCCAAAGGCGGGCTCGCCAACGCTGCCCTCAGCACCGATAATCCAGATGCCGTCAACATCGCTCACGCGCTTCTCCACATGCATCACGGCATTGTCGGTGCCGTTGCTGCAGTCAAGAAAGAAAAGATAGGTGTCTCCGTCCTCAAGGGTCTTGCCGTCTTTCAGACATACGTTGCCGTTGAGACCGTCGCCGGTGCCTATGCCAAACAGGTCGCTGTCGGATGTCACGTTGTAGTTGCTGTTTCCGTCGCCCTTGAACTCTATGCCCCAGCCAGCCTGACCGAAGAACTTGAAGTTCACGAAGTCTTTGTTGAGACTCTCGCCAACGGTGAGGTCCACCTTATATATATTATTAGGGAGCTGCTCCATGCGTATGGCATTGTCGGTGTTCCAACCGGTGCCTTCACCATAAGAGGGCTTGCCCACGCTGCCCTCGGCTCCTATAATCCATACTCCTGCAAGTTCGTCGGCTGAGCTGCCTTCTACATACTCGAGGGTGTTCATGCTCTGTGCCTTGTTCTCTATCGTTGTCTCACCGTCGGAGAGCGATGCATAGATGTCGAGGCTCGACTTGAGCATCTTGCCGCTGACAACGGCTGCCACTTCGTCGGCATTCAGGGCTGAACGCCAGAAGAAGAGCTCACCATAGTTTCGCTCGGTGCTCTGACTGATGTCGCCAATGGTGAAGCGTGTAGGCACGAGCTGCTCTGAGAGCTCGCCGGCAAACTCACCGTCAACGAAGAGCAACGTGCGTTTCTGTGCCCAGTAGTGTGAGAGGGTAACATAATGCCAGCTGTCATTGTCAAGTGTGGTGGTGCTGGTCAGTTTGCTGCCGGAGGGGGAGTTGTAGCTCACCTTGCCGTCGGCTCCCACGGTGATGGTAGCGTTGCCCGACTCGGTGCGGAACGATGCCACTCTGCCTTCCTGCTTGCCTTTCACTGTCATGCTAAGTGCGAAGGGATGGATGGTCTCCTCACCGGTAAACTCAATAACTGATTTGTTCTTCAACGTGAGCGAGGTAGTGCTTGTGCGCTCGGGAAGGGGCTTGCCTGCAGCGAGGGCGTCAAAGAGCGAAGGCACCATGGCATAATAGAACTCGCGGTGACCGTCGGTGGTGGGGTGGTATATGTCGCCGGGATTCTGGTAGTTGGTAGCCCACTTGCCGGTACCGTCGTCTATGGCTCCGAGCATGTTGACAGAGGGGAGGTCCCACTCATGAATGAGCAGGTTCATCTGCTTGATATATTCATAGTCGCTGGCAGTGAAGTCGGTGCGGGTGTAGTTGTTCATCACCACGGGCACCTTGCCGTCGGCACGCACCTTGCCAATGAGTGTCTGCATGTTGTCGCGGAACTGGTTGAAGATGTTCTGCTGGTTGGAGGCTCCGTGTATGCCTTCGTTGCCGAGCGAGAGACCGAAGATTACATACTTTCCGAAGTCGTGTATGAGGTCATCGTAGCGACCAAGCAGGTTGGTGGTGTTGTTGCCGTTGATGGCAACGCTGGAGATGCGGAAGGCATTGTTGCTCAAGCCTTCGCTCACGCGGCTCTGCAACAGCTCGTCATACATGTAGGCATAGCCGTGGTTGTTGGTAGCACCCTGACCATTGGATACTGACGAGCCGAACACCGAGATTCTGTTCTCGTCAATGCTGTTGTTGAAGGTGTAGGTCTTGGTGGCAATGTCGAAGGTTATGTCGTAGGTGCCGTTGTTGAGGTTGATGGTAGAGGTGTAGGGGGTGCCTGTCTCGTCGGAGAGGTAGAAGGTCTTGGCATTGTATGTGCCACTGACGGTCTTGCTCAGCTCCACCACGCCGCCGTATGTCGTAGTGCCGGTCTTCTGAAGCTTGGTGTCGTCGGGGGCAATGGTGCCTCTCACATATACATAGTCTGGATACTCCACCTCACCGCTCGGACGGGTGCCGCCGCTGTATTCCTCAACCTTCATGGCATTGAGGTGGGCATAGTTGGTATTCTTGGCAAAAGTGAACACAATCTTTCCATCGCCATCGGGCCACATATAGTCGCTCTGGCATACGTTGAAGGCATTGCCCTGAACGCCCTTGCCGCCGATGGAAGAACCGGAGGTGGTCATCAGGTATGACCAGCTGTCAAGACCACTGAGGGTAATCATGGCATCGCGCGTGCTGTTGCCGTCGCCTGCCGAACGGCTACCGAAGAAGTAGAAACGGTAGCACTTCTGCTTGTCAAGACCGGAGAAGGTCATCTGTATGTCGGTAGCCGTCTCCAGGAAGGCATAGTCCTCAGTGGCTGTGGCTATGGCAAGGTCACCGAGATAGTCTGAGCTGGGGGAGGTGAGACCGCCGCCACCACTCATGCCGTTGGTCTTGAAACCGTCAGGAACGTTCAGCTTGAACGAGGTGGCGTTGTTTCCGGCATCCACGAGGTCGTAGTCGGCATTGGCAATAATATTGCCCGACTGGCAATACACGTTGTTCCAGTAGTTGCCATTGCCGTCGGCACCGCTGGTCTGATGACCACGGCTGTCGCTGTTGTTCTCGCCAAAGTCCACAAACAGCTTCTTGCTCATCGTGAGCGAGGCTTCGGGATTGTCGGCTCCCGACAGCTCTTCAATCTTCATGGCGTTAACAGGCACATAGCTTCCTGAAATCTTTATGAGCGTGAAGGTAATATTGCCGGCATTGTCGGGAAACACTATGTCGCTCGTGGTTATGATATTGTCGTTGCCATTGCTGCCGGTAGAGCTGATGCCCGTACCACCGGTAGTCACGATGTTCTGAACGCTGGTCTGACCCTGAAAACGATAAGCCACGGTGCGTGTGTCGCTTGAGGAACGGCTGCCGAAGGTGTGGAAACGGTAACCCTTGGTCTTGTCAAGACCCTTGAAGGTGAGATGAATATAGTTCTGGTGTCCTTCAGTGTAGAGGTAGTCCTCGGTGGCTGATGCCACGGCAAGGTCGCCCAGAAGGTCGGCAGAAGGAGAAAGCAAACCGCCGCCGCCACTCTTGCCGTTTGCCGAGAAACGGGTATTTATGAATACTGTGTACCCGGTATCTTGGTTCTTGGAGTTGACCACAGAGAAGGTGGTGCCGGGGAAGACATACTTGTCGGTGCCTTCCGAATAGATATTGGTCCAGTAGTTGCCGTTAGCGTCGGCATCACTGGTCTGCATACCTTTGGAACTGCTGTTGTTGTAGCCAAAGTCCAAATACATTGTTTGCGTCACCGTTTGGGCGCTCAGCGTGACAGCCCCAAACACCAACGCTACGAGAGCCGACAAGATTCTGCCCGTCATGCCTCGTCCAGAAAATAATCCTCTGATAAAGGTTTTCTTCGTGATTGTTTTGTTAAGTTTCATACAGTTTTTAATTAAGTTAAATAGATGCTGGTATCTCTGCTTGCAAAATTAGCAATAAGAAGGACTCACGTTTATTGCATCAAGCTCACAATATGGATGATACTATTATGAAGTATTATGAAGAATGGTTGATTATCAATGAGTTATAATACGAATAGTATTATCGTAAATATGGACGTAAATAACGCTTATATTGCTGTTTCCCGCAACCCTAAATTATAAAAAAGCCTATTCTCCTTACCCTTTGAACCGGATTTGCATTGGCAATGCAACATCACGTTCTTCTTTCTACTCATCATTGCTCCGCCCTGCAAAGTCTTTCAAACCTTTTCTTCGAAGATTAGTTGAGTAAGCTTCGTCATATACGATTTCCATAGCCCCACCTCGCCACTGAGCCTTATTATGTAATACTTTGGGCTCGTTGTTGGACAACTTTGGACACATTGCTGGAGCGGTTTCCATACGTTGCTGAGTATTCTCCGCACAAATACTGGCGCATCTCCGAAAAGTGACAATCCCGGTGTGCGGAGAATGGAGTGCGAAAGCATGAAAAATGCCCTTTCTACATGATTTTTCAATTCTGTGAAACAGTTAACAAATGTGAACGGAAAATAATCTCCGCACAGTGAGAAAACGAAAGTGCCACTTTCGCGTTCCAAAAGAGGCTCTT
>CAMVSV010000024.1 GCA_947170265.1 uncultured Prevotella sp.
ACGCTCGGCAATTCAAACAAGTTTGATTGCTCTCGCTTAATCGGAAAGTTCTGCGAGACATGGGAAACACCCTTTCCGCGTGGAATTTCAATTCCGTGAAACAGTTAACAAATGTGAACGGAAAACATTCTCCGCACACTGAGAAAACGAAAGTGCCACTTTCGCGTTGCGAAAGAGGCTCTTTTACCTTCCAAAAGAGGCTCTTTTGCACGCTAAAAGAGCCTCTTTTAAAATGCCCCTTTCAACCTTTTGATTACCAACGAGTTACAGGGGCGACTTTTTGAACCTTTCTTACCTTCCAAGTGTTAAAGAAATCACCCAGAATTTCACATCCTTTTATATTTATTCACAAAATGTTTCACGCCATTTTTGCCTCTTTTCAAGGGAACATGTAGAAGCTAACGCACTTTAACTCCATTCGAACATCACCACGATGTATCTTGACCCGAGAAAAACAATAGACTAAGCAGATTGAAGCTAACCTTGATGAGTGATCGTGTTCTTAATCCTTAATGGTAGCTTATTAAAGAGCATGGCGCTGTTTTCCTTAGGAGACAAAGGAAAGAGTCGTAGGTAATGAGACACTTTCACCCATGTGGCTTCAATAAGATAGCCAATACCTGAGCCCACCATGTTCTTCCTGCCGTATTTTCCGAAGTTACCACGTTTAAACACAATGTCAAGAATATACTCTTTATATCTACGGTCCTTATTCTCAATGGCAAAAGGAAACTCTTCAGGAGAAAGACCCAGACAGTCAACGAGGACAGCACCAACAGCTCTGAACGCACGCACATAGCCCAGTGTAGTGAGTATCTGCTTTAGCTCTTTGCGTGTAGCTTCTCCCCTACCGCTACCAAAGGCATCATGACACAACATGGCAAGGTCGCAAAACTGTCGGAGTCCCACACCAAGCTCTTGCAGATGCATATACAGATGGACAAACGAGAACGCTATGTCAAGGGCGGGTGTCAACACTGGGACATCCTCATCAGCAACCGTTACGACACTGGGATTGCCATTCCAGTCCTCCACGCTTCTCTCCACCAACTCGTCAAAATACTGCTGGCTACTCTTTGAACAGAACTCATTGAGGAAAGAGTGCAGCTCATAGTCAACATCATTATGCAGAAAAGCCACATGCTTCTCCACCTCGTTCTCTTCTATCTCGGCATGCCACTGGTTCTGTATCACCTCGCATGCTTTTTGGAAATCAGAAGGCGGACAATAGAAATCAATGTCTCCGATAACTCTGTCGCGTGGCTGAGGATAACGGGCAGCCACCGTCTGCCCTTTCATCACTACGAACTTTATTTTGTTTTCCCTCATCAGCTGACACAGCCCGGCCAGCTCTTTATTCATAAAGTCGTTCTGTTGCCTCAGGGTTCCAAGAAGGGAATAAGTGTTTATGGCATCATACTTCTCCAACCTTACACCATTCTCTATCAAAGCATTAGCCACCAATCCCTCTACCGTCTGCCGAGAGGCAGTTTCCATGAGGGCACCATATTCCTTATGCCCCATGCCGGTCATAGAGATTTTCTCTCCCCAAAGTGAAAAGCGGATTAGCTGAAACAGCAGACCTCTCGTTCCGTCGCTCATCTCTCCAACATTATCATATTACAGGATGTTTGTCTTGATAGTGGCAATGATTCGCCTCACATCGTCATCGCTCACACAGGGTCCGCTGGGCAGACAGAGACCGCGTTTGAACAGGCTCTCCGACACACCGTTGACATAAGCCGGCGATGAACTGAACACCGGTTGCAAATGCATGGGTTTCCATAACGGACGGCTCTCAATACCTTCCTTGTCAAGAGCCATGCGCATGGCTTCCACCTGTGGCAGAGGTTCACATGCGGTATGGGATTCTCCTGTCGCATGCACTACGCCGGCAGCACCGCCCACTGCACCTTTTACTGCTGCTTTATACGCATTCTCCTCACCTCTCACATGCAGCTTCTCATCGAGCAATACCGTTGACAGCCAGAAGTTTGAGGTCATGCCCTCCAACTCATCATGGAATGTCACTCCGCAGTCTCCATTGAAAGCCTCCCTATACATGGCTGCAATCTCACGGTGACGATGTATATGGTCATTGAGCACCGTCATCTGTCCTCGACCTATACCTGCACACACGTTTGACAGCCTGTAGTTATAGCCTATAGCCTCATGCTGGTAGTAAGGAAAAGCCTCGCGTGCCTGTGTGGCGTACCACATAACCTTGTTTTTAGCATCCTCGTCGGGACAGATAAGTGCACCACCGCCAGAGGTTGTTATCATTTTGTTACCATTGAACGACAGCACGCCATATTTGCCGTAGGTGCCACACACCTGACCTTTGTAGAGTGAGCCCATTCCCTCGGCGGCATCTTCTATGAGGGGAATGTCATAACGATTGGCGATGGCAAGAATCTCGTCAATATGAGCGGGCATACCATAGAGATATACCACAACAATGGCTTTGGGTTTCCTGCCTGTCTTGGCCATGCGGTCTTCAATGGCTTCCTTCAGCAATTCAGGATCCATGTTCCAAGTGTCCTTCTCCGAGTCAACGAACACGGGAGTGGCACCAATGTAAGTAACGGGATTTGCAGAGGCGCAAAAGGTGAAAGACTGACAGATAACCTCGTCGCCACTCTCCACACCACAAGCCAACAATGCCAGATGGACGGCTGCCGTGCCTGACGACAATGCCACGACACGCTTATCCTGTTCCACGAATGCTTCCAAGTCGCTTTCAAATCCATTCACGTTTGGTCCAAGTGGCACCACCCAATTAGTGTCAAAAGCTTCCTTCACATACTTCTGCTCCATTCCTTCATCGGACATGTGAGCCAGACACAAATATATTCTATTGCTCATATTGCTATACCTAAAATTATGCAGTCTTTAATTAAATATCCGTTTATAATCCCGAACAACAAAAAAGTTGCCAATAACTATTGTCATATCAGAGTATTCGCCAACCTCTGTGTTGCGCTTAAAGGCAATTAAAAATCATCAATGACAGGGCAAAGGTAAACATAAAATCTGAGCAACTCACTCCTTTTGGAGGAATATTTCACTTGGTGTGGCAATTTATTTCCGCATTTAAATAACTGGATGGGTGAAAATACACTTCAGTTGACAGTTCCAAACAACTTACCAAGCATACGATATGCCATTATTTCAGCATGAGATTGTACTTAATGTTTAGTTACTAACTGTAAAAATAATTTATTGATTATATTATTTCCACTCCATAATTTTGCATATTTGTAGAAAATATTTACATTTGCAGCGAAATAACAATTAATTAAATTATATATGAAGAAAAGACTGAAATTGGGACTACTTGCACTGGCTGCAATTGGTGCCGTGCAGTGTTATGCTCAGGACATAACCTTTAAAGGAGTTTATGAAAACAACCGATGGACAGACGTTGGAGACGAACACTCAAAACTATACCTTGGTTCACTGAAATATGTTGACGACGAGGGCAACCCCATTGAAACAGACTTTAAAGGCTATTCTACTATCATGTCAGGCGACTATCCAGGTTTCCTGACCGACCCCAACGGCAATGTGGTATTCATCAACCTGCAAGATGGCGGTATATACTCAATGACGTGGGATGGCAACACATTGACAGAACCGAAAAACGACCCGGAAATTCCCACCGATTTCTATAAGAGCGTAAGCTGGGAATCATACAAGCATGTGACCGACGTGGAGAAAGCTGTATGGGTGAAAGAGCTGAATGGAATGAAGGGCAACTCCGGAGGTGTGTATGCCAATGGAAAGATATATCTCGTAAACAGCCGCGACGAGCAGTCAACGGTTGACGAGGAACTCTTCTGTGTTACTTCGTGGGATGCAGAGACTGGAGAGTGTCTCTCAAGCAAGATCTATCCCAAGTCAGCATGTCTGGAGTCTGCCGGTATGGCTTACAACCCTGTTGACGGCATCGTTTACGGACTGTTCTACCTTACCGAGCAGGATCTGCCAGACGAGATCAAGAACGACCCCGAGTTCTTTACCGATGAGGAAGGCGATGCAAGCTCTGAAGATGCTGGTTATGCTCTCTGTGCCATCAATCTCGAGACAATGAAAATCAAGGTCATCACTCCGGGACTGTACTACGGCAACTTCGTGACATTTGCAATCAATGAAGAAGGACGCGCTTTCTCGCTCACCAGTGGTGGAACCAGTTCCACAGCTACCGACGAGAATGGACGACTGATAGATATCAACGGTAATATTACCGGTGCACAGCTTGAAGAATGGGATCTCGCCACCGGACTGAAAATCACCAAGAAGGAAACCTTCGTTGACTCGGAAACAGGCGAACAATATACTGCTGACGTGACAACAATTCCAAATGCCACTGGCTATTGCTCTCAGTTCCGTCGTCAGAGTGCATGCTTTGCTAAGAGCAACCCCAACAAAATGTATTGGAACGGTTTCTTCAACAGTGGCAAAGGCATCAACGACTGGGGATCATGGGGCACCCTTCCTGACAAGGAATGGAGAACCAACGGCAAGTTCGACACTTCCCTATATGAGGTTGACGTGACAACCGGATTGGCCACACGTCTGTCAAACGTTCCCGAGCGTTTCCGTTTCTCTGTTCTTTGGGTTGACAAAGACAACAGTTCAGACAACCGTCCTATAGTACCTCCCGTTGACGCAATAGAAAACATTTCAGCCAAGGCTGAAGGCAACGTGCAGGTTTACAACACATCGGGAATGAAGGTTTATAATGGTGAGTCATCAAAGATGAACCTCAAGCCTGGAATGTATATCATCAAAGACGGAAACTACACACAGAAAGTTCTTGTGAAATAGTTGAAAAGGAAATAAGCAATAACAATAAAAGTGAAAGCCGCGCCCATACATGAGTGGACGCGGCTTTTGTTTGATACACAATAATTTACTTAAAATACTTGCATATCTCAAAAAAAATAATGAACTTTGCCTTAATGTAAAGGTGTTTTTGAATAAAAACCGAATATTGCCCGCAACAAGACATATAAAACGAATATAATAACAAATAATATACAAGAACATATATCAAGACAGCTATGGTAGAACTGATCAATCAAGGAGTTTATCTCCTCAATGGTAAAGAAATCGTAAAAGACCCTAAAGGACTTCCCTCTCCCGATGAAGCCAGGGAAAACACCATCACCTATGGCATTCTGCGCGCTCATGATGCCAGTGGAGACAAAGGCAAGAAAATGAAAATCCATTTTGATGCCATGATGTCGCACGACATCACCTATGTAGGAATTATCCAGACGGCTCGCTCAAGTGGATTGGAGAAATTCCCTATACCTTATGCCCTGACTAACTGCCATAACTCTCTGTGTGCCGTGGGCGGAACAATCAATGAAGATGACCATGTATTCGGACTGTCTGCCGCAAAGAAATACGGTGGTATATATGTGCCGGCAAACCAAGCCGTCATTCACCAGTATGCTCGTGAAGCAATGGTGAAATGCGGTAACATGATCCTTGGTTCCGACAGCCACACAAGATATGGTTCGCTTGGAAACATGGGTGTTGGCGAAGGTGGCGGTGAGCTTGTAAAACAGCTTCTCAAGAACACCTGGGACATCAATGCACCGGAAGTTGTACTGGTATGGCTTGAGGGAAAGCCCAAGAAGGGCATCGGACCGCACGACGTAGCCATTTCTCTCGTCAAAGCAACGTTTGACAACGGATTTGTGAAGAATAAGGTGCTGGAGTTTGCCGGTCCCGGTGTGAAGGAGCTACCCATAGACTTCAGAAACGGCATCGACATAATGACCACCGAGACTACCTGTCTGAGCTCTATCTGGGTAACAGACGACGAGGTGAAGCATCACTATGAGATACACAACCGTCCTGAAGCCTACAAGCAGCTTCAGCCTGGTGATGTGGCATACTATGACGCTATGATACGCATAGACCTGTCTACACAGGAGTCGATGATAGCACTACCCTTCCACCCCTCCAACGCATATACCATTCATGAGCTGCAACAGAATCCTGAAGAAATACTCAAGAAGATTGAGGAAGATGCAAAGAAGAGATTTGGTGACAAGGTGAACGTATGCCTCTCTGACAAAATAAAGAACGGCAAGGTGATGGCAGACCAAGGTATCATTGCCGGATGTTCAGGAGGTACTTACGACAACCTCAGTGCTGCCGCGTCGATATTGAAGGATAAATCAACGGGCAACGACTATTTCACAATATCTGCATACCCACAGTCTACTCCCGTTTACCTTGCGACAACACGCAACGGCATTGCAGAAGAGCTGCTCGAAGCTGGAGTGGTTATCAAACCGGCATTCTGCGGACCATGCTTCGGTGCTGGTGATGTGCCTGCAAATAATGGTCTGTCGATACGCCACACAACCAGAAACTTCCCCAACCGCGAAGGCTCGAAACCTGGACAAGGTCAGCTCTCCATGGTAGCACTGATGGACGCACGTTCCATAGCTGCCACAGCAGCTAACGGTGGCGTGATAACTGCTGCGACAGACATTGAATACGAAGACAACCACAAGCCATACGACTTTGACGGTCGCATATATGAGCGCAGGATATACAACGGCTTCAACAAAGCTGACGAGACACAGGCACTCAGATATGGTCCGAACATAAAGGACTGGCCAAAGATGTATGCAATGGAAGAGAACATGCTTGTTGAACTCGCAGCAGTGATACACGACCCCGTGACAACCACCGACGAGCTTATTCCTTCGGGTGAGACCTCAAGCTATAGGTCTAACCCTCTGAAGCTCTCAGAGTTTGCCTTGTCGCGCAGAGTACCTGAATATGTAGGCTTGAGCAAGAAGATACAAGCACAAGACTTGGAACGAAGAGCAGGAAACTGTCCCGAGCATGTGGCAGAGGCTCTTGCTAAAGTCGGAGCTAATCCAGAGAACACATCCTTTGGCTCCTGTGTGTTTGCAAACAAACCGGGAGACGGCTCAGCACGAGAGCAAGCTGCATCATGCCAGAAAGTGCTGGGTGGTGATGCTAATATTTGCTATGAATATGCCACCAAGCGCTATCGTTCAAACTGTATAAACTGGGGAATTGTTCCTTTCACGATATCTAAAGACACTGCCTTTGACTACCAGCCTGGCGACATGGTGTATGTTCCCGGCATTCGTAAAGCCATCATGGAAGGTAAAGAGGAAATCGACGCAAAGGTAATAACAAAGAACGGAATAGAGGATCTGCATCTCTATTTCCAGAACCTCACCAATGACGAGCGCATCATACTTTGCGAAGGATGCCTTATGAACTACTACGCATCACAAAACAAAAAATAATTTCTATGAAAGAGAAAATTCAGATGACCACTCCATTGGTTGAAATGGATGGTGACGAGATGACAAGAATCCTGTGGAAGATGATTAAAGATGAACTCATTCTTCCCTATGTTGACTTGAAAACAGAATATTATGACTTGGGACTGCCGAAGCGAGATGAGACAAAAGACCAAATCACTATTGATTCGGCAGAGGCAACCAAGAAATATGGAGTGGCTGTGAAATGTGCAACCATCACACCCAACCACCAGAGAATGGACGAATATAAGCTTCACGAGATGTGGAAGAGCCCTAACGGTACCATTCGTTCCATACTTGATGGCACCGTGTTCCGCACCCCCATTACCATACCCAGCATCAAGCCGGCCGTGAAAAACTGGGAAAAACCGATAACCATTGCGCGTCATGCCTACGGAGACGTTTACAAGAGCGTTGAGATAAGAGCCAATGAACCAGGTGTGGCTAAGCTCGTGTTTGACGGAGAAAGTGGTAATCACGAAGAAGTGGTTATTCACAACTTCAAGGGTGCCGGCGTGATACAGGGCATGCATAATACCGACAAGAGCATTCGTTCCTTTGCACACTCGTGCTTCAAGTTTGCATTAGACACCAATCAAGACGTGTGGTTCTCAACAAAGGATACCATCTCCAAGAAATACGATGCTCAGTTTAAAATAATATTCGAGGAAGTGTTCCAGGAATATAAGGAAGAATTTGAAAAACGTGGTCTCACATATTTCTATACGCTTATAGACGATGCCGTAGCACGCGTAATCAGGTCAAAGGGCGGATATATATGGGCATGCAAGAACTACGATGGCGACGTGATGAGTGACATGGTATCAACAGCCTTTGGATCACTTGCCATGATGACATCCGTACTGGTGAGTCCCGATGGCAAATATGAATACGAGGCTGCACATGGTACTGTTACACGCCATTATTACAGGTATCTCAAAGGCGAGGAAACGAGCACTAATCCCATGGCAACCATCTTCGCATGGACGGGGGCATTACGCAAGCGTGGAGAGCTCGACGACCTCAAGGAACTGCAAAACTTTGCAGATCAACTGGAAGCAGCATGCTTTGACACACTTAATGAGGGCATCGTAACGAAAGACCTCGTGAATCTCATGGAAGGTATAACACCTACGGCAGTAACATCATCTGGATTTATTGCTGCCATAAAGGAAAGATTAGACAAGCGCCTCTCCTAACTATTCACAGATATAAGTATATACAAAAAAAGCCATTGGAAGTTTGCAGTATTAACTTGCAAAACTCCAATGGCTATAATAATTATTATGAAATATATTAGAAATTACACGATTTTCCCCCCCGAATTATCGGAGAGCATTTCATGGTTTATTTGTTTAATTAGCTTACAACGATTACCTACGGCAAGATAACCATCTGGTATGTCTTTTGTTACAACACTTCCTGCTCCTATCATGCACCAACGACCAATCTTTATACCCTGAATAACTGTTGTACCAGCACCAATCCATGTACCTTCACCTACTGTCACATTACCACAAAGAGTTGAATGGGGAGAAACGTGTACATAATTTTCTATTCTGCATTCATGATCTATACTTGCTCCTGTATTAATTATACAGTGTTTTCCTATCTTAGCTTCAGACTGAATAATTGCACCCTGCATTATGACACTACCCTCTCCAATAATAGCTCTTTTAGAAATAATGGCAGACGGATGAACAACTGTTGAAAATGTTGTACGCAAAGTATTAGCCAGATGTTTTCTCACACGGTTACTCCCTATACTGATCATAACAGGAGACTCACCACAAAAATGATGGGCTACGGCAAGATCTTGAAACTCATTAACATCAAAATTATCGTCAAACAAGCCCACCACGCTATCTCCACAAGCCTCTACAATATCTCGTATAACTTTTGCGTGACCGCTTGCTCCATATAGATAAAGTTTATTATTCATATGTTTTTCAATAATATGAATTGTACTAAACACTTTTAATTATGCCCATTAAATGCCTCCATGGTTGCCATTCCCTCTTGAGATATACCATTTCGCTTGATAATAGTCTTTAAAGTTAACCAGACAACCTTTAAGTCGGTGAGTAAAGACAAATGATCCACATACCATACATCAAGTTTAAATTTTTCTGTCCAACTGATTGAATTTCTGCCATGACACTGCGCCCAACCGCTTATCCCGGGTCTCACCTCATGGCGACGGTTTTGCTCTTTTGTATACAGTGGAAGGTATTTAACCAACAACGGTCGCGGACCTATAAGTGCCATATCACCCTTGAGTACATTTATTAGCTGCGGGAGTTCATCAATGGACGTAGAGCGTACAAACGCTCCAACTTTTGTGAGACGTTTTTCGTCAGGCAAAAGATTTCCGCTTGCATCGCTTTCGTCTGTCATAGTCTTGAACTTTATCACTTTGAATATCTTACCATCTTTACCGGGTCGTTCCTGTAAGAAGAATGCCCCAGCCCCCTTGTTAGCAAAGTGTAACCATAGAGCAACCACTATGAGAATAGGAGAAACGCATATCAGAGCTAAGAGAGATATACAAAAGTCAAGGAACCGTTTAAAAAAATGCCTATACATTACAATCGATAAATATATTCTTTGTTATTTGTTCATTGCTCATTGGCTAAGCGCTTATATTCATCCCAGTAAGCTTGCCACACCTTCTGCTGTTCATAGCGCTCCCTCACCACCGAGCGGGCGGTATTACCAAGTTCGGCAAGCCTCTCAGGATAATCATAAGCCTCAGCCATAGCGGCATACAGGGCATCCTCGCTATGAGATGGTATTACCCATCCGTTTTCTCCATTGGCAATGATGTCTTTACACCCAGTAACGTTACATGTGATGGCAGGTCTTCCCATGGCACCTGCCTCAATGAGCACGATGGAGAGTCCCTCGCGATATGACGGCAGCACAAAGACATTACTCAACGTAAAGAATGGGCGTACATCACTCTGTCGTCCTACATAAGTAATCTGTGGATGGTCTTCAATCACTTGGAACAGGCTGTCGGGTATGGAGTCGTTCTCTCCCGATAGCTTACCTCCAACAATCACGAGATGAGCGTCCGGATGGCTGTCTGCAGTACGCTGGAAGGCGTTGACAAGTTCAACAAGTCCCTTGTCGCGCACCAGTCTACCCACAAAAAGATAGACAAAGTCAGATGTCTTCACCCCATACTTCTTGCGAAGCTCTGCAATATGTGTTTCATCATTATCTACGGTATAATGTGTAAGGTCTATACCCAGACTGCCATAGCCCACCACCTTAACTTTTCTCTCATAGCAAATGCCATCGGCAATCAAGACTTCACGCGCAGAGTTGCTCACAGTGATTACCTGGGTTGCACAACGGCAGGTAAGCTTCTCCATGAACATCAATAATCGGCGGAAGCGACCGGAAAAGCCTTCATAGCGCAAGCCATGACACATATATATCCTCACGGGACGACGTGTAAGCCATGCAGCGAGCATGGACAGCAACGCTCCCTTGGGGGTATTGCCATGAACGACCTCTGGACGTTCCTTGATGAAAAACACAATGAAGAGTATCAGACAATAGAAGTCTTTCCATAATGATATGTCGCGCTCCATTGGAATATGGTGAGTGCGTATGCCTTCAGCCTTTCCAAATTCCTCCAGCCATGGTTTGTCAGCCGATATGGCGCAAACATCAAACTTGCTCTTCCATATCCGTGCCTGTCCTGTGAAGAACGTCATTGACCCAGCTATTGTTGTAGTAAGAAAGAATTTCTTTTTGCTTTTCTTTTCCATCATAAGTATATTATATTCCATCTAAGAGGCATGCTCAGACGTTACTACGGTTTCATACACCTTTATATATTTCTCAATGGTGAGAGAGATGTCAAACTGTCGTGCCCGTTCATAGCATCGTTTAGCAACCTCGTTATAAAATGATTTGTCATCGTGTAGACGACGGATGATGTCGGCAAGTGCCTCGCTGTCGCCATGGGCAAAGAGCAGACCATAGCCTTTGGTTACCTCACGCAAGCCGTCGACATCGCTTGCCACGAATGGCTTCTCTGCCGACATGCCTTCAATGTTTGATAGCGACAGCCCTTCAAAATGTGATGACATAACCACCACGTCGGCGGTCTTCAATAAGCGCGGCACATCGGTACGCAGTCCGAGGAAACGTATATTGGTTGCACCATCAGCAATCTGTTCCAGCAATTGTCGTCGTTCGCCGTCACCCACGAGCCACAGCTCATAGCTGTCGGCGGGAAGCTGCTTCACGCTGCGTATCAGCGTGTCCTGGTCTTTCTGGTAACGGAAGCCAGCCACCATCACCACCACGGTCTTACCGTCTGGATGCATATCATTGAGAGGTAAGGCATCATGGATGGACTCCACGTCTACACCGTTATATACAGTACACACGTTCCGGCAGTTGTCGTTGCCTATGCTCTGCCTGAGATTGGTTTCTGCCTGGTCAGAGATGCACACCACCTTGTCGTATTGCCTATACATCCACCTGTCCAAGGCACGCGGATACCACTTCCAATCACGACGGCGATTGGAAGTGTTATGTTCGGTGGTGACAAGCACCACCGAACATAACACTTTCGCTGCCAAGGCAGCGAAGAACTGTGGCGAGGTATTATGTGTATGCACGATGTCATAGTGGCGCATTATCTTCCATAGACGTACAATATGTAGTGGGTTATATACATTTCCACCATTGGAGAAACGGTATATATGGCACCCTGTCTTCTCGAGCTCGGCAAGCAGTGGTGTGTCTTTGGCATTCATCACACACACGTCAACCTGATGATCCCGCTGGCGCAGACGTTTAGTGAACTCCACTACGAGTTTCTCGGCACCACCCATCTCCATGGATGTTATCACTTGAAGTATCTTCATTATCTATTAGTTCATTTATATTAGTCTTAGACGCAATAGTCAGTTTAGCATGTGTGCCTTGTCTCTCTTGTGCATAAGCCAGCCAAGAGGCATCACAACATTCCAGTACCACGCCATACGAGGAATATCCCTGTTGCCTTTCTTACAGAAACGAAAACGCCAGTAGTTGATGGCGGCCTTCACTTTCTGAGCCAGCGGCACATCTTTATAGCATGTCATCTCGGCATAGGTCATCATAGATGCTATGGGGCTCTGCATCCTCGCTCTAACTATTCCTGAAGTTATTCCATCGGCTTGGTATTCTACAAGATAAATTATTTTATTAAAGTATCTTAGTTTATAGCTTGAAGCGATTCTATTCCATAACAATACCTCAGGACAGAAACGTTCCCCTTGTATCTCTGGAAACGGGAAAGCCCTTAACACCTCAGTTCTAAACACTTCTTTCATGTCACCCGTCACTCCGAGATGATTTCGTATATACAATGAGCTTCCATCAACAACAGGCTCCGTGAGCCCACTACCAATAATACGACCATCTTCTGTTCCATCAAGACCACATACTCCTGCAAAGTTCTGGTTGCCTTTTATCTCCTCATAATAGTCAGCCACCACAGAAAGGGCATCATCTGTTAGCCAATCGTCACTGTCTGCTATAAAGAACAGCTCTCCCTTTGCTTCTTTCACACCTCTGTTTATGGCGCGGTGCTTCCCTCCATTCTCTTGATGAAAATAGCGTATGGAAGATATTCCATTACCTTCTTTAATACGTTTCAGGACGCTATTCTCCTGTTCCTCTGCCTCATCGTGGACTATTGCACTACTCTCTTCAAAGAGTGTCCTTGTGCCATCGGTACTTCCATCATCCACCACCACCCATTCAAAATCCTTGAAAGATTGGCGACAAAGGCTGTCATAGAGTCGTGGCAACAGATGCGCCCTGTTGTATGTCGGTGTAAAAACTGTTATCAACATAATATTGTCAAGAATGTATTGATATCACGTTTAAATCACATTTGTGTAATTGTGTCGAATTTCTTGCTTCTGGCAAGCGACGATAGGTTAATGAGTAATCCAACACCATTTAGTATAAGCATCTGTGATGCGCAAAAGTAGATTTTATTTAATCAGATAGTCCTCAAGGCGTTTTGTTGAAGTAGAGAAGTTCACTCCTATCTTATATATCACCCGAGTGTCACCACTGAAAGCCTCGGCATAACATTTCTCCTCAATCTGCTGTAGAGCCGTCTCAGCGCTCTGGTCAATCTTAAGCTCCATGATATACACATAGTCGCGTGTCTGCACAACCACGTCCATCCTACCATCGGTGGTATGGCGCTCCACCTCCACATAGAAGCCCAGCATGGTGAAGATAACATACATGCAGTTCTGGAAATAAAGCTCCTGATCGCCCATCACCTGATAATCGCCGCGAGCAAACAGCTGTTGCATGCGGTGCATGAATCCCTCCGGGTTACCATTCCTCACATCATTCACGAAACTGCGGATAAACATCAAAGGCTTCTCACGGTTCTTGGGAGTATAGAACGGTGCGATATATTTAATGAAACCTTCTCTGACCTCACGGTTCGGGAATCCCAATCGGTAGGTTGCAAACTCCTTGTCATAGCCGGTAATGGTAAGGTAGCCACTCTGATATAGCAACGGCAAAGGGTTCTCATCCATGATGTCTATGCTGTTGAGCGTATCGGCGGTAAGCTCTTCCTCTGTCATCATGTCAAGGGGATACTCCGTCTTCTGCAACTGCTGAACGAGGAACGACGGTGTTCCTGTCTCAAACCAATAGTCGCGAAACACTTTATAGCTAAGAGTATTGAGCAGGCTAAACGGATTATAAATACCTTGTGCGCCCACATCGAAATGGTAGCCATCAAAGTCGTCTTTTAATCGCATGTAACACTCCTCAACAGTCATATTGTTAGTATCTGCCAGCTCTGTCACACTGGAATGAAAGTTGCAAAGCAGCTCTTCTTCCGTTATTCCGCATATTGCTGTGAACTGAGGCAACATTGAAATGTCAATGAGGTTGTTCAGGTCGCTGAACACGCTCACCTTGCCGAATTTCGTTACTCCCGTAAGGAATGCAAACTTTATATATTTGTCGCACGACTTCAAGGCTCCGTAGAATGCCTTCAAGGTGTTGCGATACTCTGTCTGCAACACCTCGTTGTCGATGGCTTGCAACAGAGGCTTGTCGTATTCGTCCACGAGAACCACCACCTGTCTGCCGGTCTTCTCCTTTGCTGCACGCATCACGCTCTCAAAGCGTCCCGCCAACGTCTTCTCCTTCATCACAGGAGGATATGCCATCTCCCATTGCCGCAAGCTGCGGTCAAGAATGTCCTGCAAAGCCTCTGGCGAGTCATACTTCTCTGTATTAAGGTCGAGATGTAATATGGGATAGCTCAGCCACTCCGTCTCTTTAGCACCTATATACAAGCCGTTAAACAACTCATGCTTCCCTTCGAAGTATGCCTCAAGAGTGGAGATAAGCAACGACTTGCCGAACCTGCGAGGACGCGACAGGAAATAGTATTTCCCCTCTGTAATGATCTTCCACAGCAACGCTGTCTTATCGACATATACATAGCCCTCGCGGCGCAAATTCTCAAAATTCTGTATTCCTATGGGGTATTTCATATCTTTCTGTTATTAAGTTATAACAGTTGTGTTGGGTTGGATTATGCAGTTGTAGCAGTTGTGTTGTTATACAGTTGTGTTGGATTTACAATCCTGCTCAACAGAACACCTGCTCGACATGCCACATTATGCATTATATTTTTGATTATTTTTATTAATTTTGAGCGGAGCGACCCATGACTATCAGCCTTGCGACGAGAGTATCCTCTCCATCACCACCTCGGGAGCCAGATATCTCTCATAATATTCTCTGGCACCTCTCTCGAGCTGTTCACGGTAAGTCTTATCATCTCTTATCTTCACCACGGCATCATAGATCTCATCCTTATTGTTAACGAAATGCACATTCTTACCATGAACCAATCCCTCTCCCGGCATCTCCCTTGACAGCGGTGTTGAGATGATGGCCTTTCCCATACACAGATATTCTGCGAGTTTCCAACCGTGGCATCCACATACCGATGGTGTGTTAAACACCACAAACGACTTTTTCGTCTTCATGATATAGTCATCCATGCTCAGTCGGCTGTCATAGATAAAATCCTTATACTCCACCTTGTATCTGCCATAGTCGGGCATCTCCTTTAGAACATCCGGGGTCTCTCCCAAGAAGAACAATCCGCCCTCAATCTCTACTCCTGCTATCTTACATGCTTTCAGGAATTCTCCACGATACATATTAGTGCAAGTCCATGCGAACTCGTTATACCATAGCGTGGAAGCATGGAACACATAGTTGTCTTTCGCCTTCACAGGAGTCTCATAATCTTCTATCCTCCTTCTCCTCACAAAAGAGTAGACATAGTCCTTAAGCATCTGTTTTGCAACAATGGCAGTATGATGCCTTGCCATCATATAGTGAATGATAAAGTCTACTAACACCTTCCATTTATTATCAATCGTAACGCCGAAAGCCGGACCTATCACCAAGAGCTTCTTATACTTCTCGGCATCACCAAAGGCTGTATTGAACTTAGCGTATACGTCGCACCAGTCATAGCGTTCCTTCTCAATCTTCTCTCGGTCTTCATAGTCTACGAACACCTTATATCGTTTGTCTCCATGATCAACCACCATCGGCATGCCGCTGTTATACTCCTTGGTGTTCCTGTAAGGAATATCCATAAACGGCTCCATGTCATAAGAGATCGCTTTATCTCCAAACAGTCGCCGCAGTCCTAATATATAATAACTGGAATAGTTATATTTGTATCTTGGATCTATGATTATCCTCATCTGTGTTACTAACTAAAGGTTATACAACTTATCTTTATCGTATTCGTGATCATACTCATATTGCTCCCAGATATAATCACCTTCACGCACATCATCAGTCAGAAAGGTCTTATACGGTGATAGCAATATGCCCCATGCCAGAAGAATACGCATAAAGAGCGCAAAGAACATCAGAACAAGTCCATAACGTAGCGGCACACCTCTGCCCGACTTACAGAAACGTGTCAACATTATTATAATGCCCATTATTCCATACCACGCTATTCGTCCACCATCGCTTGACTTACAGAACAGCAGCAGTATGCCACAGAACATAAGGTAAAGGTTCAGATATGACAACGTCTCCTCATCGTTGGCAACAGTGTTGTAGTTATTATAGAGGATTATCAGAAACAGTATAGACTCCACCACATACTCATACCTGAAGCCAAACTCCGCCGCATTGGCGTGTGAGGAAATATTGGAATTGCCAACAAGTCCTCCTACAACGGCGAAAGCCTGTCCTACACCTATCAATCCCAACACAAACAGCCCCAGCATCACAGGCATAATGGCATTGAAACTACGTTTCTTCAGTGGTATGAAATACAGAAGAGCCATTATGGCAGCAGAGTTATGAGCCATTGCCGCCAAGAGTATCATTCCCATGTATTTCCATTTCTTCCTGTCCCTGTAATATGGCAGCGACAGCCATACTATGCCGGCAGCCAGCACCTGCCTGAGATAGGTGAATGTGAAGAAAAACATAAGCCCCAGAAACACCAGCAGGGCAAAAAACGGATATTCTGTATACTTATAGAAACATACCGCATAAACGATATATACTATCAGTGTATATAACAATATAAAAACATATCGGTTAGGAGTCAGAAAACCGATAAGTGTGTTTATCAATCCATACAGCGGCTCCTTGCTGAAGAATTTCTCATATACTTCACTATCACCTTCAGCAACCCCCTCTGCATTACTTGTAAACACCTCCGCATAGATATATCTGTCGTAGCCGCCAAGCATGTCGCTTATTCCTACGAACACGCCTATTGCCACCACATAGAAAAAGAAAAAAGATTTTGGTTTACTCTTGTTGCTGAAAGATGCCAGCGCAAGAATAGCTGTCAGAAAGAAAACAATTAGATAAGGATACATTATTCTATGCTAAATATTTATAAAGTTTCTTTTTGGAACGTTTGTGTTTTAACAGATTGTAAAAAAGAAAAACCTAAGTTACGATATCCAAGAGGAAGTGCCAATTTTGGCTAAAAAAACATGTATATTTAAGAATAATGAAACATTAATTTCACCTGAAATATTTCTTCACATTCAATCTACGGGCATATTCCTTTGCCCCGGCATGAGTGAGGTGGATACCATCATGACTATAGAAATGTTTGTCCGGCGTAAAGAAAGCATACTTTCCATTATTTTGTCGTATGGGACTCATCATGTCAATGTATTTTTCACCAAAGACAACCTTTTCCTCTTGCATTTCTTTTTCTTCTGACACCGGCAATAAAAAAGACTGCGAATAATTGCCTTTACCATATCTGATGTTGTTATACACAATACCATTCCGATAGGTATAATTTTTTCTGCCGACCCTGTAGAATCGTTTCTCCATCATACGTTTAAGATATGGATAGTATATATCAAATGGAGAACAGTTTGCAACAAACACATAGTCTGCCTTGGTTATCCTATCATTAAGCACCGCATCTGCGTCCCTGTGTATCGAGATATTCATAGTGCTGTCTATACCAGCCTCTCTCAGAATGTTTATCCAGTCACGAGCAAAGCTGTCACCAACGACAAGGATATTCTGCTTTCCATTTTCAGGGAAGTCAACATCCATTGATTCATTGCGTTGGTTATAGTCCTGCGACTCTATATCCCCGGACGTTGCAACATACAGTTCTAATTCCGGTATATCCCTAACCAGTCCATTTTGCTTATACCATTTGTACGAACAGCCTACAATTACAATCAGCACAATCACTGAAACGATATTGAATGCAACTTTACCCCACTTTAATCTCGTAATGTCATCTAATCCTCGTTCAACATATCGGTATGACAACCAACCTATAATGATGCACAATGCAAATATTATCAGATAGTCAGGAACCGCAAAATCATCGTTAATGACATACCTATAGAAGGCTATGATTACTTGGTGCCACAAATAAAAGCTATAGCTCGCCACGCCTAAATACGCAAGTGCACCTACAGGCATTCTTAATGGTTTCCATTTTATGTCGTTTGAAGACATCTCCCAAGGAAGGGCCAACAGAGCGCATGAAAATATTGTTGAAATAAGCAGTTTAACCTGTCCACTTTCCAAGCTTCCATTAACAAACAACAATGCTACAAGCAGTAACAACAGGAGATAAACTGTCAATCTGTCTTTCACTCTTAACATGCCCATGGCATAGAGGGCTACTCCCCCACCTGCGGCAAATTCAAACAGTCGTGCGGGCAGCAGATAAAATTTAGCAGAAGCATCGTTTGTTTGGATTAGATAATACAATAGTGAAGCCATAAACATAAAACCAATCACATAGATGTACTTCTTACCCCCACCAAGCTTCTTTCCTAAAAGCAGCAATAACGCATAAACGACATAGAACTGCATCAACAATGCCACATACCATGTATGCATCAATGGCTTGTAGTCATTACTTCCGTCCCAGTAGTCCGCACTTGTGATATACTGCACTACGTTATTCAGGAACAGTGGCGTTGCTGCTGCTGACTCTGCTGTGTTCTTTAAAGCCATCGGCAACATCAACACATATCCGAGCACTAAAGACAACACAGATACTATCAACAATAAAGGTAAGAGCCTGAAAACCCGTTTGTTTAGGAAGCAGAAATACCCAAAGCTTCCATTATCCTGTTGCCTGATAATACTCTTCGTCGTTAGATACCCAGCAATAACCAGAAACACATCCACGCCAAGATACCCATACTTGCATATCCCGATATGGTATAACACAACGGCAATTATCGCCACACCCTTTAACAGGTCAAGCGACAAAGACCTGCTACCATTTGTATTCGATGTAGAATTGTTGTTCATAAATATTTGACTTTATAATAAAAAGCTTTCTTGAGTGTAAAACCTGATACGCCATAACAATTCATATACAGGCTGTCATTCAAACATTCAAAGTTACCTAAATCTAAATTTATACAAAAAAGAAAACATGATTAATAGTCTCTTATGATTCATGAAATGGATGACATACTTTGCTCTTTTCTTATTTACATGCTTTATCGGATATAATCCCATTTCTTCATACATCTTGATTGTTTTTTTCAATCGTTTAGTGTTATAAAAGGCTACTAAACTATACAAGTGTCCAGCGATACTATAGTTTAACTGAGCTTGGACTACCTCAAGCATATTATTGTCGTTAATATGTTTTAACTCATTAAGTATCGTTGTATGAACTGTTATGGAATCACTAGATGTCTTAATAAGATTTCTTAAAGAGCGATTCAATGATGTAGAATTTTCATTTGTATGATCATATACATAACCTGAACATGATAATGTATAAATATACTCATGTGAACTTAAATATTGAATATTAAACAAAAAATCTTCAATATTTTTTAATCCATCCAAAAATTTTAATGAGCCGAGAGAAGACTTTTTATATACTTTTGTAGCTGCGAACATACAAGGATTGTCTCTTAAGAAATCTATACATTTCATAAAACGTTCCTCAATATAAAGCTCCCTATAAGTTTCACCCTTTCGTGTTATATATTGATAGTTAAAAGTTAATACATCTGGCTGTTTTGCCTTTAATACATAAAATAGCTTTGAAAAAAAACCATTGGGAATATAATCATCCGCATCAACAAACCAAACATAGTCTCCTTTTGATTCACTTAGTCCACGATTACGAGTTGTTGAAGTACCTTTATTCCGATGAGTAAATACCCTAATGTTCTTGTATCGTTTCGATAATTGCAGACACACATCTAAACTATTGTCTTTACTACCATCATTAACTAAGATAATCTCAAAACAGTAGTCACCTTGTAATTCAATGCTTTCAATACATCTACTTACAAGGTTTTCGCAATTATATACAGGAATAATAATGGATAAATACATTATATTTTTAATAATACTATTATTTTATTGTAAATGAAATCAATTAGAAAAGAAAAGACATACGAAATGACAACTAATACAAAAAAAATAATTAGTGGATATTTCAAATAAAACAAATAAGCAGAAAAGAAATACCAACAAAAGTATGCATGAATAAACCACATACTTGTACTTTTCCGACCTAATTCCTTTATAACTTGAATTAAATAGGAATTCTTTTTAGCCACTACAAGCAAAAGACAAAAAGCTACAATATAATATGGATAAATCAAAGCAGAAACTCCCTGATTATGTCTAATAGATATAACTAAAACCACAATCAAAGCTAGCACAAAATACCCCCCCCAAGATTTTAGAAAAACACGAAGAGCTTGCTTCATTACTAAGTATTTCGCTGTTAACATTCCCAAAGTAAATGGAAATAATAATTCAAAAAAATGCTCCGGGATATATGCATACTGGTTGGAATATAGAAATTCACCATACAAAGAAACAATGCGAATACACACAAAATGAATTATAAATGTTACAACAAATATAATATGCAGTTTAGCCTTGTCATATATCTTAAATAAGAATCTTGATGATAAAGACAGCAACATGTAAGGAAAGAGAAACCATAGTGTGCCGTTATAAGTTGTTTTCCAACCAGTTAAATTTTTTATAATCGTTTCATAATTTCCTGGATATTGTTCAGATCCCACCATTAAAAGTCCAATTGGAACAAATATTATTAAAGTTAGCCAATATTTAAGATACAGCTTAAGTATTCGCTTAATATTATTGTTCCGACTATTACAATATGATATATATAATCCGTAACCAGATATATAAATATAAATATATACTGGATTGGATGCATTTGACAACAATTGTACTAAAGATTCGTTGTTTACATAAATTTGTGGATTACTCATCGAAATCCATGGCTCACCATGAAATAAATGCAGGAAAAGCATCATGAGAATCGCGACACCTTTCAAAAAGAGTGTGTCACCTTTTGAAAATATAGAAGCGTTTTTCATCATTTATTTTTCCACAGAACCCTGTAATACAGAGGATTTAATAATACAAAAATTTTGTATTACAAACCAAATCAAGCACAATAGTATACAATACATCATCTTCCATGAAATGCCATCCGAATAAAAAGAAACACATATTATCACATACGGTATAGAAAACAAAATATATTTAATCATTCTTCGATATGGAAGTTTAAATCCAAATATTCGCTCAAAATAATATATACCGACCAATAACACCATCATGGTCGATAAAACTAAACTTATAGCAGAACCTGTTGCTTTATAAAGCGGGGTAAAAATAATATTCAGTATCAGAGCCATAGCAGCTCCCACCAAAGATAAGACAAGAACTGAGGTTGAATTACCTGCAGCCAGTAAAAACTGCTGGACTACAATTTGCTGCATAGCTGCTATAAATAGCAAACTTATAACAATTCTAAATGGTAGTTCTGCACCTTCATATCCAGGACCAGCAATAATATATATTATCTGTGATGCATATACATTTGAAAAGATTATTACTGGTATCGTAAATATTAGAAGAACATCAAAAGTTCTAACCAATATGGCTTCCAAAGCTGTTTTGTCCCCTTTTCCAACAAGTTCACTTACTCGTGGCACCAAAACTGTTGTCAATGCAGAAAATACCATTATCAAAATACCATACAACTTACATGCTGTAGAAAAATATCCAACTTGAGTATCATTAGTAGTTAGACCAAGATAAAAGGTACTAAATGTATTATAAAATGATGACAATATGCGATGTATGCCAAAACTAATGATTGGTAAAAATAACCCCGAAAAACACACGCTAAAGAGAGAAAATTTCACAAACTTTCTTGCATAGGTAAAGTTTAATAATGAGTTAACGGCTATCGTTCCGACCGTTAAACCATAATACAACAAAACATCCTCTTCATTTCTAATGAGTACAAATACACAAATAGCATAAACAATTCTGACGACAATAGATCTAATTGTGATATATTTAAAATTGGATAGCCCTTCAAAAAACCATTCTATCAAAAAAACGCTAAAAATAATTTTTATAGCTCCAATCCACAGAAATTGCTTATATGGAAATAGTAAAGGAATAGTATATATGCAAATAATGAGAGCTAAAAGAGCTATTATTGATAAAATTAAGTTGATGATTAACAAAGAAGAAAAGACTCTTGAACAAGTTCCTTTGTCCTCCTTACATTTTGCTATTTCCCTGACACCATAAGAGCCTATTCCGAGCGTTGAAAATAACACAAAATAAGTAATAATACTATCTACATAATTACATATGCCGATGTTAGTAACCCCCAAAACACGAGAAACATACGGGTAAGTTATAAAAGCAAAAATGAAATTACAGGACGTTAAAAGAAAACTATAAATAAAATTCTTTAACGTATTTGACCTATAAATCTTACCTGAGGTATAATCCATTCAATATATTATTGGAATTTAAATAATAATCAGAATTGTATTCCTTTTTCTCTTAACACATCTGTATAAGACCTATCTGTATCTATTATTTGAAATGTATGTAAAGAGCCACCTTTTACAAATTTATGCCAATCACCATATTGAACGCTTAATGTTTCATCATAATTCTCAATAATTGGAAACTTTGTAAATTCAAATTTAGTATCCTCAATATTTGAAAAGTCCTCACATTTATTATACTTTTTGGAAAATATTGACACTTTACAGCATCTTCTCGTATTTAAATGGTTAAATTTTGTACACTCCTTTTCAAACCTTTCAAACAGCTGTTTCTGATATTCGCCACCAACTTTCCTGTTTAAACACTTCATTGTTATATAATAGTATAACCTAACAATTCTTCGCGTTAAAGAAATATTTGTTTCCTGCCAATAATCAGACCTCGAACATGTTACTACTCTTTGATATTTTTTAAATAATGAAATTGCCTTACTATATTGATTTTCAATTTCTTTATCATCATCACTCCACTTATCAACAGGAAAGATATCAATGAAAATACCATGATGTCCAAAATAAAGATTATGAAAACCCGTTGTAGCTTCATTCACAAGCTTAGAAAAACCACAAGCAAAATGTGGGTCTGTATGAAAATTTACGAGCGAATAAGGATAAGAAAATTCTTTTGGAGCAACTGCGCATAATTTTTCATAATCATCTCTAGGGAGATAAAAATCAATATCATCGTCCCATGGTATAAAACCTTGATGTCTGACTGCGCCCAATAAAGTTCCTCCTTCTGCTGACAACCTTAAACCATATTTTTTGCAGACTTTTATTAATTTTACTGCTAAATCAATTTCAATAGCCCAAACCTCTTTTGTTTGTTTGGTTACTAAATGACCACATCTTTCTTCCTCATCTAAAAAGCCATCAGGTATTTCAATATCCAATTTAACCATATTGCTTAAACTATTTATTCTATGAAATTTCTATATAATTACCCTTGTAAAAATCCTCCACTACCTCTATTATATGTTTTGAGATACAACTGTCTATATATAAAGCATTCGCATTATTTTTTTGTATAGATTTAAGAAAAGAAACTATCTGGTATCTTATTCCCTCCCCATCCAGTTGATAAAAATACCTTTTGTTATTTTGGGAATTTTCGTATCTAATTTCAAAATAATCTGTTTTCCACCATGGTGCGGGAACATAAACATATCCCTTTGTTCCAGAAATGATAAGTTCTCCTTCGGATTTTACTCCTTTGCCAACCTTTAAAGAAGCTACTGCATTGGAATATATGAATGATATTTTAGTAAATGAATCAAAATCTGTCGCTATGAGATGGGAGGTCATTTGCCTAGTAACGTCTTCTACTCCCAACAATTGGAAAATAGGTAACATTGCAGTTGGTCCCCACGCACAAATACTATTCCATGTATATGGAGAAGGTTTCCCAGATCTTCTCTCCAAGTCTGACAAACTTGTACATGTAGTATCAATAGACTTAACCTCACCGATAATTCCACCTTTTACTAGAAGTAACATTCTACTATAAGCAGTAGAATAGGCTGTTTTAATAGAATCCGCCAATATTACACCATTTTGTAAAGCCAATTTATTCAATTCCTCATAATCTTTAAAAGACAATGCAATTGGAGATTCACATAAAACGTGTTTACCCGCCAGTATAGCTTTCCGTACTTGCTCATAATGCTTTGTCGGATGTGATACGATATACATGGCATCAGATACATCTATAAGCTCATCTAAATTTGTCGTTACCATAGGTAAATTCCTTACTTCATCAGAAAAGTCTGTCACATTTTCAGAGCATACTCCGCTGATGGTGATGCCATTTACAAATTGGCACTCATTGATAAACTTATTAAGAATAGAAGATTCACCAACTAAACCTACAAACAATTCGCGTTTCTCTGCACGAATTTCAGAACTTGAAATACCCTCTGTCCTCTCTAGATAAACTACTTTACAAAATTCATTTAAATAATCGAACTTACCTTTCCAATCAGAACCTACCGTGAAAATATCTACATCATAACGTCTTATGTCATCAATTTTTTGTCCTTCATACTCCTCTACTATAATTTCGTCAGCAAGACCAGTCGATCGTACAGCCTCGATACGCTCCATCAATGACTGCTGGGCATTAATTTTACCTCGACTCAAGTCAAAACTGTCAGAGGTTACACCAACAATTAGGTAGTCACCAAGTGCCTTGGCGCGTTCCAGCAACCGTATGTGACCATAGTGCAAAAGGTCGTAGGTTCCGTATGTAATAACTTTTACCATAATCAGATAAACTTCTTTTCCCGCAAGTCCAGGAAAGCAACAATTAGTTTGTCGTAATCTCTCTCCGTCAGATATCCAAGATGTCCAATGCGGAAGATAGTATCTTTCATATCACCCCCATTAGGACATATCCATATGCCATATTCATCTTTCAATTTCAAGAAAATATCATAGGCAGACTGGCTAGTAGGGTGTAATGGTGTTACTGCATTGCTTAAGCTGTCACTAACAATTTCGAACGGTAAATTATATTCTTTTAGTTTATTTCGGAAATAAGTAGCTAAATGTGCTGTACGTTCAATTTCAGCATTATCGCCACCAGCAGCATCAATTTCTTTGAGTCGGACGTTAATCTGACGAAGAATTCCAACAGCAGGAGTCCATGGCGTTTGTCCTCTTTCTTGGTTCTTTAATGCTAGTTTTAAATCCAAATATTGACAACAACATTGGGTCTTTTCAATACGTTTTAAAGCAGAAGGGGCAAGTGCAATTATTGCTATGCCTGGAGGACAAGCTAATGCCTTTTGACTACCAGTAATCATTACACCTGCATCCAAGGCAGCCATATCAAAAGGATCACAAAGGAAAGTACTTATTGTGTCAACTATCAAGAAACAATTATTCCGCTTACAGAAATCACTTACCAAATCTATGTCAAAGTGAAGACCTGTAGATGTCTCATGTTTTTGAATTAAAAAAGTTGTATAATCTTTACCTTCATATGGGGCTAAATGTTCTGGCTTTAAAGCCTTACCATGTTCAAGCCTAATTTCTGTAAATGGGATATCATGCAATGTTAATAGCTCCACGAAACGCTCACCGAAAGATCCTCCATTTACGACAAGAGCTTTATCTTTCTTAGTAAGGGTGTTCATAATGGCAGTTTCCATACCACCAGATCCTGAGCATGTCATAAAGACAACACGACTGTCATTTGTAGTATGAGCAAATTTCTTGACAAGAGTTTCATTCTCTAACATCAATTCTGAGAACTCCGATGTTCTAAAATAAGGAACCTGCTCTGATCCAATTGCCCTTACTGCATCACTCGACTGAACAGGACCAACGGTAAAATTTATTAAATCAGACTTTATCATTATGTTTAATTATTTTGTTTCCAAAAAAATTTAATCCAATATTGTTTAGGAATTCTTTTTTCTATAGGAGGCAACTGCATATAATCGCCATATAACTGTTTAAGATGATGATCGTAACCGCTAATAGCATAAAACTGGTAACCTTCAAAATCTAGAAGAATATAATCATCAAAGTCTTCTACTGGAAATTGAATAGGTCCATCATCAAGACAAGAACATTGGCCAAGAAATCTGGTGCTACCATAATCTATCATCTTTTCCAAATCAACCATCTTCTTCAGAAAAAGAATTGGAATTCGTCCATTTAAGCCGATAAGTAGAGCTATTAATGTTTTAAATTTAGAATACATAGAATCCTCATTGGATATGTGATGATTTTGTCGCCTAAACTTATATATAAAATGGCAAAACCTACTTATTTTTTTATATCGCTTAGCATACATCTTCACATCATCTTCCACACCATCTATCGGAAAAATATCTATCCATACTCCAGACTCTTGTTTTGTCCATGGACGCTCTGCAACATAATGTGTCCTTCGACAGTCGACAATCCGCGCAAATCCCGCCAATGCAGTTATGTCATTACCGTAATATATGAGCTTGTATTGTTCTGAACGGAATAAACGACAAAATCTTTCATAATCATGCCGCGGCATCATCACATCAATATCATCATCCCAAGGAATAAAGCCTTTATGTCTAAGAGCGCCAATCAGAGTTCCGTATGCTATAGAATATTTAATGTCATTTTCCGAACAAAAATCGTGAAGGGCGACTAATAGTTCAAGACTAATATTTTGTAACTCTTTTAAAGTCAGTTCTTGCATAATTTTCTCATTTTTTTATAAAGAGTTCCGAGTTTTGTATCTGTCCCGTCAATATTTCTAGTCAACTTGATAAATATGTATGATTGCCAATAATGTAGTTTCATATAACTAGTGTTATTCCATAGAACTGAGGGCACAAGCTGCATACGGAAAACATAACTCCAATAATTTGTTGAACGATATGATTCTAATCCTATAATTTTAAAGCCATTTTTAAGATGATACCTAACTGCACTTGTTGCTAAAGTTGACGTGTCACTCAAAATAAAACCACATCCTTCTTTTTTTGCGACTTCAGTAAGTTCATACAAAAGTAGTGACCCAATATTGTTATGTTTATATCCATCTTTAATTGCCACGAATTCCATATATCCAAATATTATATTTCTTTTATAATGGATATTGAGCGTACTTGTGCCAACTAAAAGATTGGAATCAATATCTATTGCGACAAAAACTATTCCTGCTTTCGTTTTCTCAATGAATTGTTCCTTTGTCATAAATGAGCAAGAGTATTTTAAACCCTGATTGAGCCGTTCTTGAAAAGATTCATGCAAAAGAGCAATTATTTGTTCTATAGTTATAGCAGTTTCATTTAATTTATATATTTTAATTTTCATTTATATATTATAAAAATAGATACTTCATTTTCGCATTAGATAACGATATTACCACTAAAACTAAAAATTCTATTAGCACTTATAAACTACATTAAAGAATATTGATTGTTAGTGTTCCATGGTTACCGGTGTATCCCAATTCGCTCTCGATAATCCTCCATCGGATTGTAATATTGCCTGTTACTCGGGTATCAACATAGAACAGCGGAATGGTGGTGTCATCCTGAAGGTCTTGCAAGAGACCATCCATAACGATATGAATCTCCGGCTCTTGTGCCTTCGTGAGGTCCCAAGCTGAATAAGTATAGGTCGTGGTTCCGAGTTGCTGGGCAGGAGTAAGAAGGATATTTGAAGTAGTTGAAGATACATCATTTCTGTTGTAGTATTGTCCATTCAACTGTTGTCGTGCATCTGAACGGTATATGTTTGCTCCTTCAGCAGAAATGGTGATATCAATCTGCATCTTGCCACATGCCTTGTCACCTTTGTTCTTGACAACCAACTGAACGGGTTTAAGTATCTCGTCATAGATACCACTGCGTATGGTCGTCTCATAGTATGTCTGTTTTGCTCTGACATACATATTGTTTGCATTCTGCTTAGCTTTTGCTGCTGTGGCGTATGGCTCTATTGCCAAAAATGGATTGAGGAAAGCTGCATTGGGAGAAAACTCCTTAATCGCAGGTTCGTTCTTCATCGCCGTAGATACTCTTCCTGCTACCTCCGTTTCTACATCTGCCACATCAGACTTCCTAAATATCAACGTTTTCTGGTTATCCTCAAACATAACGACCGGGTCACATTTAGGATCTATCAACATTGCCTTAAGCTTATGACGTAACAGCCATAAGCATGTAGCAGCAATGCCACTCAGTATGCATATTATTATTGATGACAGCATAGAGATGGAAATGATGACGAGTTACTCGTTGAGCTGGATTTATAGTCCGAGAAACGATGTCTTTCTTTAGCGCATCACAGATGCTTATACTCAATGGTGTGGGATTGCTTATCGACCTATGGTCGCTTGCCAGAAGCAAGAAATCCCACACAACTAAACTACTACAAATCCCACACGACTTCACTACTGTACAACGAAAAACATAGACTACTGAAACGCTTGCCTATGGTGTTTATTTCTGAGTGATATGCAGGAAGCGTGACATCATGCGTGGGAGGCTCCTGTCCTTGTTGTCTATGAACGCATCAAGTAGGCGTGTGCTTCCTGTCAGCGGTGTGATGTCATAGTCTGCAATGGCAGCGGGTATGAGTGTGGAATATCCTTCCTTCAGCAGTATCTCATCGCCTGTGGCACGCACACGAATAGTGCAGTCACCCTCAAGACATGTAGAGATGATGAAACTGTCGTATTTCATCAGATTCCGATGAAAGGTTGTGGTGACTTTCATCACCCTGACATTAAAATAAGGTGTGTCTACCACCTGTATGGCACGGTTGTCCGTGTCAACATACTCCGTGCGGTAGTTCTGTTCCACACGATAGTCCAGTGCTTTGGCAGCCAGTTCTGTATGAAGTTCCCGAGGCTTGCCGTCCATGCCAGGACGGTTATAGTCAAAGATGCGGTAGGTGATGTCGCTCGACTGCTGTACCTCGACGAGCATGATACCTCCACAGATGGCATGAACGCGACCAGCCGGAAGATAGAACACGTCGCCCACCCTCACCTCGTGGTCGGCGAGCACCTCTGTGATGGTGCCGTCAGCTACACGTCTACGGTATTCCTCCGGTGTTATCTCCTTCTTGAAACCGGCATAGAGATGGCTACCGGCATCAGCCTTGATGACATACCACATCTCGCTCTTGCCCGACTTCCCGTGTTCGCGCTGAGCCATGGCATCGTTGGGATGCACCTGTATGCTCAGGTCACGCTTGGCATCGATGAACTTTACGAGAAGAGGCAGCTCACCACCATATTTTTCATTGACAGCCGTGCCGAGAATAGCCTCCGCATGGTCAGCGATTACAGTTGACAGGTCGCGTCCCTTCCACTCCCCATTGCTAATGATACTCGTGCTTGACGGTACCACGCTCACCTCCCAGCTCTCACCAACAGGCTCGCCGTCGGGCTGCAAGCCTTTGAATGGTCTGAGACGGTCTCCGCCCCATACCACCTTATGTAGGTTTGGTTCAAAGAGAAGGGGATAGTAATGCATTGATATAGACTTGGTTAGTTATTGTATCGCATCAGAGATTTCAGAGGATGTTTTTTGCATGAGATAAGACTATTCCTCCCCACATTGATTGATGTAGGTTGCAAATAAATTGTATGATGCACAAAGAACCGTCTCAATCCCGCCTATGAGACAACAAGTCTCGCAGAACCATCCACCCCTCTCTTATGCAGTGCAAAGATACGATTAAATGAGCACAATGCAAAGGAAAACTCGTTTTTCTTTGTTTTGTCGAATGAAAGTATCTTATGTAAAGATACGATTAAATGAGCACAATGCAAAGGAAAACTTGTTTTTCTTTGCTTTGTCGAATGAAAGTATCTTATGTAAAAAAGCCTCTTTCTACCTCTCATTACCTGTTCTGACTGCTAAAAACGGCATCAAGTTGTTGCGAGTTCAGCATTATTTCGTATATTTGCGGCAACGAATAGCGTTAATCACATAGAAAACAAACAAATACTGTTACGATATGAAAGTCAATTTCTTGACAAGATTATTACCTTTCCTGTTGTTGATGTGCAGTATGATGCTTCATGCGCAGACGGAGCAGACAGTGGTGTTCATCCCCGCTGACGACAACAACGGCATCACCACTGCCGGACCATGCTCAATAGAGAAGGCACCCTTAACCATGTCAACCACCTTCGGTGTGCTCGGTTATGACGATACCTATGCCGTATACAACTACAACTCCCTGTCATTCACTACCGCAGAAGGCAAGATAACCCAGATTGAGCTGGAGGGATACGACAAGAAACACTCGTTGAAAGCATTCAAGACTGCGAGCATGGGATCCTTCACCTCACAAGACGACATGCAAGCCACATGGAGTGACAGCAAGGGCTTTGAGAGTGTGACCCTCGACGTGGAAGGCAATGTGGTTTGGCTCACGTCGGTCACGGTGACCATCAGCCATGAAGCCGACGACGATGGCAGGGTGATACCCGAGCTGTCGTTCTCAAAGTCCACCACCACGGCAATCATAGGCGAGACCTTCACACCGCCGACCCTGAATAAACCCGACGAGATAACCGATGTATTGTACTCCTCGAGCGACGAAATCCTTGCCACTGTTGACAAGAGCAGCGGCAACGTGACCATCGGCAACAGTACGGGCACTGTGACCATCACAGCCACCACCGAAGCAACAGAGCACTATCAAGCTGCCACAGCCAGCTATACCATCAAGATAAAGAAACCCGCTGCCATGGTCTATGGCAACTACCCCAACAGCTACATGCTCGTTACAGACGAGGAGAGCCTCAGCGATGGCGACGAGATAATCTTCGTACACAGAGACAAGCCCGGACAGACCATGAACAGCACACAGCAGGAACGCTACAGAGACGACACCGTATTGGAAGGATATAATGCCGATGGCTCCATCATACATAAGAACGACTATGCGGTGTTCACCATTGAGCATGTTGACGACTACTGGTGCTTCCACGACAAGCTCGGTTACCTCTATGCCTCAAGCAACAAGCAGAACGCCCTCGGCACCAAGACTGCCATTGACGACAATGCCAAGGCACAGATAACGATTACCGACGGCAAGGCAAAGGTGAGGTTTATGGGTGACAACAGCTACCGCTACCTGCGCTACTCCAACAGCATGGAAGGATTTACATGTACCGCCGATGCCGAGAAGAACGAGCCTGTGATGATCTACCGTAAGGCAGAGCTGCGCAGCGATGAGCTTACCATTGACAATACCGGCTACTCTACCCTCTTCACCAACCATGAGATACTCATCCCAAGTGGCATCACGGCATATACCGTGAACAATGCCACCGAACACCTGGTGTTTGGCGACAAATACAAGGCATATTCCATACTCCCCGCCAATACGCCCGTGCTGCTGAAGGGCAAGGAAGGCACCTATGCCTACTACATTACCAACACCGGTGCTGTGAAGCCTTCACAAAACATGCTGCGAGGCTCCACCGGAGAACGCGTCAGCGACGATGGTTTCCTGTTTTACAAGCTGTCTACCAAGAACGGTGACAACGGCACCATTGGTTTTTATTTCGACACCGCCAATGGCAAGTCACTGAAGATTGATTCCGGAAAAGCCTATCTTGCCGTACCACAGTCCATGGCAAGTCCCGACGGCTACGCCCTCAATGAGGCCACGACAGGCATTGCAACCACCGAAAGTCAAGCAATAACCAAACACATTTACACCATTGATGGTCAGAGTATTAAGCCAAACGTTAAAAAGTTAAGAAATGGCTTATATATAGTCAATGGCAAGAAAGTCGTGAAAAGATAAAACGATGGGCGTTTGCCAATCACAAGCGCCCACTACTCCACCCTGTAAGACCCTATTTCCTTGAAGCCGTTGAGAAAGTCTCTTACAGCCATGCGTTTCTTTCCACTCACCTGGACTTCAAGAAGTTCAAGTAGGTGGTCGGCACAACTCACATACATCCTGTTCTTCTCTATCACGATGTTGCCCACTGCTCCAACAGCAGGCCTTTGAGTCTTTGCCGTCTTAAACACTTTGAGCACCAACGGCTGAGTACCATCATCCTTTGTCAGCTGAGTCCACGCCCCGGGATATGGACACAGTCCTCTCACGAAGTCGTATACACTCTTCGCCATAGCGTTCCAAGCAATGCGGCATGTCTCCTTGAATATCTTTGGAGCCTGATGAAGCTCAACATCATCACCCGTTTTGTCAAGCAGCTGTTGCTGAGGTATGCTCTCCACCTGTCCGTCACCCTTGATAATCATGTCGATTGTCTCCAAGGCAATCTGCGCTCCGAGCACCATCAGGTGGTCATAGACATATTCCACGTCAGCATCATCGGGAATAGTCATCTGACGCTGCATAATGATGCGTCCCGTGTCGATGTCGTGATCAAGGAAGAACGTTGTCACGCCTGTTGCAGTCTCACCATTGATCACTGCCCAGTTTATAGGAGCTGCGCCACGGTACTGCGGCAGCAAGGCAGCATGTACGTTGAAGGTGCCAAAGCGGGGCATGTCCCACACCACCTCCGGCAACATCCTGAATGCCACCACCACCTGCAGGTCGGCGTGGAAGCTACGCAGCTGTTCGACGAACTCCGGGTCCTTCATCTTCACCGGCTGAAGCACCGGCAGGTTTTTCTCCACGGCATACTGCTTCACCGGTGACGGTTGCAGCACTGAGCCATGGCGTCCCACCGGTTTGTCGGGTTGTGTCACCACCGCCACAACATTATATTCGTTTTCCACCAAGGCTTTCAGGGTCTCCACTGCAAATTCAGGAGTACCCATGAAAACTATTCTCAGATCTTTCTTTTCCATTTGTCTTTGTTTTAAAATTCGTTGAGAGAGGAGTGCATGGAAACACTTCATGCCATTTAGTCCTCGCTCATGTCGGCAACCATCTGCCGGTAGACGGTATACACCCTTGACCGTGTGATAAATCCCAGCAGGCGCTGGTCGGTATCTACCACGGGGAGAACATACGCTCCAGTCTTCTGGAACAACTGCATGACATCCTCCATCGGGTCATTGATATGTAGTGTCTGTGCCGGCGGCGACATGAGTTGTCTCACCGTGAAACGGTGGTATAGCTCAGTCCTGAAGATTATATGTCGGAGCTTGGTTATGTCAACCTCGCCCAGCAGACGCTTGTCCTCGTCACACACGGGGATGTAGTTTGTTCGGCTGCGGCTTATCACATGTATGAGACGTCCCATCTCCATATCGGGCGACACAGGAGCACAGTCACGCTCCACCAGGCTATCAAGACTCATAAGGGTAAGCACGGCACGGTCTGTATGGTGCGTGATGAGCTTGCCTTCCCGAGCCAGCCGCATGGCATAGATGCTGTGTCGCTCAAAGAGATTGGTTGTTAGATAGGCTGTCACACTCACTATCATAAGAGGCACGAAGAGCTGGTAGCCTCCCGTGAGTTCAGCTATGAGGAAGATGCCGGTGAGAGGTGCGTGCATCACACCCGCCATCACGCCCGCCATACCCAGGAGTGTGAAGTTCTTCTCCGGCACAGCAGCACCGATATCATGAGTGTTCCACAGGCGAGAGAAGAAGAACCCCATGAAGCCGCCAATGAACAACGATGGAGCAAACGTACCACCACATCCTCCACCGCCATTGGTGGCAGAAGTGGCAAACACCTTGGTCATCATCACCAGTCCAACATAAGCCACGAGCAGCTCGCCATGTCCTGCGAAGATACTTTGGTTCAGCAGTTGGTTCCAGTCGTCCTCGCCCTCGCCGTTGATGAATATGCTCAGGCTGTCGTAACCCTCTCCATAGAGTGACGGGAAGAAGAATATAAGTGTGCTGAGCACCAGACCGCCCACCAAGAGCTTCAGGTATGGGCGTGAGGAGAGTCGGGCAAAGCCGTTCTCACACCATGTCATCAGTCTCATGAAGTATACAGACAACAGCCCACAGGCTATACCAAGGAAAATGGTTGGCACCACCCTCTGCAGCTGCCATGCCGAGTCCATGTGGAAGCTGAACAGCGAGTCACTGCCAGTGAAGAAATATGAGAAACACGTTGCCGTGACACAGGCGATGAGTATAGGTAGGAGCGATGCCATGGTGAGGTCAACCATCAGCACCTCAAGGGTGAACACCAGACCTGCTATGGGAGCTTTGAAGATGCCGGCGATGGCTGCCGAGGCTCCGCACCCCACCAATAGCATGAGCGTCTTGTTGTCAAGCCGGAACAGCTTGCCGAGGTTACTGCCTATGGCTGAGCCTGTGAGCACTATAGGAGCTTCGGCACCCACCGATCCTCCGAAGCCTATGGTTATGGCAGATGCCACCACCGAGCTCCATGTATTGTGTGCCTTCAGACGTGACTGCTTGGAAGATATGGCATAGAGCACCCGTGTTATACCATGTGAGATATTGTCTTTTACCACATAGCGCACGAAAAGCGACGTGATGTATATGCCCACGACGGGAAACAGGAGGTAGAGCCAGTTGTAGGTCTCGGAATGAAAGCCCGAGCGCAACAGGAATTGTATCTGGTGGATGAGACTGTGGAGCACATAACCTGCCACGGCAGCAAACACTCCCACGAAGAACGAGAGCAAGAGTGTGAACTGCTGGTCAGAAACATGCTGTTCACGCCATGTCACCATACGGCCTACAAAAGTGGTGTTTGTCCTGTTATCCTCCATTATGAAGCACTTTCCTTTCTCTTTACTTTCTTATCACCGTCACCTCACCGTCAGCAGTAAGCTTTATGATGCTTGACGGGGTATGTGGTTTGTGTTCCTGGCGGCGTGAGTAGCAAACATAGTCAACAGCATTGAGTATCTCCTCGGAGATGTCGCCATAGTTCTGTGCCGCCGGCTCGCCACTGATGTTGGCACTGGTGCTCACCAACGCCTTCTGGAAACGGTAGCACAGCTCATGGGAGAAGGGTTCCTTGGTGATGCGTATGCCTATGCTGCCATCGTCGGCAATGAGGTTTGGTGCAAGGTTTACAGCATTGTCAAGGATAATGGTAGTAGGCTTCACCACAGCATCAATGAGCTGCCATGCCACATCTGGCACATTACGCACGTAGCGTTGAAGCCGGGCATCGGAGTCTACGAGGCATATCAGAGCCTTGGAGTCATCGCGCCGTTTAATCTCATAAACCCTTTTTACCGCTTCGGCATTGGTAGCGTCACAACCTATGCCCCACACCGTGTCAGTGGGATAGAGTATCACCCCACCTTTTCTAAGCACCTCTACGGCGTTTCTAATATCATCTTCTTGTTTCATTATCTGACTTTTATCCTTTTTCAATCTCAGTTTGCATGCCTACAGGTCAATAGTGTGGCACTCTGAAAAACTATTGCGCTGCAAATATAATGAGAATTCTGCAAATAGCCAAATATATGTCTGCAACATTGAGAATTACGCATAAACATGAGAAACCGTTGATATATAGTAGACTATAGCAAGATATTTCCCTCCATCGGCAGCAGTCTCTAATTTCTGGGAGCAAGACCATATAAAAATCATCATGAGCTATTCGCAGAAATTCTCGTTGCAAGTCTGACCGTCGTGGATCGCTACACTTGAAATTTAATCAAAAATGAATATCAAAAAGTTAATGCATAATTTGTCAGCTGGCATGCTGAGCAGTTAAGCAGGATTTGCTATCAGAAAACGATATTATCATTTTGCACATCATAAATGCTTATATTCAATAGTGTTGGATTGCTCATCGACCTATGGTCGCTTGCCAGAAACAAGAAATACGACACAACAGACACAACTGAAATCGGTTACAGCAAGATGACTTTTCTCGCGAAAATTCCCGTGAAACATTTTGTGAATAAGTGTGAAACGATGTGAAAAATTTAACAAGCTCTTTAACATTTGGAGACTAAGAGAGGCTCAAAAACCGCCTCTATAACTCGTTGGTAATCAAAAGGTTGGAAGGGGCATTTTAAAAGAGCCTCTTTTAGCGTGCAAAAGAGCCTCTTTT
>CAMVSV010000025.1 GCA_947170265.1 uncultured Prevotella sp.
ATGGTGAGTACTCCGTCAATGAGTTCATTGACCTGACCAAGGATGCATACGGCGGTGAGATAATCAGGAGGCTCGCAGAATGAGATACACCCGACCGCTGGCTGTCATTGTAGTTTTGGTTTTAACGTGTTCTGTTTTCGGCACGCTGGCGGTCGGGATTTTGTTTAACTTTAAATTGTGAAGGTTATGGAGTTATTGTCTGTTCCAGGAGTGCCGAACTACAGGGTGGACGTGGATAACGGTGTCATTTACAAGATGTCCTACGGAAGGTTGAAGGAGGTTAAGATGCGGACGAAGTACAAGTCGTTCACCATACAGGTGAGTGGAAGGACTGTTGGCACGACACTGTACAGGATGATGTACTGCGCCATCAATCAGATAGAACTGACGAAGATACCGTCTGACATCTGTATCAGCATGGAGGATGGAAGGCTGGTGGTGCAAGACCGCAGAATGGTGAGAGCGAAGGCGGAGGTGGCGAAGAAGAGGACAGCGGAAAGATTGGAGCAAGTGAAGGCAAACATGGATTTGATTGAACGGTATTACAAGGGCGATGTAGAGCCAATGCTTGACTATCTTGGTAAGGTCGAGAAGGCTCTGGTGTTGCACTTTGTGGATGTCAAGGGGATCTGTCGTGTGCGGTCAGAGATAATTGTCGGGAATGCGGTAAACCTGTATCTTGACAAGCTCAAGGAGGGTGTTGCATCCTTTTCTATTAAGAAGAGTGTGATGAGCCTTGCGTATAGCGAGAATAAGAAGATGACAAGTGCGATTAAGATGAATAAGCAATATGTTTTTAACCAATTGTATAAAACAAGGAATTATGATTTGTGTGCAATGTAAGGACAATGGGTATTATGCAGAGGATGACTGAGGCCATCACTCTAAAGAATCTGTGTTTTTTGCCGGACGGGCACATCTCGATGAGGTGTGCCTTTTTTATTGCCTATGTGGCGTTTTTATGCTAAAAAGCATAGTAATTTCGTACATTTTTTGCATCCGTTAACATTTGCCCGACTCCTCCCTTTCCACCCTTTCATCTAATTTCGTCCAAAAAAAGTGTAACTCTGTAACCAAAGTAGTTTTTGAGAGAAAAAAGATTGAAAATCAATAATATATAAAGGTTACACTTTTTGGTTACACTTTTTTTTTGAAAGTGTAACCAAGTGTAACCAAAGTGTAACCAGCCGTCAAAAACGCTCCTGATACACTTTTACTTTTCGGTTACACTTTTGGTTACAGTTTTAAGTGTAACTTACAAAGTGCTGAAATTCAAATATATATTTTGAAATCTTGACGAAATCACAAGGTTACACTTTTTTCGGACAAAAAACAGACAGAGAAGAAAAAAGAAGAAAAAATGGATGAATGGCTAAATGTGGGCAGAGGAAAAATGTGACAAAAAATAATTGACAGCATACTGTCCTACGTTCCACCCACCTTTTCAATTATTTTTGCTGAAAAAAAGAAAAACCATGCTCATCACACTGCGACGTTGCCGGATGGCGGCAACCAAAGACTACACCATCGGCCATCTTTATATCGATGGAAAATATTGCTGCGACACCATCGAGGACCGCGACCGTGGCCTCACCCAGGACATGCCCCTCGACACCATCAAACGCATCAAAGTGAAAAGGCAGACCGCCATTCCCCGCGGACGCTACAGGGTGAGGATTGACATCCAGTCGCCCAAGTTCTCTGCCAAGGCATATTACTACAGCTTCTGCAAGGGATACCTGCCCAGGCTCATGGACGTGCCCGGCTTCGACGGCATCCTCATGCACAAGGGAGTCAACCAGAACAGCTCAGCAGGATGCATCATCCTCGGCTACAACACCGTGGTCGGTGCCGTCACCTCATCGCAGGCGGCATTCGAGAAAGTTTACAAGATCCTGAAAACCGCCACTGACAAAATCTACATAGAAATCATCTGAATCATGGAAAGAAAGGAATTCATCATCCGGGTGCTCACCCTCATCGGAGTGATCATCCTCCCACTCGTTCTTGCCATCATGCTGGTGGCATGGGGCATGAGGGCGTGCGGCCGTCATGAAACCACAGCTGTGACAGATACCGTCACTGTCTATGACACCGTCAAGGTACGCAAGCCGGTGGCCGTCGATTCCACGGTCATCCGCTACCAGACTGTGACCCTCCCGGCTGCCCCCATACAGCATCCTCAACCCTCTCCATCCACACCACTGGAGAACCAGATTGTGAGGATCACGGAACACGACACCGTCACCATCGCACTTACCGACACCGTTCACGACAGTGTCAGCATCCAGCTCCCCATCACGCAGAAAGTCTATGCAGACTCCACCTACAAGGCATACGTCTCCGGATTCATGCCATCGCTCGACTCCATCTTTATCCGTAAGCGCACAGACGTCATCACCAACACCGTCTATCTCAATGCCAGGAGGAAAAGGTGGGGGATAGGCCTGTCTGCCGGTTATGGATATGGTCTTGACGGCAGGAGGCTCACCCCGTTCGTCGGCCTGTCACTCAACTACAACCTGATAAGCTTCTGAACCATGGATGAGCAGCTGATGACAGTGAGTGAATTCAACAGCCAGGTCATGCGCTGGGCGATGACGGTGAGGAGAAACGCCAGGGAAACCCTTGCATCCGAAACCCATGGAACCGGACATCTCGGCCAGCTCCTCTGGCAGTATGTCGATAAAGGAAAAGGAGATGCCAACATGGAGGGCGCGGCATATAAGGTGGCGTTCGTATTTCCCCGTTATGGAGTTTTCAGGGCATACGGAGCCGGGCGCGGATGGGTGGTGCGCAACGGAGTGCCCACCCGGGGATTCCGTGCCAGGAGCGAGAAGGAAATCAAGCAGAAGCGGTGGAATGCCTACACCAACGATCTCTCATCCAAGGGCTATACGGTCAGGGAAATCAACCGCTTCAAATTCTACACACCGGAGAAAAAATCCAACAAACAGAGGACACCGCTCGACTGGATTGACCGACACATCCGCATGGCTGCCGGAACGCTCGCCGACATCACGGCACAGTTCTACGGCGATCAGGTCATGCGCAAGATGCTGGAGGCACTCGACAAGTTGACAGTCGTAAAAAACAAAACCACACCATGACACAGCTTTTCATAGAAGGGACAGAGGTGGTGCTGCCTGAGAACCTCTCAGTCGAGCTCCACGTATTCAATCCTGTCATCACCTCGGAGGGAACCGTCACCTACGACATCGACCTCGACCTCCGCAACCAGCGTAACGCCATACTCTACCGGCATCTCGACCGCATCAACGCAGCTGCAGCCATCAAGGACCGCAGGGCAGAGCTGAGATGCGACGGACGGACCATCCTCGTAGGCAGGGAAATCATCCTGAAGACGGATGCCCACAAAGTGAAGATCCAGATTGTCGGAGGCAATTCGGAATTCAACTACGATGTGAAGGACACCTCCATGCAAGACCTGGACCTCGGGGAGATCATCCCTCAGGAAGGAACCACCGTCACACCGGAGGAAGCCATGGACACGCTCGACGGATGCTGGCCGGAGCACAACCATGTCTATACGCCCATCCTCATGACCTACGAGCTCTTTCCAATCAGCCAGCGATATAATTACACAGACGGACCAGACGATATCGACCATATCCCAGTCTGTGCGTTCCACCATTCCGGCACCATCTGGAACAGCATCAGGTGCAGAAGGTATGAAGAGAACTACTTCCAATACGACACCGATGTGGTGCTCTGCCCACAGCCATACCTACTTTATTATGTGCGCAAGGTGCTGGAGGTGATGGGATATGAAATCACGCTCAACACCCTCGAGGCTGACGTGATGAACCGCAGGATCTATGTCGTCAACGGCAACCGCACACTGAAATATAATGAGATGGTGCCCAACTGGACGGTGGAGAAGTTCATCGACGAGGTGGAGAAGTTCTTCAATGTGATCATAAAGGTCGATAACTTCGAGAAGAAAGTGCAGGTGGTGAAGTCCACCACCTACTATGCAACCACAGACAAGATATTCATAACCCCGTCGGACATCATCGATGAGTTTGAGCGCACGTTTGCCTCTGCTGACAAAAGCCCGTCGTATTCCACCAACTACGACAATGTGAAGTACAGCTTCCCATCCACCGACTGGTACAAATATGCGGACATCGACCGCAAGCTGCTGCCGCATTCAGGATATGGAAGGACATACGATTTCAGTCAGGTGGAATATGAGGCCCAGCAGATTCGGGATGGCAAGGAAAAGGAATATTACAACCTCCTGAAGTTCTTCCACACGAGGGACGCCGGCATCCAGGTGATCACAAAACTGCAGATTGAAGGAAAGAATGCGCACACCGTCTTTCCGCACATCGTTGATCAGTTCTGTGGCGAAGTGGTGAAGGACTCCTCGCAGACCACCACGCTCAACATCATACCGGCTGAGGTGATGAGCTTCATGAATGAGTATTTCTACGCTGCGGCGCAAAAGGCTGGGCATTACCTCTCCACGGCATTGTCAGCCATACCATTCTGCCGCAGGGTGGATTCGCCATCCAATCTGATCGCTGCGTATAAGACCGACTTCGCCGATGATGAGGAAGACAACCAGGAACTCCGTCCCGACGGCACCACTGTGGAGAATGGCATCAACGAGTATATCCTGTCGGGAAAACCTTCGGAGACTGTGCCTGAACAGATGGCGGTGGCGTTCTATGCCGGTGTGCAGCAGATGAGGATCATCGAGGAGCAACCGATGATTCGGAACAATCAGGAATATTATCCCACCGCCGAAATGCGCCAATGGGTGAAATGGCCACTCTCGCTTACCTATCCGATGGTGTCGTCGCACAATATCAATCCAGGCAGGGAGAACCAGGGAGACACCTGTCAGGAGTATGACAGCCGCTTTGACCTCTCGCCGAAATACAGGAAGCAGCATTATTATGCCAATGTGCTGCACTTCGACGCAGCTGTGGAGTATGTGGTCCGCTTCAGAACCAGAGCTGTGCTCGACGCATCCAAGATCTTCATCATCCACTCCAGGCAATTCTACTGCAAGGAACTGAAATATGTGCTGCGCTCCGAAGGCTTCGACCCGATTGTGGAAGGTACGTTCTATCCTGTTGACAATTGAGCACATAAGTGTGCCGGCAACTTGTAAAATTGGACAATAATTTTTTTATTATTGTTCTAAATGTATTATATTTGCATACATATTGAATAAGAAATGAAGAATAAAGACGTATTTTTGGTGAATATGTATGTCAAACCATACGTATGCAAGTATTTGCGGGACAATTTCCATGTGGCTAATGGCAAGTTTCCGCATATCATCGACCTGCGCTCCGATTCCTTGCTCTATAGGGATTTTTTGAACGGTCTTCAGAAAACCGACCTTCCGGTCACTCAGGCAGTGCCCTCCCAGCTGCGTCCATGCCTGGTGTCCATCCGTATCACTTACGATATCTTCCAGCGGCATGGATGGGAACTGGCACCAGAAGCAGCGCAGAACATCAACATCATGCTCGAGCAGCGGTGCAAGAACATCCTGCTGACCTATATCTCCACCCTCTACTGCGTCACTGGCAATCTGGCGCGGTGCATTCAGATCTTCTATGAGAAGTTCGGCTACAATGAAGACATCTGGCCTGTGGACTCCATCCGGAAAATATGGCAACGTGACAGAAATGTGCCGAAAGAGACCTTCTACACCGATATAATCCAAAAAATTTCAGATTTTATTTTGGCAAAAATGTCCGGAAATGGGACACTGACAAAACAAGCATCAAGAAACTATGAGAACAATCGAATTCAATTTTGACAACGTGAGCGGTATCTCTGCGGTCTATGCCATACCGCCGTCTGACATCCGCCGTCTCGACCGTGATTACATGACAGGTCTCACGCGTATCGTACTCCAGCCAGATGCCGACATCATCCATCTCCCGGTCTATGCCCAGCAGCAGACCCTCTTCAGTGAGGAGCAGCAGCTGACCGACGGATATGATATCTACGATGTAAGCCTGTCTGTATTCATTCCACGGCAGAACGACCCGCTGCTGATGGAGCGGCTGGAGAGAGGAACGTGGCTGGTGTGCCATCAGGATGCCAACGGCGACATCCTGCTCTCTGGAACTACAGACATTCCTCTCAACTTCATGGCACAACGGCAGAAAGGGGGAGAGGAGGCAACGGGCACCAAGGGAGTGTTCTCCGCGCAAGAGCCACAAAGGTCTGTTTCCGTGGACCGCAGGGCGGTTTTCTTTGAAAATCCGTCCGATACAATCTAAGCCAATCACATTATATTTGCGACAAGATTTTCAATTTTATGGAAGCACAGATCATCAATATCAGTGGAGTGATTGACGAATGGGGATATATGACCTCATACGTCAAGTACTACCTCCGTCAATACAAGGACCAGCCTGTCATCGTGAGAATCAACTCATACGGAGGCAGTGTCAACGAGGCACTCGCCATTGCGCAGGCATTCATCGACCATGGGAACGTCACGGTCCATCTCCTGGGATTCAACGCCAGTGCAGCCACATGGATGTGCTATGGAGCCAAGAGGGTGGAGATGGCTGACGACGGATTCTGGTTCTGCCACCGCTCCACCATCTCCATGGATATCTGGAAGGATATGAACGCCACAGACATCGAGGCACTCATCCAGCAGCTGCAGAGTCAGAAGAAATCGCAGGAGGCCATCGACCTCATGATCGCAAAGAAATATCTGGACCATGCCAAAGGCAATGCCGTCAACCACACCATTGAAGAGATCATCCAGCTGATGAACGAGCAGAGGTGGCTCCCGGCGGCAGAAACCCATGCGCTCGGATTTGTCGATGCCATCATCAAGAATGCGAAGTCGGTGACGGAAGACTCCTACAACTATATCAGGAACGCAGCCACAAAGCTGCATCTGCCAGGCCTCCCAGAAAGAGAGAAGAAAGATTCTTTCCTGCAGAGGGTGCAGAAGTTCTTTGGAGTGGAGAAAGAGCCTGAGCAGGAACCCGAGACACCACCGCAGCAGCTGGAGAGCAATGCTGGAGAAGGGGAAGAAACCACAAGAGAAACCAATTTAATTCATACAATCATGAAGAAAGAATTCATCACTGTCAACTCTCTTCTCGGAGTTGAGGGACTCCAGGTGAGCGACGGCAAAGTGACACTCACCGTTGAGCAGCTTCAATCCATTGAGGACAGGCTCAAGGAATCAGAGAACCAAAGCAATGCCATGGAGGATGTGACAACAATCCTCGACGGTGTGTCTGCCAACGTGAAAGCCATCGATGGGCTGAAGAACAAGGTGCTCGCCGTGCTGGCGGTTGTCAACCGCATGCCGGTGGCTGCTCCTGCGGGCAACCAGGTGCACGTCACCGACCCTGAGCAGAAACGCCTGGACTCCATCAAGCAGCATGCTGTTGACCCAATCAATTCTGAGGCGGCCAAATATGCCCGCAAGTAATAACCTCTAAACACTGTTTTGCAATGGACTTTACAACACCTATCGACATTCAGGCCGTCATCACGGCCGTGCGTGAGCATCAAGACCTGCTCATCACGCTTGATGCCATGGAGGCGAACGAAATCCTCCAGCATTTCACCCTCATCCCTGGCGTCAAGGACAGCATCGTCCTCGGACGCACCACTCTTGGAAAGAACTCTCATAAATATACCGGCAAGTTCACTGGCGTGACAGCTGACGGTAAGATCGTGCCACGAACACTGACCGTGCGCCCTTGTGTCATGGAGATGGAGGATGAGCCGGAGCGTTACCGCCGCTGGTACCTCACCGACATCGCCGGAGGTCTCGACCCTAACCGCCATCCGTTTGAGGTTTGGCTCAACAACTATGGCGTCAAGGAGGCTCAGGCAGAGCTGCACGACGTGCTTCTCACCGCCAAGTACGACGCAGATCCGGATAAGACCGACCTCTCCGATTCTTTCGACGGAATCCTCACCATCGTGGAGAAGGAAAAGACAGACAACAACATCTCCATCGCCCTTGGCAACATGTATGCTACAGGTGTGCTCACCCGTGCCAACATCGGTACCAAGCTGCTCGAGATGTGGCGAGCAATGCCTGACTCCTTCAAAAAGAAGCAGTCGAAACTCTATCTTTCCACCAATCTCGGAGAGATGTACGACGACTGGCTTGACGACCAGGGCACGCTCGTAACAGGATCCGGTGCGGAGACGGCATCACAGCAGTTCCTGCGCAACACCAACCGCAAGGTGGAGATCGTGCGCCTCTCAGGCATGCCATCCGGCTCGCAGTTCGTGATGCTCACATTCAAGGACAATATCTGCTGGGCTACCGACAACATCTCCGACATGCAGCAGCTCAAGCCGTTCGCCTCTGGCAATCCGTACACCTACACTGCTGCCGGCAAGTATGTCATCGGATTCCAGTTCGTATGCCTCGACAAGTCCATGTTCTGCGTGAACGACCAGCCTGTGACACCGGCATCCGGTGACACTGAAGGCGGTGACACTGAAGGCGGTGACACTGAAGGCGGTGAAGGATAAAAAAGAGACCGTAAACATTATCAACCCCAAAAACTGAATATTATGCCTGAAAAATGTATATCACTTGCTGACATCGACGAGGCTATCAGCTGCGATGAGCTTGACAACCTCGCTGGTATCGTACAGCAGATTATCTACGGCTACTGGGATGAGGTGGAAGTGTGGCCTGAGTTTCCAGCTCCGACCGCCGACACACCGATGACCCTCGACCAAGCTGGGAAATGGGATGGCAACATCACCATGAAAGAAGGCAAGCGGGCCTACAGGCTCGTTGTCACCGACGGAGCAGGCACACTCACCATCACCGACCAGGGAGAAGCCGGTGGGGAATCTGTGCGCTACCAGCTCGACGTGGAGCGTGCCAAGATGTCGGCTGTCATCTTCGGATTTGAAAATGCCACCCGTGGCCGCCGCCTCTTCGTGCTGGTGCAGGACAAGAACGGAACAACGTACCTGATGGGCGACAAGCTCAACGCCTGCAAGCGTGTGGCAGCAGACGCCGCCACCACAGGGACGGCTGCTGAAAGCGATGTGAACAAGACACCGCTGAGGTTCCAGTATGACTGTGCCCGCAAGCTCATCTATACCGGAGATCCTGAAGCTTTGCTCACTGCAGCCCAGTCCGGCAACAATGGATAAGCTCTGTTAACTGCCCTTTTACGATTTTATCTTCATTCGCCGCCCCTGATGGTGTACCCTCACCGTGGGGGCGGTTTTTCCATTTAACGAGAAAAAGAATAGGATCATGTTTTTTACCGCAAGTTCATGGAATATTGATGAGGTGAGCAAAATCATTCCTGTCAGTTCTGCCCTCTCTTTTGAGAAGGTTCAGTCATCCCTGCTGTCTGTCGATGACCTTTTCCTCATGCCTGTGCTTGGGGATGAGATGATGACTGTGGCGCAGGGCATATTCGAACGTGACGAACAGCAGCGTTCCGACTTGGAAAAGATGATCCTGCGACAGCTCCAGGTGGCCACGCTCAACCTGGCTTTCTGGTATGACTTCCAGGAACTCAATCTGAGGATTACCGACCAGGGATTCCAGCGGCAGACAACCGACAACTTCACCTCAGCATACAAATATCAGGAGGATGCCCTGAAGAGAGGCTTCCGGAACAAAGGGCTCAATGCGCTCGACTCCATACTGGAGATTCTCGAGCAGCACACTGGCGACTTTCCGAAATACACCCATTCACCAGCTTACACAGACATGCGGAAGAGAGTGGTGCAGAAAGCCAAGGAGGTCAATGAGGTGTGCTACATCCACAATTCCCAGCTCATCTTCCGCCGGCTGATTCCGATCCTGAAAGAACTGGAAGACACCAACCTGCCAATCATCCTTGGCTCCAGACTCAATGACCAACTGAAAAAAGCCATTCAGAAGAACCGAACGTCGGAACAGGTGGGTGATACCACTTACGAGGAATTGCGGCTGAGGTGTGTGGCGTATCTCTCGCTGAAAGCATGTGCCCAGCTGGTGAGGCAGACCGGTTCCCTCACTGACCGAGGATTATATTTCATCAGCGTGGCTTCCTCTGGCGAGAATAACGAGGTTCGTGAACCAGCTGACGGAGAGGCCGCAGTGAGGCTTGCTTCCACCATGGAGCAGTCGGCGGCTGCCTATTCCGCGTCACTCACATCCTTCATCGAATATTATATCCCGGATCTGTTCACTGGGCATGATGCCGATGTGCTGAAAAGAGACAATGACCATAAGAGGACTTTCTGGGCATGAGAACACTCACTTATCAGTACCCTGTCTGTATGGGTTTGTTCCACAGGTCAAGGCAAACAGCTTTGCCTGAGCGGTATGATGAGCTGTCGGGTGAGCAGTTCCAGGCTGTCGTCCTGCTATCTAAAGGCTGGATCACAGAACCGCTGTTCTTCTCCCGGTTCTTCAACATTCCGCTCCGCCTGCTGCCATCGATTGACTCCTACGTGGCGTATCAGCTCAACACAACCCTCGACTTCCTGCGAAAACTGCAGCCGGTGAACAAGATGCTCATTCCATCCCTCACTGCGATAATCAACGGCCGCCATACCATGCTGCTTCCACCGGAGGAGAAACTTGCAGGGATGACCTTCCAGCAGTTTATGACTGTCGATACGTTCCACTCCTGGTATGTCTATTCGGAGAAAGTGGACTATCTGCACAGCTTTGTAGCGGCACTTTATACGGATCCGTCGGTTCCATTTTCAAAAATGGTCCTGGACAGTCAGGTGGAGGGTATCCTCTCCATGGAGCGCAACACCCGGGAACTCTTTGAGGCTATATCGGTGAATTGGATGCTGGTGAAAATGTGGCTGTCGGATTCTTATCCGCAACTCTTTCCGTCGCTCACTCCTACCAGCACCCCGTCTGACCAGAAACCGAAGAAGACAAAACCATCATCCTGGTTGCCTGTATTCGATGCGCTGGTGGACGATGACCTTACGAGGGTGGAGACCTACCAGACACTGCAGGCCATCGATGTGATACGCATCATCAACCGAAAAATCGCAGATCAAAAAAAGAAAAAGAAATGAAAGCACAGTCTATCCGTGAGTATTTTTGTTTCCTGGCTGAACAGCATTGCCAGGTGAGGCACAACCCAGATGGTGACATCCATTTCTCATCCCTGCTGGAAGAGGCGCAGAACCTGTATGCGAGGAAAATGCATTATCCCTGTGTGGTACTCAACACCGCCGATTACGATGGCTTCACGTCCAACATCATGTCGCGTGAAGTGTCGCTGCTCTTTCTTGATCATTGCAAGGACAGTGGCGACTATGACCGTGTGAAGGCGATTTTCGACGGCACCGAAAACATTATGAAAGACTTCATACGCCGGATGATGCGTGATAAGGCCAAAGGAGAGCCTGTGGTGAGCCGCATCAGTCAGGAGCAGATGGAAGCTCACCAGATTTATCTGGAGTCTGCTGGGCTGTATGGATGGGCTCTTTTTTTCGTGGTCCCTGAATTTCTCAACACCAAGGATTGTGACAACGTTTTTGATGATGGCAAATGAGTAAGGAGCAGAGCATATACGAGCAAGACATTCAAGTCAATCCGGCGCAGCTGGCCTATTGGATGATGCCGGCGAAGAACAAGTATGCCATCTACAGCCGTGGAACGGGCAAGTCATTCATCGTGGGAGCGGAGATTGACGAGAACGTCCGGATCATGCCGCGAGGGGTGACGACACTCACGCAGGCAACCTACGGGCAGGCTCTCACCAAGACGCTGCCGTCCTCCTTCAAGATGCTGGAGATGCTCGGCTATAAGAAATATGACAGCACCACCAAACAGGGGGATTATGTCGTCTGCCGCAAGCCTCCTGAAGGATGGTACCTGCCTTACGAACATCTGCTTTCCTACGAGCATTGCATCACCTTCTCCAACGGTCACTGCCTGTATATCCTCTCTCAGGATGGCAACAGTCGCGGACCCAATGCCGACTACAACATCACAGACGAGGCCCTGACCATTGACAAGGAACAGTTTGACCAGGAGGTGGCACCGACCAACCGCGGAAACGAACCCATTTTCGGTAAGTTTTCAAAAAATCCGGTGTATAAGCACCATGGCAACACCTTCCTCAGCTCCATGCCTTACGAGAACAGCCAGAAATGGCTGCTCGAACCAGCTAAATATTATGAGGAGGAAAGGGGCGTCCATCTTTTTGATGTGTGGAACAAGGTGGTGCGTCTGCAGATGCAGCTTATCGACGCCAAGGCGGCCGGCGACCGCAGCCTCTTCCGGGAGATATGGAATGAGGTGTGCCGGCTCAGGAAGACCATCACACCGTTTGTCTCTAAAGATGGGACCCTGTTTATCCTGGCTTCGATCTTCGACAACCTTGCGAATGTGGGGCTCTCGTATGTGATGAACCAATATGGCGTGATGGACAAACTGACTTTCATGATTGAGATATTGAACTACATCGTCGATAAGATTGACAACTGTTACTACAATCTTGACGAACGCCACAAATACTATAACGCCACGAACGATTCCTACATTCAGGATTTTGCAGAGAACACCGACTTCAACTGGGCACAGCTGGAGGATGCCCATTCGCTGATGGATGCCGACTGCAACCCCAACAAGCCTCTGGAGATTGTGTTCGACTGGGGATCATCAGGCTCGTTCATGGAGGTGGCGCAGGAATCCAACTACGATTGGAACGCGCGGCAGGACATCAGTCAGAAATATCCTGGAAGGGTGGTGGACAACACCATCAACGAGTTCTTCGTCCACAATGATGAGTCGGACACCATGGTCAACGCCCTCGTTGACAAATTCATCCATTATTACAGGTTTCATGTCAACAAGATGGTGGATTTCTACCGTGACCGCTATGGTGACCACCGGTCTGCCTCCAGCAAGCGGACATATAACGAGATTGCCATCCGGAGGCTGGAGAGCTCAGGGTGGACCGTAAGGCAATTCACTCACCGTGGCATGGAACCTCCGCAACATGATAAATACCTGCTGTGGGGATTCATCCTCAGTGAGAAAGACGAACGCTATCCCATCAAGCGGTTCAACGCCTCCAAATGCAAGCATATCCTCATTTCGATGAACAGCACCAGGGTGAAAGACAGCCAGGGAAAGTTCGTGAAGGACAAACGCTCTGAGCGAAATGCATCCATCGCACCTGAGGATGCCACCCACTTCGGTGATGCCGTGGATAAGCGAATCTGGACCAAATATGGCGACCTGCTGAAGGAAAATGCCTTCTATGTGCCTATAAGAGTGTGATATAAACTTAATTAAAAAACAAAAAACTGAATGTGAAATATTTGTTTTCGTCATTATTACGCAATTCAAAATCTCTCTCGCTCTGTAGCCTGACGCGCCCTAAACTGAGCGGAAATGCAAAGGGAAAAAATGTAGGAAATATGATGGGAGTGGTCCATCTTGTCCTATTGTGTGACTTGCGTTTAACATAACTTTGGAACAACAACATCAAACCATGATCATCAAATTACTATCGACATACGGATTCTCATCAGGGAAGGACTTCCTACTCTCGCTTTTCCCATCATTCAAGTATGGATCGGAGCGTATCGCACTTGCCCTGTCAACAGTGCTGGGTGCAGTGGCCAACTTCCTCGGACTGACACCAGCTTTGGTCCTGGCCATGTTCATTGCCGTGCTGGTGGAGACTTTCACTGGACGCAGGGCAAGCAAGAAAAGGGGAGAACCTTTTGAGAGCTACAAGTTCTCCCGGTGCATCATCAAAGTGTTTATATGGGTTGCCATTCTCTACATCCTACACTCGTTCGCCATGGAGATGCAAGATTCCAGCAATGTGGTCTATCAGTTAGGCTATTATTTCTTTGTCATCCTGAAGCTCGTCACCATGGTCTATTTCGTAATCGAATACCTGACCAGCATTCTCGAGAACCTGGCAGAGATTGAGGGTAAGCCTAAAGACACACTGGTGAATGCCATGTGGGGAATGTTCAAGGATTTCCGTCTGAGGATGGCTGGTCTGTTGAAAAAGAAAGGAGGAAACAAGGATGGCGACAGCATGGAATAACATATACTTCGCTCAGGATGTGCCTGACCTCACCATTCCATGGACGGATGGTGATAAGCTGCGGATCATTGTAAGCGACAATGCCGGCAACGTGGTGGCCACAATCGATGAGGCATACGCGGCTGATCAGTCGGGCAACATCACCGTCACCAACATCGGAGACCTTGCCATGGCTTATATAAGTCCATTCAGCCTTGATGGAGTACCAGCACATGGAACTCTGATCGCTCCATGGTGCCGTGTGGCGGTGAATGTCATTCATGAGGATGAAACTACGACGACTTATTCCACAAAGATCTATTACGCCAAGGCAAGGACACACATAGCCAATCCCGAGCAATACATGGGATTTCTCTCTCGCTCCAGCCATAAGGTGATCACAACCGACGTACCAGTCTGCCTATCGACGGCTGCGTCCAATACCGTCAAGCTGGGTGTGGTCTATAAAAGCGGTATGATGAGATATGTGGAACTTCCGTTGACGGCACCAGGACAGTCCGGCATTGCAGTATATTTTCTGACTGTGGCTTATGTTGCGCAGCTGGCGGCCACCGCCACGGAGCGGGAGATATCAGCCAAAGATATATACGAGATACGTGCGATGGTGATGTCTGGCGGCATGGCCATCGACAGCATCTCTTATGTCGTTGACGGCTTTCATTCCCGCAACTCCACCGTCTTTCTCTTCACCAACTGTTTCGGCTGTCCGGAAGCGGAAGGATTCTTCGGAGCTGACAACCAAAACGTGGACATGGACTCAGAGCAGGCTTTTATGGATAACCGCTACAGGAAAGCATGGGCCACTCTCACTGCCACAAACAAGGTGCATTCAGGTCATGTGACCAGAGACAAGTTCGCCTCACTCCATGATCTTGCCGTGGCTCCTAAAGTATATCTCATGAGGACTGATGACGACATGGAGGAAGTCACCATCACTGACATCGACTTCGAATATGAGAAGCCAGTGGCAAGGCCTCAGTCTGTCGCCGTCACTTACAGGATTGCTGCCAAGACTCAGGATGTGTATGTCAGGGAGCTGAATCCGGCGGTGAGGGTGTTCGACGTAAGTTTCGACCAAAGCTTTGAATAATATGGAAAAGACTATCACCAGACAACAGATGCTCGATGAGCTGGATATCCGGCAGTTGCCCGATGGAAGGAAGCGGATATTCTCCGTCAAGTTTGTGACAGCTGAAGGTAAGTTGAGGTTCTTCCCCCAGGCATACGCCTGTGGAGCCGGCAAGATGAACAACAAAGTATATAGGCTGAGAGGCATCCAGCCATGCGACTGCCAGGGGGTGCCGGAGAAAGGCATGCATGTCTATCCAGTCCGGATCAACAACATCATCATGTATAACGGGAAGAAGGTCACGCCTAATGAGGACATCTAATAAAATGACACATCATGGAAATACTCTTCAATAAACAAGGAACACCGCTGATTCTTTATGGCAATCAGATCTTCGGTGAGTCAACTGGTAAACCTGCTGACTACGAGGTGAGGAAACGGGATATCATCACTCCGTTCGAGGAATACGGCATCAACTACACCATTTTCAAGGATTACAAGGTGGTCAACTGGGGCAAACACAACAACCGCTTCCCGCAGGAGGCAGCAAAGACAATCGGCTCGACTTCGGTGCTCAACACAGGACTGCGGTTCCTCCAGAACCTCACTTGTGGACAAGGACTGTTCGCCTGTCATGTGGAGGGCTACGACAAGGACGGCAACGAGATCCTCTCGCCGGTCAACGATCCTAAGCTAAAGAAAATTCTCTCTTCACGAATGGTGCGCAGGTATCTGGAGCGGTCCTCGAGAGACTACTTCAAATATGGTATCTCTGCTGTGGAGATGATGCCGTCCGGATCGCAGATTGTGGGACTCAATCCCATCAACCCGCTTTATTGGCGGTTGACTTTGCCTAATGAATATGGGATGATGAAATGTATCATCTCCGGCGCATGGCCCAACACCCCTGACGACTCAGCTGTGGTGCTCGACACGCTGATGGACTATGATCCGGATCTGCAGTATGAAGCCATGCAGCTGACAGGCAATGCCGATAAGCCATTTGTCTTCCTCGTCCGGGATTCATGGTCGAACGATGAGGTCTATGGAGAACCCATCTGGCTGTCTGCCTACGTTCTCGGTTGGGTGGATATCGCCCAGATGGTGCCGAAATTCCTGAAGAAAGCCTATAAGAACCAGATTACCTGGAAATGGCATGTGCAGATTCCTTATTCTTACTGGGACAAACGTTATCCGGAGTCTCGTTATAAAGATGTGGAGGCAAGGAAGCTGGCCATCAACAAAGACATGGACAGGATTGAAGAGAACCTGTGTGGAGTGGAAAATGCGGAAAAACCGCTCTTCACCTTCTATGCGGTCAACGAAGCCAACGGCAAGGTGGAGGAGGAATGGAAGATCTCTGCGCTTGACAATAAGTACAAAGGTGGGGAGAACCTCGTGACATCAGCTGCCGCCAACTCTGAGATCCTCTTCACCCTCGGTGTCAACCCGAATGTGCTGGGTGCAGGTATGCCGGGAGGAACCTATGCCGGAAATCAGGGTGGCTCCAATATCCGTGAGGCGTTCCTCGTGAATATCGCCAATTCCTGGATTCACCGGCAGAACTTCCTCGATCCTGTGTATATGTATCTCCGCTCAATGGGATATGATGATATCGACATCCGGTACCGCAACACAGTATTGACCACACTTGACAGTGGGGCAGGCACTCAGAAAACGCTCTCTTAATTCAACGACGAAATATGAAAACAGACAGAAACATCAGACAGCTGGCAGTGGCATGGCTCAACTCCAGCCGCAATTTCCATCAGGGATTGCAGATCTTGTTGAACAGCGGATTCAAGCCTGGCGTGGTTGCCAAGCTTTACCGGGTGGGTCCTCAAGCACCAGAGGCGTCTGAGCGGCTGGTATTCCTCATCCGTGAATATATATCGGTGTTCGGCAAGCCTGACCAGCCTGCAGACACGGATGCGGTGCTCCATGTGTTTGATGGGATGCCGTCGCCGGAGGACACCCCTGACGAAGAGTCGAAAGCCATTCTCTACCGTGCTAAACGAGGGAAGAACCCTCCGCGGATTGGAAAGATTATCTCTGAATATGCCTCTCTCTACCGAAAGAGGGAGAAGGCTTTCCGTCAGCTGACCGAAATGCCGGAAGACAACGATGAGAAAAACATCAAAAAGCGGAAGGAGCTTTCCGACAGCATGGAACGTGCCACTGACCGGATGGAAAAGCTATATCCCCTTTTCCGGAAGCACATTGAGACCAACCAGGACATCACGGAGGAAGAGGCTGATGCCGTGGCGATAGAGACCAAGCCAGTCGAAGAACCAGCCAAGCAGGAGGAAGATTTTGAAAGTCTCTCTGTGGAGCAGCTGCAGCAGCTGGTGATAAAGAAATCGCAGGCAAGGAGTAAAGCCAAGAACTGGCTCAAATACCAGTCGCCACAACCGAAGCCGGAACCTAACCCGCTGCCAGACTGTGCGGCACGAATCAAATATGAGAAGAAATTAGCACGACTGGAAAATGAAATTGAGAAAATACGCTACATCATCGCCCAGAAAATGCCTTGAGGAGCAGAATCATGAACTGATCATGCGCCATGCGCTTGACCCGGACCATTCGCCGCTCTCTCCCTCACAACAGGAGCAGTATAAGCGGGTGGTTCAGGCGGCCAAGCTTTTCGACGACTATCCGGACGAGCGGCATGTCATCAACCTGATGAAAGAGAAATATCCGGTTTCTCTCACGCAGATCCGCAAGGACATCGCACTCGCCAAGGAACTGTTCAAGACCCAGCATACCTTCGACTGGGATTTGTGGCACATCTGGGAGCTCAAAGACCAGCTTGACCTCATCAAGCGGTGCAGGGATAAGGAGGACTTCAAGAACTGGAATGCAGCGAAGAAACATCTCCGTGATATTCTCGGCAGCAAACCTGAAGCTGTGGAGGATCCTCGCCGCATGGAGAAGAATGTTTTCTATATCCAGGTGAACAACGGTACCAACCAGCAGCTCAACATACCACTCGACACCATCCGATCCCTCTCAGCAGATGACCGGCGCATCATCCTCGAGAATATGTCGGAACCGCTCGATGAGGCAGATGCCGACCAAATTTTTGACAGCTGATTGCAAAATGAAGTTGGCAAATAAGAGGCTTAATCTTAACACATACTGTTATTTATAGCAGTTTTCCATGTGTTTCCATTGTCCATTATATTTGTTTCCTTATCTTTGGATATAAATCAAAAAGGAATAATTGTATGTCAGGTTCAAATAATTGTGTTCCAATCTTTGTCATTGAGGGACCAATGAAAGATAACCATAAACGGAGGGTAAGGAAAAAAAACAATAATCCTTCTTCCGTATATTTTGTCTGTGCCTTGTTTTTACCATATTTCCTTTATTGTATTTTGTCTGAAATATCATGCAGTTTTGTGGTAAAGGCCATTATCGCATTGTTATTTATCTGCATTGAGAATTATTTTGTGAGCCAAGGAATAAAGAAATACAAGAAAGAAAAATCAGCCAGACGCCTTGCCTCTGATGTTGCAAAAGAAAAATCTTCCGATGATTCAACAAATACTTCTCTTGTGAATTCATGAAAATAAAGTTTATTATGCCATAAAAGAGCACTCCTTTTCGGTTTGCTCTTTTTTTTGTCCTATTCCATCGTCTTGAGAAGACTTATTTTTGTGCCATAATATAGTATTATGGCAAATACAACTCAAATATCCAGAAGTCTCAAAATCTACCTTGACGGGAAAGAGGTGACCCGTTCCGTTTCTTCAATCAGAAGGGAAATACGGACGGTGCGGGACCAACTCAATAATGCACAGATCGGTTCAGATGAATATAGGAAATCCATGGAGAGGCTAAAGACACTAAATGGAATTCTTGATGAGCATAAGCGGAACCTTTCTGATATCAAGGGCCGGATAGAAGGAGTGGAAAAACAAAGTGGATCATTCTTTTCTAAAGTACAAGAATGGGTTAAAGGAGGTTTCTTTAGCAAGATGGGAATGGATTCCTTTGACGCTCTTCTCGGCAAACTCTCCCAGTTCCGAGATCTCTCCATGCAGAAAGAATCTTCTTCTGCCAATCTTCAAGCTCTTACCGGCTTGGATGACGCATCCATAGGATGGTTGACTGAGCAGGCGGAAAAGCTCTCCACCACCATGGATGAGACGGGACTGCGTGTTTCCCAGTCGTCTCAGGAGATTCTGGAAGCTTATATGCTTGTTGGGTCTGCCAAACCTGAACTGCTTTCTGACAAGGAAGCCCTCAACGCTGTCACTGTTGAGGCGATGCGACTGGCACAAGCGGCGAAGATGGACCTCAAAGATGCTGTCGATGGAGTGACGCTTGCTCTCAATCAATATGGGGCTGGAGCAGAAGAGGCTGCCAAATATGTGAATGTGCTGGCTGCTGGCTCAAAAGCAGGATCTGCAGACGTACAGTCGCAGACCGCTTCCATCATAAAAGCTGGTGTGGCGGCTGCCACGGCTAATGTGCCCATCGAGCAGCTGGTCGGCTCCATCGAGACGCTGGCGGAAAAAGGTATCAAGGGGGAAGTGGCAGGAACAGGACTCAAGACCTTCTTCCTGAAGTTGGAGACCATGGCGGACGATTGCCGGCCATCGGTGGTGGGACTGCAGACGGCATTGGAAAACCTGGCGGCCAAGAACATGACCACGGATGAGATGATGAAAGCGTTCGGAGAGGGAACCTATACCGTGGCGCAGGCCATGATCTCCTCTGCGGATTCTTTCCGGAACTACACGGCAGCTGTGACCGACACCTCGGTGGCTGTGGAACAGGCAGCTATCAACTCTGACACGGCCCAGGTGAAATCCGCTCAGCTGCAGAACCAGATTAACGAACTGGGAATGGAGATTTGGGAATCACTCGCTCCGGCTTATAATGTAATGTTGGAAGGATTGTCCGGATTCCTGAGCCTGATGCCGTCTGTCCTTTCTTTTATCGGAAATCATATCGGTATGATAGCCACTTTGGTGACATCCATGATTTTGCTGAAGAACCAGCAGGTTATTGTCAACGCCCTCCAGACGGCTTGGAACAACATAACAGTGATTGGGACTACAATCCGGAAGGCCTTCACTCTTCAGCTGAATCTGTCTAATATGGCGATGAACCGCTATCTGGTGACTGTCAGAAACCATAATGCCCTGACAAGACTTGCCATTGCTGTGATGGCTCTGTTCAGGTCTGGAATGCTGCTGCTCTCAGGCAGCACGTCGGCAGCCACTGCCTCTTTCAAGGTGTTTACGACCGCTATTTCTGCCAATCCGATAGGAATGATCATTACAGGAGTGACGGCTGCTATATCTGTGATCTCCATGTTTACATCGTCCACGGACGATGCCACGGAATCTACTAATAAACTCTCAGCTGCACAGGAAGCCATGAACGACGTGCGCAACAAAGTGGCAGAAAGTACGGCTGAAGAGAGAACCCGCATCGAGGCACTGACCAGCATCATTCATGATAACTCGGCATCGTATGATGAGAAGAAGAAAGCCATCGCGTCTCTCCAACAAATTGTTCCGGCTTACCAGGCAACTCTTTCCAATGAGGGTGTGTTGTTGAGAGAAAACACACAAGCCATCGAAGACTATCTGGTGAAACTCGATAAGATGTCCATGGCTCAGGCTGCTTACGAGAAAATTACAGAACTGAATAAAAAACTCCTGGAAAATTCATCCACTCTTACAACAAATGCTGAAAGCTTGAATGACTATGTCAACAAAAACAGGGGAAAGATCTATCGTTCAACACGGACGGACGATTCACCTGCTGCAATGGCAGACCGAATGAAGGAATATCGGTCTAAAGAAGAGTTCAAGGCTGGTGCCGTTGGATTCATCGAAGCAATTGAAACCGCTAAGGAGGAACGCGCGGATCTGAATAAAGCCAAGAATGCGTTGCTTAGTTATATCAGGTCTGATTCCGACACCTACTCTTATTATAATAACATCGCCAACAATAAGGGAACCCCTCCAACTCCTGCCACCATCACCCCTCCAGCCTCCAATACTTCGAAAACGAATGTCACGAGGAACAGGCCTACATCGGTTTCTTCAAAAACCAGGACATCGCCGAAAACCAAGACTCAGGATGATAAACGTGACGATGCCGAAAAACGTGTCCGGGAAGAGCTGGAGAAAATCGCCATGAAGTATGACCAGCGGATGAACGAGGTGAAGGACAAGTTCAAGAACGGACAGATCGCATCTGAACGGGAATACAACACCCAGCTGGAAGACCTCACCATCCAACGGCTGCAGGAACAGCTGAAGGTGACGGGAATCTCTGAGGAGAAGCAGGTGGAGCTGCTGTCGAAACTGAAGGATATCTATGTGCGGCATAAATCGGAACTCAATTCCATACTGGCTGACATCGACAAGTCCTCTGAGGACTCCTACAACCAGCAGCTGGCTCGGATCGCAGAGGAAGAGGAAGAGAAAATGGACAAACTCCGGCGAAATTATCAGCTCGGCATGCTCACTGAACAGGAATTCCAGGATGCACGGACGAAAATCATCATGGATGCCCGCAAACAACGCACCGAAGCTTACCAAGAGTCGGAAGATTACATCAAGGGGCTGGATGCCATCAAAGCATATATCAAGCAAGGCGAGAAACAATATGCCGGGCAGAACGACGGGGCGGCTGCCTTCCTCGGACTGACAGGACTGGCTGACGAGATAGCAAACGTGAAGAGCGTGATGGCTTCTCTTTCCAAGGACTCTCCGGAATACCAGGCACTCGAAGGGTATCTCGACAACCTGGAGAACACCTTCAAGACGAAAGGCGAGGCTATCAGGTCGCTGGTCACCGACATCGGCGCATCTCTCGGCACCGCACTCGGTGAAGCCATCGCCAGCAACAAGCAGGGAGCAAGAGAAGCCCTGAAATCGCTGGTCATGATGGTCATCGATGCCATCGAGCAGCTGGTCAACGCTCTCTACCTCGTGCCGATGGCGGAAGCTGTGGTTCCTGGAGTGGGGTGGGGAAAGGCTTTGGCAACGATGGCACAGATAGCAGCTGTGAAAATCGCGTTCGCCGCGGTGAAAGCGGGCGTAAGCAGCATGCTCGGAAAAAACTATTATACTGGTGGCTATACCGGCAATGGCCGGTGGGATGATCCACGTGGAGTCGTCCATGCCGGCGAGTTTGTGGCCAACCGCTTTGCCGTGGCCAATCCTGCTGTGCGGCCAGTGCTCGATTTGATTGACGCCGCTCAACGTTCCGGTAATATCCGCTCCCTCTCTGCAGATGATATCACAGCTGTGGCAACGCCGGTGGCCGGACGAACCGGACAATCTTCGGATCCTGAAGTGAAGAGGCTGCTGGCAGCTTGCACATCCATGCTCCAGCGTGTGGATGAGCGTTTCGCCCAGCCAATCCATGCCTACACCACGGCCACTGGAAAATACGGCACGATGGAAGCAGAGCGGCTTGTGGAACAAATGCGTTCCAACTCCCAGCGCAAACTATCATGATTATTCATTAAAATAACACGATTATGACTTACCAAGAACTAATAGATCTGGCCACGCAGATCCGTGACAATTCCGCGGCTGCGTCCAACACAGCCGAACTGGTCGGCTCCACGGTGCTCGCCGTTATCCAGTATTTCCAGGTACGCTCCGGCGCAGCTGCCATCGAGGCGGAAGTGCAACAGGCCCTGGAACTCATTGACCAGGCAGGCACCACCGCAACAGGCAGCATCAACACAGCCAAGGAAGACGCGCTGGATGCTATCAACGAGGCAATCCAAGGAATTGATATCACTTATAAGGTTATCGACTAACATAAATGTAATAATATGGCAACGAAAAATATACAACTTACGAATCCGGCGAATGACAATCTGATGCCGAGGACAAAGACCGAGGTCATATCTATTGACATTATTCATGATAATGTGTATAAAGGATTTGTTGCTGGTAAGTGCTGGCTACCAGCGGGGCTCAGCACAACAAGCCATTTTTCTGCGCATACTGACCTGATTGAGGTCAAGCAAGGTGATGTGATAATTGTTGAGAACTATCGCACATACGCATCAGCAACAGGAGGTGGTCCTTTCTGTGCTATATATCCTACGAATGAAGGTACAGGAGGAACAAGGTATAACTGCAATGATGTGCTTGTACCTGACCCATCAGTCAGTCTGAAGTACACTTTCATTGTCCCTCAGGATGGATGGATAGGTATCAACATCGGTGTTGAGACTCAATCCTACATTACGGCTTGTAGAATCATCCACCAACAGGTGGAAGAGGGGAACCTGAAAGACAAGATTGATGAGCTTGATGGCGGAGTCAAGCGCATTGAAGATTCTCTATACAAGTCTGTTGATGGGAAGCAGGTTGACGTAATCATCTTCATGGGACAGTCTAATATGGCAGGACGTGGAATTGTGACTGACACCCACCCAGAGGATGCTCCAGCGGTACTTGATGGTGCTGGCTATGAGTTCAGGGCCATCACTGACCCTACCAAATTATATCCTATTACTAAGACCCTCGGTGTCGATGAGAATGTGAGTGGTGGAATTAACGATACTGTGCCTAAGACTGGTGGGTGTGTACCTGCATTTGTCAATGCTTACTTTTTGGCCACAAAGACACCTGTCATTGCTGTCAGTGCAAGTGAGGGGAATACAAGGTCAAGTGAGTGGAAGGCTGGTACTGCTCGTCTTAATGATGCTATATCGAGACTCGAATCTTGTGTGGCGTGGTTAACCGCAAACGGATATGACATTGCTCACAAGTATATGGTGTGGTGTCAGGGTGAAGCTGATGCAGATGCTGGTGTTGATGCAGCAACTTATTCCGCTAATTTTGCGAATATGTTCTCTGAAATGCAGTCACATGGCATTGAAAAATGCTTCATGATTCAGATTGGTGAATATAACGGCACCACATCAGGTTTAGTGGAAGCTTATCAACTTATTCAGCAGGCTCAGGTGGAGATATGTGACACTACACCTAATGTAGTGATGATTTCAGATTCATTCAGGCTGTTCAAGGCGAGAGGGTTGATGAAGGACCAATTCCACTACTATCAGGATGGCTACAACATCGTAGGTCTGCAAGCTGGTCATAATGCTGGGCTGAATCGTAATATATCAGGTGATATCGTATATGATTATATTGAAACCAATAAGGTTCGCCTCACAACACCTCTTGGCGAAAAAATAATGCCGCAAACTGACGCTGAGGTTGTTGATGTGGTAGATACGGAACTCTCCTATACTACACTGGTCAACAACAAGTACATCAATAAGAATGGTGTGGAGGTGTCGCAGAATGGGCAGACATACGGCTATGGTGAGATTGGTGATATTAAGAAAGTGAGGGTGAAGTGGACATCTTTTGCCAACGTACAGAATTACTCACTCATTGCTTTCTATGCATCAGATGACTTTACCCTGGCACCAATCAGCAAGCTTGTCGGAGTGAATGGCGTGACTACTGGTGAGGCGATTGTGGATGTACCTGAAGGTGCAGTGTATTTTGCTTATAGTATGCCAACTAACGTAACATTAACTGTATATACATCTGACGCTCTCACTTATGTGAAGGACATGAGGAAGGAGCTGATGAGCCTTGGGTTGGACTACAACCACTTTGATGAGCTGGAACTTGTGGAGCGAGTGGCATCAACATATCTGAGCAGAGGTGGTGCTGTTGTCTATGGTACTTCATGGTCTGCTTATGCCATAAGAGTCTATGCTGTGGTTCCTGGTCAGGTGGTCTATTTCTATCATCCTATTGCTTGGAACACTGGATTCGCTGTCTATGGCTTTGCCAACAGCTATGCGAGTGGCACACGATGCAAGGCTTATGAAGCTGACATATCTCAAAGTGTGACACCGAAGTATGACGGCTCATTCAAGAGGCTTGTGGTTCCTGATGGATGTCAGTATCTTATAGTCAATGAACTTGCTGCTGTGGGTGAGAAAGCTTTCACACATATCAAGGTGCTGGGAACTCCGCGCCATGTGGACTTGCATAAGGTTAAGAACTATAATCCTTGCTTCGATTTGTCAAGTCCTGTATGGGCTCAGCAGGTTGGTGACCTTGACCAATGGATTAGTGGATTGGGCTGCTCTTTCTCTGGTGCTGAGCAGTTGAAATACCCGACAGTGGTGGAGGATAGTGGTAGTGTGTTCGCAGATACAGGTGCGACTCATTATCTTGAATGTATTCAAAAAATGAATGTTGGTCCGGGATGCCGTTTCTTCTATTTATACAGCAAGGATTTCAGCAATGCTTTCAAAAAGAACAAGACACTGAGGGTTGAGTTTGACCTTCAAATTGATTCGGATGCCGCCATTGCAATCAAGTTCAATAGCTATTGCTATCTGAATGGAAGCACCTCTGGATTGGGTGGTACTCAGTATGAACAGACTTTCCAGCCTGGGGTCGTAACTCATGTTGACAGGATTTTCTATTATAGCAATTTACCACTTGAGAATGGATTTATTCAGTTCAACTTAGTTTATTTTACCGCAGCTCAATTATCCCATATTACCTCAGTCAAGATTGCCAACTTGGTGATTACGGATGACATTCAGCAACTCAATATTCCTACTCAGGAAGCTTACAAACCATCTGATTGGCTTGGCAGGAATAGATATTTCAATAAGAGATGCCTATTTATAGGAGATTCCATTTCCACATCAGGAACTTGGGTTTGGAAAAATGTCCTGAACTGGAGGTATGGACTGAGGTCGGAAGATAGAAAGTCGAGTGACATGAGTATCGCGCCTGCTGAGGGTAGTATAACTATTGCAGCCAGCAATAAAGAGGGTAACTCCCGCTCTGCTTCATACAGCAGCAAAATGTCTATATGGTATAAATGTGCATATCACAGGATGGACATCTATGACTTTGATGTCATATCTCTTTTCGGTGGTACCAATGATGCTTGGTGGGATGACACTCTGTATCCTGGTGGTGTTGGTACTGCTGACGATATACCTTATGTGGATGATGCATCTACTTTTGCAGACCCAAGCAAATACACTGATGTGTATTCTGACAATCTTACATTCATGCAGTTCTACAAGGGTTGTGTGGAAATGTTGATGAGGGACTTCCCAGACAAGGAATTGATTCTTTCCACGCTGTTCCCACTCAATTCCAACTATAGACTGGATTATCAAATTGCTGAAGGCAAGACATGTAGAAGGGATGAGTGGGTGTCATACCTGATTCTGCAAGTTGCAAGGAAATACAATCTGAAGTGTAATGCCTGGTATTGGAATATGTACCCACCAGCTGGCTGGAGTGGAAATGTCAATATTGGTGCTATTATCCACCATGACGGTGTTCATCCTTCAGTGGTTGACGGCTACATGATGGCAGACCGGTTCGCAACTGCGCTGGGTTGCTGAAACATATATAATATAATGTGTGAAATGAGGGTGTGCCGGACAAACCAGCACACCCTCTCACGCTCTTTACTCATTCAATAGTTTTGAGCATCTGCTCAAACTTTGCCATTTCTTCAGCCACCGTATCATCGAGCAATTTGGCATACACATCATGCGTGATCTTTATGCTGCTATGCCCAAGCACTTTTGATACAATCTCCATCCGAGCTCCGCTGTTGAGTAACAGCGTTGCACCCGTATGGCGAGCCCAATGACTGCTTATAGGTTTGCTGATGCCAGCCATTGTTGCCAATATCTTTAGGCGGTCATTGTATTTCTGGTTGGACATGATAGGCAATTTGCCTCTGTATGATTCCAGGATCTTCCAAGCTGGGCTCAACAGCAGAAAAACAAATTCTTGACCAGTCTTTCCCCGATGGCCTACGTACATACGCTTGCCGTTGACCTCTTTTACCTTATTGACATCAAAAGCTGACAGGTCTGTGTATGACAGGCAGGTGTAGGTCTGGAAAACAAATAGATCTCGAGCATGACGCAAATAATTGGTAGGCGGCTGCAGCTGTTCTATGCGCCGAAATTCTTCGATCGTTAAATACTTGCCTATACCGCCACTCGACTTCTCTTTCTTGATGTGTAGGCTTTTATAAGGGTTCTTGTGCAGCAGCCCTTCATCAATGGCGTCAAGAATGAAAGAATTGAGGAAACGGTGATAGTTGTTCCATTTTGAGTATGGTTTCATGCCGCGTTGAACCAGGGCTGCATCCATCTTTAAGATATTTGCCTCAGTGATGTCGGCCAATGTGATCATGCCTCCCCAGTTCTCAAACCAACGTAAGAACCGTTCATATCGTCCCTGGCTGTCTTTTGAACGGCCATACTTCCGAATGGCTGCACGCTCATTGAAATAGTCCATCACAAACTTTTGTTCCGGAAGGTTCGCGGACGCATTGTGTTTATTCTTGCCACCGATGATGCTTACGATGGTTTTGATGTCGAATTCGCCTTTTGCCATCAGGTCGTTGATTACTTCCCTGACATGTACGACAAAAAGATCTAAGGTGTGTTGGAGTTCCAGAGCGTCAAGACGCTTAATGATGCGTCCGTCTTTCCATTGATAAGGGAGGACCCTCACTCCGGTGGTGACAAACCTCTGCACCCTGTTGTAAGTTATTCGCACTTCAATCGATCCCTCCTTTACATTGGAGGCTCTTTTTTGCCGGTCAAAAATGACTTTTAAGATAGGTATTCCCATTTTTGTTGATTTTTAAAAAAACAGCATTGTTGGTATTACATTATGTAGTACCATGGTATTACTTTTATGCATCATGATTGATTATGACATATCATAATGATGCATTCACTTTTTGGGGACACTATCCCTATATTAGGGTAAAAATAGGCTTATAATCAAAATATTACAAACCCAACACACTGTAAATCAACAACAAGAGGAAGCCTGCCTCCAGACTTCCTCTTATTTTCTATTGTGGAAGAAGGGGGCTAAAAATGCCCGCCGTAAAATATTGGAAGTCTGCTTCTTATATTTTCCCTGATGCTCTTGTGTTTACAATGTGTTTACTTTTTATAGGGTTGTCCCATATCCATCGTCATGACAGCCGCTCTTCAATGATGTTGAGCAGGCGGTTGATGTGCTGGTCATGTTGTTCGCACTGAGCTTTCATCTGCTCGCGCTGGGCTTTCATCTGTTCTTCATAGCTCTTGCGCTGAGCTGCCATCTCATCTATCAGCTTCGTGATGGTCACATTGCTGTTGATGTTGTTTGCATCGTGACCTACGGTTATGTTGTTGCTTCCAGCTGCTTCATCTGTAAAATATGAAATCGGGACTTTAAAATAATCTGATATTTTCTGCAACAAGAACAATTCCATTGAATTCCTTGTATATATTTTTCTCATCCCAGCATCAGAGATACCGATGTCGATGCAGAACTTTTTATGTGTTATACTATTTTTCTGCAATAAGTAATGAATTTTGTCTTTTAATACAACCATAGTTTTATAAGTGTGTTAAAAATTGTTAATAAAAACAACAATAGTTTTGGAAATGAAACTAAAGTGTTATCTTTGCACTTAGAAACTAATAAGAAAATTATAAGAAAATTCTAATAATTTTCAAAGATAATAAAAAAGTTTGGAAATGGGAACATTGAGAAAAAAAATAATCAAGGTGCCTCCGAGGTATATTGACGTGCTGGCGGCCTCCTTTCAGGTGTCGCAGGCATCGGTGTATAATGCTCTTGCCTACAAGACCAACAACAGCAAGTCGCAGCAGATCCGTACGGAGGCATTGAGCCGGTATGAGGGAGTGCAGGAAACGAAAACCATATTCGTATGCGACGAACCTGCTGCACCACCGGCTATGCAATAGCTCTGACGTGGGGACTGAAGACCCTTGCCGTAGGTGAGCGGATCAAAGTCCCTGTCTCTCGAATGAAGGATGTCCGCATCATCGTGGAGCGTGCCGGCAGGGAGCTGCGGAGAGGATTCCACGTGAGGACAGACAGAAAAAGGCGGGTGGCCATCATCTGCCGCTACAGATAAACACAACAACGGTAAAAAAAACATCGGACACATGATTGACTTGATTTTTTGTTGCGGGATTATTACCTGGCTCTGGTCTTTAGGCGTCTTTGACGAAGATGACGAGCAGCAGTAACCTTAATTAACAACCTATGGAACTTGACCTCACCCAGCGTACAATTGACGCAATCGCCAGAAAAGCGGCCGACATTGTCGTGAAAAAACTCAAACAAGCGGAACAGCCGAAATTTGTGTCAACCAAAGAGGCTGCAGCCATTCTCAACATCTCACCAGGGCGGATGAGGCAAATCGCAGACCGCTTCCCTCATATTAAGAAAGGGGACGAGAAACAGGGTAAGCTCCTGTTCGTCCGCGATGCGCTTCTTGAGCTCAGCGTGAGGAAAAAAGATTTAAACACTCTAAACAATACCTGACATGAACAGCAAATCCATAAAATTGATACTCCGCAAGATTGCGGACGATGACCGTCCATCACTTATTACAAGAATCTATCTGAAAGACTTCATTTTCTCAGTTTGGGCGGAAAGCATCATATTCCATGATGATGAAGGGGTGCTCCAAGCAATGGATATTGAGCAGCACATTGAAAGAGACGTATTCCTCCCCATAGAGGACATCTGCGCCATTTCATTGAGCTGATTATGATTGAGTGCCGACATGCAGGCACGATGCCTGTTCCCTGCGTCCCGACATCAAGCCGTTGAGCCGGAGCGCATCCACGGAGGTGGGTCCTGGCACCTCCGTGACTTTAAGAGAATCTTGCAATTCACATAATCTTTCTACATCGTCTATACGATGTTTTTTTTACCCGGGATGGCCCACGTCGCGACGACGAAGCCATTCCAAACGACAGGGTGGAGCAGTGGAAGCTCAACGGGCCAGGAACCGGAAGACGGCAGTTCGAGTCTGCCTCCTGTCGCCAATATTATACTATTTTAAAAAATCCACACAACATGAGAAAAATTAAAATGAAAACGGTATGGGGATGCATCGTCATGTTCATCCTCTCAATCGCATCCATGGCCTGCATGGCATGGATTATCTATGGGCTTTACCTCCTTGCCAGAGGCCTGTTCTAAAAACATCAACCTAAAAACGTAAGATTATGAAAATTCAAGATTTCGAGAATGCCATGCCCTACGGCATGGAGATCCAGGAGATCAAAATCAGGCACAGCCAGGTCACCGCATGTATATGCAAGGCCGGCAGCCAGGATGTGGTGTTCAATTCATTGGGCCAGGCGTTCAAATACGAGGCAGACCAGTTCGTGACGGAACGCTTGCCGGAGTTTGACCTCAAATTCGAATGAAGATATGATTACGGCGCAAGACCTATACAATGCGTCCGACGGTGGACTGGACATCATCCTGATGTGCGTGACCGATCCGCAGAAGGTGCGAGACGCCATCCTCGGCAACAAGAAGTTCGCGCTGCGCAACGAGCGCACGCCATCCTCTTCTGCCAGGCAATACGGCGGCATCTGGAAGGTGACGGACTTCGGCGACACCGGACATGCGGAGTCACCCATCGACCTCTACATGCGGGTGAACAACATCCGCTCGTTCGGAGAGGCGGTCATACTCCTGGCGCAGCACTTCGGAGTGACCGACGAGCTCTCGCCGTCGCTCAACAAGCCGCACATCGAGAAGAAGCCGGCTGCGTCCGACCAGCAGGAGGGGCAGAAATACTTCGAGATGAACGAGCAGTTCACAGAGAAGGAACTTCGCATCCTCGGGGTCAACGTGAGGCAGCAGACCGTCGATGCGCTCCACTGGCATTCCGTCAAGTGGATCTGCGACATCAAGAACCGTGAGGCCACCTACAAGTATGCCAACGAGAACTATCCCATCTTCATGCGTGAGTGCCTGGTGGAGAAAGGCACTGACGGAGAGCCCGACAAGGTGTTCTTCAAGATCTACGAGCCCCTCAATCCCCAGAAGCAGTGGCGGTTCCAATACACCCCCAAGGGAGCGAAGCCCCGCCAGTACATCAACGGATTCGCAGAGCTCAGGGATGCCTACGAGAAAGCCAACGCGGAAGATGAGCAGGCGTTCTTCGCCGATCCGGCGAACGAAGGGCGGCCGTTCAAGAAGAAAAAGCTGGAATGCGCGGTCATCTGCTCAGGTGAGCGTGACGCCCTCTGCGTGCGTGCCCTCGGGTATCATCCCCTGTGGTTCAACAGCGAGACTTACAAGGTCACTGAGGATGAGCACTGGAGCATCATGCAGATGGTGGAGACCCTCTACAACATACCCGACATCGACTCCACCGGCATCGTCAAGGGGACGGAGCTGGCACTGCGGTTCCGCGACCTCCACACCGTGTGGCTTCCCGACTGGCTCAGCACCTACAAGGACAACCGGGGAAAGCCGCGCAAGGACTTCCGAGACTGGACCGACATCAAGCCGCTCAAGCAGGACTTCAAGGACCTCCTGCAGCTGGCCAAGCCGGCCAAGTTCTGGACCAGCACCTGGAACGAGAAGCGGAATAAGCTCAACTTCGAGATCGACTCCGACTGCCTCCGCTATTTCCTCCGCCTACAGGGCTTCTACACCATCCATGACGACACCGTCACCACACCCCATTTCATCCATGTGCGGGACAACATCGTGCGTAACGTCACGCAGAAGGACATCGCAGGGTTCCTCATCAACTGGGCTGAGGAGGAATGCCTGTCCAGGGACATCCGCAACCTCATCCTCAACTCCCCACGCATCGCCACCGGTGCCATCGCCAACCTCAAGGAGATTGAGCTCGACTTCACCAAGTGCACCGCCCATTCCCAGCTGTTCTTCTTCCAGAACGCCACCTTTGAGGTCAAGGGCGACACCATCGACGTCTATTCCGGACGGACTTCCTCTCTCACTCATTATGTGTGGGAGGAGAACGTGCTCAAGCACAACGTCCGGCTCCTCGACGAGCCGTTCCGGATTCATGCCAAGGAAAACGCGGACGGGACGAAGTCCTACACCATCGACATCCTCGACACCTCATCCCATTTCTTCGGGTTCCTCATCAACTCCAGCAGGGTGTATTGGCGCAAGGAACTGGAAGAGGCGTGGGACGACCCTCACGGGGAAGAAGCCCGGAAATACCGTGAGACGCACCGCTTCTGCATCAATTCCGAGCTGCTCTCCCAGGAAGAGGTGGAGGAGCAGATGCTGAACCTGGTCAACAAGATCTTCGGCATCGGCTACTGGATGCACCGCTACAAGTCGGCGTCGCGCGCCTGGGCTCTCTTCGCCATGGACAACAAGATCAGCGAGGACGGCGAGTGCAACGGACGTTCCGGAAAGTCCTTCTACTTCAAGGCACTCTCCTTCTTCGGTAAGATGGTCAAGCTGTCCGGACGGAACCCGAAGCTCATGGACAACCCCCACGTGTTCGACCAGGTGACCAAATACACCGACTACATACTGGTCGATGACTGTGACAAATACCTGCACACCGGACTTTTTTACGACATCATCACCTCCGACATGACCGTCAACCCGAAAAACAACCAGTCCTACACCCTTCCGTTCGAGACATCGCCGAAGCTGGCGTTCACTACCAACTACGTGCCATCCAACTTTGACCCATCCACGGATGCGCGGCTCCTGTACCTGGCGTTCTCCGACTATTATCATCAGAAGACAGAGGACAACGACTATCTCGAGACTCGCTCCATCCGCGACGACTTCGGACGCGACCTCTTCGCCAACGACTACTCAGAAAAGGAGTGGGAGGCCGACTGCAATTTCATCATGCGCTGCACCCAGTTCTACCTCTCCGTGGTGGGTGACGGAAAGAAGATCCAGCCGAGGATGGACAACATCGTGCGCCGCAAGCTCATGAGCGACATGGTGATGGGATTCGCAGAGTGGGCGGATGCTTTCTTCTCACCGATCAGCGGCCACCTCAACAAGATGGTGGTGAAGGACGAGGCCATGCGTGACTTCATCTCATCCTACAACGTCAAGGGGCTTTCGCCGCACCGCTTCTCCAAGTCACTCAAGGCTTACGCTCTGCTCCACTCACGCACCCTCGAACTCAACCCGTTCCACCTCTGCAACAATGGAGACCGCATCATCCGCAAGGATCAGGACGGCCAGGCAAAGGCAATGATATATCTGCGTACGAAAGACGCAAACGACACTGAGCAGACGGAGTTTATTCCTGATGAGGAGCCGTTCTGACTCATTCCTCCATCCGTCCATGGGCGGACACAGACCACAAGTAAAATCAATAAAGAATGACAATCAACCATCATCAGAACCACCCAATCGACTACCAGTCCATCCTGCCGACCTACAAGCGGGAATATGATGAGCTTTGGAACTCATCTCCTGAATTCAGGAAACTCTCCAACAAGGTCTATCGATATCTCGACACCCTCCCGGTCGGATCTGAGCTCCGGTTCCACCGCTACACGGGTGAGAAGCTCAAATGGATCATGTGGACCTGCTGGGCATACTACTGGGACCCCATCAACGTCTATCGCTACGAATTCTCACCCGATTTCTCATCTTTCCGGCATTATGGGAAACCGTGATTCTTATTTTACTTTTACACCGAAAAAATAACATTAACCTCACTTTTATTATAATTATCTCACTAAAATGAACAATACATCATCACAATTGAAAGACATCCGCCTGCTCAAGGCAATCATGAGAACCAACGGATGGGAAACCATCACAGTATCGCAGAAATATGTCATCATCAGTCCGAAGCGGACTGCGCCGGACACCTATCTCCAGAGCCTGGCTTCCATAGCAGGGAAGGAACCGAAGGTGGCCGTTAAAGATAAAGTGAAACTAATCCTTTTCAACCGCTTTTAAACTCACATCAATATGAAACCTTTCAATTATCAGTTGGCAAGGAAAGGACTGCCAGTCCGCACCACACATGGGCTTACTGCCACGTTCCTCACTGAGCTTGACCAGGCAGATAAAGATCGTTGCCTGGCTTTCATCGTCACTTACAAGAACGGTGACCAGGTAGTGATAGGTTACGACATCAACGGAAGCTGCGGAAACATTGACCTGCAGCTCTACATGGATGACATCACCTATATCATCATCATTGAGACTGACAGGAGGACAGGCTCCAGGAAAGCACATCCCGACATGTTCACCTCCAAGGCGGATGCCGCTGATTACATGCATACTTTGGATCATTCCGACTACGTTCGTTATGATGCCATGAAGATCACCATGCACTATCCAGAAACCATCAATCCATTTAAAGAAGATGAAGGAAATTTTTCTAAGTAATTTGCGGACGGCTCTCTTCGGGAGAATTCCGACCGGGGAAATAGCCGAGGTTATGGACATCGTAACCACGCAGCTTGGAAAGTACGAGCTGAAAGCAAGCCGACGGAGATTGTTGTCTATGACTACGGCGATGCCGAGATGCTGAAAAAATTCTTCATCGCGAAAGCCACTGAGGGGCTGACTGAAGGATCCATCAGAACTTACAGGCAAGCCATCGCCAACGCACTGACAAAAATTGGGAAGCACGTCAGGAACATCACGTCAGATGACATCCGGTTACTGCTGGCAAGCATGAGGCTGAACAAGAAGAGTGCTGCATACATGAACCTGGTCAGGCGTTCACTCAACTCCTTCTTCGGATGGATTACGAAAGAGGAGCTCATAAACAAAAACCCCATGCTGCGCATAGCCAGCATCAGGGAGACAAAGAAGGTAAGACAGCCGTTCACGGAAGAAGAGCTGGAAAGGCTGCGCCAGAGTGCGGGCAGTGCCCGGAATAAGTGTATAGTCGAATTTCTGTACTCCACCGGATGCCGTGTATCGGAGATGTGCGGAATCAATAGAGACGACCTGAACTTCACCGACTCACAGGTTCTGGTACTCGGAAAGGGCAAGAAATACCGCATGGTGTATTTTTCCGCAAGGTGCAAGGTGCTGCTGCAGGAATATCTCGGTCAGCGTCAGGATAGCGAGAGTGCCTTGTTCGTATCCGATTACGAGGGGTTCCGGTCGAAGAAGGAGGCACCTGTAGGCAGGCTGTCGATGTCCGGTGTCGAGGACATGATCAGGAAGATAGGCAAGAGGGCTGGGATTAAGGATGTCCATCCGCACAGGTTCCGCCGGACTGCCGCGACACTGGCGCTGAAGAGAGGAATGAGAATTACCGACGTTCAGAGGATGCTCGGTCATTCGGACATCAAGACAACAACCATTTATGCAATCACATCAGATGAAGAAGTCAAGCGGGAACACGAAAAATATATTATCTGAGGTAAACCATATCCTTGGAATCAAAGACTCCTACCAAGCTCCAGACAGGGTGCTGGCTCTGGTGACAGGAGATGATAAGAGCCGGCGAAATAAGGTATATTATGAGTTGGCTGAGCTTTTTGGGTCTGATTACTCCAGAGATTGGTTCTGGGAGTATTTCCAGGAAGAACATGCCGACAGGCGGCAGAACAAACAGGACTTCACGCCGCCATGTATCGCCAGCGTCATCCACAATGTGCTGCATGACCGGTTCAGCAAGGACTGTGGCAATGAAGACATCACATACGATCCCGCTGCAGGAACTGGCCAGCTGGTCATAAGAGACTGGTGGCTCTCACGCAAGGGGCAGATGCCTTGGGAGTACAAGCCGATGGACCACCTCGTGGTTTGCGCAGAATTAAGCGTCAAAACCATCCCGTTCCTGCTGCTCAACCTATCCATCCGTGGTATATGCGGCATGGTCTTCCACGCAGACTCCATGAGCAACGAAATATATCAGGTGTTCGTATTGGTCAACGAGAAGAACGATCCTCTCCGCTATTCCGATGTGACAATCGCTGACAAAACTATATTAAATTCAAGAAATTACTAAGAATATGAAGGCTCAAATCACAATGGCGGACTTTCCGCCTGACAAGAAGAACTGCGGCAACTGCGAGCGCAGGGGAGGTGGATGTCCGAGAAAGTCGAAGCGGTTCCCGAACGGCTATGTCATCGGGTTACGTGGAGAGGTGAGCGGCATCATCTACTGCTGCCCGGAGTACGAAGGGAGGCGGAAATGAACTTACAATCACGTTAAAGTACAATAAAAAATGAGAAAGAAGAAGGTGAAGGAGAAGCAGTGCACGATCTGCGGTGAGAT
>CAMVSV010000026.1 GCA_947170265.1 uncultured Prevotella sp.
ATCGCAAATTAAACTATTGAGCAGCTTCTCAAATTCATCATCCTCCATCTCCTGCTTCTCGAAACCATTGGTAATTCTATATTCTTTCTGCATAATCAACATAATTCTAATCACTATAATATAAATAATGTGTAAGTCCCCTTTCGTATGGGGACACAAGAGTAACCGGGCAAGTGCATCTGCACCACCCCGTGGAACTAAAGAGTATTCATTTCAGCGAACACACCATCACAATCTCCTGACATTGTAGCAATATGTCAAAGAACTCACGAAACGACAAGTTACAATCTTCCAGCCGATTTTCTGATTCAGTTCTTCACCTCATCGTCAAACCGCTCGGCAACCGACTGTTTTCTTTGTCATCTTGTTCATTATTGCTTCAATTCTTCTGTTAATGTTGTGATAGAATTATGTAATCCGGCTGCAAAGCTAAATATTATTTCTGATATCGCAAAGATTATGCGATTATATTTTTCAATCCTAAATAAATCTCTGCCTTCAGCCATGTAGCATGGCTCACAGAGAGATTTGTCCTGTGAGTTATATTGCAGCCTATTCTTAGCAATTTTCAATATTTCTTTTTATATGCCATTGTGCTTTGAACTAAATTCCGTATCTTTGCGGAAGTGACAGTTAGGTAGCATATTACAAATCAAAAAACAACACCATTATGGCTAAGTATGTATGTGACGTGTGTGGGTATGAATATGACCCCGCAGTGGGCGATCCCGAAAACGGCATCGCAGCAGGAACGGAGTTTGAACAGCTTCCCGAGGATTGGGTTTGTCCGCTATGCGGCGTTGGCAAGGACCAGTTCAGTGAAGAATAGGTAGACCAAAACTTTTTAGAAATAAAGAACTGCGAACATGCTGTAACAGTGTGCTCGCAGTTTTTTTTATCCCGTAAAACCGAAGAAAGACAATATTCGTTTTTACACAAGCCTTGCAGGGAGGTCTGAGGCTTATGCCTGAGCATGGGAATGCATATCTGAATGTTCTTACGGTTGTGTTACTCATGGCACGGAGAAATTATACTTATGATTTCTCTATTCCAAATGCGGAAATATATTCAAATCCCAGTCTTACACAAAATGTGGGATATTGATTTCAATCTCTGTTTTTATGTGTGGGGGAACATGTATCTCGTGCATTTCTATCAGAAGGGTGACCATGACTGTGTGAATCATCATGCACAAAACAATATATGCGTTCATGAGAACACTCATTTTCTGTGATTTTTCAACTCCGTGAAACAGTTAACAAATGTGAACGGAAAATGTTCTCCGCACAGTGAGAAAACGAAAGAGCCACTTTCGCGTTGCGAAAGAGGCTCTTTTACCTTCCAAAAGTGGCTCTTTTGCACGCTAAAAGAGGCTCTTTTGAAATGCCCTTTTCAAACGCTTGATAATCAGAGAGTTACAAGGGGTAAAAATTAAGCTTTCCTTGGATGTGTAAAAGTTAAATAGTTTAAATAAAACCAGTGGAATTTTACATTTGTTTACAAAATGTTTCACGGGAATTTTTGCGAGGATTGCCGTCTGTTGTGACCGATTTTCAGTTGCTTAGGCTGTGGTATATGCTTCTCGTATGGGTACAAAAAAACCCGATTCAAGATTTCTCTATCGTCGGGCTAATGAAAGGAGGAGTGGTACCACCAGGAATCGAACCGGGGACACACGGATTTTCAGTCCGTTGCTCTACCAACTGAGCTATGGCACCTTGTTGTTTGCGGGTGCAAAGGTAGGCATTTCTTTGTAATCTGCAAAGGTTTTTGTTGTTTTTTTTGAAATTATTTTGTTTTTACCGTTTGTTTTGCTGTTTACTTGACTTTTGTTCCGTTGTTTCTTGGTAAAAATGTAACTTTGCCTCGATGCCTTATAAAAATAGTTTTCCTGACTGTGACAGACATGAAATATGAAGATATACATAACAGTGCGCAACTCTCGGAAGTGGTGCAGGCGATTGGTTTCCTGCCGCTGCTCAACAGTGGCATAAGTGGTTTCTCGGCTGAGGACATCGTGAGTGACGATTGTCGCTATGTGGTGTTTCCCGATGGTGGCTGGGACTGGCCTCTGTGGAAATGGAAGGGAGAGATAATAACCGGTGGCAACTGCGTCTATGGTAAGTTCTTTGCCGGCAAGGCAGGGTTCATTAGTCTGGACTGGTGGCATGACTTTTGCAATTACCGGCGAGGAGTAAATCCTTCGTTTCCCGAGGGGAGCATAGAGGAGGCTGTTCTCTCCACCCTGACGGTGAACGGCAGCATGATAACACGCGAGCTGCGTGCTGCCTGCGGTTTTTCTGGCACTAAGTTGCGAAGCCGCTTTGACAGCTATGTCACCCGTCTGCAGATGGCATGCAGGATTGTGACAGAGGATTTTATCTATCCTCAAGACCGTCATGGCAGGGAGTATGGCTGGGGATGGGCTTTGCTCACCACGCCCGAACAGCTCTATGGTGCGGAGGCTTGCCGTTGTGTGCGCACCCCCGAAGAGTCGTTTGAGCGCATGGTGTCACATCTCCGTGGCGTATGCCCAGAGGCATCTGAGTCTCAGATTGTGAAGATGATGAAATGATTGTCAGTCTTGATGGTCTCTCCTTGAGAAAAGCCGCGCCATGACGGCACCGCTGATGTTGTGCCATACGCTGAACACGGCTCCGGGTATCGTTGCCATGGGGTAGGCGGCAAAGTGCAGTGTGGCAAGCGATGAGGCGAGGCCGGAATTTTGCATGCCCACTTCTATGCTTATGGCCCTGCGCTTGGCTTCAGGCATGTGGAGTAGGGTGCCAAGGGTGTAACCTAAAGCCAGTCCCGACATGTTGTGGAGCATCACCACGGCAATCACTATGGCTCCGCTGCTGAGCAGCTTCCCGGCGTTGGCAGCAATGATAATCATCACTATGGCGCAGATGGTGAGCGACGATACTGCCGGAAGATAGGCTGTGGCTTTGCTTGTGAGACTTGGCAGCAGCTTCTTCATCGTCAGTCCGAGGATGATGGGCAGTATGACCACCCATAGTATGCTCAGCAGCATGCCTGCCACGTTGACGTCGATATTCTTTCCAGCCATGAGCCATACCAGCAGCGGCGTGGCTATGGGTGCAAGGAGCGTGCTCACGCCTGTCATGCCTACAGAGAGGGCGAGGTCGCCTTTGGCAAGATAGGTTATCACATTGGAAGCTGTGCCGCCCGGACAACATCCCACGAGCACCACACCAATGGTGAGTGCATCGTCGAGGTTGAACAGCCGGGCAAGCAGCCATGCCAGCGATGGCATCACGGTGAACTGTGCCATGCAGCCAATGATGACATCCTTTGGACGGCTGAACACTATGCGGAAGTCGTTGGCATTGAGTGTGAGGCCCATACCGAACATTATCACTCCGAGGAGTGGGTTGATGACGGTGGGTTTCACCGAACCTATGGCAGTGGGGAAGAGCAGTGCCGTGACAGCTGAGAGCAACACGAGCACTCCCATATAGTCGGAAATTGTCTTGCAGAGCCTTTTCATAATATGATACTTTTTGCTACTCTATATGTTTTCTGAAGCTTGTTCAAGGGCCTTAGTGCCAAGAGCACTCCACAGAGTGTCGTCAGGCAACGGCGAAACCACGGAGATGAGTTGTTTCGATACAGGGTGTATGAATTCCACCTTGTGGGAGAGCAGCGATATGCTTCCGTCGGGGTTGCTTCTCGGTGCTCCGTATTTCAAGTCGCCTTTGATGGTCAGTCCAACAGCGGAGAGCTGACAGCGTATCTGATGGTGCCTGCCGGTGAGCAAGGTCACCTCGGCAAGCGAGTAACGGTCGCCACGGGCAATGATGCGGTAGCGCAATACCGCCTTCTTGCCATTTGGCTTCTCGTGGTCGTAGGCATAGCTCTTGTTCTGCTTCTCGTTGCGCACGAGCCAATGGGTGAGGGTCTCGGGTGCTTCATGAATGTGGGCATTGCTGTTTGGCACTATTGCCCAATAGGTCTTGTGCACCTCACCATTGGCAAACATCTTGTTGAGGCGAGTGAGAGCCTTTGAGGTCTTGGCAAACACCACCAGCCCGCTCACCGGACGGTCCAGCCTGTGCACCACTCCGAGAAAAGCCTCTCCGGGCTTGTTGTATTTTTCCTTCAGGTAGTCTTTCACCAGTTCTGAGAGCGGACGGTCGCCGGTCTTGTCGCCCTGCACAATCTCGCCGCTCTCCTTATATATTATAATAATGTGGTTGTCTTCGTAGACTACTTTCATGATTGTTCCCTTTTTTTTGTTTTGCTGGCAAAAGTAAGAATATTTTCCCAAGCGTCAAAGACTAAACCTTATAAATGATATTTGTGGAAAGTGAAGTTTGTTTTTCCGTTGGAGATGTTGAAATGGATTGCCGTATTTGCAGTGCAGAGCTTCAGAATACTTGTCTTAAATCAACCAGTTTGCACAAAAAAGCTTCGTTTGTGGTTAAATAGTGTTAAAGAAATAACAAAAATTATGAATAATATTTGCATTAACTATACCTTTGCAGCCAGTTTTGGAAAAGGTAAATAATAGTTCAAGAATGGATAAACGTTTTTTAATCAGTTTGTTTGCTGCATTTGCTGCGGTAACAACAGCTTTTGCAGGAGGCATTCTCACCAACACCAATCAGAGTATAGACTTTCTGCGCAACCCAGCGCGTGATGGTGCAATAGGTCTTGACGGAGTTTACAGCAATCCGGCGGGAGTAGTGTTCATGCCTGAAGGTCTGCATGTGGCTTTCAACTGGCAGTATGCACATCAAACGAGAACCATCACATCGACAAACCCCGTGTTTGCTCTCGGAAGAAAAAATGAAGGCAACAGCGTGAAGACCTTCGAGGGTGTTGCCGATGCACCAATAATACCATCGTTGCAGGCAGCCTACAACAAAGGAAACTGGAGCTGGCAGTTCAACTTCTCCATTCCCGGTGGTGGAGGAAAGTGTGAGTTTGACAACGGTCTGGGCTCCTTTGAAAGCGTTGTGGGTGGTATTGCCTACCGACTGGGTGGTCTCGACCAGATTGCCACAGCTCTCGGACAGCCTGCTCCCGGCGTGTCGGGCTATGACATGGATGGCTATATGCAGGGTCGTCAGTACTACTTTGGCGTTCAGGTGGGTGCAGCATATAAGATTACAAAGAACCTGTCGGTGTATGGCGGTTTGCGACTGCTTTACGGCGATGCCACCTACAGGGCAAGGATAAGCAACATACAGGTGAAGACAACCAATGGGTATGTGGCATTTGACAGCTTCATGCAGCAAGCCACGGCAATGGTAGACGGTGGAATATCCTATGTAGACGAAAATCTTGCCAAGGTGAATGCCGGAATAGCACAGTATGAGGCAGCAGGAGCCCCCGTGCCCGAGCAGCTCACAGCCACAAAAGCGCAGCTGGAAGGTTCGAAAGCACAGCTCAGCGGCACCAGCGAGAGTCTCAACTCGCTGCAGAAATATTCCGAGGGAGTGAACCTGCTGTGTAACCAGACAGGTCTGGGCATAGCGCCTATCATAGGTGTAGACTACCGCTTCGGACGATTTAACATCGCAGCCAAATATGAGTTCAAGACTCCAATGAAGATGAAAAACGAGTCTACGGTGAACGAAGCCAGCGAGATACCGGCAGTGAACAAGTTCCGCGACGAGGCAAAGATTGACGAAGACCAACCCGCCCAGCTCGCAGTGGGAGCCATGTGGGAGATATGCGACAAGGTGCGCCTCAATGCCGGCTACCACCATTACTTCGACAAGCATGCCAATTGGTATAACAATTCTCAGGATCTTCTCGGAGGCGACACCAATGAGTATCTCGGTGGCGTGGAATGGGATGTAAACAACAAGCTTACTGTGTCGGGAGGTGTTCAGTTCACCGACTATCAGCTCACCGATGAATACATGAACGACATGTCGTTTGTTGTAGACAGCTATAGCATTGGACTGGGTTTCAAATATGAGGTGAGCGACCATGTAAAGATTGGTGCCGCATATTTCCAGACCAACTACCATCACTACGACCGCGTGACACAGGAGGAACCGCGTGTGAGCGACCATTTCACCCGCAGCAACAAAGTGCTTGGTGTGGGCGTGGAGCTGAATTTTTAGAAGATTTCAGGCGAGAGATGTTCTCGCATTACAGAGCGATAGAAACAAACGAAGGGTTAGGTGCGGTTTGGCACTTAACCCTTTGTTGTTGCCGAAGACTATATGTGTAAGGCTTGATGCTCATAAAGGGTCTACGTCGTAGTAGACTTGCAGGGCACCGTAGCGTGAGTTCTTTACCAACTGTGACTGGAGCGAACGAAGATATTCGCGCACTTGCTTCATGGAAATGTTGTTTTCAAGCTTGAGCACAATCTTGCGAATGTTGAGTTGTTTGACACGGGCTATGGCTGGCTTGTCGGGACCTAACACGCGAGAGCCGAACAGCTGACGCAGGCCTCTGCCCATTTCCTGTGCGGCAGCCTCCACCATGCGGTCGTCGCGATGCTTGAGGAAGACGTAGATGAGATGTGTGAAGGGTGGATAGCCGAAAGCCTTGCGCTCCTCGAAGAGCATCTGGTAGAAGCCTTGGTAGTCGTTGGCTACCACCTGACTGATGACTGGAAGGTCGGCACTCTTGGTCTGGAGCAACACCAAGCCGCGGTGTCCCTTGCGTCCGGCACGTCCAGCCACCTGCGACATCATCATGAACGCCAGCTCGTAGGCTCGGAAGTCGGGATAGTTGAGCATGCCATCGGCACTTATGATGCCCACCACCGACACCTTGTCGAAGTCCAGCCCCTTGCTAACCATCTGTGTGCCTATGAGGATGTTGGTCTTGCCCGATGAGAAATCGGCAATGATGCGCTCGTAGGCTGACCGTGTGCGGGCGGTGTCGAGATCCATGCGTGCCACCCTGGCATCGGGGAAGAGTTCCATGACGGCATCTTCAAGCTTCTCGGTGCCATAGCCGCGGCTGCGCAGGTCGCTCTCCTCGCAGCAGGGACAGCTGGTGGGTACCCTGTAGACAGTGCCGCAGTAGTGGCATGTGAGCACGTTGAGGTTCTTGTGGTAGGTGAGTGCAACGTCGCAGTGCTCACAGTGTGGCACCCACCCACATACGCGGCATTCTATCATTGGTGCAAAGCCGCGTCGGTTTTGGAAGAGTATCACCTGCTCGTTGCGGTGGAGAGCGTGGCGTATGGCAGTGATGAGTGCCGGCGAGAAAGCTCCTTGCATCATCTTGCGCCGTTGAAGGTCTTTGGTGTCTACAACCTGTATCTCCGGCAGCTCTATTCCCTTGAAACGTGAGGTGAGGGTGACGAGTCCGTACTTGCCGCTTGTGGCATTGTAATAGCTCTCTGCCGACGGTGTGGCAGTGCCCAGAAGCACCTTTGCACCGGCATGGTGGGCAAGCATGATGGCTGTAGAGCGAGCATGATAGCGTGGTGCCGGGTCTTGCTGCTTGAAGCTGGTCTCGTGTTCCTCGTCGACGATGACGAGACCGAGTCGCTGAAACGGCAGCAAACATGCCGAGCGTGCTCCGAGAATGATGTCGTAAGGGCTGTCGGAGAGCTGCTTCTGCCATATCTCTACGCGTTCGGCATCGCTGTATTTGGAGTGGTATATGCCCATGCGGTTGCCAAACACACGTTGCAGACGCTGCATGATTTGCACTGTCAGTGCTATCTCGGGCAAGAGATAGAGCACCTGCTTGCCTTGGTCTATGGCTTTCTGGATGAGGTGCATGTATATCTCGGTCTTTCCACTGGAGGTGACACCATGCAGCAGTATGACATTCTTCTGGGTGAACTGCGACAGCAGGCTCTCGTAGGCGGCTGACTGTGCCTCGTTGAGAGGTTTGAGCTTGTCGGGACAGGGTGGAAGACCGCTGTTGAGACGTCCCACCTCGCGCGTGTACATACATAATATACCCTTGTCGACGAGGGCTTTCAATACGGATGGCGTGGCTCGCGACTCATTGATAAGCTCATCGCGGGTGATGGTGGTGTCGGAAAGGGCTATCTCTTCGTTGTCGGTATTGTTGCCATCGTAGCCCTTCATGCTGAGATATGAAGCAAGCACTTTCTGCTGGCGGTCGGAACGGCGGAGCATGTCGAAGGCCAGCTGCAGGGCTTGCGGGGATTGGTAAGCCTGGGAGAGTCCCACACAGGTCTCGGTGCGTGGACGATAGCCGTCTTCAACCTTCAGACCGGATGGTAAGGCTGCCTTGAAAACCTCGCCTATGGGCGACATGTAGTAGTCGGCAATCCACTGCCATAGCTTCAGCTGTGAACCGAGCACCATGGGCTCTGCATCGAGCACCTCAATGATGTTCTTCACGGTTACACCCTCAGGCGCATTGTCATGAAGTTCTGCCACGAGGGCGGTGTAGGTCTTGCTCTTGCCTAAAGGCACCACCACACGCACTCCCACCCTGATGCGTTGCAGCAGGGTGTCAGGAACGGCATAGGTGAATAGCCCTTCAAGTGGCAGTGGTAGTATGACGTTGGCATATCTCATGGTGTGCAAAGTTACATTTTTTTGTGCATACTGCTGTTTGTTTGAAAACAAAAAAAGCCCCACCTTGCTTTTCCCGGCGTTATGCCGGAGAGCAAAGTGGGGCTCGTTGCGTATGAATGTAGAGAATGTTTGCTAAGAATGGTGGCAGGTGTTAGAAGAAGTATGCCACTCCAATCTGCCAGGCGTTGTTGTGTGAGCGCACTGAAGCAACCTTGTTGTATACGCTCTCACCTGTCTTTCCGCATGCAATGTTGTAGTTGGCTGTAACCTGAAGGTGGTTGATGATAGATGCACCAATACCAACGTTTACTGAGAAGTTGCTTGCTTTCCACTCAAAGGTGTCGTGAAGCTGTTCCTTGTCGCCAATGTTGAAACCAAACTGCGGACCGGCGAAGGCAAACACGCTGGCTGTGCTTCCCAGACCAACACCATAGCGTACGTTGATGGGTATCTGGATGCTGTTCTGCTTGAGTTTCTCATCGGTTCCCTTTATTTTTGCAGAACGCTGGTCGAAGAGTGCAGAAGCATCAAACGACAGGCCTGTGACAGGAACGGAGAGCTTTACTGTAGGACCAACGAAGAATCCACAGCGGTTGTCTGCATCGTAAGTGTCTTCATTGAATGTCATGTTGGTAAGGTTAACGCCACCTTTGATACCGAATTTTACTTGTGCACTGGCGGGTGCGCTGATGAGCAACGCTGCAGCAAGCACTGTTAAAGATAAAAATTTTTTCATAACTCTATTGTTTTAAAAGTTCTTGTTTTGTGTAATCTGATATTTCCGTTATTCCTCTGATGTTTTTGTCTCGTCGTGTTTTTTGAAAATAATATCCTGTTCACTCCCATGGTGGGAGAGAACAGTGATGTAGGCTTCCTAATGTCTCTCTCTCCTGACGCTGACGCGTGCACTTGAGCTGCTGCCACTGCCGGAACTCTTGCTGCGACGTGACCTTACGGAGCTGGAGCTGCCCGAACCGCGGCGGCTGCGTGAGCGTTTAACTTTCACGTTCTTTTCAGCATCGGCAATGCTGTCGAGAGAGTCTTTCTTCTCTTGAGCACCATAGATGTTTTGCTCAAATTCCTTCAGCTCACGCTCTATGCGCATCTGTTCAGCACGCATCACTGAGTCGTTGGGACAGTATTGTGCGAGGGTGCGACCAAGCATGTTGGTTGTCTTGTAGATCTTTCCCTTGTATTGGTTTGTGGTGAAATAGTCGTCAACGCTCATGGTGGCAGCATTGTTGAGGTCGCTGGTCATGATCATCTGCTTGGATAGGAATGGTGCCACGTCGTCGTAGCGAACCCAGAACAACGGGTATTTCTGTTCGCTGTCGCCAAAGTCGTCTTCACGGTACATGATAGGGCATAGTGCCACCACCTTGCGGTGGAAGGTAGAGGTGCCTTGGTCGTAATATGCGCTTTCCTTGAGGTAATAGCCTTTCACCTCGCGCGAAGGAATGTCGCTGTTGTCGAGGCGCAGACCACGATCGTTGCGCTCATAGTAGATGTGGTAGTTGTCAAGGAACTGCAACGGCTTGATGCGTGAGCTGTCGGTGAACACCTCGTTGCCATCCAACCGGTATTCATAGACGTTGATGCCTCCGTTCTTTGCGCCTCTCATCATCAGCTTGAAGAGATAGGTGAAGAGGTTCATCTGTGAGCCAATGGGCTCGGTGGGGTAGTAGAGACCGGCGTTGGCATCTTCCTCTAAGTTGAGCTCGCGGTAGATGTCGCGCCGCCACACCACGTCGTCAGACATCTGTTGTGCCACGGGGAAGCTTATCTGTGCCCTGGTGGTCATGTTGTTGGCATTGCTCTGCTGTGCTTTCTGCTGCTCGATACGTCGGCGCGCAGGCTGTGCACTGACAGTCTGTGTGGCAACAGCCACGAGCAGTATCATTATCACTCTTCTGATGATTGTCTTTTCCATATACGTTTTTGTAATCGTGTGTCGTTGTTATTTCACTATCACTTCAAGGGCTCCAGGCAGTGTGCGGGTGATGCCGTCGGGGCCTGTTGCCGAGACGCGAGTAATGTAGAATCGTTTGTTGCGTGAGAGCGAACGGAACATTTCTTTCTGTCGCGGAGAGAACGATGCGCCTGAAGATGCTACGGGCACTGCATTGCCCATGTTGTCGTAGAACACGGTTTCAAAGCTGTTGACGCGGAACTCAATGTCAAGCAGCCCATCGTCAATGGCAGCCTTTATGCCCGAGGCTCCCATGATGCTTGCCTTGGCGAGACCACCTCCCTTGAAACGGTTGGTGCCCATGGCGATGTAGGCTGTCGGGTCGGGCAGCTTGCGCACCTTGAAGGTGAATGAGCCTACGGTGGCTCCCTTTGCTGCGACGTTGAAGGTTACGTCTTGTCCTACTGCTGCGGGCACTGCTATGTAGTGTCCTGGACTGGTGGAGGTGAGCGTTCCGCCCGTCATGCTAACCGATATAGAGCTTTGTGGAGCGTTGGATACGCTCACGCTTATGGGGTTGCGGTAGCCTGCATAGAGAACGTTCATCATGTCGGCAGTGAGTGTGGCACCGGTAGGAGCCAATGGTGGTGCCACCACTTGGTATTTCTGGCTGAAGTCACGGCGCAGGGTGTTGCCTGCCACGTCGTGGGTAAGCATGTAGCCCGTGAAATTATATTCTCCCACGCCACCGACATTGAACGAATAGGTGTCGCCGGTGATTTTCTTTCCATTGACATATACCTCGGGCACCTGTGTGGTGTCTACTGCTGCCATCACCATCTTGGCGGTGAGCTGATCACCGGGGAAGAGCTTGGTGGCGCTGGGTACCACGAATGCTTCAAGCTTGTTGACGCGTATGTCCTTGAGTCCGACGTTTGCTACGAGGGTGTGGAGCACTTCGCCTTCCGCATAGCGCACATCGCTCTGAAGCTTTGAAAGGAGTGTCACGGCGGCGGCACTCGGCATGTCTTCAAACATGTATTCCTCCCAGTTCTTTCCAAGGGTGTTCTCTCGCTTGGGAACCTCGGTAGAGAGGTTGTTTGCGATAATCTCTTTCTGAACGGGGTCGGTTATGAGGTTGAGGATCCTTGTGCGATAGCTGTTGATGGCATTGAAGAGCTTCCGACCTTGTCCGGTACCAGGTGCGAGCATCACATGGCTTGCTGCTTCGATGTTGTCTTTGTTTTCTATGTTCTGTGGATTTCCGTCTTTGCCGTCGGCTTCTTGCGCGATGAGAAGCTTTAGGTTTTCGGCATAGTTGTAGAGAGAGTCGCTCATGTTTTTCACCATTGTGGCTCTCTCAAACCATTGCCTCACCTTTGCCGGATTGCGTTTCATCTGGGCTTCGAAGTCGTCGTAGATGGCTTTGTTCTCCTTGCTTGAGCTGGCTGTTGTGCGTCTGAGGCTTTCTTCCACGATGGAGAAGCCGTTGAGCACCTCGGTGGAGATGTTCAGCGCAAGCATTGCCATGAGGACGACATACATGAGGTTGATCATCTTCTGGCGTGGAGATACCGGTCTTTTCTTTATAGCCATTATCTGTTGATTGTTGTTCTAACTGTTAGCTTTTGGTATGGGGCGCTTAAACGTTGTTTTGTGGTACGGCACCGGGTGCAGCCACGCGCATGTTAACCGTCATGGCTTCTATCATGCGTCCATAGATGCTGTTGAGCTGTTCTATGAGGGATGCCATCTTGCGTGTCTGGTCGTTGATTTGGTCTATGGTGCCTACCTGCTGACTTGCTGCCTTTAGCTGCATCTCGTAGATCTTCGTGATGCCGGTGAGTGTGCGGTTGAGATTTTCCATCTCTTCAGAGTCGCGGGTGAGTCGCTCGCTCTGAGCACTCACCTTGCTGAGCATGTCGGTGAGGGAGTTGAGAGCGTCTACATAGTTGCTTTGTGCCTCTGCCATCTCAGGAGTGTTTTCCTGCTGCTGCGACATCCAGACGGTAGGAGGAACGGTGACTCCTGCCGGGGCAAACCCGGTGGCGGCTGCCGGGGCGGTAGCTCCTTCCTGTGGAGCTGCTGTGGCTGCTGCAGGCTGTGCTGATGCGCCTCCACCTCCACCTATTATTATGGTGCCTCCACCCATGGGTGCTGCAGTGGCTGCCGGTCGTGCTGCCGGTGTGTCTTCCACAATTATGCCGTTGTCTTCAGTGCTGTCGCCGTCAATAAGGTCTTCTGTGAGGTGTGTGGGTAGCTCCCTTCCCTCGGCTGTCTTGTCAAATGGTCGGTCGAAGGCGGAGAGGAAGAACACTACAACCTCTGTTCCCATTCCGAGGAACAGCATGAAGTTTGCTCCAGGCAAGTGGGTGAGCTTAAACAACGTACCTGCAATAACGATTGATGCTCCCCAGCTATATGCGTAGTTCAGGAATGTCTGTCCCGGTACGCTGTCCATCCATCGCTGGAGTCGATAGACAAAGTTGAATTTGCTGTATTCTGTCATTTTCTTCTTTTCTTTGAGCTCTTCTTGTTTTGTTTTGCTGCTTCACTCGATGAACTTGCCAGGCTCCTCACGCATCGGAAGCCGATGTATGAGCGTGGCTGGTTCTGATATTCCCATGTGCGCCATGCACTGCGAATGTAGCTTTCAGGGTCTTTCCATGAACCTCCCCTCACGCTTTTCTTCTTCAGACGGTATGGGTCTTCCTTGGCAGCTTTATATTCAAGCTGGGGGTTAAGGTCGTTCATGGCATCTACTCCTGCTTCGGTATAGATGGTAGAGGTCCATTCTGCTACGTTGCCTGCCATGTCGTAGAGTCCGTTGCTGTTGGATGAGAATATTCCCACCTTGCTTGTTATGAGGTTTCCGTCCTTGGTGTAGTTGCCTCGGTCGGGTTTGAAGTTGGCATAGAAGCATCCATTGCCGTTTTTCACGTCTTCGTTGTTCCATGGGAATTCTGTCTGGTCCTTACCTCGTGCTGCATATTCCCATTCGGCTTCGGTGGGAAGACGATAGCGTTGCACATAACGGGCTTCGGGACCGAGACCTTTGAGCAAGTAGTCGGTGCGCCACGCACAGAAGGCATTGGCTTGCTCCCATGTCACTCCCACTACGGGGTAGTCGTTGTAAGTGGGATTGCTGAAATAGTTGCGCAGATAGGTCTCGTTGTCGGAATTGGTGAAGTCGTTGACCCAACATGTGGTGTCGGGATAGATGTTCACGATATAGGTGTTGAGGAAGTCCCATGGACCCGACAATGGTCGGTTGATGGTTTCTCTCACTATGCGTCCTTCGTCGTCAATATAGGCGGTGTCCTTTGAAATCATAACCACCTCGTTGGGGTTCACCACTACGTCGGTGTTGAGGTTGCGCTCTTCTGCTCTCATGCGGTTGCGACGAAGTGCTGCGGTGGTGTAGTCGTATACCTCATACCTGTAGTTGAGCTGGCTGGCATCTATGGACTTCTCGCCAGTAACAGGATTGAAGGTGTAGAGACTTTCAAGGGCTCGCTGCTCATCCTCGCTCATCTTCCTGGGCAGGGGCTTGCGCCAGTTCAGGTGGGGCTTCACTGGGTCACCGTTCTTGTCTTCGGTAATCATGTAGGTCTCATCTCCACCGTATGACGGATCCGCAAGACGGGTGCGGAGGATAGAGTCGCGCACCCACTGTACGAACTGCTTGTATTCGGAGTTGGTGACCTCGGTTTCGTCCATCCAGAAACCGTCTACGGAGATGTCTTTTATGGGAGTCTGCTTGCCCCACAGACTGTCTTGCTTCTCTATACCCATTTTCAGCCAGCCACGCTTCACGAGCGTCATGCCGTAGGGTGCCGGTTCCTTGAAAGCCCGTCCGCCACCTACGCCCACCACCTCGCCACCGCGTCCTGACGCCGAAGTGGCTTTGCCTCCATAGCAACCGGTGAGCACCATCGTGGCTACGATGCTGATGCTTAATGCCAATATACTTTTTTTCATTTTCATCTGATATGGTTGTTTCCTTATCTGTTATCTATTCAAAATGCCTAAAGGTATCTCACGCTCTTGTGTTTGTTTCTTCCTTTCTTCTGCAGGTTTATGTCGGTCTGATAGCGCACGAAAATCTCATGGCTGCCGTTGCCTGGGTTTATGGCAGAGGTGTACATCTCGTAGCTGTAGCCGATGTTTATGCCATGAAAGCTGCCGCCAATCATTGCCGTGACACTGTTTGTAGGGCTGCACGACAGTCCGGCATACATCTCTTTGTTGTCATGCTTGTAGAGCACACGGGCACCAATGTCACCCCTCCACACATGCCCGTCGTAGCGCAACAAACCATGCGTCGGTATTGATAAGAACGGATTTCTAAGCTTAATATTGTATCCGGCAGTTAAATAATATGTTGCGTCAACCTGAAGCTCGTTGGTTTCACCAAGCTCTACGAGTGGCGAATTCAAATGCTGGACCGATACTCCGGCATACCATGGACCATGAGTGTAGTATAGTCCTACGCCAAGGTCAAATGAGTTGCCGTCGACTTCGGCCTTGGTGAATGCGGGGTCGTTGTCTTCCACATCCACCTTGCTGCCGTCGAAGTTCTCAACAAGCAAACCGCCCTGTAAACCTATTGCCATCTGCCCGCCAAGAAGCTTGAACCTATAGGCATACTGGGCTGCTACTCTCTGATGGGTGAACAGACCAATCTTGTCGTTAATAAGCGACAGTCCGATGCCATGATAGCTGTTGGCGAAATACAATGGCATGTCTGCACCGATATATGCTGTCTGAGGGTTATGCTCAAAGCCGGCAAAGTCTATCGCATAGGCTCCAATCACGTTGAGCTTTGACACTTTTCCTACCGACGCAGGGTTGAACGACGGCTCCATCGCCCAGTAGTGACTGAACGATACATCGTATTGTGCCCGCACCGATGTGCAAAGTACGAGCATCACGAATACCAATATGACATTTCTATGTTTAAACACTCCTTTATAACGCATGCAAAGGCGGGTTTATTGTACTGAAATGTGAGAATTAAGCAAAAAAAACGAGAAACAAAGGGATAAAAACACACATATTGCAGTCATATATAAAAAAAGTAATGATTAGACTTGCAAATAAAGGAAAAATCACTATTTTTGCACGCAAATAATTGGAAACTATAAATAATAAGCAATATGTATTGGACTTTAGAATTGGCCTCGAAGCTCGAGGATGCTCCCTGGCCAGCTACAAAAGAAGAACTCATTGACTATGCCATCCGCTCAGGATGTCCGTTGGAAGTTCTTGAGAACCTGCAGGAAATAGAAGATGAAGGTGATGTCTACGACAGCATTGAAGACATCTGGCCAGACTATCCCACAAAGGAAGACTTCCTGTTCAACGAGGATGAGTATTAGAGGGTAGAATTACTCTTAAATAACTAAATACCAGCGAGACAAGCAGTTTTTAACTTGTTTGTCTCGCTGGTGTGTTTATTGTTATTCAAGGGTTTTACTTTTTCTGTATGCCCTGAATGTTGTAGGTCTTGCCGTTGCGCTTGATGAGTATCTGTCCGTCTTTGAGATACTTCTTCACGGTCTTTGTGTTGTCAGCCTTCACGGAGGTTATTGCGTTGGTGCCGTTCGTGAGCTTGCATTCAACCTTGTTACCGTTGGAGTTGAGTGCATCAACGGTGATTGTGCCGTTGTCGTCAACCTCCACGGTGCCCGACACGAGATACCACACGTTGGTAAACTCCTTGGTTTCGTTAATCAGTCCCACGAGTGAGAATGTCAGTGCGCCGCTATGTTCCATACCCTCGCTTGCCAGCACTGTCATTGGGGCTTCCGTGTTGCTTATGGTGTAGGTTCCTGCGGTGAGTCCTGTCTTTCCTTCGCCTGCAAATACTGTCAATGCTATGGCAGCCTCTCCGTCGTTAGCAGTTATGTCGATGATGCCAAAGTCTTCGAGGTTTTCATCGTTGATGGTATATGATGCGAAGTCGTGGCTGAGGTCAGCCTTCTCGTCGCGTTCGAATGGTGCAGGCACCTTTGCGTTGATGTTAACCGTAAATTCCGGAATGTCGGCATTGTCGTTGCTGTTGCGGCAGAGCAGTGTGCCGGTTATGCTAATGGTGTTGTCCTCTTCGTTGAATACGCTTTGTATGTCGGCAAACAGTACCTGAAAGTATTTTGCAGTTTTTTCCTCGGCGTTGTAGTCGGTAGCCACGAACGAGTAGTCGAGCTCCATGTTTTCCTCGGTGAAGTTGCCGGTCATGTTCGTGCCGTAGTTCACTACGAGGTCAATGGCTTGTGTCTCGTCAGTGTTGTATCCGAATACCTCGAATGCTCCATAGCCGTAGTAGCATGTGAGGTCTTCGAAGGTGAGTGTCTGCTCGCGTGTCTTCTCGGGTTTGGTATAGCTGAGGTTGAGGTTATACAAGGTGTTGTTGTAGCAGAGTATGGATCCTGTCACTGTTATGGTGCCGTTGTCGTAGTTCACGGTGAACTCTCCGCTATATGCATCCACCTCATCGTCGTCGGGTGTGGGTTTTACCGTTGCCCGTGTGCCATTGGTGCCAATGGTGTAGGTTCCTGTCATGCCTTCACCTGTTGATTCTGGATATATGAAGAGCGTCACGAACTGCTCGTCGACATATGCTCCGAGCTTTATCTCTCTTGTATAGGGATACCAGTAGTCGTCGACAGCGAGGTCGGAGCTGTTGATGATTACGGTGTTATTAGCCTTTGGCTTTGCCATGGTTGCTTCGATAGAGTAGTAGTAGCCGTCGTCGCATGTCAACACGCCTATTATGTAAATGGCATTTTCATCCTCTTCCACTCTTATATTTCCGTCTTTCACTTTGTGGAATATCACGATCTGGTCGCCCCCTTCGTCTTCTTCGCCGGTGAATTCCGTCAAGGTACACTGGTTTGGGTCGAAGTCGAGGTACTTGAAAGAACCCACAGGTGACGTGGCATTGTCGCTGAAGTAGCTTAGCTGCAAGCTGTAGCCCTGTTCCTCGCCACCACAGCGCAGCAACCACGAGCCGTCGTCCATGCGCTGTTTGTCGGGACGCTCGCTGTTGATCCTTACCACTTTGGTCTCTTCTTTTATTACTATTGGGTCTTCGTCGTAGCTGATGTTGAATGTGTTGCCTTCAACGTCCTTGGCGGTAGCCTCAATGTGTACATCGAAACCTACGCCCCTGGTTTTCTTGAAGGTAGCCTCCACTATTTCATACTCATTCCATTCTTCGTCGGTCCAGCAGTTGGGGTTGTATCCCTCCTCATGCTCCATGTCGTCAAAGGTGTAGGTCTTTCCGAGCTCCACGTCGTGCATGCCTTCGGGAATGTGTATTGAGAAAGAGAACGATGGCGACCAACTGTCGGGTGTGAGGCTATACCATACGGCGTTCACGTCGGGATAGAAACTGCTGAAGACATCGCTAATGATTACATCCTTGTGTTCAGCCTTCCTTGGGCTCTGCATCTTGGTTTTTGCGGCCTGACGTGGCGATACTCTGGAGTCTCTGGCAATCTTTCCGAGTGTCATCACCGAGCGTTTGTCGTGGGTCTTGCGTACCTGTTCTTTCAGTTGTTTTGTCTTCAGCTGTTTAGGTGTTAGCAGCTGTGAATGTGCGCTGACACAGCACAATAGTGTCACCGCGCAGAGAATAGCGTAAAATTTCTTCATGGTTTGTCAATGTTTTTAGTTATTTTGTTGAACACTACGAAATTAGTGTTTTTTTCAATTTCCAACAAGAAAAGTTTCAAATAAATATTTTTCCATTCCAATTTCGTAGAGATCGCAATGTGCCTGCCACCCCCATTGTTTCCGTCACCTATTCTGCACAAGGGTTTCTGCAATAGCTGTGATATTACGGAACTGATGTTCTGTTGTCAGAATTCAAAGAAACGCTTGAAAACGGGTCGTTTTTCAAGCGAATATTTATGCATGTTTGGAGGCGATATTCAGTTTTTCGCACACTCAGAAAACAAAAGAGCCACTTTCGCGTTCCAAAAGAGGCTCTTTCACCTTCCAAAAGAGGCTCTTTTGCACGACAAAAGAGCCTCTTTTGAAATGGGTGTTTCAAATATTTGATTTCCAATGAGTTACAAGTGTAATTTTCTTGTATATTCGGGTGTTTGAAAGCGAATATTCATACATTTTCATGAAAATGTCAAATATTGAAGTTTTCAGAGTCTTTACTTTCTTCCTCCGTTAGTTCTTTGCTGTCTGTTCGGGATACTGTATTCTGGTGTGATAGATGTTTTTGAGTCTTTCAATGAGTATCTGCTTGGCACGGGAGATGTCGTGGAAGGTGATGGGACATTCGGTGAAGTAACCTTCTTTCACTTGCGTGTCGATGATGCGGTTTACCATCTCTGAAATGCTGTCGGCAGTATATTCGCGCAGCGAGCGTGAGGCCGCCTCCACGGCATCGCACATCATGAGTATGGCTTGTTCGCGTGTCTCGGGGTTGGGTCCCTTGTAGCTGAAAGGCTCCGGGTCGACATCCTCGTCGGGGTGGCTGTTCTTGTAGTTTATGTAGAAATACTTTGCCATGCCGGTGCCGTGGTGTGTGCGTATGAAGTCCTTTATCACCGTGGGTAGGTTGTGTTCCTCTGCGAGTTTCAGTCCTTCCGTGACATGGGCGGTGATGATTTTTGCACTGTCAATCTCGGAGATATTGTCGTGGGGGTTCACTCCTGCCGCCTGGTTCTCGGTGAAGAATGCTGGGTTTTTCATTTTTCCAATGTCGTGGTAGAGTGCACCGGTACGCACGAGCTGTCCGCCGGCGTTAATCTTGTGTGCCACTTCGGCGGCGAGGTTACCCACCATGATGGAGTGCTGGAAGGTGCCCGGTGCCACCTGGCTCAGCTTTCTGAGCAACGGGTTGTTTGAGTTCGACAGCTCAAACATTGTCACGGTGGATATGAATCCGAAGGCTTTCTCTATGACGAGCATCAGCGGGTAGGAGAAGAGCAGGAAGAAACCGTTGGCAGCAAAGTGGTAGTAGATGGTTTGGTCGAGTTTCGAGAAGTCGTCGCTCTGTATGAGCTGCAGACTGAGGTATACTGCTGCCGAGCCGAGCGTAACGAGTATTGCAGTGAGGAATATCTGCGAGCGTTTCTCCAGTTCGCGCAGCGAGTATATGGCAATGAGTCCCGCCACTATCTGCACGATGATGAACTCATACTGGTATTTCACCGCCACGGCGCAGATGAGCACCATTGCCACATGGGCGTTGAAGGCGGTGCGCGAGTCGGTGAACACCCGCATGAATATAGGTGCCATGGCAAATGGTATGATATACACGCTGAACTTGTTGAACTCCATCATGAGCGATGTCATCACAGGAAAGAGCACAATCATGAAGAAGAGCATGATGAGGCTCCGTGGCTTGGCGAAGTATTCCTTGTGGTAGAGCGAGAGGTATATGGTGAAGAGCATCACGAGTATGAGCACATAGAGCGACTGTCCGATGATGGTGAGCAGTTTCTCTTCGTCGCTGTTGTTGTGTTTCTCCATGGCCTGCTCAAAGCTGTTGAGCTTCAGGTAGGTTGCTTCGTCAACAATGTCGCCGCGGTCAATGATGCGCTGTCCCTCCTGCACCCATCCGCTGGCTGCCGCAATGGTGCTGAGCTGGTCGGAGAGGTCGGTTTCGCTGCGTTCGGCATCGTATACGAGGTTTGGCTCTATATATTCGTTGAGGTCGCATTGTTGCAGAATGTTGCGGTTTTTTATCATCTGCTCGCTGGCAAAGAGCATCTCATAGGCTGCCGTGGTGCTCAGGAGAGTGCCCAGGGCAACGTCGCTCACCTCCTTGCCGTCGACGAGGCGTATGCTGGAGGCGGTGTCCTTGCGCAGCTCGTTGTAGCGCACGGGATCCATGATGCCTTTGTTGTAGACCAGCTGCAAGCGCTGCGCAATGATGTTGACATAGTCTGGCGACAAACCGGGTATGCCGCCGGCGTAGTCGTTTCTGAACCTTGCAATCTGCAGCTGCTCCACATGGCTTTTCTTCTGGAAATATGGTCGGAAGTGAGCCCTTATGGAGTCTTGCTCTGCTTTAAACACCTCTTCGGTCTTGAAGATGGGGAAGTCGAACTTTGCTATCAGCTGTCCGTACATCCACGGACGGTTGATGTCGTAGTGATACATGTGTCCTTCGGTGCGTGGCAGGAACCACACGATTATGGTCACGGCAATAGTCACCAAGGTCATGCGCGTGGTGAAATTGCGCCAGAAATGTCGTCCTATATTAAAGAATTTGCCCATAGCAACATTGTTTCTTAGCTCTTGCAAAAATACAAAATTCTTGTGATGTGGCTTATTATTGAGCAAATAAATTTGTCTTTTCGCTCGCTTAATCGTACCTTTGCAGAAAATTTACCTATTTATTCATGTCAGAAAGAAAAGTAAGAGTGCGCTTCGCACCCAGTCCCACAGGACCTCTTCACATTGGAGGAGTGAGAACAGCGTTGTTTAACTATCTCTTTGCCAAGCAGCACGGCGGTGACCTCGTGTTCCGTATAGAAGACACCGACAGCAACCGTTTCGTGCCCGGTGCAGAGGAATATATCCTGGAGTCGTTTCGCTGGCTCGGTATAAAGTTCGACGAAGGAGTGAGCTTCGGTGGCGACAAAGGTCCCTACCGTCAGAGTGAGCGTCGGGACATTTATAAAGTTTATGTGAAGCAGCTGCTTGATGCCGGAAAGGCATACATTGCCTTCGATACTCCCGAGGAGCTCGATGCCAAGCGCAGTGAGATACAGAACTTCCAGTATGATGCCGCCACGCGAATGATGATGCGCAACTCGCTCACCATGACACAGCAGGAGGTGGATGCTCTCATTGAAGACGGACAGCAGTATGTGGTGCGCTTCAAGATTGAGCCCGGAAGGACTGTCGTCGTCAACGACATGATACGCGGAGAGGTGAAGGTGAAGACCGACATCCTCGACGACAAGGTGCTTTTCAAGAGTGCCGACGAGCTGCCAACCTATCACTTGGCAAACATCGTTGACGACCACCTCATGGAAATCTCCCATGTGATCAGGGGTGAGGAATGGCTGCCCAGCGCACCATTGCATGTGCTCCTGTATGAAGCCTTCGGATGGACCGACACCATGCCGCGCTTTGCCCACCTGCCGTTGCTGCTCAAGCCTGAAGGCAAAGGCAAGCTCTCGAAACGCGACGGCGACCGTCTGGGCTTCCCCGTGTTCCCACTTGAGTGGCACGACCCGAAGAGCGGCGAGACTTCGAGTGGCTACCGTGAGAGTGGCTATTTCCCTGAGGCTGTGGTCAACTTCCTGGCTCTGCTCGGATGGAACCCCGGCACAGAGCAGGAGCTGTTCACCCTTGACGAGCTTGTGGAGGCTTTCGACATAAACCGCTGCTCAAAGGCGGGAGCCAAGTTTGACTACAAGAAGGGCATGTGGTTCAACCACGAATACATACTTCGCAAGAGCAACGAAGAGATTGCCGACCTCTTTGCACCCATAGTGGCGAACAACGGTGTTGAGACATCAATGGACAACATTCGCAAGGTGGTGGCAATGATGAAAGACCGTGTGTCGTTTGTCAAGGAGCTGTGGCAGCTGTGCTCGTTCTTCTTCATACCACCCGCCAGCTATGACGAGAAAACAGTGAGGAAACGCTGGAAAGACTATTCGCCACAGCAGATGAGTGAGCTCGCCGGCGTGCTTGCCACCATCGACGATTTCTCTATCGAGGGACAGGAACCCGTGGTGATGAAGTGGGTGGAAGACAAAGGCTACAAGCTCGGTGATGTGATGAATGCCTTCAGACTATGCCTCGTGGGTGAGGGCAAGGGACCCGGCATGTTCGACATCTCGGCGTTCCTGGGCAAGGAGGAAACCCTCCGCCGCCTGCATGTGGCAATAGACAAGCTCCCCAATGCCGCTGGCGACAATATGTAATAACCCATAGCAAACACAGATGTATCACCTTATATTATATTTATACCAGTTTGGCGTGTTCGTATGCTCATTCTTCAGCGAGAAGGTGAGCAAGATGTGGAAAGGAGAACGCAGGGCTGTTGCCGATATACGCGAGAAACTCGACCCGGAGGCACAGTATGTGTGGTTCCATGCAGCCTCGCTCGGAGAGTTTGAACAAGGCAGACCGCTCATGGAGCAGCTCCGCCGTGACCATCCGGAGTATAAGATACTGCTCACATTCTTCTCACCGTCGGGCTATGAGGTGAGAAAGAACTACGAGGGTGCCGACATCATCACCTATCTGCCAATAGACACCGTCACCAATGCACGACGTTTCCTCAGGACCATTCGTCCGGTGATGGCATTCTTCATAAAGTATGAGTTCTGGTACAACTATCTTCACATACTGCGCCACCGCAATGTGCCGGTCTACAGCGTGTCGAGCATCTTCCGACCCGACCAGGTGTTTTTCAAGTGGTATGGTCGTCAGTATGGTCATGTGCTGAAATGCTTCTCCCACTTCTATGTACAGAACGAGGTGAGCAAGGAGCTTCTCGCAAAGATTGGCATCAACTGCGTGACAGTGGTGGGCGACACACGCTTCGACCGTGTGCTGCAGATAAGAAACGATGCGAAGAAACTGCCCATAGTGGAGGCTTTCGCCACAGGCAACACCTTTGTGGCTGGCTCCAGCTGGCAGCCCGATGAGGATATATTCATACCATACTTCAATACTCATTCCGACTGGAAGATGATTATTGCACCACATGTGATTGGCGAAGACCATCTCTCGCAGATTATAGGCAAGGTCAAAGGCAAGGTGGTGAGGTATTCGCAGACAACACCGGAGGAGGCTGCCACTGCCCAGGTGCTCATCATTGACTGCTTCGGACTGCTCTCAAGCATATATGCCTATGCTAAGGTGGCATATGTGGGAGGCGGCTTCGGCGTGGGCATACACAACGTGCTCGAAGCAGCGGTGTGGGGAGTGCCTGTGATTTTCGGTCCCAACAACCAGCGTTTCCAGGAGGCGCAGCAGCTCAAGGCATCCACGGGAGGAATAGAGATTGCCGACCATGACTCCTTCGCGGCTGTGATGGACGGCTTCATAGCCGATGCCGACACCATGAGGGATAGAGGACAGCGCGCTGCCGACTATGTGGCACAGAAGGCAGGAACGACAAAGAAAATACTTGATGCCGTAGGACTATAGGCATGTAATATATAATAAGGTGGGAAACATTCCCACCTTTAAACTTAAATTATAGTAATAATGACAGACAACGAAGTACTCAAGGCGATACGTGAGCGCCGCTCCATACGCCGATACAAAGAACAACAAATCACCGACGACGAACTTACCACGGTGCTCGAGGCCGGCACATGGGCTCCAACTGGTCATGGCACACAGGACCCCGTAATCATTGCGGTGCAAAACAAAGAGCTCAGAGACAAGCTCTCGCGCATGAATGCCGAGATTTTCAAGGTGGAGAGTGATCCTTACTACGGTGCACCCACCATTGTGCTCGTCTTCGCATCGAGAGACAGCTATAACCGTGAGCGCGATGCAAGCCTCGTGCTTGGAAACATGATGCTCGCAGCCCACAGCATAGGACTTGCCTCATGCTGGATAAACCGCGTGGATGCAATGTTTGAAACCGAAGAAGGCAAGCAGATAATGCAGGAGCTCAACCTTCCCGACACCCTTGCTGGCGTTGGCTCACTGGCTCTCGGATATGCCTCGTCGCAACCCAGGACGGTGAAACCAAGAAAAGAAGACTACTACAGAATTGTGAAATAAACGATAAAAAACAATGGGAAAGATAATACTTACAGGCGACCGCCCAACAGGAAAACTCCATCTGGGACACTATGTGGGCTCGCTTCGCCGTCGTGTGCAGCTGCAGGAAGAGGGCAACTACGACCGTATGTTCGTGTTCATGGCTGACGTGCAGGCTCTCACCGACAATGCCGATAACCCCGAGAAAATACGACAGAACATCATTGAGGTGGCTCTCGACTATCTCTCTGCCGGACTTGACCCGCAGAAATGCGTGTTGTTCATACAAAGCCAGATACCCGAGCTTGCTGAGCTCACCACCTATCTGATGAATCTCATCACTGTGAGCCGCGTGCAGCGCAACCCCACGGTGAAGACAGAGATAAAGATGAGAAACTTTGAGGCAAACATTCCGTTGGGATTCTTCTGCTATCCGGTGAGCCAGGCTGCCGACATCACTCTCTTCAAAGCCACTACCGTGCCGGCAGGTGAAGACCAGGAACCCATGCTCGAGGTAACTCGCGAGCTCGTGCGCCGTTTCAACCAAACCTATGCTCCGGTGCTCGTTGAACCAAACATCATGTTGCCGGAGAACCAAACGGCACGCCGTCTGCCGGGTACCGACGGTAAGGAGAAGATGTCGAAGAGTCTCGGCAACTGCATCTACCTCAGTGACAGTGCCGAGGACGTATGGCAGAAGGTGCGCTCAATGTATACCGACCCTACCCATGTGAACCTCAACGACCCGGGGCATGTGGAGGGCAACGCCGTGTTCACATATCTTGACGCATTCTCTACCGATGCCGACTTTGCGGAGTTCCTACCTGAATACAACAACCTTGACGAGCTCAAGGAACACTACACCCGTGGTGGACTGGGCGACATGAAATGCAAGAAGTTCCTCAATCAGGTGCTCAACAAGATGCTGGAGCCTTTGCGTCAGCGTCGTGCAGAATATGAGAAGGACATACCCGAGATATTCAACATTCTGAAGCGTGGCACCGACGAGGCTCGTGCCGTGGCAGCACAGACCATGGACGAGGTGCGCAATGCCATGCGTATAAACTACTTCACCGACGAGGAACTCATTCGTCAGCAGTCGGAAAAGTTCGCAAAGTAACACTCTCTTTAATATATATACATAAAAAAACGCGGAAGGTTTCAATGTACCTTCCGCGTTTTTTTGTGCTTATGATAGATGGTCAGTCTTCCCAGATGTTGAATGACAGTGGTGGCTGAACCTCTTCGGTGTCTGTGTCGATGCCTTCTTCTCCAACATTGTTGGCAAGCGTGTTTTGCTTGGCGGCACCGTCGCCGTCGTAAACGGAGTCGCTGATCAGTCCACCGGGACCGTCCATCAGCTTTGCTGCCGTGGTTACGATCTCGGTGGAGGGAGAGATATATTCTTTCATTTCTTTTTCAGTCATTGTGTTGTTCATGCTTATTTGTTTCTTATCACAATCTTCTTTCCGTTGATGATATACACACCGTCGGGCAGATTGAGAAGGTTGGCTTCGGTAGAACGGTCGGCAACCTTCTTGCCGTCGATGCTGTAAACGGGGAGGAGCTTCTTTATCATGTCGTCGCTCATGGTGCGTATGCCGTTGGTGCCGTCCTGCTCACCGTCGTCAGGCGTCGTTCCATTGATGGGCTCGTCGCTGATGAGAATGTTTATCTTTGCCGGAGTGACATCATTGGCAGCGAAATAGCTGCGGAAGGGGAGCACCCTGCCGCCTACCGATAGACGTATGGAGAAGTTTTCTTTGTCGGTTTGTCCTCCCGGTATCACATAGATATTGTCTTCGGCTGTTGTGTTGATGGTCTGATATGTGCCGGCGAGGGCAAAGTCGGTTGTCGATGATGTCTGCGGAGTGAGGGTCATCGTCACGTTGCCACCGGAGGTGAGTGTATACTCCTCGGGCTTGGTATCGAACCACAGCAGATAAGGCACGTTGGCTTCGAGCGATAGCGTTCCGGCTGACTCTTCCACCTTCTGGAAGGTGAGCGTTAGGGTGCCGTTGTCCTCGTTCTGTGCATTCAGTGTGTAAGCCTCAGGCTTGTTCTCTGTGATGATGGTGGGGAAGGGCAGCACCTGTGTGGCCCATGCTCCAGCCGTTATGTTGCGGCTCACATAGCTTGCCGAGCTGTAGATGGGAGCAAGACTGGTGTTGAGGCTGTAGTCCTTGGTCTTGCTTCCGTTGCTGTCGGTGAAGGTCAGACCAGAGCTGTTGCCCACATAGCTGCCATTATCTTCGTAAACGGCATTTACTGTGGTCATCTGTGTGGTCTGCTCTTGAGTAGCCACAAAGAATGTGTTGGGATTTTGCAGCTCATTGTTGGCTAATGCGAAATCACCGGAGGCAATGGTTACACCCGTAACATCATAGGCATTGCCTTTTACCTGAGAGTCAATATTCTTGAAGTCAGTGTCTGTCCATGTGCCAGTAAGCTTGTGTATGCCATTGGCATCTGCTCCTTCATCGTGCAAGTCTCCCGATTCGGCAATATATGGAGATTTTATGGTGTAGTATACATATTCAGATATGTTGTCACCATTATTCTGCTCAATCCACTTTGCACGGAATTTCAGAGTCGTTCCATAATCATATCCCGTAAGTGTTTGAGGCATTACGCCTACTTCTCTGAATCCGGTGGTCTCGTCCCAAAGCCATGGCCCTGTGAGTCCAACGAAATCAGTGGGATTTGTGCATGTGAAGTTTATTGTAACGTCGGTGCCGTTTTGTGTAATCTCGTAGGTGTATTTCAGACCATGGGATGTTTCACCGCTGTTCACTTCAGGTACTACAACTTCTTCTTCCTCTGTGGTGACGTTCAATGCTGTTGAACGTGCGGAAGTGTTTCCAGCTGCGTCGGCGGCTGTTGCTGTCACGGCGTATGTCGTTCCGGCGGTCAGTCCGGTGATGTTGTAAGTGGCTGTTGCTCCGCTGTTGCCTGTTGTCGTTCCCACTTCAGCTCCATTCACATATATGGTATATGTTATCGTGCCTTCGCTGTTGTCAGTGGAGGTGAGCTGCACCGTTGCACTGGTTTGTGTAGCTGTGCCGCTGAGCGTCACCGTGGGCACCGATGGTGCTGTCTCGTCAGTGGGCTCAGGTGTTGCCTCCTGTGTAGTTATGTTCAGCGCTGTCGATGCAGCTGATGTGTTTCCTGCGGCATCGGTGGCTGTTGCCGTGATGCTGTAGGTGGTGGCTGCCGTGAGACCGGTGAGGTTGTATGTGGCTGTTGCTCCGCTGTTGCCCTTCACCGTTCCATCCTTCACATTATTTATATATATGGTATATGTGATCTGTCCTTCGCTGTCATCGGTAGCCGAGAGATTTATTGAGGCTGTCGTCTGTGTGGTTGTGCCGTTGAGTGTCACTGTAGGCACCGATGGTGCTGTCTCGTCTTCGTTCTCTTCTTCCGTGGCAGGATTGAGGTTACGATAGAAGAACACGTTGTCGAACATCAGTTCGTTGCCATTTCGCGTTCCCGCATTGAAGTTGAGCAGGTCGCCGCTGTAGGCATTTGCGGTGCCACTGGAGAGCAGATGTCCCGATGTGGCAAGCTCCTTGAGCTTCGATACAGGTATGTCGAAGCTATACCATTCTCCGTCTCTTCTGAAGTCGGTCTTGAAGCTTGCGTCACCACCTGTTCCAATGTTGAATGTGGCATCGTCGCCAACCTTTATCGTGTAGTTCACATGGGTGAGATAGTCGCTGCTCTTCATGGCGAAGTGCAGGTAGTATTCATGTCCGTTGGCATCAACATCCTCGAGCATAGACAGGTCGGCAGCTGCGCCGGTGAACTGATAAACCACGTTTCCCCAACCCTTGGAGCCAAGTCGGAAGGAGTGGTAGGCTTCGTTGTAGCCGAAAGAGTTGTTGCCTGAAGATGTGGTCTCCTCAAAGGTGGGCTGTGGCGGGTTCTCATAGTCAGTCCGCCAGACGTTGAGTGCCGGCACTCCGTTGTAGTCTTTAAGAATCTTGCCGTTCATCTGAGCCTTAACCTGGTCGCTCACGTCAATGATCACATAGTTGTCGCCATCGTTGAAATTGAATGTCGAGGTTCCTGCGCTCATGGCTTCAGACACATATTTGCCGAGCACAGTCTCAGTGTCTGAACCGGTGTTGGGGTCTTTGGTGTCGTTCTTGTAGAAGAACACGTTGTCAAATTGCAGCTGGTTGCCTGCTTTTCCGCCGGAGTTTATAGTTATAAGGTTGTCGTTGAACGCTGCCGCATTGGTGAACAGCGGGTCAGCCATGAGCATGAGGGCTTTCACTGGAATGTCGAAGGCATACCAGTTGCCATCGCGCTTGTAGTCGCCCAGGCTCGGCAGCGAGCTGGTTTTCTTTCCGATGATGAACTGTGTGTTGCCTATGGCTATGGTTTGTCCCACATGCTTTATGTAGTCGTCGCCTTTCATTGCGAAGTGAAGCCAGAAGGTGTCGTCAACGATGCTCATGTCGCGAGGCGTTTCAAACTTCACTCCCAGTCCCGACCATCCTTTGTTTGCCACGATAAGGCTGTTGTAGCCCTCGTTGAAGCCGAAGGAGTTTGTCTCGCCCGCAGAAGAAACCTCTGTATAGGTGTTTTCCCAGTTGTACAGTGCTTGGTTCGTTCCGTCAACGTTGTAGTCGGCAAGGATTTTCCCCGTCATCCTGTTTTTTACCTCCGGGCTGACAATGATGGGCACATAGTTGTAGCCATTGGTGAAGTCGAAGGTTGTAGTGCCGTTGTTCAGTGCCTCCGAGCCGTATGCACCGAGCGATGTCTGGGTGTCGGTGGTTGGTATGTCGGGTATTGCTGTCGTAGCCTTGTAGAAGAACACGTTGTCAAACTTCAGTGGTGTGCCTCCGAAGCTGCCGCTGCTGAATGCCAGCACGTTGTCTGCATAGTTGGCAGCACCGGTGAAAAGCTCGCCTGATGGAGTTAGTGTCTTTATCCATTTTACAGGTATGTCGAAATAATACCAGCGGTTGTCGCGCTTATAGTCGCCCAACGATGGGTTGGTGCCGTCGCTGTATCCAATGATGAAGTTTGCGTTGCCCACCGTGACGGTATGGCTGCGGTGCAGGTCTATGTCGTTGCCTTTCATGGCAAAGTGCAGTATGTAGCTGTCGTCAATCATCGACAGGTCCTTGCCGGAGCCTTCCTGGGAGGCGAAGCCCAGTCCTGACCATCCCACCGTGCCCACGGTGAACGAGTTGTAGCCTTCAGCAAAGCCAAAGGAGTTTACTCCCGTTGATGCCGCAGCATTATAGGTATTTTCCCATATATACAGGAAGTTCTGCACGTTGTCAACGTTGTAGTTCTTCAGTGTGCGGTCGCTGAGCATCTCCGTCACACCTGTGCTGGTGCTTATGAGCACATAGTCGGTGCCTTTGGTCTTGTCGAAGGTGTAGTTTCCGTTGTCGTCAACGGCGAGAGAACCAAACTGGCCGATGTCGGTGTCGGGGTCGTTGCCAATCTTGTCGCTGCTGCTCTCGTCCTCGTCTTCCACCAGAAAGGTATATTCCTCGTTGCCTGCCGGCTGGCATATCCTCACCCAGTCTACCAACATCTCTGCCGGTCTGTCGTTTGTGATGGCAGTGATGCCTGCGGGGTCGTAAATCTGTGGGAACATTCCGCCTACTGCAAGGTTGAACAATATGTGGAAATTCTTGTGGAAGTAGTAGCCTGTACTTTTGTCGGTGCTCTTGTCGGTAATGCCTATGGTGTAGTAAGGCGTTTCATAAATGCCGCCCTTGTCGCGGTCTACATACATGGTGATGGCTGTTTCCGACCAAATCAGAGTGAAGGTATGGTAGTTGCCGTCCTGCAAGCTGCCGTAGTTGGCTTGTGAAACGCCATAGTTGGGATATCCTCCGTTCTCATAGTATCCCCAGTGGCATGCTCCGTTGAAGAACGACTCCTGCGTGCCGTTGTTGATACCCGTCACGTTTCCCATCTCCAATACGTCAACCTCACCGCATTGCGGCCATGGGTTTGTGTCGATGTTCTCACCAAGCATCCAGAAGGCGGGCCACAGACCGTTGGCGGTCTTCGGAAGCTTGATGCTTGCTTCAAGTTTGCCGTGGGTGAAGAACACTTTGTGCTTCGAGTTGATGCGTCCGGAGGTGAAGCTCTTTCCTCCGTTGGCGGTACGCGATGCCGTGAGCACGAGGTTTCCGTTGCTTACGCTCACGCCTTCGGGACCGTAGTATTGCAACTCGTTGTTGCCTCCTCCGCTGCTGTTTTGTTCAATGTTCCAGTAGCTGGTGTTGAGGGCCGTGCCCGTGAAGTCGTCGCGCCACACCTCAGCCCAACTGCTGTCATCGGTTTGTGCCGACACTGGATTGATTGCCATGGCAGCCAGCGACAATGTCGCTACCAATAGCAGTTGTCGTTTTTTATTCATACTTATAGTTACGTTAGATAATGATAGTTGATATTTGCTGACAAAGATACTAAATATTGTCGGAACTACAACAAATTAAATTGGAAAAGCTTTTTGTTGTGGCTCTGTGAGTTATGGTGTATGGTTGACAGCGCTCTGTATTATGGGTGCCATCCTTTGGAGAGCTTCGGTGAGTTGCGCCCGTGGACATGCAATGTTCAACCTGATGTAGCCTTCGCCGGAGGTGGAGCCATACATCGTTCCGCTGTTAACCTTCACCTTGGCTTCGGAGAGAAGCCTGCGGGTGAGCTCGTCGCTCGTGAGCGACGTGGCGGTAATGTCTATCCATGGCAGATAGGTGCCTTCCATGCGCAACACGTTGAGTGCTGGCAGGTTATCTTTGATGAACGTCTTCAGGGTGAGGTAGTTCTCCCAGATGTAGCCGTTGAGCTGTTGCAGCCATTCCTCGCCGTGGTTGTAGGCAGCTTCGAGGGCTATGGGACCGAAGGGATTTACGTCGCATACCTCGTTGATGTTCACTGCGCGGTTTATCTTTCTGCGCCACTCTGCATTCTTGCAAATGATGTTTGCAGTCTGCAATCCTGCAATATTAAACGACTTGGATGGTGAGTTGAGCGTTATGCTGTTGTCCTGACAGGAGGTGCTCACGGCAGCAAAGGGAGTGAACACATGTCCCGGCATCACAAGTTCGCAGTGTATCTCGTCGCTCACCACCGTGACATTGTGGCGGAGACAGATGTCGTTCATCCTCTGTAGCTCGTCTCTGGTCCATACCCTTCCTGCCGGGTTATGAGGATTGCACAGCAGGAACACTGTCACCTTCTCGTCGGCACACCGTCTCTCGAAATCGTCGAAGTCAACCTCGTAGCTGTCGGCAGTGCGGCGCAGCGGGCTTTCTTCCACCTGACAGCCGTTGTTGGTTATCGACGAGAAGAAACAGTTGTATACAGGTGTCATCACAAGTACCTTCTCGCCGGGCATGGTGAGGGCCTTGATGACACACGACACCGCGGGCACCACTCCCGTGGTATAGATTATCCATTCGGGGTTGATGGTCCATTGGTGGCGGCGGCTGAACCAGTTGACAATGGCTTGGTAGTAGCTCGGCATTACCATGGTGTAGCCGAACACGCCGTGGCTCACCCGCTTGGCAAGAGCTTCGGTAATGGCGGGTGCCACACGGAAGTCCATGTCGGCAACCCACATGGGTATGACCTCTGGGTCGTGGGCTTCGTCCCACTTGTAACAGCCTGAGCCTTGTCGGTTGGCCGGTGTGTCGAAATCGTATTTCTGCATGGGTATATGGGTGTTATAGTCGTGTCTCTATTATGCAGCTGTGGGGTGCTTTGGCATATTGGTCGTAGGTGATGGTGCCAATGCTGTCGGCAATGATGTGTCCCGACAGTGGGTTCTTTATCTCGGTGATGGCTCCGTTGATGGTTGCCTCCACGTCGCTGTCTTCAAAGATACGGTCGCAGGCAGCGTCGAAGGTGCAGTCTTCCAGTCTCAGGCGGGTGGCATAGCACAGGGGTTGCTCGCCTGCAATGTGGCAGCGCACGAGTCTTACGTTGTCGGAATGCCATGCGAGATACTCACCGTCAATCACCGAGTCGTAGATGGTAACGTTTCTGCATTCCCAGAACGAGTCCTTGGTGGTGATGCGTGCATTGTGTATCTCCACGTTCTCGCAGTATTGGAACACATACTTGGAGTCGCTCACGAGTCCGTCAACATACACGTCCTTGCAATACATGAAAGGATAGGTGCCGTCGTGTAGCTCCACGTTCTTTATCTTCAGGTTGCTGATGTTCCAGAAGGTCTCGTCGGCATCGTTGATGGTGACATTCTCAAGGGTGAGGTTTTTCATCTCCCGAAACAGCTTAGGAGCGTCAATGACGGTGTTGCGCATGGTCATGTCGTTGCTGTACCATATTGCCGAGCGTGCTCCCGGCTCAAACTTGCAGTTGGTGATGAGGCTGCCGTCGACGTGCCACCATGGATATTTACCTATGAACAGGCAAGCGTCTGCTTCAATGTTCCGGCAGCATTTTATTCCCGACTCACCGTCGGTGATGGTTATGTTCTTGAGCATGGTGTCGTGGATGCCGAACAGCGGTCGCTCGCCACCAAACTCCTTGTTGCTTATAGTTGTCATTATGGGAAAATGAAAGCGCGAGAACATTACTCCATGCCGGAGTGATGTGCTCGCGCATTTCTATGTGTGAATTGTTACAGGTTGGGGTTGATTTCGTTCCACTTGTCGAGCGATGGCACGATGTTGAGTGTCACGAGCTCGTCGCGCATCTTGCAGAGGTGCTCGTAGCTCTGGTCGAGCTTGGCATTCTCCTCGGCAGTGCCCTGAGGTATCTCAAAGTGTGCACCGGTGGTATCGAGAGTGGTCTTCATCGCCATCATGATGTGGTTATACTTGTCGGTCTTGACATAAGTTCCCACGGGGAAGCGGAAAGGCTCGCCGCCCATCACCGAGCGAATCATCTCAACAGAGAGGTAGGCAGGGCTCTGGAAGCTGCTGCGTCCGCGCAGCTCGATGATCTTTGCACCACCCTGGGTCACGTCGGTCTTCATCTGCTCCCATTCCTCGGCAGTGAACTCGTCGGTGCCGATGATGTCGGTGAGCTTGCGTCCGGCAATCTCCACATGGCTGCCGAACACTGCCATCTGCTCGCCGTGGCCGCCATAGGTGGCACATCCGGTGATCTCGTTTCTCATTACGCCGAACTTCTTGGCGAGGGCGTTCTGCAAACGGGTGGTGTCGAGGGCTGCAAGTGTGGTCACCTGGCTGGGTTTCAGTCCAGAGTAGAGCAGGGTAACCAGACCGGTGAGGTCAGCGGGGTTGAAGATGATTACCACATGCTTCACGTCGGGACAGAACTCCTTGATGTTCTTGCCCAGACCTTCGGCAATCTCGCAGTTGCCTTTCAGCAGGTCTTCGCGTGTCATGCCAGCCTTACGGGGTGCGCCACCTGAAGAGATAATGTATTTAGCATCGGTGAATGCCTCTTTCACGTCGGTAGTGGCAGTGATGTTCACATCGTTGAAGCCGCTCTGTCGCATCTCCTCAGCCACACCCTCGGGTGAGAACACGTCGTAGAGACAGATATTGCTTGTCAGACGCATGGTGAGTGCTGTCTGAACCATGTTGGAACCTATCATGCCGGCTGCGCCAACAATGACCAATTTGTCGTTTGTTAAGAAATCCATAATTAAATGTCCTTAATTTTGATAGTTATAAATGTGATTTTTATTTTCCACTGCAAAATTACTAAAAATAGATATATAAGAACACATTATTTCTTCATTTCTTGCTCGGTATAACTTTTTTTAAATATCTTCGCCACCATGCTCCGCCAGATTGTCATAAGCGAGTTTTGAAACAGGAACTCAAAGGCCAGTTCATGTGGATTTTGGCGTGAAACATTTCGTAAATAAATGTAAAATCCAGTAGAATTCTTTAAACTTTTTAACTTTTAAAGGGCTGAGGAAAGCTAATTTTCTACCCATTGTAACTCATTGGTAATCAGGTATTTGGAAGGGGTGTTTTAAAAGAGCCTCTTTTAGCGTGCAAAAGAGCCTCTTTTGGAAGG
>CAMVSV010000027.1 GCA_947170265.1 uncultured Prevotella sp.
CGCTGCGAAAGAGGCTCTTTTACCTTCCAAAAGAGGCTCTTTTGCACGCTAAAAGAGGCTCTTTTAAAATGCCCCTTTCAAACGTTTGATTACCAACGAGTTATAAGGGTGGTTTCTTGAGGCTTTCTTAGCTTCCAAATGTTAAAGAAATCGTTCAGTATTTCACACTCATTTACATTTATTCACAAATTGTTTCACGACTTTTTTATGGAGATTTGAACGCGAATTCAACAAGCAAGTGCAAATTTATATGATTTTCTCATAAAAGCACTCTTTAGGTGTTCTGAAATTGAGTTTTTCCCTTGGTCTTGTGTTTATCTTCTCCATAATTTGCACTTCTATCTTGAACTTGGGCGAGAGTAGAGCCAAACTTGTATGAGATATACCGAGGTGCCGCCAAGTTCCGCTAAAAGCAAAACAAGTGAGATTTTCCGATTTTTGCATTTAGAGAAAAATTTAATATTCGAATAATTGACCGAAAAGAGATTATTTTAGGTGACATTTCATAATAATTTCAATTGAATTATAGTGCTATTAGCAACTTCTCACAGGTAAGAGCCGTTTGTTTCGTGGAATTTTATTATTTTTGCGCCAAACTTTATTTTCATAAACTCCTCTCATGGCAAAGTTAAATTGTATAAAGGCTGTTCTTGCCGAGCAGGAAAAAACCGGCAAGTGGTTAGCAGAACAAGTTGGAAAATCTGCATGCACAGTTAGCAAGTGGTGCAGTAATAGTGTTCAACCAGATTTGAATACCCTCGACCAGATTGCAAACCTATTAGATGTGAATATAAAAGACTTATTAGTGGACAAATAAAGAATAGGTTGTATGAGTAACGCAAGTAATAATCAAGGAAGGGCATATGAATTTGTATGCCTAAACTCTTTGTTTAAGGCAATCAGTAAAATCCGTCCTGCAAAAATAGTTAGAAACAGTAGTTATCAAGCAGCGGAAAATGCTTGGGAAACTTTATCGCATGTAGAACAAACGTTATATGCCCTTAGTGCTCAGTCAACTATTGATACGATTTTTGCCCTTGAGCCAAACATTATAGAACAAAGTTCAGACATTCTAAATCTGTTCATTCAAAATGACCAACATGGAGAAAAAGCAGATGTGCGCGATATAATCATTGAGAGGAAAGATATTATATGGGAAATAGGATTGAGTATTAAGCACAAGCTATTTTCATCGTCTGACTATGGCGATAATAACAGAGGGGCATTTGGCAAAGTGTATCACACATACGACCTCAAAAATAAGCGAAACATCTGTCATGTTGTTTTGGATTCTGAATTTGAATACATTGAATATAATGGTACAAGGTATCCGATACGTTGCGTACACTTTTGGGACATGAATGTATGTATCGCTACAATATCGTTTGAGAAAGCATTATTCGATGAAAAAACAGGGCTACCGTCATCTCGGAAAGCAGAAGCCATAGACGATACTATTTTCTATTTCGTTCAAGACAACGAAATATATTTACCTCAACATCAACTTTTAAGACTAATAGAAAAGCAAGTAGCATGATAAGATATCAATTTTTCCCTCGTTCAAGAGGAGTGACAAAAGATATACAAAACGTCATCGATTGTTTTAAGACGGTGGAAAATGACATTGATTCTTTTACAAAGGATCTTGTCTCAAATGATGTGTTAGCTGCCGTTCGTCCACATATTGAAAGGCATGGATACAAAGTGGAAAGGGGTAAGAGTAACGAGGAGAAAATTGACGTACCTGTTTTGTTCGGTCAGGATAACCAGATTGACAAATCGTTCTATGCAGATGCTTTAAGCCCTGATGGTAAAATTGTGATAGAAGTTGAAGCGGGGCAAGCGACAGAAAATCATCGCTTCTTGAAAGACATATTTGAAGCATGTATGATGTTTGACGTAGAATATCTCGTGCTTGCTGTAAGGAATATATACAGAAAGCATGATGATTTTCAACGCGTATTCACATTTCTCGAAACATTATACATTTCAAATCGTTTACAATTACCCCTAAAAGGAATACTACTTATCGGATACTAATGGGTAAATACTTTGTTACAACAGAATTCCTACATAGGTCAACTTCTGAAATTATGGCAGATTCGGCAGAGCAAGCAAAAAAGATTTGGGAGGCTATGTCCATAGAGAAAGTTGTCGGCAAGAAAAATATAGACATTAGAGAGTTAGAAGAGGGTATTGTAATAGCAATAGATAAAGAGACATGACTCGGGAAGAAGCCATAGCTGCAGGCATGGAGGTGCACGAGATACAGCACTCAATGAAGAGGCGAACCCCTTGGCACAACTATAGCCGCAAGGGAACATATATGCTGACCCTTGTGGTGAGAGAACGCATGGTGTTATTGGGCACGTTGAGGGGATGTCTAGATGGCCATGTGATGCCTTATGTGGAACTCTCTGCCCTCGGAAATGCGATTGTTAAGGAAGAGCAGAAGAAGATAAATCTATTTTACCCTCTGGTGGAGGTGTGGAAACTGTGCATTATGCCAGACCACTTGCACATGATTGTGAGGATCAAAGAGAACATGGGGGAGAATGAGCATCTAGGGAAAGTAGTGGCTGGATTCAAATCGGGATGCAACAATGTATATTGGAAATTGTTTAATTTGAACAAACCACCCAGGCAAGGCTTGTTTGAGAAAGGCTATTGTGACAAGATTCTCATGCACGAAGGACAGTTGGACAATTGGAAACACTATCTTGATGATAATCCTCGCCGATTGATGATGAAACGTCAGAACCCGGAACTGTTCTCCGTACTAACAGGGATTGAGGTGGCAGGTGAGCAATGTCAGGTAGTAGGTAATAGATTCCTGCTGGACATTCCCGACAAAGTTGCTGTCATTGTTCACAGGCGCTATACGGACGAAGAAAATGCCCGGATGAGAGAGGAATGGCTGGCATGTGGCGAACGCGGTGGGGTGCTTGTCAGTGCTGCCGTCTCGCCAAAGGAAAAGGATGTGCTGCGGGAAGCGATGAACCGAGGATACAACATCATCCTGCTTAGGGAGAATGGCTTCCCGGAACTGTACAAGCCCTCAGGTGAGGCTTTTGATGCTTGTGCCAAGGGGGTGCTGTTGCAGATAAGCCCTTGGGATTTTCATTACGATAGACGGGTGATTACGAGAGAGCAATGCTTCCACCTAAATGCAATGGCGGAAAGGATTGTTGATAACGGATAGAAATGACACGCTTTTCAAGCGGCTAAACCGCTTGGGACAGTAGTGGAAGTGTTACAGTCCACGTCAGTTTTGCTGACGTCATATTCAAACTTCGGCGATGCCAAGTACATGACTGCGATTGTATAGAAGAAGGCTTTTGCTGACCAAATGAGTATATCAAAAGAAGAGAAAAATCAGGTTCAGCAATCTATCAAACAAATTCCTATTATCAAAATTGCAGAACATTATCCAAGACACATCGTTAACAATACCAATCTTGTATTAGCCAAAGATATAACAGGGCTTGAATTGGATAAACGTGTGCTTATCAGTCTTGTAAAGCCTGACAACATTGAACACTTCGTCGATCATTCTGCAAATATATATTATACAGGCAAGAAGTTCCCTACAACTGTAGCTCTAAATAAGTTGTATTACTTTATGCCGTATATAAAAGGCCTGGGAGTGCGCTACTTGTATCTCATAAAGATTGCAAGAGTCGGAACTAAGCAAGAGGTTCATCCATTAACCAACAAACCAACAAACAACTTCCATTTGATAGCAATCAAAGAGCAGAGAAGGCATAAGCAATGATGATATTGCAATTTGTCAGTTCAAACTGACGAATTTAATAAAGAGCGACAATTCTCAATGGTCGCTCGCAAAATTTTGAAATTTGTGAGTAATTACGAACGAATTTCAGCTGATTAATTTACTAAAACTGAAAATATGTCAGTCGTGACTGACAGCATCGTTGGGGAATGACAATTGGCACGCTTTTCGCATAACTTTGGCAGAAAATGATTAATTTTTAAAACAGATAAGTTATGAACATCAAACCATTATCAGACCGTGTGCTTATCATTCCAGCACCGGCAGAGGAAAAAGTTGGAGGAATAATCATTCCCGACACAGCGAAAGAGAAACCGTTACGTGGAAAAGTCGTTGCCGTTGGCAATGGAACGAAGGACGAAGAAATGGTACTCAAAGCTAACGATGAGGTGCTTTATGGCAAATATGCCGGTACAGAGATTGAAATTGAAGGTGAGAAATATCTCATCATGCGTCAGAGTGACGTTTTGGCAGTTATTGGATAACACATTATTAAATATATAGAAACTATGGCAAAAGATATTAAATACAATGTTGATGCTCGCGACCTTCTGAAGAAGGGCGTTGACCAGTTGGCAAATGCCGTGAAGGTTACACTTGGTCCTAAAGGACGCAATGTAGTTATTGAAAAGAAATTCGGTGCTCCACAGATTACCAAGGACGGTGTTACCGTTGCCAAGGAAGTGGAACTGGAAGATAAGTTTGAGAACACTGGTGCACAACTCGTGAAGAGCGTGGCTTCGAAGACTGGCGACGACGCTGGTGACGGCACCACCACTGCCACCATTCTTACACAGGCTATCGTTACCGAAGGACTGAAGAACGTGACAGCCGGTGCCAATCCCATGGACTTGAAACGTGGTATAGACAAGGCTGTAAAGACGGTCGTTGACTTTATAAGGAAGTCGTCTGAACAGGTCGGTGACAACTATGACAAGATTGAACAGGTGGCAACAGTGTCTGCTAACAACGATGCTGAGATTGGAAAGCTTCTTGCAGATGCCATGCGTAAGGTATCTAAAGACGGTGTTATCACCATTGAGGAGAGTAAGAGTCGCGACACAAGCATTGGCGTGGTAGAGGGTATGCAGTTCGACCGTGGCTACCTGTCAGCTTATTTCGTTACCGACACCGACAAGCTTGAGTGTGTGATGGAGAACCCATACATTCTCATTTATGACAAGAAGATTTCAAACATTAAGGACTTCCTGCCAATACTGCAGCCTGCAGCAGAGTCTGGACGCCCACTGCTCGTGATTGCAGAAGACGTGGATTCTGAAGCACTCACCACTCTCGTGGTTAACCGTCTGCGTGGTGGTCTGAAGATTTGTGCCGTAAAGGCTCCCGGTTTTGGAGATCGCCGCAAAGCTATGCTTGAAGACATAGCAGTGCTTACCGGAGGTGTTGTGATAAGCGAAGAGAAAGGTCTGTCGCTCGATAAGGCTACTCTTGACATGCTGGGTACTTGCGACAAGGTTACTGTTAGCAAGGACAACACTACTATAGTAAATGGTGCTGGTGAAAAGCAGGCTATTGCCGACCGCGTAGCACAGATTAAGAAGGAGATAGAAAACACCACAAGCTCATACGACAAAGAGAAATTGCAGGAGCGTCTGGCTAAGCTGGCTGGTGGCGTGGCTGTGCTCTATGTTGGTGCTAACAGCGAGGTTGAGATGAAGGAAAAGAAAGACCGTGTTGACGATGCCCTGTGTGCTACACGCGCCGCCATTGAGGAAGGTGTAGTAGCTGGTGGTGGCACTACATACATACGTGCTTTGAAAGCCCTTGAAGGTCTTAAAGGCGACAACGCCGATGAGCAGACTGGTATAAACATCGTAGAACGCGCCATTGAAGAACCTCTTCGTCAGATTGTTACCAATGCCGGAGGTGAAGGTGCCGTTGTTGTACAGAAGGTGCGCGAGGGCGAAGGCGACTATGGCTACAATGCCCGTACTGATGTATATGAAGACCTGCGTAAGGCTGGTATCGTTGACCCCGCAAAGGTTGCTCGTGTGGCTCTTGAAAACGCAGCAAGCATTGCCGGAATGTTCCTGACTACCGAATGCCTGATTGTGGACAAACCGGAAAAAGAACCAGCAATGCCTATGGGAGGCGCACCAGGAATGGGCGGAATGATGTAGAATAAATATTACAAAATACAACAAAAGCGAGGGTGAGAAATGTAATTACCCTCGTTTTTTTGTTAAAACAAATGAAATTGTAATATTTTAACGAAATAATCTTGGTTGTTTTTTATTTAATATGGTAAATTTGCAAACGGATAAAAGCACTCAACTAAATAATGGTTGAAGTTAATTATTTGATTTGTTTTAGTAGATTAGTTTTTTAAGTAGTTTGTTTTTGAAAATCGGGTGTCGGGAGACACCCGTTTTCTTATAAATGTGACAGTATCTTTGAAAAACACAAATGAATTTGTTTATTCTCACGACTTTGCGTAACTTTGCAATCATGAAACTTAATATCAACTGGAAACGCTTTCTTGTTTTCTTTATCGTCATTGGCGGTATATACATGCTTACCAAGAGCTTTTGGATGACTCTGGGTATCGTGTTGTTGCTTTTCGTTATAGACCATTTCCTAAAAGCATATGACGAGCGACATACCAACAATTAACCATTGCAAGAACAATAACATGTATAAGCTTAAAGAATTATATAAACAATGGTGTGGAGAAGAGCCACATGACATTGAAAAGATAAAAGGTGCAGGAAGCAACAGAATCTATTTCCGACTTACAGATGCCAATGGCAAAAGCGTGATCGGAGTAATAGGAACGAGTCGCGATGAAAATCATGCTTTCATATCGTTGGCAAAACATTTTAAGCTCAGACAGTTGCCGGTACCAGACGTACTCATGGTAAGCGACGACGAGATAAGGTACCTGCAAACAGATTTGGGTAATCGCTCATTGTTTGATGCCATAAGTGGAGGACGAGAAAGTGGAGGACGATATAACAAGGAAGAACAGCTACTGCTGAGACGTACCATTAGGGAACTGCCCAATATGCAGATACGCGGTGCCCGCGGACTTGATTGGTCTGCATGTTATCCTCAGCCCGATTTCAACATGGACAGTGTGATGTTCGACTTCAACTACTTCAAATACTGTTTCCTGAAAGCTACTGATATTGATTTTCATGAGATGAAGCTTGAAGCCAACTTCAGACTGATGGCAAAAGACCTTACAGCCGAGGAACAAGACGCATTCCTCTATCGCGATTTCCAGGCACGCAACATTATGCTTGACCATGATGGCAATCCGCATTTCATAGACTTTCAGGGGGGGCGTCGAGGACCTGTTTATTACGATTTGGCTTCGTTTCTGTGGCAGGCTTCAGCTAAGTATCCTCAGGCTCTCCGCAATGAGCTCATAGACGAATACTATGACTCACTGAAAAATTATACGGAAGTGCCGCCCAAACAACACTTCATGCAAAGGCTATATCTCTTCGTTCTTTTCCGCACAATGCAGGTGCTCGGAGCATATGGTTTCCGCGGATATTTTGAGAGAAAGAAGCATTTCATAGATAGTATTCCTCCTGCCATGCAGAACCTCAGGGAGTTGCTTGCCAAAGGAGTGGCATCAGCCTATCCCTATCTTGAAAGTATCCTGAGGACACTCACCGAGCTTCCGCAATTTGCCCCTACACCATTGAAGAGCGTATCGAGAACTGATGGCTTCAAGACAACAGACAAGAACATATACGAATCAAAGCCGCAAGACGGTCCTGCCACTTTCTCAAAATATGACGGCAAAGGTCCTTTGGTGGTCAAAGTGTTCAGTTTCTCTTACAAAAAAGGTATACCGGAAGACACATCAGGCAACGGTGGAGGGTATGTCTTTGATTGCAGGAGTACCCACAACCCCGGAAGATATGAGCCTTACAAGAAAATTACCGGACTTGATGAGCCTGTGATTAGGTTTCTGGAGGATGATGGCGAGATACTTAATTTCCTTGACAATGTATATCAACTTGCCGACCACCATGTGGAAAGGTATATACAACGAGGCTTCACTTCGTTGATGTTCTCATTTGGATGCACAGGCGGACAACATAGAAGCGTATATAGTGCCCAGCATCTGGCTGAGCACATTCACGAAAAATATGGAGTTGAGGTGAGGATATGCCATAGGGAGCAAGGTATAGAGCAAACGCTAAATCCAAAATGATGATGAAAATGAAAAAGCTAATGACATTCTGTTTCGTGGCTACTATGTGGCTGTCTGCCAACGCACAGACGTTGAAGAAACAGGGGACGACAGCAGTTGGTGTTCTACCTGACAACTGGACAGAAATGAGTGCCATTGGAGATATGAACTTTGACGGGACCGATGACATGGCACTCATAGCCTTTCCTGATGAAGACTCACAACAGCCGTTACTTGCAATATACTGGGGTAATGTTAATGGAGAGTTTACTCTGTGGAAAGTCTATGACGACGTATTCCAGGTCTTCGAAGAAGAGAATTCTTCTCCTGAATATCTAATATCCATAGCTCCTAACGGCACCATGCGGATAGACTTCAGTATGTGGCAGAGTGCCGGAAGTTGGCAGACTGGCACAGACAGTTATATCTTCAGATACCAGCACGGTGACATTTTCCTTATAGGACAGGAGCACGACTCAATGATGCGCAATACTGGCAATGGAAAAAGAGTGAGTATCAACTACCTGACTCACAAGAAACAAACCACTCTCTATAACATCTCTGAAGAAAAGGACAGAAGTGTGAGATGGGAAAAGATACCAAGGCATCCTCTTAAACGCCTATCCGACTTTAAACTGAATTATTAGTTGCAGTATTTCCTGCATTTTCGTCACTTTACTGCTTATAATATTTAATTCTTAATCCATACCAGGTAATTTTTTCCGAATTTTGTCTAAATTTGCAACATGAAACAAGCAATGATATTTGCAGCAGGATTGGGGACTCGTCTGAAACCAATCACTGATACTATGCCCAAGGCTCTTGTCAAGGTGGACGGGGATCCTTTGCTTAAACATGTCGTCATCAGACTGAGAGATGCCGGATATACGCACATTGTGGTTAATGTGCACCATTTTGCCAATCAGATAATTGAATATCTAAGGGAAAACAACAATTTCGGAATTAATATTCTCATTTCTGACGAAACTGAAAAGCTGCTTGAAACAGGGGGAGGCATAAAAAAAGCCATACCTCTATTCTGTGACGACAGTCCTGTGCTCATACATAATGTTGACATTCTCGGAAATGTTGACTATGGATGGTTCTCACGACAACACCTCAGCGACGAAGATGCAGTGTTGCTTGTCAGCCGCAGGAAGACACAGCGCTATCTGCTCTTCGACAATGCCATGAGACTCATGGGATGGATAAACATTGTGACGGGAGAGATAAAGAGTCCCTATGAATGGGTGAGAAACCCTGACGATGCCAGTCTGAGTATCGACGACTACACATTGACTGTTATGTGGGGAGGCAACACCACTACCCTGTTCTTGTATGCTTTCTCTGGTATACACTCATTGTCACCACGCTTGTTCCCGCTTATGGACAAGTTTCCGGAAAAGTTCCCCATAATGGACTTTTATCTTCAGACGTGCCACCGCACCAAGATTTATGGTTGTCAGCATGATAACCTTAAAATTCTTGACGTGGGAAAGATGGGCTCCATAGAACAGGCAGAACAGATGCTTAAAGGTCTCAGTGCAGACATTTCCAAATAAATGCTTAATCAAAAAAAAGATATATTATCCATGCAACAGAAAATCATTATTCTTGATTTCGGTTCTCAAACCACACAACTCATAGGACGCAGAGTGAGAGAGCTTGACACCTTCTGTGAGATTGTACCCTACAACAAGTTTCCCAAGGGAGACGAGTCGGTGATAGGAGTAATACTGAGCGGTTCTCCGTTCAGCGTTCACGATCCCGAGGCTTTTCAGGTAGACCTCAACCAGTTTGTTGGCAAGGTGCCTGTTCTCGGTATCTGCTATGGCGCACAGTTTATCAGTCATACTCTTGGAGGCAAGGTGGAGAAGTCGGACAGTCGTGAGTACGGGCGTGCCCACTTGCAGTATATCAACAAGGAGAATCCTCTTTTCAGAGGCTTCAACGACAATTCGCAGGTGTGGATGAGCCACGGCGACACCATCACAGCCATTCCCGGCGGTTTCGAGGTAATTGGTTCCACGGCAGATGTGAAATATGCAGCCTATTCCAATGGTAAGGATATCTGGGCTGTACAGTTCCACCCCGAGGTGTTCCACTCATTGCAAGGCACCCAGCTTCTTCGCAACTTTGTTGTTGACATCTGCGGTTCCCGTCAAGACTGGAGTGCAGCCTCCTTTGTTGACACCACAGTAGCCGAGCTCAGGGAGCAGATTGGCAATGACCGTGTCATTCTTGGACTATCCGGCGGAGTAGACTCCAGTGTCGCTGCCGTATTGTTGAACAAAGCTATCGGCAACCGTCTCACATGTATATTCGTTGACCACGGTATGCTTCGCAAGAACGAGTTCCAGCAGGTCATGGATGACTATAAGGTGCTCGGACTCAACGTTATCGGTGTTGACGCATCGGAAAAGTTCTTCTCAGACCTTGCAGGAGTCACCGACCCTGAGCAGAAGCGTAAGATTATAGGTCGCGATTTCGTTGAAGTGTTCAATGCTGAGGCACGCAAGATTACAGATGCCCGTTGGCTTGCACAGGGCACTATCTACCCCGATCGTATAGAGTCACTAAACATAACGGGTAAGGTTATCAAGAGCCATCACAACGTTGGAGGACTGCCAAAAGAAATGAACCTACAGCTTTGTGAGCCCTTGAAGTGGCTGTTCAAGGACGAGGTACGTCGAGTTGGAAGACAGATGGGCATGCCTGAGCACCTCATCACCCGTCATCCTTTCCCCGGTCCCGGACTCGCCGTTCGCATCCTTGGCGACATAACCCCAGAGAAGGTACGCATACTTCAGGATGCTGATGACATATATATCCGAGGACTGCGCGATTACAAAGTGAAACTCTCTGGCGAGGAAGCAAGACGTGTACTTGCCGCCGGTGTTCCAGCACAGATGCAAGATGGTGAGATAGAGGTGTCACTCTATGATCAGATATGGCAGGCTGGAGCCGTGTTGCTCTCAACGGTACGCAGTGTTGGTGTGATGGGAGACGAACGCACCTATGAGAATCCCATCGCTCTCAGAGCCGTTACCAGTACCGATGCCATGACTGCCGACTGGGCACACCTACCCTATGACTTTCTTGCTAAGGTGTCAAACGAAATAATAAATAAGGTGAAAGGGGTCAACAGAGTGTGCTACGACATCTCGTCAAAACCACCATCGACAATTGAGTGGGAGTAGAATTTGAAGAGTCTCGTGGCGAAAAACCAGTAAAGCCATGTCAATGAAAACCATATTCAAACTGTCCTACCCCACAACTCTTGTGGTTATGGCTATTATCATAGTTTTGTTGTCGGCATGTAATAAGAAACAAGAGTTTCAACAGTCGGCATACTATTGGAGTACCGTGTTTTCACTTGACTCAACGCAGCTGTCATTTCTCAAGCAAAACAGCATTGACCGGTTATATATAAGGTATTTCGATGTTGTAAACAATCCTGACGGCTCATCTATTCCAAATGCCACCTTGCGTTTTCTCTCGCAGGTTCCTGATAATATTGAGGTTGTCCCTACCGTATATATTCTTAATGAGTGTATGTCTCACGGTAGTGACAACCTCGATTCTCTTGTGCTTCATCGTATACTTCAAATGAATCAAACCCATGACATTGCCGGAGTGAAGGAGATACAGATTGATTGCGACTGGACTATAAACACTCGAGACAACTTCTTCAACTTCCTAAAAAAGATTGTCAATCGTGCAAGGAAACACAATATTGCAGTCTCTGCAACCATAAGACTCCACCAGCTATCACAACCTGTACCACCTGTGGAAAGAGGAACACTTATGGTCTATAACACCGGTGATATAACAAAACTCAATTCAAGAAATCCCATTCTTGACATGAGAGATGTGAAACCATACTTGAAGAACCTTCGAAGCTATAATCTATCAATGAATGTAGCCTATCCCGTGTTTGCATGGAAGGTTGTGTTTCGCAATGGAAAGTATGTTGGTATAATACATTCCGACGATGACATGCCTATCTTCCCTTCCGATACTATCATTGAGCAGTCGGTAGCGCTTGACGAGATAGTTAAAGTGAAGCATGCTATAAACAAACTTCGTCCGGAAATCAACAACGACATTATACTTTTCGACATTAGCCAGTCAAATATAAAAAGGATAAATAAATACCACTATGAAAAAATCTATAATCATTAGTTTGCTTTTTGCAGCATTTTCCATAAATGCCTTTGCATGCGGAGGTGGAATGTGGACCTACAACTATTATCTTTTCAGTGTATTCAACAGAGAAAACTTCAATAGCGATCTTTTTAAGAGTCGTTTGGACAAATGCTGGCAAGAATACACAAATTCACAAGTAGACTCTTGGCAATGGAATGAAGAAAAGATTTGTGAAATTGCCAAGCAACGCAATGATACTGAAATGTTGGAGTACATAGATGAGTTGCTTAAATATCTCAAGATAAGCGACGAAATTGGGGAGACATGGGACTATCCCACAAAAGAGCAGCTCCAGCAGCGGAAAACAACGCTTAACGACATGATCCGTCAGGCAGAAGCTTATTCTGGTACACGACTAAAACCGCAATGGGCATTGCTCAAGATGCGTGCCAATATGCTTCTCGGCACCAATGAGGGTAATATAGAATTTTGGAACAATGTTGCTGAGGCTATGCCACAAAGTGTTTATCGTGACATGATGGAAAATATATATGCGGGAGCTCTCATGAAGACAGGACAGAGGACACAAGCATGTAACATATTCTCTTCACAGGGTGACTTGCTCAGCATGAAATGGGCTATGAGGAAATTTAGGAGTGTAGAGGGTATTCAGCTTATATACAATCAGAATCCCAATATGCCAACACTAAACTATCTCGTACAAGATTTTGTAAATAACACTCAAGAGACACTTGACAGTAATATAGATGATGATAATGAAGAAAATCTCTCAGAATGGTTTGAGTATATTGATGCAAGAATTGTGAAATACCCCGATGTGATGAGGTTTATCAACTTTGCCAACGATGTGATTAAGGAAGGTAAAACCTCTAACCCTGCGTTGTGGAAAGCTGCCATCGGAGAATTGCAATATCTTTATGGCAACTACGATAAAGCCTACGACATACTCAATGAAGCTACAACGCTCAGCGGCACCCAACGTATGAAAGACAATGCACGCGCCATACGTCTTGTGGCATCGGTGAGGAGTAAGATGTTCAAATCAAAGAAATATGACAAATGGGTGGTGGATGAGATGAAGTGGCTATGTGAGAAAGTTCACCAGGAAGGAAACATATACAATCATTATGCTGAAGTTATGTCACGTTTTCTTCACAACGAGCTTGCACCAAGATATATGGCTGAGGGAAAAAAGGAACTTGCAGCAGCTCTTCTCTCACTCAGCGAAAAACCTGAGGATCTGTATGGTAAGTGGGTTTCTAAGGACTATGATGCCTTTGATGATAACTCATGGAACCCCAACTACTCTACTGAGCTCTTTACCCAGCTTGACAAGATGAGTGCCGACGAGATTCTCTCATTCATGAAATGGACAAAATCCAAGCCAAGTGGCGAATTGGAGAAATGGGCACGAAAAGCCATCGTTGTTGATGATGAATATTACTACGACATAATAGGCACGCACTATATGGCAGAAGGTCGTTTTAGTGATGCCATCCCTATGCTCGAACATGTCACGCCACAGTTCATGCAAAATCAGAACATTAGCTATCTGCTTGCCAACCGTGACTACACATTTCCACGATGGATGGGAAGGCAACGTACACCAAAGGGCGTGTCAGATGAAGGATGTCAGCTTGCCAAGCTCACTTACAATCCAAAATTAAGGTTTTGCAAAGAAATAGTTGAGCTTGAAACAAGATTCTTTACCGCCCGTAAGGACATCCGTGAAAGTATTGCCTATGATCTTGCAACGAGATACTATCAAGCCTCACCTTGGGGTGACTGTTGGTATCTCACACACTATTCATGGAGTAGCAATCAAGAGCTCAATACTGGTGAAGCTGATTTTGTAGATAAAGCCATGACATATCTTGAAACCAGCTCTCAGAGTTATGACAAAGAACTAAAACGCAATAGTCTCTACGCTCTTGCATTCATTCCCAAAGACTCATGGTGTAATATGGAATATAATTGGAAGACAGACTCATATCTCTATACCCCCATACCATATTCCCGCCAATATATTGCATTTGAGAATCTTGACCGCTTCCTTTCTGATAACCCGCAACTCAACACCACATGGATTACAAAATGCGATGTGTTGAAGAAATTCAGACAATATAAATAGCAATCAACGGAATTATGAAACAATTAGCTGCTTGCCAAATAAAGCAAGCAGCTTTTTTAATGCCATATTTACTTATGTGTCGACTTTGATTGCCAAGAACCAATACACAAATGAATGAAATACAGAGCAAAAGAACTGTTTTTAATAAACCAATAGTAAAAGTAATAGAGAAAAGCAAGCATTTCTTTTACATTTCACTCGTTTTTTCGTAACTTTGCAAACTATTATAAATAATATAAAGAAAACAAAGAATACAACAGATATGAACTTGAACAAATTCTTAAAATCACTCTTTGGCGACAAATCAACAAGAGACATGAAACTCATTCAGCCATTCGTTGACAAAGTGAAAGCTGCTTACCCAGAGATAAAATTACTTTCCAACGATGAGCTAAGGGCCAAAACCAAAGAAATACAAAAGTATGTCCAGGAATATGCACGCGAAGAACAGGAGCAAATAGAGAAACTTAAATCTTCAATAGAGGATACACCAATTGATGAGCGTGAACCAATATTCCATCAGATAGACAAGCTTGATAAAGAGGCATTGGATAAATACGAGGAGGCTCTTAATGAAGTGATGCCCGTGGCTTTCAGCATCGTGAAGGAAACGGCACGACGTTTTGCTGAAAACGAGGAAACTATAGTGACAGCTACCGATTTTGACCGTGAGTTGGCTGCAGATCCGAAGAAGGACTTTATTACCATTGATGGTGACAAGGCGATATATCACAATCATTGGACTGCCGGCGGCAACGACCTAAAATGGGAGATGGTGCATTATGACGTTCAGCTATTCGGTGGTACAGTGCTTCACCAAGGCAAGATAGCAGAAATGGCAACGGGTGAAGGAAAAACGCTCGTGGCTACTCTACCCGTGTTTCTCAATGCACTGACAGGTAACGGCGTACATGTGGTTACGGTAAACGACTATCTTGCAAAACGTGACTCAGAGTGGATGGGACCGCTCTATATGTTTAACGGATTGTCAGTTGACTGCATAGATAAGCACAGACCAAACTCTGAGGAAAGGCGTAAGGCTTATCAAGCCGATATCACCTTTGGTACAAACAATGAATTTGGCTTTGACTATCTGCGCGACAATATGGCAATATCACCAGCTGACCTTGTTCAGCGTCGACACAACTATGCCATTGTCGACGAGGTTGACTCCGTGCTCATTGATGATGCGCGTACACCGTTGATTATATCCGGTCCAGTGCCAAAAGGTGATGACCAGATGTTTGAGGAATATCAACCATTGGTGGAACGTCTCGTTGGAGTGCAGCGACAACTGGCAACAAAGTATCTTGCCGATGCAAAGCAGCTGATACAGAAAGGACAGGAGACAAATGATCAGAAGACATTGGACGAGGGATTTTTGGCACTCTATCGCTCGTTTAAGTGTCTGCCTAAGAACAAGCCGCTGATTAAATACCTCTCAGAAGACGGAATTAAGGCAGGAATGCTAAAGACAGAAGAGTATTACATGGCAAACAATAACCGTGAGATGCCAAAGGCTGTGGAACCACTCTATTTCGTTGTGGATGAGAAATTAAACTCATGTGACCTTACCGACAAAGGTACGGCATGGCTCGCAAACCAAGTTAACGACGATGAACTGTTTGTTCTTCCAGATATAACCAGTCAACTTTCCGAACTGGAAGCTGATACAAAGCTGTCAGATGAGGAAAGACTTAATAAGAAAGACGAACTCCTCAATCACTATGGAGTTCAAAGCGAACGAGTGCACACCTTACAACAGTTACTGAAAGCCTACTGCATGTTTAACAAAGACGATGAATATGTGGTGATTGACGGTGAGGTGAAAATTGTTGACGAGCAAACGGGACGTATCATGGAGGGACGCCGTTGGAGTGACGGCCTTCATCAGGCTGTGGAAGCCAAGGAGCATGTAAAAGTGGAAGCAGCCACTCAGACCTATGCTACTATAACCCTTCAGAACTATTTCCGCATGTATCACAAGCTGGCTGGCATGACAGGTACTGCAAGTACAGAAGCCGGTGAGTTCTGGGATATTTATAAACTCGATGTGGTGGAAATTCCAACCAACCGTCCGGTAATACGCAAGGACCTTGATGATAGGGTTTACAAGACAGCCCGAGAGAAATATAATGCGGTGATAGATGAGATTGTAAAGATGAGAGAGAGTGGACGTCCATGTCTTGTGGGTACCACCTCTGTGGAAATATCCGAATTGCTCAGCCGCATGCTCAAACTTAGGAACATACCTCACAATGTACTGAATGCCAAGCTACACCAAAAAGAAGCTGACATCGTGGCAGAAGCCGGACGTAGCGTAAATGGACTGGGAGCTGTGACTATAGCGACCAATATGGCTGGTCGTGGTACAGATATTAAGCTCACCGATGAGGTGAAGGCTGCCGGAGGACTGGCAATTATAGGTACAGAGCGACATGAGAGCCGACGAGTGGATAGACAGCTGCGTGGACGTGCAGGTCGTCAAGGTGACCCAGGATCTTCAGTATTCTATGTGTCACTTGAAGACAAGCTGATGCGTCTGTTTGCTTCTGAGCGAATAGCTGCTGTAATGGATAAGCTTGGTCTTGAGGAAGGCGAGGTTATCGAACATCCTTGGATATCCAAGAGCATTGAAAGGGCGCAAAAGAAAGTAGAGGAAAACAATTTCGGAATACGTAAGCGACTGCTTGAGTATGATGATGTGATGAATAAACAGCGTACTGTTATTTATGAGAAACGTCGTCATGCACTGATGGGCGAACGCATTGGTATGGACATTGCCAATGTGATTTGGGATAGAGTTGTTGCTATTATAGACAATAACGACTATCAAGGATGCAAAGAGGAATTTGTAAAAGTGCTCGCAATGGAGTGTCCTTTTGACGAGAATGAATTTATTAATGGCAACAGGGAACAAATGCATGAGCGTTCGTTCCAGATGGCTATGGATAATTTCAAGCGCAAGACAGATCGTATACAGACCGTTGCTAACCCCATAATAAAGAAGGTATATGAAGAACAGGGTGCTGTATATGAAAGGATTGTGGTTCCTGTGAGTGACGGCAAACGAATATATAACATTCCATGCGATTTGAAAGAGGCGTATGACAGCGAATCAAAATCTGTCGTAAAGCAGTTTGAGAAGGTTATTATGCTACACCTTATCGATGATAATTGGAAAGAAAACCTCAGGCAACTTGACGAGTTGCGCCACAGTGTGCAAAATGCTTCATATGAACAGAAAGACCCGTTGCTCATATTTAAACTTGAAAGTGTAAAACTATGGGACAATATGATTAACGACATGAATAACCGTACAGCATCTATACTCATGAGAGGACAGATACCGGAGATTCAGCAGGATAATGTTCAAGAAGCTGCACCAGAAGAGAGGTCACAGAGATATAACGAACAAAAAGACGACCTCACAGACCCAGGACAGAAAGCTGCAGCTCAACAAGATACGCGTGAGGGTGCACGTCAGGTTAACCACACACCAGTTATAAAAGACAAGATGCCAAGACCTAACGATCCGTGTCCATGTGGAAGTGGCAAGAAATTTAAACAATGTCATGGCAAAAACCTAAGATAGATTTGTAATGGTTGACATACACATCAAACAATTATTAAAGAAATTCGGGGACAAGACGGCAGTCTTCATCCCCGAATATCATATAAGGCAAGGCGAAATACTGGGTCTTGTTGGTAACAATGGTGCAGGGAAGACAACATTTTTTAGATTATTGTTGGATTTGATTAAGGCTGACGATGGTTTGATAGAGATGGAATACAGCTGTAAAAATGATGAAGAAAAATGCTGTAACAAACGTATTGTACCATCTCAATCGGAAGATTGGAAATTATTTACCGGCGCATATATTGACGATGGTTTTCTTATTGATTTCCTTACACCTGAAGAGTACTTTGCTTTCATAGCTACAATTAATGGAATGAAAAAAGAGTCAAAGGACAACGTACTTGCTTTCTTTCAGCCTTTAATGAATGGGGAAATACTGGGTCAAGGTAAATATATAAGGAATTTTTCAGCAGGAAACAAGCAGAAAATAGGAATTATTTCTGCATTCATTCATCAACCACAGCTTGTGATACTTGACGAACCATTCAACTTCCTTGATCCAAAATCACAAAACATGCTGAAAAAGTTGATAACGGAATATCATGATGCCACAAAAGCTACGATAATTATATCGAGCCATAATTTGCAACATACCATTGATATTTCAATGAGGATAGCACTCATGGAAGACGGTGCCATAATAAAAGACTTGAATAATGATAATGAAACAGTGACGCAAGAGTTACAGAGTTACTTTGAGGTATGAGAAGTCTGGAATAAAAGAAATTACTTATTATTCACGCCATATCCAAATAATGCAAAATCACCTTTCAGAGGATCGTTAGGAAATACTTCTTTTAGAGTATTAGTGAGCTTTATAGCTGAGGTCATAGAAGCAGTACTACTTTTAATTAGCTCCAGCCGATTAGCTTGTTGAAGAACATGTGTATCCATTGGTATAATCAATGATCGTCTATCTATGAAATCACTCCAAAGTCCGATATCTACAGGTGAATTGGTGCGGCACATCCATCTGAGAAACATGCACAAACGTTTGCATGCTGAAGTTGTAGTATTTGGTATTATACCACCTGAACCATGAATATAGAAAAAGCTAACTATTGATTGAATTGCAGACAAGCCATCTTCGGCATTTTGCTTAACATATTCACCCAGTGAGCCATATGTTCTCAAAAGATACTGATATGATGATATGAAATGGAACATATCATCATAAGTCTGTAAGCGATAGAAACATCTATTATCTCCTTCGCTGAACCAATTCAAATAGAGACCATCTTTAATCCAGGTATCAGCATCTCCCCTACTCCACTCTAAAAGCATATTTATTTTCTTCATGAACTGTTGTCGGCTACCATAGCTCATACCTGAAGCAACAAAAGCCATAGCTTCACGATTGTTATTACCTGATACATGATGCATAAACCACGAAGGGTCACCAATGATGAAGGCTTCGGTTTCGTATTCCTCAGAATAATTGAGTAACAGTTTTTTTATGCTTTCTTGAACCATTGCCTGATTATATTAATGAGATACCGGCACTATTAAGACGATTTCTTAATAAGTCACTTTCTGACTTACGTATGGCAAGTGTCATTTCGCATGTATTGTCAAATTTCTGAGATATGATGCGAGGAGACATGTCTTTTACAACTTTCATTACTGCATTCATGGATGGATATGCAAACGAAATATAAATAATATCTTCAATCTTTCGCGTTTCAATAACAGAATGAGCAAGAGCGTCTGCAGATGCTTCACGGTAAGCGACAATAAGCCCTCCTGTGCCAAGGTTCACACCTCCGTAGTATCTCACAACAACAATAAGTATATTTGTAAGTTCGTGTGAATTGATTTGACCTAATATGGGTTTTCCTGCTGTGGAACTCGGTTCTCCATCATCGTTAACTCTGAATTCCTTTCTGTCAGCTCCAAGCATATAGGCAAAACAAACATGACGGGCATCAAAATATTTTTTCTTGTACGATGCCACGATGTCTTTCACCTCATCAATACTTTCAACATGATGAGCAAAGGCGAGAAACTTACTACGTTTTTCTGTGTAGTAGCCCTCGCCTATCTGTGTTGTAATAGTTTTAAATTCGTCGTTTTCCATTATGACAACTTATGGATTACTAGACCTGAGCGCAGTTTAGGCTCAAACCATGTAGCCTTGGGTGGCATTATTTTTCCGCTGTCAGCTATATCCATTATTTGTTTCATCGATACAGGATAAAGGGCAAGGGCTGCACGCATCTCACCATTGTCAACTCTTCGTTTCAGTTCTCCTAATCCACGCAATCCACCAACGAAATCTATGCGTTTTGAAGAGCGCAAGTCACCAATATTCAAAATTTGGTCAAGAATAAGTCTGCTTGATATATCAACATCAAGTACACCTATGGGATCATTATTGTCGTAAGTTCCTTCTTTTGCCTGTAATGAGTACCAATGATTATCAAGATAGAGGGAGAATTCATGGAGCTTGGCAGGTTTATATATATCGGTACCCTTGTCTTCAACTATGAAATTCTTATTTAACGCATCGATAAACTGTTCTGATGATAGACCATTGAGATCTTTTACCACACGGTTATAATCAAGAATCGTGAGTTGTGATGCCTGGAAGCACACTGCCATGAAGTAATTGTATTCTTCTTTTCCTGTATGATTGGGGTTCTGCTTAGCTTTCTCTGCTCCTACAAGTGCTGCTGCGGCACTACGATGATGACCGTCAGCGATGTAAAGACTTGGCATCTTGCGGAATTCTTCTGTTATGAGAGAAATATCTTCATCATTGGCTACACACCAGAATTGATGACGGAAACCATCAATTGGAGCAATGAAATCGTATTCAGCCTCAGTAGCTGCATAGCGCATTATGAGATCATTCAACACTTTATTGTCTGGGTATGCAAAAAACACAGGTTCAATATTGGCATTATTAACCCTAACGTGTTTCATGCGATCTTCCTCTTTATCCCTGCGTGTTAGCTCGTGTTTTTTTATGACCCCGTTCATATAGTCGTCAACATAAGCTCCCACTACGAGTCCATACTGAGTCTTGCCATTCATGGTCTGGGCATATATGTAATACTGTTCTTTGTCATCTTGAACGAGCCACCCCTTATCCTGGAATAACTGGAAGTTTTCTGCAGCTTTTTTATAGACGCGAGGGTCATATTCGCTTGTGCCCTTAGGGAAATTGATCTCAGGTTTTATGATACGGTAAAGACTCATCTCATTGTCACCTGCTTCTGCACGAGCTTCATCACTGTCAAGAACATCGTAAGGTCGGCATTCTACTTTCTCTACTAATTCTTTTGGTGGACGTATACCTTTGAATGGTTTAATTGTTGCCATATGTTATTTGATATTATGTTTTATGTACTGCAAAGTTATTGATTATCTATGAGATAACAAAATTATGCAGAAATAAAATAGGGAGCCGCAACAATAATAATTTGCAACTCCCACTATAATTATGTTGTCTTGTTTTCCTAATTATTTATTTACTTGGAACTTGGTGTCTCCATCGTTGAAGAAAGCGTTAATCTGCTTAGCTGCAGCAATGCCTGCATTGATGTTGGCTTCAGCTGTTTGAGCACCCATCTTCTTGGGTGTAGAGAAATAGCGAGATTCAAACTTTAAGAATTCATCGTGGGCATCAGGCTTGATATCGGTAACAAATTTCAAGTCTTCACGTTCAGCCATAAGCTTGATGAGTTCTGGTTCATTGATAACCTCCTTGCGAGCTGTATTTACAAGTACTCCACCCTTCTTCATCTTTCCAACTAGATTATAGTTGATGCTTTCCTTTGTTTCTGCTGTGGCAGGAATGTGGAGGGAAACAACATCGCAGCTTTCAAACAGTGCATCCTGAGATGCTACAGCCGTTACGCCAGCTTGTTCTATCACAGCAGCTGGGCAGTAGGCATCATAGGCATACACCTCCATTCCAAAACCTTTAGCTATGCGTGCAACGTTACGACCAACATTTCCAAATGCAAGAATACCAAGTTTCTTTCCCTTCAGCTCGCTTCCTGCTTTTCCATTGTAGAAACCACGAACAGCCATTACTAACAATCCAAACACAAGCTCTGCCACAGCATTGGCATTCTGTCCTGGAGTGTTTTCTGCTATCACGTTGTGGGCTGTTGCACTTGCCAAATCAATGTTGTCATAACCAGCTCCCGCACGTACTACTATTTTTAATTGTTTAGCTGCATCAAGCACCTCAGCGTCAACCTTGTCTGAACGAATAATCATTGCATCGACATCAGCCACAGCTGCCAATAATTGAGATTTATCGGAATATTTTTCCAATAATACAAGCTCGTTACCTGCTGCTTCTACTTCCTTTCTGATACCTTCTACAGCTGCAGCTGCAAATGGTTTTTCCGTTGCTACTAATACTTTCATTGTCTGTAACTTATTATATATTATCTTTAATATTTTTTCTTAAGCGTTACAAAATTACAAATATTATTTGTTATGTACAACATTTCGTGTATGTTCTATTTATCTTTTTAAGATGTAGCCAATGTATTTAATGCAAACTAATGAAATAAAACTTGAATTCTATCAGAATTTCTTAGTACCTTTGCGAACTTATAATCTAATTGGAATATTCGATGAATAACGATACTATTTGTGCATTGGCGACAGCTACAGGAGGGGCACTTGGCATAATACGCATATCAGGAACAATGTCATTTGCTATAATCTCAAAAATATTCAGTAAAGATATTACAAGAGAACTGCCTAACACCATACATTATGGGTATATTTCTAATATTGACGAAGTACTCGTATCAATATTCAAATCGCCTCACTCATACACTGGTGAGGACTCTGTAGAAATAAGTTGTCACGGGTCACAGTATATAATTGAAAAGGTGTTGGAACTATTGGTAAAAAACGGATGTCGCATGGCTGAACCTGGTGAATTTACCATGCGGGCATTCCTGAATGGAAAAATGGATCTTAGTCAGGCAGAAGCTGTCGCCGACCTTATAGCATCTAATAATGAGGCAACACATAGAATGGCAATGACACAGCTGCGTGGAGGCATTTCATCAGAACTTTCAATACTTAGGGACAAACTCCTAAGACTTACTTCGTTGCTTGAATTGGAATTGGACTTTTCTGATCATGAAGATTTAGAATTTGCCAATCGAAGCGAACTTCTCTCTTTAGCTAAAGATATTGACAACAAGGTTAGCTCACTTGCCAATACCTTTGATATGGGACAAGCTATAAAAAAGGGAATCCCTGTAGCCATAATAGGTAAGACAAACGTAGGAAAAAGCACTCTTCTCAACACGCTCCTCAAAGATGATAGGGCTATTGTTTCAGATATACACGGCACTACACGAGACACAATAGAAGATACCATGATTATTAATGGCATTACCTTCAGATTTATTGATACAGCAGGCATAAGACAAACAGATGATTATGTAGAACAAATAGGAATAGACCGTACCTATCAGGCAATAGAAAAAGCCAGAATCATAGTATGGCTTACAGATGAAAGACCAACACAAAGAGAGATATCAGAAATGGAAGAACTATGTTATGGAAAAGAAACAATTGTTGTTCAAAACAAATTGGACATCAATGCAGATAGAAAACCATGGACATGTCCTATGATATTCATAAGTGCAAAAACAGGTGATGGAATACAACAATTAGAACAGGCGATTTTTAGTGCTGCACACCTGAAAAAAATAAGCGATAATGAAATCATTATAAATAATGTACGCCACTATGATGCCCTTCTTAAGGCTCATGAAAGTCTTGGTAGAGTTATATATTCCATGAATTTAAATATAAGTACTGATTTAATTGTAGAAGATTTGCGCATGGTACTCAATAGCTTATCAGAAATTACTGGTGGACAAATTACTACCCAAGAAATTCTTAACAATATCTTCTCACAGTTTTGCATCGGAAAGTAGATTCTGCGTGGGAAAGTAGAATGTTTCTTTAAGTACTCAATGCATGACTAAAAAAAGTATCCTTCATTTTAACGGAGTATGGAGAAGTTATCAGAAAAGAATTCTTGATGATTTAGATTTCCATTTGCGTGACAACAAACTTCATATCGTTGCTGCACCAGGTGCAGGAAAAACCACTTTGGGAATAGAAGTTATCTCGCGTTTGAATCGAGCATCCCTAATTCTATGTCCGACGAATACTATTAAAAATCAATGGAAGGAACGGATTCTTTCTTCTTTTCTACAAAAGAAAGATTTTGGGATTGTCTCAACAGATATCCGTAACCCCGGTTTTCTCACTATCGTTACATATCAAGCCTTGCTGGCCGCATTTTGCGGGCATGATGATGAATCAGAAGACTGTCAACCCGTTGAAAATGATGGAAAGGAAAAGTTATATTCTATTACCATTTCCAACCGTTTTCGAATGGAGAAAGCCGAGGAAATTATCAACATCCTCCTATCAGCTAATGTATCTCTGCTTTGCTTCGACGAGGCACACCATCTTAGAAAAGAGTGGTGGAAGGCATTGTCATATTTGGTAGAGCATTTGAAGCCAGCACAGACAGTTTCCCTTACCGCCACACCTCCTTATGATGCAGACATCAACGAATGGAATCGGTATCAAGCGCTATGCGGCGACATCGATGAGGTAATCTCCATTCCCGAATTGGTAAAAAACGGAGATCTGTGCCCTCATCAGGATTTCATTCATTTCTCGAAACTCCACCCGCACGAGCGCAAGTTGTTCGAAAACCATAGGCGAAACGTCAATGTTTTGATGGAGAAACTGAGGGAAGATACAAGATTACATGAACTTTTATCGGAAATGAGCTTCCTTCAAGCCACAGATAATGAGATTGAAGCCATTTTGGAAAAGCCTGAATTTTATGTATCCATCGTCTCTCTTTTGAATGAGGAAGGATACTCGATTCCTCGTCGTTTTTTAGACCTGTTTGATGCAACTTCAAAGGATATTCCTACATTCGACCTCAAGCAGGCGATGACTTTTCTGAATGAGTTCTTTTTTGTAGAGAAAGAGGAATGGAAGGACATGAAGGCTATTAGCAGTGAGTATTACAGTCTAGCAAGACAAATGGGATTGACAAATGGAAAAAAAGTAATTCTTGACGGAAACGACAAGTTCTACCGACAGATTGCCAATAGCATTGGAAAAATGGACTCCATAGTCAACATCGTCGAATTGGAGAACAGTATGCTAAAAAAAGATTTGAGGATGGTCATTCTGACCGATTACATCAGACTGAACTGCCCTGACTGCTCTATGCTTGGCGTCGTACCTATTTGGCGGAAATTGAAAACAGAATTCCAAGGAAGAATCTCTTTGGGTGTTCTATGCGGATCGTTAATTCTGTTGCCTGCAACCATCGTCGGAAAACTTCAGCACCTGCTTTCTGACAATGACGTTGCCAATGATGTCGTCAACTTGGAAGTTTTTGAGGAAAACGAAAACTACATACGGATTACTCCCAAGGAATCCATCCGCAACCATATTGTCCGTTTAGTAACCGAGCTGTTCAACGATGGAGACCTGACAGTGCTTGTAGGTACTCAATCCTTGCTTGGAGAAGGTTGGGATGCTCCGTCCATCAACTCGTTGATTCTCTCTAGTACAGTGAGTTCCTATATGCTTTCCAACCAGATGCGAGGGCGGGCCATCCGCATCGACTTGAATCATCCAGACAAGGTATCAAATATTTGGCACCTAGCTACTTATGATCCTTCATTTGAAAACTATAATTACGACCTAATTCAAATTTCCTCTCGTTTTGAGGGATTTGAGGCTCCCTCCTATTTCGGGAACCACGAAATTATTTCAGGAATTGAGCGGGTTTGTATGCTTGATATGTCGGGAAATCTTCAAACCAATTTCTCCTTGGCAAAGAATCGGGAATTGACACGTCAATGGTGGAACGATGCCTTGTATATCGGTTATGAGAACAAGCCTTCCATCGGTCTATCTTCTGGTCTTCAGACCAATTCTTTAACCATAAAGTCGCTGTGCTATACAGGATATATGTATTACATCTGGTCCTTGGCTCTTGTGATACCATTTCTTTTATACCAACCTCAACGAATTCGGGTTTCCGGTTTTGTGATTGTCGTTTTCTTGATTGGTCTTGTTGGCTTAAAATTCATTCGTACAGGGACGGTGGAAGGTGTCTTAAAACAAATATCCATCGTCATTTTGGAAACCCTCTCCAGTCAAGGACTCATAAAAACCTCCCTCAAACAGGTCGGTTTGCGAGTCAGTAATGATAAGGGAACAATGTATGTGTCATGTGTAAATCTTCCTGCAGAGGAGAACAATTTGTTCATCCAATGCTTGCAAGAGTTTCTTGATCCTGTGGAAAACCCAAGATATCTGCTAGTTCGGCATGAACGATTCCATAACTTAATAAATCAAACGGATTATTTTGCTATTCCGTCCGTAATTTCTCCGAACAAGAAAAGCTTAGAGATATTTATGAAGATTTGGAGAACCTATATCGGAAATTGCGATGTTGTATACACTAGAAGTACCGAGGGGCGGAAAGTCCTACTAAAAGCCCGTAAGTATGCATTCTCTGCAATAAAGAGGAATGTTTCAAAACGAATGTCAAAATGGCTATGATGCTTGGACTGTACAATTCGTTATAAGCCATCAAAAAATAATTACTCCTTATATAGCTAAACTAAATTGTATTAGAAGATACCGGCTGTGAATTGCTATCAAAAAAGAAAGCATCCATCGCCCATCCGGAACTGCTCTATCTGCAATGCCTTGGGCTGCCCTTTTATGATGATGAATGTATTTGGCATTTTACAATCCTTAATTATACCATCTTCTTCGCGTCCTATTCTATCTTTTTATAGATTCAAGATTCGCCAGTTCCACTGCTGTCGCCACTATCCGAATCGTCATTAAGATTTTTCAACCGCTTCACAAGTTTCGACGCACTTGTCTTTTACCTTCTTGACGAACTTGTAAGAATTTCTTTCGAGTTCCCTCTTCGCTCAATTCCTTAAGCGAGTATTCACACTCACCCTGCCTTCCTCATCCTTGTACAGTATCAATTTATTCTCTTTATCCATATTTCGTTTAACGCATTTTATTCCGTTCTGTTTTACTTGTCCTTTATATCGGTCTTCCCCTTTTACGGTCTTCGGGGTCTGGATGAACATCAATCTTTGTATAGGTCTCATATTCTCTCCAAGTATCCCTTATCCTATGTTTCTCTTCATAATACTCATCTAAGAGTTTGTCAACCTCTTCCATGGTGATTTCACCCTCGATATTTCTTCTGGCAAGTTCCAGCAAGTAGTCGGATACCTTCAGTCCGTCCACCGCCTGCAAACCGATAGCTACGCGCCAAGCCTCGGCCCTCTCTTTCTTCTGAGGTTCCCCCTGACGAATATACTCGTCAAAGTTTAAGTTTAGCTCCTTATCGTTCTTAGCGCTCATATCTCGTCTTACTTTATTTCAATAACATTATTATTTCGGCTATTACTTCTCTAGTCCATGAAATTCGTGTGTCGTTATACCATCTATATCAAATACGTCAGTCACCCCATGGCCCTGCCAATATAAACCCACCTCCAAGATCGTTGAAATCATTAGCGAAAGCACATACGCTATGGTATATGCTTGCTGGATTCCAACCTTTCTTGAACTCAATCCTGTTGGACTCAATTTTCTGCTTGTTCAGCAGGTCTTCTATGTTTATTGCCAGTGCCATAATCTATTTTGTTTACAAATATAAACAAATTATTCTCAAATAATTACAGAAAAGTTCCTCAATTCTGGGATTCCTTAATATACTTTATTCTTGTTTTTCTGAAGTTTCTTGTTGCTTTTTTTGTCACATTGTTTATCTAACAAAGATTTTGCTTCAGAGGAATTACTCATAAGGGGTGTTCCTATACGGGGCAAATTCGAGATAAACTGTCCCATTTGATTTTGAGCCTTAACATTTTGATATGCTTCAAAATTCCACATTAAATACATGTCCCATAATCCCAAGTCAATATCTTTCAATAAAGATTCTATCTTTTCTTTTATTGGAAGACCGTTTTTGTCAAAATACATTTGATCTCTTACTTGGTCTCTTAACACTTGAATCGCCTTGAACTCTCCCAAACTAAAAATCGTTCCTAAATCTATTGGTTCAATCAACTGGTTAGTAGCAACATTTACCCTACTTTTTGCCAATACTTCAGAAACATACTTTTTACCTGCATTTCTCATCGCAAATTGAGTATAGTTTGCAGCAAAATAAGTATCAGGATCAATATAAAACAGGTTGTCACAAAAGCCTTTGTTGATTTGAAGAATAATGCCATCTATTTCATCCTCTTCTATTGTCGTATTGACAAAAAAGACCTTTCGGATATTAAACACCTCGTTAGAAGGCACACCTATTGGTATACCTAGTTTATGTAAGGCAACTATTACCATACGTTTCTCTGTAATGCTCAACGAGCTGTTAAAATCATTCTCTGAATTCCTATATGACTGCTTTGCATACTTTTTAATCAAATTCAATGCTTTTATGGCAATATCACGTACTCTTTGCATTTTGCTTTCTTCTCGCATATTCAGAAAACGCGCGCCAAAATATGTACCAATTAATCCACCTATTAACGCTGTTAATAGCGCTATTATAAAATTTGCCATATTTATCCTTATATTAAAAATAGTCCTACATTTTGTTCATAACATACATTACCATAAAGAATAGCGAATCTATTCCAATTGCTTTCTATACACAGCGTCTAATGTCTGACCGTCTTTGTCTTTCCATACGAACCAACCGTTATTGTTACTGCCTATGCAGAAGTCGGCAGCAGTGCTAGGACTGGAGAAAGTCTTGTCTGACTCCAATTCCAACTTGTCACCATTGTTGATAGTATAATCCTTGAGAAGATTCTCACGTTTCTCTTTCCATGTAAACGATGGAACAGACGATTTGGCGACAATACTACCCTTTAAAACAGTGAATCCGTTGGCATCATAGAAACCTCTGGCATCACAACCACGTCTCTTTGTATAGAACAGATGTTCCTCCATTGGCTTTGCTACATCAAAGATATTGTAACCAATAAAGGATGTGAGGAACTTCACATCTTCAAAGAACCCTTCCATATCATCCTTCCTGTATTCTGGAAGATTGGGAGCCTTAGGTGTTTGCTTGTTCTCATTCAGTACAAACGTATTTGATACCTTTGCCTCTGCGATGGCCCGATGTTCCAAGTATTGCACATCAGCCTTTGTCATAGCTGCGTCTTTTGAGATAAACAGCAATGCCTTTTGCCAAAACGCTTTCTTACTATCATGGTCTTTTACTCTCTCACGAAAGTTCTCTGTTTCACCAATGTAAGCCTTTGGTTTTGTTGCCTCATCTTCACCCAATAAAATATAAAATGCAGGTGTCTGCAACTCCTGTCGCTCATTCAGAACAGAAAGATTAGAACGAGGAATCATATACATCTGGCAAATCTTATTGCTGATGAACACATACTGAGTCCCTTTCGGATCTCCGTCTATCAAATATGTTGTTACTGTTTTGCCCACGAGACTATATTTCAATTTATGCGTTTCCAAAAATCTCAGATTCCAATTCTTTATATATTTGTGTTTCTTCTGTAATTAATGGAGCTATTGTATCCCTAAGGAAAGCATCTTTTGTGTTTCCACATTTCGTTAATGACAATAATCGCTTTAGTCCTGTATAAATCTTTCCACTTGCAGATTTTACATCGTCTGTAGGATTGCCTCTTCCAATACTTTCAGTTATCGCTTGTTTTTTAACGTTAAGGCACTCTGTAATTTTGTCTTCTTTACTCAGAGAAGTGCATAACTTTGTGATTATCTCGTCATCTAAAAGGTAGCATTCTATATGTCGCTTGTTTAGTACTTTAATACCTTTTGTTTTCAAATCATTAATTTCTCCTTCACTTTTATCATCTCGATCTACAAATTTTATTATTGTAGAATTTTTGAGAATTTGTGAGATGATTTTCATACTAGTATTGTTTTCATCTTCAAGTTCAGAACAAGAACCAATTGACACAAATGAAGTATCAGGGTATTTTGAGGCAAAAATACGACTATAAATCTGAGCATCAAAATTCTTATAGACTCTTCCTTGTACTGTTCCTTCACAAAAAACAACTCTTTGTGGAGCAATCAATTTTGCAAAGTCACCAAATGCAAGTTCTAAGAATTTATTCCAGATAGTGGCATCTATAGCTGAAGGTCGAATAACGACAGAAGCATCGAAATCTATATCTGTAAAATTCAAAAAGCAAATAGTATTTGGATATTTTTCTTCCAATTCTTTTGCAGCTTTAAGCATTCCAATGGAATGAGTTGATAACCATAATTGGGAGTTATTGGGAATTAAATTGTATAATTCTGACAACAATTTTGCTTGTAAAACTGTATGCATATGGGTTTCCGGCTCATCAATACAATATACGGTGTTATCAAAATATGCAGCCTTGATTACCAAATCAAGCAGCAAATCAAACGCCGATTTTTCACCAGCAGATAGATTCTTGTAATGGAAACTTTCAGAACGTCCTTTCGTGAAATAGAAACTGCCATTAGCAAGTGGATCTCCAATGGAAACTAATTGCAAATCATCAAAAACATTATTAAGCGAATTCTTTATTTTACCCGTCAATTCTTCTCTCAGGTCTTTTACCGACTTGTTGTCATTCTGTAAGTTAAACACTCCAGACAATGTATTTGACACCAACCTTTGGTAATTCTCTGATACGGACATGTCTGTATTCATCAAAGTGTCAAATTTCATTTGATCTTTAGGATTACCGAGTCGTGATAAGCTTGATGTTGTAAAATCTGGTTCATTTCTATGGGCAGTACGAAAATAAAAACGTCCATGAATATTATCTTTGTTTTTTAAGTCTGTATCATATGTAGACACTTGAACTTGTTCTTTATACCAACTATCTTTATTAGCTGTATCCTTATCTCCTTCTTTTAAATAATAGTCTTTACTGCCAACTGTATAAAAACCGTTCCATTTGTACCAGTGATTCAAGCCCTCAAAAACTGAGGTCTTGCCACTACCATTAGGTCCAACCAAAATCACCAATTTTGCAGATTTTGGAATGTCCGTTATTGTTAAATCGGTAAATCGTTTGAATTTATTCAGTTTAATTTCTTTAATTTTCATCTTAATCGTCCTCCTAAAAAAATTAGAACGCAAAGAACTTGTCTTGCATGTTGTTTTTAAGGTTGAACTTCTTGGTGGTATCGAGAGCACGCTCAATGCAGATGAACTTGGTATCTGTATGCAGCATGAAATAATCTACAGTTTCATCATAGAGCTGTGAATCAACGGTGATGAACGCCGTTTTCACACCGTCGGTAGCTTTATAGACTCTATTCTTAGTGAACTGTGACTGTGCTTCCAACTTATAGGTGAGCATGAAGCCCTGCTTAATCAGAATCTCTGTTATCAATTCGTCTTCGTTAAAGGCGATAGTGAGTTGTTGTTCTTTCTGAGCAACATACTCCTGGAACAATGCTAGATTCTCTTCTTCATTCTTGTCTGGGTCAGGAGCAAAATCCACACGAGGGAAGCTGGATTTGCTTAGAGTGAATACCTTGAAACCAAGCTGGTCTAACTGTTGCTGGTCTTCTGGAGTAATGAGTTTCCCTTCATACGAGGCTTTCACCTTTTCATACACCGCTTTGTTTCGGGCAATCGTAATTTCGCTGATGGTTTTAAAACCAGCTCTGTAGGCATTACTGTTCTCATCTGTTAATTGAGGAATCTGCACCAAAATATATTTTCTATGCCCACCATCTTTTATGTTTTGATTAACGACTGCATGGCCAGTAGTACCTGAACCTGCAAAAAAATCAAGAATGATACAATCCTTATCATCGTTTCCGTTGATAAAGAAGGAGATTGCTTTTTGAACCAATTGCGCGGGCTTGGGGAACGGAAAAATGCCTCTGCCTATTAGTTCTTCCAGCTCGGTAGTGGCCTGATCTGTAGTTCCTGCATCTTCTTTCTTCCAGATATTTGTTGGGACCATCCCACCTTCCATTTCAGATAAGAACTTTTTCAAGCGAGGATATGTGTTATGTCCGTCTTGTCCCCAATATAATCGGTTCTCTTTTACATGTTGAAGATGAGTGTCGTATTCGTACTTCCATGCATTCGTCGGATGTTCAACCATTTCTCCTGTAAATGGATTTTTGATAGGATAACAAAGTTTTGGCCTTTCATCCCTTAAAGCAGGATTTGTATACAGAATACTTGTCCATGGACCTCTTTCATCATTGTCAGGATTAGAATATAATTCATTAGCACTTTCAGTTCTTGGCTCTTTTATATTTACAAGCTCATGAGAACGGCGGTAACACACAATATGCTCAGTATTTGTACCAAACAATTTCGAGTTATTACTGCGAGTCTGTCGCTTTTCCCATATGATATTAACCAAAAAGTTTTCTTCGCCGAATATCTCATCACAAATCTTACGCAGATGATGTATTTCGTGATCATCCATTGAGATAAAGATAACACCATCTGGTTTTAAGAGAGTACGAGCCACCAATAATCGGCTATACATATCATCTAACCAATTACTATGGAAACGGCCACTACTGTCAGAATTGGTATCCAATTTGACACCATTGTCAGTTGATTCGCTTCGCTCCCAATAAGCTTCTTTGCCTTCAGAGAAATCATCATTGTATAGGAAATCTTCTCCTGTATTATATGGTGGATCTATATAAATACATTTAACCTTTCCCCTATAGCTTGAAGACAATACCTTTAGCACTTCAAGGTTTTCACCTTCAATGATGACATTATCCGTCGTATCAGCGTTGACACTACGCTCTGCATCGTAATGTAACGTTGCGCGTGTAGGCGTAAAAGCATTACGCT
>CAMVSV010000028.1 GCA_947170265.1 uncultured Prevotella sp.
ACAAGTAATAACAAAAACATCTTTCTACCGCTCATGATTTGCAATCCGACACCATTGAATATGAGCATCTGTGATGCGAAAAAAGGTACGGACAGGAATTCTCGGATTACAAATCCTAATATTCAATGGAGCAGGATTGCAAATCCTGCTCAACCCTCCTTGCGCAAGACGCACACAACAAATCCAGCTCAACTCACTCCTGCTCAAACACTCCTGCCCATAAGGACAGCGTTTCAGTTGTGTCGGATTTCTTGCTTCCGGCAAGCGACCATAGGTCGATGAGCAATCCGACACCATCGAGTATGAGCATCTGTGATGCGGCATAATGGCGACAAACGCCATGAAGCCACTCTCATGTTGACAATATTATCTATGATTGCAAATCCTTATATTCAATGGAAATCTTTCTACCTCTCATGGCTTATATTCCGATGTAATATATGGTTTAGCGGGCTGTAATGTTTATATACATGTATAAATATGAAAGTTTAAGAAAGATTTACTACCTTTGCAATGTGAAAACCAAGAGCGTGCAGAAATAGTATCGCCTTGAATATAAAGGAAAAAGAAAAACATTTACAATATATGAATTATCTTGACCGTAACGAGTTCAACTTTGAACCCAGTGAGAAAGTTGTTGAGGCCATACGCAATTTCGACCCAAAGCAGCTTTGTTTTTACACCCGTATTTACGATGAAGGCAAGAAGAGTGTCATCTCTGTGCGTTTAAGCGAGATTTATGGTGTGCCCGAAGAACAGGTAATATTGGGCTATGGTGGTGAAGACGTGCTGAAGAATGCCGTTCACTATTATCTTATGAATGGTGACAACAAGACCATTCTGATACCGGAATTTTCGTGGTGGTATTACAATCGCATAGCTGGAGAGTGTGGTGGAGAATTCAAGATGTACCCTATACACGAAACAGAAGATACTTTTGCTTACGATGTTGATGAGGTTATAGAATATACCAACCGCATACGCCCACGCATGTTGCTGCTTGCTTCGCCCAACAACCCTACGGGCAATAGCCTTTCTTCGGAAGATATTGGCAAGATAATGGAGCACATCCCGACCGACACGATGGTGCTTATAGACGAGGCTTACGCATCGTTTATTACAACAGATACCGACTATATTGCCCCGCTGGTTAACCGTTATCCCAACCTCATCATTTCGCGTACACTCTCAAAGTTCTACGGGTTGCCCGGATTACGCGTGGGTTTTGGTTTCATTGGTAAAGGACACGAGCAGTTTGTGAGCTATGTAAACAAATATCTTGGCTACAACCGCTTCTCAGAGGCTGTGGCACTGGCTGCCCTGAGCAGTGATGAGCACTACCGCCATGTTGCTGATGACATGGAATGGGGACGGCAGCTCTACAAGCGTGAACTGGGAAAATTAGAGGGTTTCAAGGTCTATAAGAGTGTTGCAAACTTCATACTTATAAAGTATCCGCTTGAGATAAAGGACAGATTGCAGCAAGCTCTGGCTGCACAAGACTATAAAATCAAGTTCATGACAGACAAGGGGCTGGAGTCGTGCGTCCGCATAACGCTCGGCAGAAAAGAGCAAACCCAAGCCGTTTGTGACACGATAGTAAAGGTGTTTAAAAACAAGTAACACTATAATCCCCGATATTTAATCATTATGTATGGCGTAATACTCGCAGCAGGAATGGCAAAGAGGCTTCGCCCCCTTACAGACCACTGCCCTAAGTGCTTGCTGAAGATAGGCAACCGCTCGCTCCTCTGGCGTGCCCTTGATGCCCTGAAAGCATGCGGCATCAGCGAATATGTTATTGTTACTGGTTACAAAGCCGACATGATACACGAGGAGGTGAGGCTCTGGCATGAAATAAACAAACCTTCAGCGGAAGATGGAGATGCACGGCAGCAGGCTCCATTGCACTTCTGTTTTTTGCATAATGCCGACTATGAGCACAACAACAACATCTTTTCGCTATGGATGGCAGGCAAGATTGTGCGCGGAAAAGAGTTTCTGCTGCTTGACAGCGACATTCTCCTTGACCCTCAACTCGTAAAACGCATATCACAGGAAGAGGGTTCGGCACTTGCCATGAACCGTCATGAGCTGGGCGAAGAAGAGATGAAAGTAGTGGTGGACGAGCATTTCCGCATTACCGAACTCAGCAAAACATGTAGAATAGAGGATGCCATTGGCGAGTCGGTGGGGGTAGAAAAGATTTCTGTTCAGTACAGTTCGGCTCTCTATGACGAGCTTGACACGATGATTAACAACGAAAACCTCATAGATGTTTTCTACGAGATGGCATTTGAAAGGCTCATTCCTAAAGGATGGCAGTTTAAGGTTGTTGACACAACAGACTATTTCTCAATGGAACTTGATACTCCTGACGATTTTCAAAATGCTAAGGACAACGTTCCGCAACACCTGTTATAACTCATCACTATGGCTGACTACAGTATAAAAGAAGTACACAATAAGATACTGAAAATATTGCTCAGCATTGACAAGGTGTGTCTGGATCACGGACTTACCTACTACATCTGGGCAGGAACAATGCTTGGAGCAGTGCGCCACAAAGGGTTTATTCCATGGGACGATGACATAGACATTGCCATGCCACGCCCCGACTACGACAAGCTTATTTCCCATTGCTACGAATGGCTACCGAAACCTTATGAGCTTGTTTGTGCCGAAACAGACAGCACTTATCCATTGCCATTCGCAAAAATTCAAGACGGCAGCACTACGCTCATCGAAAGAATGCATTTGAAATATGTAGGTGGAATTTACATTGATGTGTTCCCCTTGGATGCTGTTCCTGGAAATAAATTGCGCCGCTGGTGGCAGTTCGCAAGATATGAATACTACAAGCGCGTGCTCTACCTGATGTATCGCGACCCATACAAGCATGGACACGGACCAAGTTCATGGGTTCCATTGCTGTGTAGGAAAACATACAAGCTGAAGGATGTACAGGAAAAAATACGCAACATACTCACTTCATACGACTATGACACGTCAGAGCTGGTTGCCGACTATGATGACGGGCAACGAGGAGCAATGCCAAAGACGGTCTTAGGCAAACCTGTCAAATATGGTTTTGAGGGGGAAGAGGTGTGTGGAGTGGCGCAGGCTGACACTTATCTTTCGCATAAGTATGGCAACTACATGCAACTTCCGCCTGCTGAAAAGCAACGTCAGCACAACTTCAACTATCTCGATCTGAGCCATTCGTATCACGAACAGCAGGATGAGACAAGAAGAGCGGATCAATAGGACCCACCATATACAACAAAAGCGCGGCAACCATTGTTGGTTGTCGCGCTTTTGTTTGTGGGAAAACGTGTCAGTTCTCCATTGTTATTATTCAATGCCGAGGGCAGCCTTGGCGTTCTTGTCGTTCGGGTCGAGCTGTATGAGCTTCTCGTAGTAAGGCTTGGCAGCATCGAGGTTGTTCTTTTCGCCCCAGTAGTAGTAGCCGAGCTTGCGGAGAGCCTGCTTGAGATAGCCTTTCTGGTTGTCGTTGAGGTTGCTGTTGTTGCCAAGCTCGTCAACAATCTTCTGGTTGTACTGGGCACCGAGGTCTTCTTTGCCAGCCTTGTCAGCTATGCCGGCAGCGATACCGTTGGTCCATGAGGCATATTCGGGGAACTTGGCAATCATCTGGTCGTAGATGCTCAGAGCCTTGGAGTAGTTGGTGGCAGCATCGCCCTTCTCAGCCTTGTTCACGAAGATCTGTGCGAGGTTGGCATAGTCGATGATGTTTGCATTCTTGTTCTTTGCAAGATGTTTCTCGCTGTACTCAAGTGCCTTGTCCTCATCACCCATCTTGGTGTAGGTCTCAGAGATGCGTGCCAGCGGTTCTGTAGCTTCGGGGTTCACCTCCATGGCCTTGTTGAATTTCTCTATAGCCTCGGTAAACTTGTTCTGTCCCATGAGAGCCTTACCGTAGTAGGTGTAGTCGGTAGCGTTCTTGTCGCCTTTGAGTGTGAGGTAGCGCTTTGCAATGTTCTCTGCTTCGGCAAAGTTCTCGGTCTCAACAGCTGACCACAGTCCGAGCTGTGCGAAAGTAGCGTTCTCGGCGAATTTCTTACCACCGAAGTTGGCAATCTTCAGAGCCTCGGGGTATTTGTTTATCTGAACTGCCGACACGAGGTATTCCACGAGCTTGCCTTCATCGAGCTTGTCGATGTCACATTTGGCGAAGTTCTCGAAGGCTTTGTCAAACTTGTTTCCGCTGAAGAAAGAGTGACCTGCCTCGGCCTCTATGGGGAAGCCCGGGATGTTCTTGCGCAGCTCGTTGTAGGTCTTTTCCACGAGCTCTGGGCTGATTTTGCGGTAAACCGATGCGTAGCGCATGTAGCCTGTGGGGTTCTGTGGATCGAGACTCATGGCTGTGGCGTAGTGTGATGCAGCGTCACCACCGTTGCCGGCTTCTTCCTTCACTGCTTCGATGTCGCCTTTGAGGATGTAGGCTTCAGCCTGTGCCTTGTTGTCTTTCTTGAAGCGTGTGAGCACCATCTCTGCCATCTCGTCGGCTTTGGTGAAGTTTTTCACTGTGAGATACGAGCTGCCGAGTGCGAGCACAGCCTCAGGGTTCTTCTTGTAGAGCTTCAAGAAGTCTTTTGCCATCTTCTCTGCGCCGGCAGGGTTGTCTTTCATTGCTTGTGCCACAGGCTTGAGTGCTGAATTGAAGTCAGCTTCCTGTGCCATTGTGGGAACCGAGATACCCATCAGGACTCCCATCACTAAATATTTCATTGCTTTCATAATCTTATTTGTTTTTTGAAGGTTGATAATTCTTGTTTCAGTTCTCTGATGATATTGACGCTGGCGTTGGCTGTTGGTTTAAAAGCCTTGCCTATTTTCTTTTCGTGTTTACGGTTCTTATCGTTATGTCGCCGCGATAGGGCAGCAGTCCCGACTTGAATATGATGAGTTGTCCTGTTGGTCCGGCAATGTAGTTGGCGAAGCTCCAAGGGAGTTTCTTCTGCGGATCCACGACGATGGCGTAGAGCGTTCTTGCAAACGGGTAACGACCGTCGAGCAGGTATGCCTGGTATGGTTTCCAGCTGTTGGCTGGCGTGGCTTTGTCTTTCACCGATACCGACATCACATGAATGTTCTTCTTGAAGGTGGTGTTGGTGCTGTCGCGCTTGTCATTGAGCCAGTTGGAGCCAATCACTCCTATGGCGTTGGGTGTCTTGTCGACATAGTCTATCACGTCCTTGCTGGTCTTGGCAGCCACGATGTTGTCGCTGTTGATGGGCTTGCCTCCGAGCAGGGAATCGACTACGAAGTGGAGTGTTGCCGACTGTTTGTTGTCAAACACCACTTCAATGTTTCCGCGTTTAGAGCCTGGAACAATCTCGCTCCAGTCTTTCACCTCACCGCTTAATACTCGCTTGACATCTTTCTCTGTTATGCAGGTGTCAGCATTCTGCTTGTTCACAATCAGAGCCAGTCCGTCGTAGCCTATGGGGAAGCACTGCGGCAGCTGACGCTTGGTCTTGAAGTAAGCAATCTCACTTGGCAGAAGGGCTCTTGATGTGATGAGCAGACATGTCTTCATGTCTTTGAGCATCTGGAGGCCTTCTATCTCGTTGGTGTAGAGTGGCTCAAGGTGAGCCTTGGGGTATTTGAACTCAAATTGGGTTCTCAACTCTTCTATTATAGGACTAAAACTTTCGTCAGAGACGAACTGAATCGTCCCTGACGTCGGTGTATCTGTTCTACCGTTAACCGGTTTCTTCTCGCCTGAGCAAGAAGCACCGGTTAACAGTATCAATCCTACAATGCTGTAGAATATCGTTCTTTTCATTAAACTATTGCAGTTTGAAGGTTACAGGAAGGGTGAACTTCACGCGTGCCGGCTGGCCGTTGTTCATACCTGGGTTCCATTTCGGCATTCGTTTCACCACGTTCACTGCCTCGCGGTCGAGTGCGGGGTCTACGCTGCGAACCACCTGTACGTTGCTGATGCTACCATCTTTCTCAACGACGAAGTTCACGATTACGCGTCCTTGGATACCGTTTTCGGCAGCTACTGCCGGATAGGTAAGGTTCTGGCTCAGCCACTGGTTTACGTTACCTTTGAATGAAGGCATCTGCTCGGCAATGTCGAATACCTTGTTTTCAACCACTTGCTTCACTTCTTCCTTCTTCTCTACTGGTGGTGGCGGCACGTTCACGGCGATGTCGTTTCTCACTGCCTCCACGGTACGGTCTTTCGTACCTTCCTGGTCTTGGTTAGACACGGCAACGTCTTTTTTGAGTGCGTCCATCTGCTTCACCTGATTCTCCTCTTTCACCAGTTCGTCTTTCTTGATTACCGGTGCGGTAAACTTCTGAGATTCTCTCACCTCAGGAATTTCCTTCTTAGGCTCAATCTTAGGCTGAATCTTCTTTTCTTCCTTCTTCTGCTCTTTCTTAGCCTGCTCCTGCAGCTTTGAGAGTTCCAGAGCTTCCATGTAGGCTTGCTTTTCGGCAGCCACTTTGTCAGCATGCACTTTGTATGCGAGGAAACCACCCACGAGACCTGCAGCAACGACCAGTATGATGATAGACTTTATGTTTCGGTTGGAAGTACCCTTGCGCAGCTGGTAGGCTCCGTAGGCTTTGTTCTTCTTCTCGAAAACCATGTCCACCCATTTCGGGTCAATCAAATCAATTTTTGCCATTGTTTTCTTGTTTTACTTGTTGGTACTCTTCGGTATCTTAGATTGCGACATTTCTCGATGTGAGCAACTTCATGTCGTCATCGTTGATTTTGTCGATCACATAGGTACCGATACTCAAGATCTGCATTTCGTCGAGAGCGTCAACCAGGTTCTTGTATGATGCATTGTCTGTGGCCTTGATCACGATGGTCAGTGTAGGTATCTTACCGTCTTCAAGCTCACCGCCCTTAATCTTTATCAGCTCTTTCTGATATACGCTGTCGGGATAGAGCAGTGGTTGTTTTGCTTTCTTCTGGTTGAGTGCCTTCACAGCCAGCTCAATGCGTTTCACTGGTTTTGTTCCGTTTTCTGTAGCATGCTCGCGCAGCACGGTGCGTATGCCCTTTTCACCCCATGTGGTTTCCTTGAGCCATGCGGGGTTGTTGTACTCGGGTATACCTTCTCCGTAGTAGAGCTTGTTGTTGGCAGCAACATAGAGTGTCACCGTCTCAGAAGCCTTGGCTTCGTTTTTCTGCTCTTCCTGCGTGTTCTTGTCATTACTTGGCATGGTAAGCTCCATGGTCTGGGGCTTGCTCAGCGTGGTACAAAGCATGAAGAACGTAATGAGAAGCATGAGCATGTCCACCATCGGCGTAAAGTCGACGCGCACATTAATCTTTTTCTGTTTGCTTTCTTTCTTAGCCATTATTCGTCCTCCGATGTTTTGAGATTTGTAATCATGTAGTAATGACTTTCATCCATATCCTGGAGCTCGTTCATGACCTTCTTCACGGTCTTGTAGGGTGTGGCGGCATCTGCCTTGAGGGCAATCTTTATTTCCTCGTTGGCTGTACGTGCTGCGTCAACCCACTGCTGGAACTCGCTCATTCCTCCGTCGATGCTGTCGAGGGGTATGCCTTTGGTGGGCAATACCTTTGAACGGTTCTGGCTTGACATGGAGAGATATCCTGGCAGTTCTTTCATTGGGATGCCGAAGGTTGACTCCAGTCTGAAGGTCTTGATTTGATTTCCATTCAAGCTTATACCGAATCGGCCTGCCATGTCGTCGAGCGTGGCACCGAGCTGATCCGTGTTGTCAATGCTCATAAACACCTGACCTTCGCCCGTGGGCTTGCCGGCTTTGTCCTTTTCGGGACTCACCAGTATGGTCAGTACGCCGTTCTCGGGCACCTTTATCTCTGAGACTGATCCTGGAGTGTTGACTTTCACGGGCTCGTTCTTCACGAATGTGGAGGTGAGCATGAAGAAAGTCAGAAGCAGGGTCATCACGTCGGACATTGGTGTCATGTCGATCCAGACGTCACTCTTCTTAACTTTTACTTTACCCATAGTGATAAATTGTTTAAAGGGTTAGCAAAAATTAAGCTTCTTCTCCGTGGTTTGCTTCGTATGTCTGAGCAATTGAATAACCAACCTCGTCGAGGGCGAATGTCAACTTGTCAACCTTGTTGGTGTAGTAGTTGTAAGCTACAACGGCGCACCAAGAAGTACCGATACCGAATGCGGTGTTGATAAGTGCCTCAGAAATACCGGCAGAAAGAGCTGCTGAGTCAGCACCACCACCTGCAGAAAGTGCGGAGAATGAACGGATCATACCGACCACAGTACCGAGAAGACCGGTCAGTGTACCGAGAGTTACGATGGTAGCAATCATCGGGAGGTTCATGGTCAGGGTAGGCATCTCAAGCTGTGATGCTTCTTCGTGAGCCTGCTGTATCTTAGCCACCTTCTGTGCCTTCTTGATACCTGCTGTTGCTTCCATTTCCTTGTAGGCATTCAGAGAAGCTGATACCACGTTGGCTACAGAACCTTTCTGGTTGTCGCAGAGCTGCTGTGCCTTGGCGAAGTCGTTCTTGTTGAGAGCGTCTTTGATGTTTGCCACGAACTTAGGCAGTGAGCCTTTTCCGAAAGCTGTCTTCAGAGCGAGCCAGCGCTCGATAGAGAGTGCGAGCACGGTGAGCAACAGTGTGTGGATGATAGGCACGATAACACCACCCTTGAAGATTGTACCCCAAACGTTGATAGGTGTTTCCCTTGATGCATCGGCGAAGTTAGCTTCGCGTCCCATCCAGAAGTTGAACAGACAGATTGCGATGATGAAGCAAACGACGATGATCCAGAATGCGCCTCTTACTCCCTGGAAGCCCTCAGACTTTTTCTTGGGGGCTACTGCTTTTTGTTGTGTAGTTGCCATAAAATTGAATTTTAATTTTTAGTTATTGGATAAATTTAAGATGTTAATAATTGTCTGATTTAAAGTTCTTTTCCATGGATTGTTACAATGGGGTGTGTTATTTCTGCGTGTAACATCTGCGCAAAGATAGCAATTACCATGGAATAAAGAGGGTATTTAAGAACTTTTAACAATCACTTTTTTTATTGTTTTGTTCTTTGGTTTCTCTTGTTGTCAGTTATTTTTCATGGTTGTGGTTGTCAGTGTAGGCTTTCTTGTATGCTGCCTTTGTTTACCGCAGCCCGTGGTGCGGGCTGCGGTGATGTTTTATTTGAGTTGTGCGAGTACGGTTTTTATGCGTCTCATGGCTTCTCTGATGTTGTCGTCGCTGGTGGCGTAGCTCATGCGGAAGCATTCGGGGTCGCCGAAGGCGTCGCCTCCCACTGTTGCCACATGTCCTACTTCAAGCAGATACATTGCCAGGTCGGTGGAGTTGTTTATTGTCTTTCCCTGGTAGCTCTTTCCGTAGAAGCTGCTGCATTTGGGGAAGAGGTAGAATGCTCCCTGTGGTGTGTTCACCTCGAGTCCCGGTATGTCTTTGGCGAGTTCCACTATGAGGTCTCTTCTGCGTTGGAATGCCTGTCGCATGTCTTCCACGCACTGTTGGTCGGTGGTGTAGGCTGCCTGTGCTGTTTTCTGGCTCACCGAGCATGGTCCGCTGGTGTATTGTCCTTGCAGTTTATTGCATCCTTTCACTATCCATTCGGGTGCTGCCATGTATCCTATTCTCCATCCTGTCATGGCGTAGGCTTTCGACACTCCGTTAATGATGATGGCTCTGTCTTTCATTCCCGGGAACTGTGCTATGCTCTCGTGGTGTCCCACATAGTTTATGTGTTCGTATATCTCGTCGGCGAGCACGAACAGGTCGTCGTGCTTGAGTATCACGTCGGCGAGTGCTTTGAGCTCGTCTTTGGTGTATACGCTTCCGGTGGGGTTGCTTGGTGAGCAGAGTATGAGCATCTTTGTCTTTGGTGTGATGGCTTTCTCAAGTTGCTCGGCTGTCATCTTGAAGTTCTGTTCGAAGCCTGCGTTCACGAATATGGGTTCTCCTCCAGCGAGTTTCACCATCTGTGGGTAGCTCACCCAGTAGGGTGTGGGTATGATTACTTCGTCGCCGGGGTTCACGAGTGCCATCACGGCGTTGCACACGCTTTGCTTGGCTCCGTTGCTCACGAGTATCTCTGCGGTGGTGTAGCTGAGGTTGTTCTCGTTCTTGAGTTTAGCCACTATGGCTTCTCTGAGGTCTGCGTAGCCTGGCACTGGTGAGTAGCGTGACCAGTTGTTGTCAACTGCTTTCTTTGCGGCTTCTTTTATGTGGTCAGGTGTGTTGAAGTCGGGTTCTCCCACACTCATGTTTATCACGTCTATGCCTTGAGCTTTCATCTCGCTGCTTTTCTGCGACATAGCGAGTGTTGCCGATGGTGCGAGTCTGTTTAATCTGTTGGATAGTTGTGCCATTTGGTTGTGCTTTTTGTTATTATTTAACTGCAAAAGTAATCATTTTATTGTTTTCGAACGAATAAAGCTGTCGTTTTTTTGCTTTTCTTGACTTATGTGGTGTCAGTTGTCAACATGGGGTGTGTTGCCTGGCCTATAGGTGCAGGTTGTGTCCCATTCGTTCTTTCTTTGTTTTCAGATAGTCGTAGTCGTATTTGTTGGGGCTTATCTCTATCGGTACGTTTTCCACTATTTCGAGTCCGTAGGCTTCAAGTCCCACTCGTTTGGTGGGGTTGTTTGTCATGAGTCTCATCTTGTGTACTCCGAGCTGTCTGAGCATCTGTGCACCGCATCCGTAGTCGCGTTCGTCGGGTTTGAAGCCGAGGTGCAGGTTGGCATCCACGGTGTCGAGTCCTTCTTCTTGCAGTTTGTAGGCGGCAATCTTGTTCATCAGTCCTATGCCGCGTCCTTCCTGCTGCATGTATATGAGCACTCCCTTGCCTTCTTTCTCTATCATCTCCATGGCTTTGTGCAGCTGTTCGCCGCAGTCGCAGCGCTGGCTGCCGAGTATGTCTCCTGTGGCGCATGATGAGTGTACCCTCACGAGTATTGGTTCGTCGTCCTTCCATGTGCCTTTGATGAGTGCCATGTGTTCGAGTCCGTTGCTTTTCTGTCGGAAGGGTATTAGTTTGAAGTGTCCGTATTTGGTGGGCATGTCAGCCTCGTTGCCTACTTCTATGAGCGACTCTGTCTTGAGCCTGTAGGCTATCATGTCTTTTATTGTGATTATTTTCATGCCCCACTGCTGTGCCATCTTCTGGAGCTCCGGCATGCGTGCCATGGTTCCGTCTTCGTTCATTATCTCCATGAGTGCTCCTGCGGGGTAGAGCCCTGCCATGCGGCACAGGTCTATGGCTGCCTCTGTGTGTCCCGAGCGTCTGAGCACTCCGTTGTCTTGTGCGTAGAGTGGGTTTATGTGTCCGGGTCTGCCGAAGGTCTGTGGTGTGGATGTGGGGTCTGCGAGTGCGTTTATTGTTGCAGCTCTGTCGTGTGCCGACACTCCTGTTGTGCATCCTTCGAGCTTGTCAATGGTCACGGTGAATGGTGTTCCGAGCATCGAGGTGTTGTCGCTCACCTGTCTGGGCAGGTCGAGTTCCTCACATCTGCTCAGTGTGATGGGTGCACAGAGCAGTCCTCGTGCGTTCTTGAGCATGAAGTTCACCTTTTCGGGTGTTATTTTCTCTGCGGCTATTATCAGGTCGCCTTCGTTTTCGCGGTCTTCGTCGTCAACTACTATGAGGAATTTCCCTTCTCTGAAGTCTTTTACAGCGTCTTCTATGCTGCTTAGCTTGAAATCGTTCATGATGGTGTGTTGTTTTATAGGGTCTTCTAGGGCATTTATTGTTGTTTTTCCACCTTTTATTATATTATGCGGTCTTGCCGCCGGTGAATTTGCGTTCTATTCTCTTCACTATGGTGCCGTTGGCTTGCTTTATGGTCTTGAGGTCGCGATAGAGACGAAGCCTGAATCTCCACATCCTGAAGTAGAAGAATGCTCCTGCCGGCACTATCACTGCCGCCGCTATGTTCATCCACCGGCGCTCGAAGGGGCGGGTGTGGGCTTTCACGGCGAGCATGGGGTATTTGTTTATCTCGGTGAGTATCACCCTGTCGCGTGTGTTTGCGAGGTCTTCAATCACTTCCTCGAGCTTCTGGCTAATGTTCTCTATGGTGTTGTCGGGCTCGTATCTGAAGAACACCTTCACTATGTCCGGTGGTGTCTTCAGGTGGTGGTCTCTTGAGTAGGCTTCTATCTCTTCGGTGATGAGTCTCAGCCTCTGTGCGTCGTCGGCATAGCGTGGGTCGTTTATTATCACTTCCTTGCTTGCTATGCTTCGCTTCATTCTCAGTCCGAGCATGCGCATGAGCATGTTGCGGTACATGTCGATGTTGAACACCGTGGAGTCGTTGTTTGCCTTATATGTCACGAAGGCTGCCAGTGGTATGAGCACCGCCGGCGAGAGTCCCTTGCCGAAACCTATGGTCCACAGTCCGTTGCGTGCCATGCGGTAGCCTGTGTTGTCGAGTATGTAGTATACAATGAACACCAGCACCGACACGATGATTGGCACTCCGAGTCCTCCCTTGCGTATGATGGCTCCGAGCGGTGCGCCTATGAAGAAGAATATCATGCACGAGAGTGCGAGTGTGAACTTGTTTATTGCCTCTATCTTGTGCTGGCGTATCTCCTTGTCGCCGTCGCTGGTAATCATGCTCTTGAACTCCAGGTCGCTCATCTCCGACTGCACTTGGTTGAGTGCGCTGTTTAGCGCGCGCCGTTTCTTTTCTGCCGTGAGGTGTTCATACATCGTGTCGGGGTTCATGGCCGTTGCTGCTGCCATCTTTATGGCTTTGAGCGAGTCGCCCCGTGCCTTCGGCACGCTGTTGTAGTACATTCTCTTGGCATCGGCATAGTAGGCGTGTCCTATGCTGTCGTAGAAGGCGTTGAGCGAGTCAATGTCGCGGCTGATGCGCTTGAGGCTCTTCGTGCGGGCGTTCGACGAGATGCCGGCGGCATCGGTGAGGCTGAAGTCGCCGTCGAAGTCCAGCACTATGCGCTTGTGGGCGAAGGTCTCGCGTCGGTAGGGCACCGATGCGCTGCCTCCCATCTCCTGCGACCTCATGTTCTCAAACCACTCTCCGCTCCACAGGTTCAACAGCAGGTGTTTCTTCTCTGCCGTCGACTGCATCATTCCCGAGTCGGCGAGTATTATGGCGGCATCCTCATAGCTGTCGGTCATCTTGTAGATCATTATGCCGTAGAGCTTGCCGCTCTCGAGGTCTTTCTTCTGTACATATATGTTTGTCTGTGGTATGCCGTCGTAGAACACTCCTTCGGGTATCTCGAGCTCGGGGCTCTTCTGTTTCATCGACAGCAGGAGCTGCGCCAGCTTCTTCTGTGCCTGCGGACCAATGTTGTTCTGGAACACAAACGAAGCTATCATCACTCCCACGCAGAACACTATAAGCGAGCGGAACGACCTGAACAGCGACACTCCCGAGGCTTTTATCGCCGTGAGCTCAGAGCTCTCGCCCAGGTTGCCGTAGCTGATGAGCGACGACAGCAGTATTGCCAGGGGCAGTGCCTGCGGAACCATCATCAGTGCCATGTGCCAGAAAAACTCTGCCATCACCATGAGCGACAGACCCTTGCCTATGAGCTGGTCTACATAGCGCCACAGGAATTGCATCATCAGCACGAACAGGCTGATGAAGAACGTTCCGGCAAACAGCATAAGGAACTGCCGCAGAATAAAAAGGTCGAGTTTCTTTATCCGAAGCATGCTTACTTTGTGTGTGCGTGCGCATGTATATGCGCGTTCAGCCTGCAAAATTAAACAAAATAATCCATCTATCCCTCTTTTTTATATATTTTATGTGTAATTGCCTCTTGTCTTCGCTCCATCCCATACTTTGACGGGTGTTTTCGTGGGGGTGGTAAAAACGCTCTTTAGGAGGTGAAAAAGTGCGTGAAACATTTTGTGAATAAATGTAAAAGGATGTAAAATGTTGAAACGTTTCTTTAACATTTGGAGCTTATGAAAGGCTCAAAAAATAGCCTTTGTAACTCATTGACTGTCAAACGGTTGAAAGGGGCGTTTTAAAAGAGCCTCTTTCGCAACGCAAAAGTGGCTCTTTCGTTTTCTCACTGTGCGGAGAATATTTTTCGTTCACATTTGTTAACTGTTCCACGGATTTGAAAATTCACCCAGAAAGTGAGTTTTCTGACCTTCGGAAAGCTAATATCTGCGTTACTTTTTGCCAATGATTTTGCCAACTGCCGCCGAAGAACAAAAATATTTGTCAAAAGTTTGCGGGAATGAAAAAAAACACTTACCTTTGCAGCCGCAAAAACAAATGGATGGCGAGGTAGCTCAGCTGGTTAGAGCGTCGGATTCATAATCCGGAGGTCGTGGGATCGTGACCCACCCTCGCTACATAAGGAGTCTGTCAATCACTATGGTTGACAGACTTTTTTGTTGAAAAAAGTTAATTAGTATGTTCTTTGTAAAATATAGTTACAAAATGTTTTTCAGTTTTACATTATTTTAATACTTTTGTAAACGCATACATACGAACTATAACATTTTTGATTTTTACCACATAAATATGAAAACCATTGGTTGCATCATCTATGCAGTGCTGTTTACCATGCCGCTGTGTGCTGCAGAAACAGGCAGCACAAGCGAATTGGGTAAACTGTATGTAACGCTCGACAGCCTGCTCGACAATAGGGAACGGATATATTCAGAAAAGGAGAAACGCATAGAAGTGGTGAGGGCTGGACTCGACGACCCACGCCTCGGCGACAGCGAGCGCTATGCACTGCAAGACCGTCTCTACAACGAATACTGCGCATTCAAGTACGACTCCGCCTACAAGTATGTGATGAGCAACGTGGTCACGGCACAGAAGCTGGGCGATGCCTCGAAGGAAGCACTCAGCAAGCTCCATCTCGCCCACATACTTTCGGTATCGGGACTCTTCGACCAGGCAGAACTCACACTCAACGAGCTCAATCCCGACCAGCTCGACGACAAGACCAAGGTGGAATACTACAACCAGCTTGGAGAACTCAACCTCTTCCAGTCGGAGTTTGCCGTGAACACAAGATATTTCAACCTCTACCACGACAGGGCGCAGACCTACAGACAGCAAATAATAGACACTGCCGACCCCACAACCTTCGAATACGGCTTCTCGCAGGCGGTATTCCTATGTGAGAACGGCAAGGTGAAGGAAGCCATCAACCGCCTTGAGACACTCCTCAAGACCCTGCGCGAGGGTGAGCGCAACTACTCCATAGTAACCAGTACCCTGGCTTACTTCTACGACCACCTCAAGAACGGGCAAAAGAAAGAATACTACCTACTGCTCAGTGCCATATCCGACTCACGGGCTGCAATAGCCGAGAACAATGCCTTGAGAGAGCTCTCAGCCATACTCCTTGCCAAGGGCGACACCGACAGAGCCTTCCGCTATCTCAACGAGGCTATAGAGAATGCCAACTTCTATGGCACCATGCTGCGCAACCAGCAGGCGGCAGCCCTCGTGCCGGGCATAGTGAAAGCCTACGACAGCATGAAGACCACACAGTCTAACCATGCCAGATGGCTCATCATTTGCCTCTCAATAGTTACTCTCATGCTCGTGGTTGCTGTCTTCATGATGCTCCGCTACCTGAAGAAACGCAAGGAAGCCAACCAGAAAGTGAGAGAGATGAACCAGCTTCTCAACGACAACCTCAAGCAGCTTGAGGAGACCAGCACGAAGATGAAGGAGAGCAACACCATTAAAGACGAATACATCGGCAGGTTCCTCGACCTGTGCAGCTCCTACATCGACAGCGCCGACGAGCAGCGCAAGCTCGAGAACAGGCTCGCACGCGACAAGAAGCTGCCTGAACTCTATGCCGAGCTCAAGAGCACCAAGTATATCACCGAGCTCACGACGATGTTCTACCAGAATTTCGACAACACCTTCCTGAAAATATATCCCACCTTCGTGGAAGAGGTAAACAACCTGCTTGAACCGCAGAACCGTACGGAGGTGAAAGGTGAGAAGCTGAACACCGAGCTGCGCGTGCTCGCACTCATACGACTCGGCATCAGCGACAACCAGAAGATTGCAAGCATACTGCGCTCTTCGATAACCACCATCTATACCTACCGCTCAAAGCTCAAGGCAAAAGCCATACGAAAGGAAACCTTTGAAGATGAGGTGAGAATGATAGAGTCGTTTGTATAGAAACACCCTCACAACTTACATAGTAAAAGGCGCACTATCCCTATCAGGACGGTGCGCCTTTTGTTTTTCTGTCTTCCTCTCGTTCAGTCCAAACCATTTCTCATTTTTCTTAAAAATGCCGATGAAATGGCTTTGTTTTTCGTCATTTTGCCATTTTTTCAACCTTATCGGTATATCCTTTTTCCACCACTATCACCCTCGTTGACGGTCTGAATGCCATTGAAACCACTCATGAGGGCACTATTTATGAAGGTTTTCACCCAGTCCGCCTTCCAAAAGTTAAATAATCTGCATTTTTCACCCGAAACATGCTATGAGAGGTTTTTGATATATTAGATGAGATATGAACGTAAACGGCTGATATTCAATGTTGACAAGTTTTTTTTGTTTTGATGTTTGCTTGTATGCGTTTTAACCAGTTAAAGATTTTTTTACTTTTGTGAACAATTCAGCAAACAAAACGTAACTAAAGACTTATGATCAAGCAAGCAGCAGTATTGTTGTTATTGGCATCAGTAACAATAGGAACACATGCAAAGGGAAACTCACTGACAGTAAGCTCACCCGACAAGACTATCAGCGTGACCGTGGGAACAGACAACGGCATGCCGTGCTACAGCGTGGTGAGAAATTCCGAAAAGATAATAAACACTTCACACCTCGGCTTCCAACTCAACGATGGAAACCTTGACAGGAACATGACAGTGGTGAACACCACCAAGACCTCTCACGACGATACATGGACACAGCCTTGGGGTGAAGACGAGACCATCAGAAACAATTACAACGAGCTGAGGGTGAAATACCGTCAGCGCACTTCACCACGCCGACAGCTCAACATCGTGTTCCGGGTGTTCGACGACGGTGTGGCTTTCAGATATGAAATACCAGCGCAAAATTCTCTCGATAATTTTCAAATCATGGAGGAAAAGACCGAATATGCCTTGGCACATGATGCCCAGGCATGGTCTATCCCTTCAAACCGCACCGAGTATTTCGAGGGAATATACCGCCGACAGCTTCTCTCACAGAAGGACACCATGTGTGCTCCCGTGACCATCGAATATGCTCCCAACCTCTTCATGGCACTCCATGAGGCAGCCCTTGAAGACTATGCCAGCATAAACCTCGCCACCGTGGCTGCCAACAGCAAGGGAGTGACCCTACAGACGGCACTCACGCCATGGCGCAACGGAGTGAAGGTGTATGCCGATAAGCAGCTCAGCTCGCCATGGCGTATAATAATAATAGGTGAAACCGCCGGCGACCTGATGCTCTCGCGCATGATGCTCAACCTCAATGAACCCAGTAAGATTGCCGACACCTCATGGATAGAGCCCGGAAAATACATCGGTATATGGTGGAGCATACACAAGAAGCAGAACACCTGGGAGATGGGACCCAACCACGGAGCCACCACCGACAACGTGAAACGATATATCGACTTTGCTGCGAAGCACAACTTCAGCGGAGTGCTCGCCGAAGGATGGAACCCCGGATGGGGACAGGGAGAGAAAATCACCTACCTGAAAGCATATCCCGACTTCAACATTGAAGAGGTGTGCCGCTATGCACTCTCCAAAGGCGTGCGTTTCATCGGACACATGGAGTCTTGGGGCAATGCCCAGCTCATTGAAGAGGAGATGGACAGCGCCTTCGCATGGTATCATCGCATGGGCATACGCGCCGTGAAGACCGGATATGTGGGTCACCTGCTCGACGGCAAGGAGCTCGCCAAATCACAGTATGGCATACGCCACTACCGTAAGGTCGTGGAGACGGCAGCCAAATACCAGATAATGATTGACAACCACGAGCCTGCCATGCCTACCGGCATACAGCGCACATGGCCAAACTTCATGACGCAGGAAGGTGTGCGCGGACAGGAGTACAACGCATGGGACATGAGAGGCGGAAACCCGCCAGCCCACACCGTGACACTGCCTTTCACACGCTGTCTGGCTGGTCCCACCGACTTCACTCCGGCAATATTCAATTTCTCGGAGGTGGTCAAAGGCACGCACCCACACTCCACACTCGCCAAGCAGCTCGGAGAGTTCGTGGTAATCTACAGCCCGTTGCAGATGGCAGCCGATGCCATTGAAAACTATGAGGGACAACCCGCACTTACCTTCATCGAGAGCTGTCCCACCACATGGAGCAAGACCCTCGTACCCAACGGAGAGATAGGCAAGTATGTTACCGTGGCAAGGAAGCAGCGCGGTGGCGACAGCTGGTTCATCGGTTCCATCACCAATGAGGAGGCGCGCACCATTGAGCTGCCACTGACATTCCTTGACGAAGGCTCCACCTACCGCGCCATTATCTATGAAGATGCCCCCGATGCCGACTACGAGACCAATCCCTATGCCATGGGCATACGTCAGGTGGAGGTTACCGCTGCCACCACGCTCACGCTGAGGCTTGCCCGCAGTGGTGGTGCCGCCATACGCATCGAAAAGGTTGCCAGATGACCAACGACTACAGACAACAGAAAATAGTATTAACATAATTCACTAACTTTAAACAAAAACAACATGGAAAAAAGCAAAAATCTCTTTTGTCGCATGCTGATGCTATGCGCAGTCATGTTTTTTGCCATCGACATGTCGGCACAGACCATCAATGGTCATGTGAAGGATGCTACCGGTGAGGACATCATCGGAGCAAGTGTCATGGTGAAAGGCACAACAAGCGGAGCTGTCACCGACCTGGATGGTAACTTCTCAGTGCCATGCCAGCCCGGAGCAACGCTCGTGATTTCGTATGTGGGCTACATCACTCAGGAAGTGGCAGCACGCAACGGAATGGACGTAATCCTCGAGGAGGACAACAAAGTGCTCAACGAGGTGGTGGTAGTGGGCTATGGCTCACTGGCAAAGAAGGAAATCTCAAGCTCTGTGGTGCAGATCAGCAAGGAGCAGTTCAACCAGGGTGCCGTGCAAGACCCGATGGGACTCATCGCCGGTAAGGTTTCCGGTCTGAACGTGTCGGCACAGTCTGACGCTAACCCAAATGCCATGACTTCTATCCAGGTGCGTGGTGCTGGTTCGCTCACAGCAAGCAACGGACCGCTGATTGTCATCGACGGTATCGCCGGAGGTGACCTGCGCAACCTCTCTACACAGGACGTGGAGTCAATCACCGTGCTGAAGGATGCCGGCTCGGCAGCCATCTACGGTACCCGTGGTGCCAACGGTGTTATCCTCGTGACAACAAAGAAAGGCTCAGGTGCTGAGGGCGTCACCAGCGTGACCTACGACAGCTACCTCGCACTGAACTTCGCCAAGTCTCATCCCGACGTGCTCAATGCAGAGCAATTCCGCCGTTCACGCCGTGGCACCGACTATGGCTACGACACCAACTGGTACAACCTCATCACCCGCGAGGCTGGCTACACCCTCAACCAGTATGTGTCTCTCGACGGTGCAACGAAGAACGGCTTCTACAGCGCTTCTCTCAACTGGAAGAAAGGTAACGGTATAGACCGTGCCAGCGGACGTCAGGAATACGGCGGTCGTTTCGTGGTAGAGCAGAAAGCCCTCGACAAGCTGCTCACCTTCAATACCTCACTGAGCGCTCGTAAGGTACACGAAGACTGGGAAGGCGAGAGCATGTTTGACCGTGCACTCACCATGAACCCCACCATGCCTGTATACAACGAGGATGGTTCCTACTATCAGCCGCAGGATGCCACAGGCGCACGCAACCCTGTGTCAATCATCAATGAGATATCAAACAACGGCGACCGCATCTATGTGCTGGGTAATGCCGACATCAAACTGCAGCTCCTCCGCAAAGAGCACCACAACCTCAATACCTCGGTGAGCTACGCACTGCAGTACAACGACCTCAAGACCCACTACTATGCACCAAGCTATACCGACCCCTCACGCTGGGACGGCAAGACTGGTAAGGCAAACATCAACTACCAGAAGTGGTGGACCAACCGCTGGGAGTGGCTCGCCAACTATATCTTCTCCATACCCGACCATGAAATCAAGGCTGTGGTTGGCTACTCATGGGAGCGCAGCAACTATGAGAGCGACTATCAGGCTAACGCCAACTTCTCATTCGACAACATGAAATACTGGGGTATAGGAAGCGGTACCGACTTGAACGAAGGTCTGGCAAGCATGAGCGCTTCAAAGACTGAGTCAAAACTCATCGGTATCTTCGGACGTGTGAACTACAACTGGAGAGACATGCTCTTCCTCTCAGCATCACTCCGTCACGAGGGTAGCACCAAGTTCGGTTACGACACACACTGGGGTAACTTCCCGTCAGCATCGGCTGCCATCGAGCTCACTCGTCTGCCGTTCCTCGAGAACAACCTTGGACAGACCTTCCAGAGCTTGAAGCCCAGAATTTCCTATGGTGAGACTGGTCGTTCAGACTTCGATGCCTACAAATCGCTCGCCACATACGCACCCTATGGTGGATATGTGATGAACGGACAGTGGGTGAACGGTTATGCACCCAGCCGCAACGCCAACCCTGACCTCGCATGGGAGAAGGCTACATCATTCAACGTTGGTCTCGACTTCGTGGCATTCGACAGCCACCTGCGTGGTAGCGTTGAGTATTTCGACCGCCGTTCTCAGGACCTGCTCTACAACTACACTGCTCCGCAGCCTCCATTCATCTACAGCAACATACTCGTGAACGTGGGTACAACCAAGAACACCGGTGTGGAAGTAGTGCTCGACTATGACGTGCTCCACAAGACACCCGTGAAATGGACCACAGGAGTGAACTGGTCGTTCGGACAAACCAAGCTCACCAAGCTCTCAAGCGACATCTACAAGGCTTCCTACATCGAGCTCTATCAGAAACCCGGCGTGGGAACACAGGAATACTTCTTCCGTGTAGAGGAAGGTGGCAAGATTGGTCAGTTCTTCGGCTACCGCTATGCAGGTACCGATGCCGAGGGCAACATGCTTGTATACAACAAGGACAACGAAGCAGTGTCGCCAAACCAGGCTGACGCTTCTGACAAGGTGAACATCGGCAATGGTGCACCAAAGCACTTCCTCTCTTGGAACAACAGCTTCTCTTACAAGGACTGGGATCTGAGCTTCCTCTTCCGCGGAGCCTTCGGCTTCAAGATCTTCAACATGCGTAAGTATGGCATGGGCCTGCAGGGTTGCGGTACCGACAACGTGCTCACCACAGCCTATACCGACGACCGCGACGTGAAGAGCGGTGGTGGTGTGATCAGCTCTTACTTCCTGGAGCGTGGCGACTACATGAAGCTCGACAACGTGACTCTCGGCTACACCTTCCGTCCGAAGACACGCACATTACTCGACAGTTTACGCGTCTATCTGGCTGCAAAGAACCTCTTCACCATCACTGGCTACAAAGGCAACGACCCGTCGATTGTTGACCAGAACGGTATCACTCCGGGCGTAGACGTGGCAAGTGCATATCCTCAGACTCTCCAGGTGAGCCTCGGTCTGACTGTGAAGTTCCACTGATGATTGCCAGCAGCCTACACATTATATAATATATATAGGTGAACAGACACAAGCTGTATAAGCAACAACAACCAATAGTAAACAATTTAAAGAAACATATATATGAAAAGTTCAAAATATAGCTGGTTGATAGCAATGGCAATGGGCATGAGCTTCGCTTCCTGTACCGACTTCGAAGGGCTTACTGACCTCGACGAGAAAGTATATGGCGAGCTCGACGCAAGCGTCTACTATCAGAACAAGGAAAGCGTGGAGGGAGCCGTGGCTTCCATCTACAATCAGGCGGGAACAACATATCCCGAATATTTCTTCCAACTGCAGGAATACAGTGCCGACCAGATTACATGGCGCACATGGAACGGTGGACAGTGGGGCTGGGACGAAGCCGAGAAGTTCGTGCTCTCTACCCATACATGGTCACCTGAGTCGAAGATCATAAGCAACGCATGGAGCAACTCATGGACTATCGTGGGACTTGCCAACCAGCTGCTCAACGACCTCGAGACTCTCGACGGCTCTACAGTGGGCATCTCCGATGCCGAGATGGCATCGTATGTGGCTGAGGTGCGCCTCATGAGAGCGTGGTCTTACTACAGCCTCTTCGAGCTGTGGGGTGGTGCGCTGCCTCTCAACACTGCTGTGACGTCTGAGGTGCCCGGTTCTGCCGACCCCGACTTCAACACCAGTTGCAAGAAAATCTACGACTTCATCATGACTGAGCTCGACGAGACTCTCGACGCTCTGCCAAAGGAGAACGGCGACAACTCAACTCGCACCCGCATGAACCAGGGCGTGAACCGCATTCTCAAGGCCCGCATGCTCCTCAACAGCGAAATCTTCATCGGCGAGAAGCACTTCACCGAGTGTGAGGCTCTCTGCAAGGACATCATCAACGGCAAGTATGGCGAGTATGCCATCGACAGCGACTACCGTCACCTCTACAGCATTGGCAACACCGAAAGCCCCGAGGTGGTGTTTGCCTTCGCTACCATGGACGGACAGGGTGCCAACTTCCAGCTCTGCAACAACCGTAACATGCAGATGATGCCTTACAACTACAACGAATATTGCGGCATAGAAAAGTATGCTGACATAGGCGCATGGAACTGTACTTGCCTCACACCGTCTTACGACAACTCCGGCGAGGTGCAGCCCGAAGGTGGTACCATCGGTGCAACATGCTTCCTTGACGCACCCTACAACGACAAGCTCGGTGCTGTATGGGAGCGCTTCGACGACAAGGACATCCGCAAGCAGAACTTCACCTTCAACGGCTCTGAATACAACGGTATGTTCCTCCGCGGTCCCATGTATGCCGACTTCGGAAGCGGCGATCCACTCAAGGCTGACGCCGACCGCGACGGACAGGACCTCGTGTATGTAGACCAAGTAGGTACCTTCCTCGAGACCAACGGTCACGCTCTCGAGACCGTTCAGTCACCACGCTGGGGCGAGACCAACTCTGGTATACGTCTCATCAAGTACCCGATGTATGACGGCAGCGACTTCAAGAACATCGCAGAGGTAGAGTTCCGTCTGGCTGAGGTTTACTACATGGTAGCAGAGTGCGAGATGCGTGCCGGCAATGCCTCCGAGGCAAAGAACTATGTTGACAAGGTACGCAGCCGCTACTTCAAGAACGGTCTGCCCTCAACACCGGGACGCGGCTTCAGTGCCTACGACATGGACTGGATGCTCTCGCAGTGGGGTATTGAATACCTTGGTGAGGGACGCCGCCGCCGCACCGACCTGCGCCGCTTCGACAAGTTCACCCAGGGACAGTGGTGGTTCTTTGGACGCGCCCAGGATGCAGGCTTCTCCATGCCAGCCAAGCGCGACCGCAAGTATGAGTGGTTCCCGCTGCCGGCTACCGCCATGCTCGTCAATCCGGGACTCGTACAAAATCCAGGTTACTAATCACATTTAAAATACAGAAATTATGAAGAAAACATATTTATGGCTACTCACTATGCTCCTTCCCTTGGTGGGAATGATGAGCAGCTGTAGCGACGATGACCTCGTCTTCGACCACGAACTGCCACAGTTCGAAATACAGGACGGCAAGATACTCCTTGAGGTGATAGTGCCTCAAGGCACCAATGCCAGCGATGAAATATACATCGTGGGTGCATTCAACGGCGGCGAAGAGACTGCCGTGGGCAACCCGCAATGGGCTCTCACCAAGGCTGAGAAAACAAACCTCAAATGGGGAGTATATCTCGACCCAGCTACCTTTGAACCCGGCACATCGCTCGCCGACGGCTTCTGGTTCGTATCAGTGCGCGACGGACGCGAGTATGACATCGCAGGCAACGAAGCCATACACACCGACAACCCAAAGACTGGCACACGCACCAACATCTTCGCATCGCGATGGGCATCATACTACGGTTTAGGTCCCAACCAAGGCGATGAAGAAGGCGATGAAGATGAGGGCGACGACTCCTATGTTCCTTATCTCGACAGCGAGACAGAGGTATCGGTATTCTTCAAGGCTCAGTCTGAAGGCGACTACTGCATCTGGGTATGGGGCGACCTCGGTGGCGGCGAAGCCTACACCACAGCAGCTGCATGGCCCGGTGACATGTTGGAACTCCAGGGACAGGATGCCGACGGCAACTACATCTACAAGTGGACATGCACCGTGACCGACCAGATTCCGGCTAACATCATCATCACCAACCAGACAGGCGGTGAGGAAGTGGCACGCTACTACGACGGTGCAGCATTCATGAACCACGGTATGTATAGCGACGCTGGTGCCGATCCCGAAGAGATAACACAGGTAGGCAAACCCTCAGGTGGTGGCAAGAAAGCCTTCGAGCCCTATCTCGACAGCGAGACAGAGGTGTCGGCATTCTTCGCAGCCGATGCAGAAGGTGAATACTATGTATGGGTATGGGGCGACCTCGGTGGCGGCGAAGCCTACACCACAGCAGCTGCATGGCCCGGCGACATGATGGAACTGCAGGGAACGACTGCCGACGGTAAGTTCATCTACAAGTGGACATGCACCGTAACAGGTGAGGCTCCCGCAAACATCATCATCACCGACCAGACTGGTGGTGCCGAGAACGCACGCTTCTACGATGGCGCAGCCTTCATGAACCACGGTCTCTACAACGCTGCCGGCGAAGACCCGACAGAGGTTACCAAAGTGAAATAACCTGATATTATAGGTTCTATGTCCACAAGGGAACCATTCCCTACAGGACAATAACGCAAGTTAAAGTTTCTTCAAGACGACTCTCCACCACGGGGAGTCGTCTTTTTTGTTCTTGCTGCCACGACATCCCCTTCCGTCCTTCCTTTATTCTTCCCTTTCCATCCATCCTTTATCTTCATTCCCATCTTTCTTAAAACATCTTTCACCCTTCCTTTGTCTTTCTTTTCTTTTAAGGTTTCCATACCTCCCCCAGTATTTTTCGTAAAATACTGGAGTATTCTCCGCACACTACTCGAGTATTTTGGGCTCAATACTGGAGTATTTTGGGCACAATACTGAGCCCACAGTTAAAAACTGAGGGTGGGGAACCACGAAAACCGCGGAATAATAAGAGAAAGACATCCTTTGAAAGAAATAATCTCTGGCAGAGCACCGTAATAGAAATACTCATTCAGATGAAGCTTCACTTCGCTGAATCGTGTCATATTCCCACTGCTCCCTTGGCTCCACCTGTTGCGCTGTCAGATACTATTTGAATGAATATGGGTACGCATCATAAATGAGGAAGCGACCGTCCAGTGTCGTTGCCACTTCCTTGCTCATCATCCTCGCATTGCTTACCAATCAGGCATTGCTTGATGGAATACTTACGGGCACCCATGTAAATAGTATTTAATAATAATCAAACAATTCTTTCAATTATAGCAATAATCATAGTTCCTATCTTTTCATGCTATTTCCTGTCATAATGATTTCCGTTATAGTTGTTATTATTGCCGATTACCAGAAGAATGAAAATCATCAACAAAGGTGTGGCAATAAAACTCAAAAGTAGCCATACCACGACACTTCGGTTGCGATTCTGAGCCATAACTGCTACCAATACATATAGACCCACAGTTATGCCAATGACGAATAAGAGGATAAAGGCTATTGTAAAGGTTATGCCATCGTAGTCGGTTGAGCTTTCATAATCATATTTGCCATATGAGACTCCATCTATGGAATCTTCGGATCCTTCCTCTACACTATAATCTTTGAGCTTGAACTTTATCTTGAAAGCAGGAGTGCCTGTTATACTGTTCTTAGATTTGTAATAGTGATAATTCCTGTTATGTTCATATGCTGGAATATCGAGTTTCTTTGTCATCCCTGGCGCAATGCTTACGCTTTTGGAAAACTCTTCATAGTCGAGTTCCTTGCCAGACATGTCAAGGTAGGTTATCAGGAATACAACATTCTTGATTTCCTTGTTTGTATTATTCTTCAATGCCAATGTGCCATTGTAATCTAACCATCCTTGTTCATAGGACACCATTGTTATGTCCTTTTCCAAATCCTTGCTGGCTGCAAATGCGGTAAGCGTAAGGAAAATGCTCAGTAAAGCGATAGAAATTCTTTTTGTTGCCATGATATTCTTGTGTCACGATTTATGGTAGTATGTTCGTCATGTACTATTTCAAGGCTTTGTCACAGTTCTCAAGCTATGACTAATCTGAACGCAAAGATATGAATTTTGGCTGGATTATGTGCTGAAATAATCTGAAAATTGTTGCTGCCGGCAGAAGAGGTAGGCGTTGACAGTGGTGGTGCGGGTGCCTTGCTGAGGTGTAGTCATTGGTGGCAGGCATGAGGATGGCAGGTTCTGCCTTTCGTGAAAATGAGGAGACTGTGAAGAATAGGGCGGTGCTTATTGTTATAAAAATATAAAAAAACTTAAAATTGGGAGTTTTGAAGGTTGCTGGTGTTGTATACATTATATAATATATGTACCTTTGCAGCCGCTAAAGTGCGTATTGCGCTGGCTTTTGAGCTAACAATACATTGAGAAAGAGTGACTTAGCCTTCAATGGGGAAGTAGTTTGGTTCTCTTTTTAAGTGGTTTTGTGGGCTTGATGCCAAGGCGCTTTCACTTAAAAAGGAACAAATTATATACATATTATTATTTTAAAGTTTAATTGAAATGCCAGGATTATTAGGAAAGAAAATCGGAATGACATCCGTTTTCAGTGCCGACGGCAAGAATGTGCCGTGCACTGTTATCGAAGCTGGTCCTTGTGTTGTAACCCAGGTGAAGACCGTAGAGAAAGATGGTTACAAGGCTGTTCAGTTAGGTTTCGGCGAGGCAAAGGAAAAGAGAACAACCAAGCCTATGCAGGGAGTCTTCAAGAAAGCCGGCACAACGCCCAAGAAGCACTTGGCCGAGTTCAAGTTTGATGAGGAGTACAACCTCGGAGACACCATCACCGTGGAGCTGTTCAACGACGCAGAGTTTGTTGACGTTGTAGGCACCTCCAAGGGTAAGGGTTTCCAGGGCGTTGTGAAGCGTCATGGATTCGGTGGTGTAGGTCAGGCTACCCATGGTCAGGACGACCGTGCCCGCAAGCCGGGATCTATTGGTGCATGTTCATATCCCGCAAAGGTGTTCAAGGGAATGCGCATGGCAGGACAGATGGGTGGTGACAGGGTTACTACTCAGAATCTCAGAGTGTTAAAGGTTATTCCAGAGCACAATCTCATTCTCGTGAAGGGTTCTGTAGCTGGATGCAATGGTTCAACTGTAATAATTAACAAGTGATGGACATTAACGTATTGGATATCAAAGGTCAGGAGACCGGAAGAAAGGTTACGTTGAACGAATCGATCTTCGGAATAGAGCCTAACGACCACGTTCTGTATCTGGACGTGAAGCAGTATCTGGGCAATCAGCGTCAGGGCACTGCCAAGGCAAAGGAAAGAAGTGAGCATGCAGGAAGTACCCGTAAGCTTGGTCGTCAGAAGGGCGGCGGCGGTGCTCGTCACGGTGATATCAACTCACCTCTGCTCAAGGGTGGTGGCCGCGTGTTCGGTCCGCGTCCCCGCGACTATCGCACGAAGCTCAACAAGAAGGTTAAGGTGCTCGCACGCAAGTCGGCACTGTCTTACAAGGTTAAGGACAATGCACTGATTGTGCTGGAAGACTTCACTTTCGACGCACCCAAGACCAAGGAGTTCGTGGCACTGACCAAGAACCTCAATGTTGAGGGCAAGAAGGTGCTCATGCTTCTTCCGGATGTCAACAAGAATGTGTATTTGTCGGCTCGCAACCTTCAGAAGTCAGAGGTGATGCTTGCATCGTCGGTTAATGCCTACAAGGTGCTCAATGCTGACGTGCTGGTGATTACAGAGAAGTCTCTGGAGGCAATCGACAAAGTCTTAAACAAGTAAAAATCAGGAGGACTTAAGATATGGCATTTATCATCAAACCGTTGGTCACAGAGAAGATGACCAATATAACAGAAAAGTCTTCTGTCGACAGAACATACCGTGTTAAGTCGAAGAAGGGTGAGGAGCGTACCAAGAAGGCTACTCCGAAGTACGGCTTCATAGTAAAGCCTGAGGCAAACAAGCTGGAGATAAAGAGTGAGGTTGAGGCAACATACAATGTTACCGTGATCAACGTCAATACTCTTCGTTATGCCGGCAAGCGTTCAAGCCGCTACACCCGCGCTGGTCTTGTGAAAGGTCAGAAGAATGCGTTCAAGAAGGCTATAGTTACTCTCAAGGAGGGTGATACAATTGATTTTTACAGCAATATTTAATAATAAGAAATGGCAGTACGTAAATTAAAACCGGTTACTCCCGGTCAAAGACACAAGGTTATTGGCACGTTCGAGGAGATTACTGCATCCGTGCCAGAGAAGTCTCTCGTTTACGGTAAGCGTTCCACCGGTGGTAGAAACAACACCGGTAAGATGACAGTTCGCTACAAGGGCGGCGGTCACAAGAGAAAGTATCGCTTGATTGACTTCAAACGAGAGAAAGATGGTGTTCCAGCTGTAGTGAAGACAATAGAGTATGATCCGAACCGCTCGGCTCGTATAGCATTGCTCTTCTATGCTGATGGTGAGAAACGTTACATTATTGCTCCCAATGGACTGCAGGTGGGTGCAACGCTGATGTCGGGCGCAGAGGCTGCTCCCGAGGTTGGCAATGCTCTTCCTCTGGCAAACATCCCTGTGGGTACGGTGATTCACAACATTGAGTTGCGTCCTGGTCAGGGTGCCCTGCTCGTTCGTTCGGCTGGTAACTTTGCTCAGCTTACTTCTCGCGAAGGCAACTATTGCGTTGTCAAGCTTCCTTCTGGCGAAACACGTCAGATCCTCTCGGCTTGTAAAGCTACTGTAGGTAGTGTAGGTAACTCAGACCATGCTCTGGAGCAGTCGGGTAAGGCCGGTCGCTCACGCTGGCTGGGTCGTCGTCCTCACAACCGTGGTGTTGTTATGAACCCGCACGATCACCCGATGGGTGGTGGTGAAGGCCGTCAGTCTGGTGGACACCCACGTTCACGCAAGGGCTTGTATGCTAAGGGTCTCAAGACACGCGCACCTAAGAAGCTTTCAAACAAGTATATTATTGAAAGAGCTAACAAGAAGTAAACAAGTAATTTAGAGTAGAATTATGAGTCGTTCATTAAAAAAAGGTCCGTATATCAACGTGTCGCTGGAGAAGAAAATCCTCGCCATGAATGAGAGTGGCAAGAAGACTGTTGTGAAGACATGGGCCAGAGCTTCAATGATTTCCCCCGATTTCGTGGGACACACTGTAGCAGTTCATAACGGAAACAAATTCATCCCTGTTTACATTACCGAGAACATGGTTGGACACAAGCTCGGAGAGTTCAGTCCCACACGCCGTTTCGGTGGCCATGCCGGAAACAAGAAGTAAATCCCAGGGAATAATTAAGCATTACGAATTAAGAATTAATTATGGGAGCAAGAAAACATATCAAGGCTGAAGAAAGAAAGCAAGCCCTCAAGAGCTTATATTTTGCTAAGCTCAACAACTGCCCTTCCTCTCCGCGTAAGATGCGCTATGTGGTAGACATGATACGCGGCATGGAAGTAAACCGTGCTCTTGGCGTGCTCCGCTTCTCAAAGAAGGCAGCTGCAGTAGACGTAGAGAAACTGCTGCGTTCTGCCATTGCCAACTGGGAAGTGAAGAACGACCGCAAGGCAGAGGACGGTGAACTCTACATCTCTAAGGTCTTCGTCAACGAAGGCGTTACAATGAAGCGCATGCGTCCTGCACCACAGGGCCGTGGCTACAGAATCCGCAAACGTTCTAACCATGTCACTCTCTTCGTAGACTCGAAGCCTGTTGACGATAACAATGATAAATAATAAGCAGAATGGGACAGAAAGTTAATCCAATAAGCAACCGTCTGGGCATTGTACGCGGTTGGGACTCAAATTGGTTCGGTGGCAAGGACTTCGGAGACAACCTTGTTGAAGACAGGAAAATCCGCAAGTACCTCAACGAGCGTCTGGCAAAAGCCAGCGTGTCACGCATCGTCATAGAGCGCACACTGAAACTCGTGACCATTACCATCTGCACAGCCCGTCCGGGTATTGTCATTGGTAAAGGTGGACAGGATGTTGACAAGCTGAAGGAAGAATTGAAGAAGCTCTACAAGAAAGAGATTCAGATAAACATCTTCGAAGTGAAGAAACCCGAGCTCGACGCAACTATCGTAGGCAATAACATCGCTCGCCAGGTAGAAGGTAAGATTGCATATCGCCGCGCTATCAAGATGGCTATCGCCAACACCATGCGTGCAGGAGCTGAGGGTGTGAAGATCCAGATTACCGGTCGTCTGAATGGCGCCGAGATGGCAAGAAAGGAAATGTTCAAGGAAGGACGCACACCGCTGCACACCTTCCGTGCCGACATAGACTACTGCCAGACCGAGGCCCTCACAAAGGTTGGTATTCTTGGTATTAAGGTTTGGATTTGCCGTGGTGAAATCTACAACAAGGTGGACCTCGCACCTAATTTCACCCAGGAGAAAGGCAACGGTCGCATGAACGGTGCCCGTTCCGGTCGCGGCAATCGCAAGAGAAACAATAACCGTTAAATGAAGAAACTATCATGTTACAGCCAAAAAGAGTAAAATATAGAAGACCTCAAGACGGACGCGGCAACAAAGGCAACGCCCATAGAGGTACACAGTTGGCTTTCGGTTCATTTGGCATCAAGACACTTGACGCAAAATGGATTGACAGCCGACAGATAGAAGCAGCTCGTGTGGCCATCAACCGCTATATGAACCGCGAAGGCCAAGTCTGGATACGTATCTTCCCCGACAAACCCATTACCCGCAAGCCTGCTGACGTGCGTATGGGTAAAGGTAAGGGTGATCCCGCAGGATGGGTGGCACCTGTTACACCGGGAAGAATTCTCTTTGAAGTAGAAGGTGTGCCTTTTGACATTGCCAAGGAGGCTCTCCGCCTTGGTGCTCAGAAGCTGCCTGTAAAGACAAAGTTTGTTGTTAGACGTGATTACGATAAAAATGCTTAAACTATGAAGATGACTGAAGTAAAGACTCTCGCCGACCAAGAGCTCCGCGAGAAACTGGAAAACGCAGAGGCTGCCCTCCAGCAGATGAAACTTAACCACTCTGTAGCTCCACTCGAGAATCCATCTCAGATTAAGGCAGCCCGTCGTGACATCGCCCGTATGAAAACAGAACTCCGCCAGAGAGAACTTAACAAATAACAATGGTCCAGATGGAAACAAGAAATTTAAGAAA
>CAMVSV010000029.1 GCA_947170265.1 uncultured Prevotella sp.
TGTTTGAATTGCCGAGCGTGAGGAAAGTCGGTGAAACCAAAGGGCAGAAATAGCAGAAATTTGCAGTCGTGTCAGTTGTGTCGGATTTGCAATCCGACACCATCGAATATGAGCATCTGTGATGCGGTAAAAAGGTAAGTACAGTGTATTTCGGATTGCAAATCCTGATATTCAAGGGAGCTGGATTGCAAATCCAGCTCAACTCACTCCTGCTCAAACACTCCTGCCCATAAGGACAGCGTTTCAGTTGTGTCGGATTGCAAATCCGACACAACTGATGTTTTTATGGAGACATGATTTATTTGATTGCAAATCCAGCCAAACAGTAGTTCTGAAGATTGAAATCATGGCTCAACAGAAGTTCTGAAGATAGCAAATCCGACGCAACGGTTGGAAAATGTGTAGGAATATATGGCATACATCGTTACTGATGGGTTGCCAGTTTCCAGAAACCTGATGCTTACCGCTGTCCTCTTCAATGGTCACATTGTTTTTCAATGAGTATTCTTGCATCAACGGCAATGACATCTTTCTCGTCAGCGAGCAACGGGTTGATGTCCATTTCCTTTATCTCTGTGGCGAAGCGGAGTAGGGTGGAAAGGCGCACGATAATCTCGGCATATTTCTTTTCATTGACACCGGCTTGTCCTCGCGTACCTTTTATTATTTTATAGCCGCGCAGCGAGTGTATCATGCTGAAAGCTTCCTCGTAGGTGAGTGGTGCCAAGCCGCTCGACACATCCTTGAGCACCTCCACGAAGATGCCGCCCAGTCCGCAGAGCACCACATGTCCGAACCTCGGCTCATATTTCGCACCGATGAAGAGCTCCGTGCCCTTGATCATCTTCTGCACCATCACGGCGGTGGCATCGGTAATGTGCATCATGCGGTCGTATTCGAGGGCGAGATGTTCCGGTGTGCGTATGTTGAGAGCCACGCCTCCCACGTCGCTCTTATGTACCGGTCCCACGACCTTTGCCACAACGGGATAGCCACAATGGTTGGCAAAGGCGAGCAGCTCGTCTTTGTCGTTGCTTGCAAGCTCGGGCACAGTGGGTATGCCAGCACTCTCAAGCAGCTCATGTACGAGTGCCGGTGCTATGTAGCCGTTGTCGGTAATGCTGTCTATGATACGTCTTATGCGTGGCACGTCAACGCCGTGGATTTCTATTTGTTGTTCGGCAGGCTCGGGCGTCTTCATTATCTGTGTCAGGGCGGTGGCGAGTGTCACCTCGTCGCTGAAGTTCACATGTCCTCGTCGCAGGAACTCCTGTACCTCCGGTCCGGCGGTGTTCACGCTTGGCAGCACTGGGAATATTGGTTTCTTGCAAGTGAGTATTCTCTTGTGGAGCACGTCGTAGGTCTCATAGAGCTTCACGAGTCCCGGCGAGCCGAAAATCACCATGATGGCATCAATGTCGTGGAACTTGTTTTCGCAGTAGTCTATGGCGGCATCAAGATGCTCGGGTGTGCCGGTGGCAAGCAGGTCTATGGGGTTTGCCACCGATGAGCCTGGCAGGAGCTTGCTCTTGAGCTCCTCGGCATCCTTGCCCGTGAGTGGCGGCACGTTCATTCCACCTTTAGAGAGTGCATCGGTGAGCATCACTCCCGGTCCGCCGGCATGTGTCACTATGGCGAAGTTCCTGCCTGAGAACCTGGGGAGGGTAAAGATGCAACCCACGGTGGTGAGTTCTTCTCTTGAGAAACATCTCACTATGCCAGCCTTGCGGAAGAGTGCCTCCACCGCCGAGTCGCTCGAGGCTATGGCACCGGTATGCGACGATGCTGCGCGGCTGCCGCTCTCGCTCGACCCAGCCTTGATGGCTGCAATGCGGCATCCCTTGCGTATGAGCGATGTGGCATGATAGAGAAGCTTGTCGGGGTCGGCAATATTTTCTATATATAGCAGTTTCACAGGCGAATCCGTGTCGGGGTTAAAGTTCTCGTCCATATATTCGAGCACGGTCTCAATGCCTATCTGCTTGCCATTGCCTATCGACCATACGGAGTTGAAGGCGAGGCCTTTGCTCACGGCACTCTCAAGGATGAACACCGCCGTGGCACCCGACCCCGAGATGAAGTCTACTCCCTTGGAGCTCAGGTGGGGTATGGGTTTGGTGAACACCGAGTGATGCCACTGAGTGAGCAGTCCTATGCAGTTGGGACCGATGAGTGAGCACTGGTGGCGTTGGCATGAGTCGAGTATTTGCTGTTCGAGACGTGCACCCTCGGCGGTCTCCTCGCCGAAGCCGGCAGAGAGAATGATGAATGCCTTCACCCCTTTCTCGGCTGCAAGCATCTCTACATAGTCGGGGCAAAACCGCGCAGCCACCACAATGATGGCAAGGTCGGTGGGCGGCAGCTCCTTGGCATCGTGGAACACCTTTATGCCCTGCACCTCGTCTTCTTTCGGATTGACTATTCGCAATGTTCCCTTGTATCCTCCGCTTATGAGGTTGCGCACTATGGCTCCTCCGGGTTTATGCACATTGTTGGAACCTCCAACCACGACTATGCTCTCTGGTCTCAGCAGTTGTTTGTTTATCATAGCAGACTTAGCAGTTTGTTAACAAAATGATAGAAAAACGTATTTTGATACAAAAATAAAATAAAACCGACAATGTGCAAAACCTTTTTGTCGGTTTTTTTGCTATTAGAGCTATTTATTGTACTTTTGCAATCAAATTGTAGCAAAAAATTAAATTCTACCGACATCTATTAAAAAGCAAGACATTATGATTTGGAATCCAACCAAAGAGTGCATGAGTCGCGACCAGATGAGCGTTCTTCAGGGCAACAGACTTCACAAGATTGTGGAATATGCCTATCACAATGTGCCGTTCTACAGGAACAAGCTACAGGAGATGGACCTCACTCCCGACGATATTCAGACCATAGACGACATCACCAAGCTGCCGTTCACCACCAAGAAAGACCTGAGAGACAACTATCCGTTTGGCTTGCAGGCGGCACCGCAGAGCGAGATCATACGCATACATGCCTCGTCGGGAACTACCGGCAATCCCACCATCGTGGGTTACACCCGCAAGGACATCGGTGTGTGGAGTGAGTGCATGGCTCGCTGTCTCACCTCGTTTGGCGTCACTCGCAACGACATCTTCTCGGTGTCGTATGGCTATGGATTGTTCACCGGTGGTCTCGGTGCCCATAATGGTGTGGAGAAGATTGGAGCATCGGTAGTGCCGGCATCTACAGGCAACACTGAGAAGCACCTCAAGCTCATACGCGACCTTGGAGTGTCGGGCATAGCCTGTACGCCGTCGTATGCGCTGTATCTGGCAGAGACCATGGACAAGATGGGCATAAGGAAAGAAGACATCAAACTGCGCGTGGGTGCGTTTGGTGCTGAGCCCTGGACAGAGCAGATGCGACTGGAGATAGAAGACCGTCTGGGACTGAAAGGCTACAATATCTATGGTCTTAGTGAAATCATGGGACCAAGCGTGAGCTACGAGTGCTCAATGCAGCACGGTTCGCATATCAACGAAGACCATTTCTATCCGGAGATAATCGATCCGGTGACACTCAAGCCCCTGCCCATGGGACAGACCGGCGAGCTGGTGTTCACCACTCTCACCAAGGAGGGTATGCCAATGTTGCGCTACCGCACCCGTGACCTCTGCTCGCTCATACCCGGAACATGCGAGTGTGGCAGAACCAATGTGCGCATGGGTAGGATAGAGGGACGTAGCGACGACATGCTCATAATCAGAGGTATCAACGTATTCCCGTCACAGGTGGAGAGCGTGGTGCTCAGCATGCCAGAGTTTGCTCCGCGCTACATGCTCATCGTTGACAGGGTTAACAACCTCGACACCCTCACCGTGCAGGTGGAGCTCCGTCAGGAGTATTTCACCTCGACATTCGATACGCCTGCTGCCGTGGAAGTGCTCAGCAAGAAGCTTGTGTCTAAGCTCAAGAGTGTGCTGAGCATCAGTGCTAAGGTGCAGATAAAGGCTCCCAACACCATTGTGAGGAGTCAGGGTAAGAGTGCCCATGTGATAGACCAGAGAAAAATATAAACTACCTAAACAAGGATTATAAGGAAATGTGTAACCACGAGATTAACGAATCGCAGTATTTCGCTCCGGAGTTGGAAACAATGACCGACGAGGAGCTGAAGAAACTACAACTGGAGCGATTGAAGAAAACAGTGAACCACTGTATGAATGCTGAGTTTTACCGAGAGAAATTCAAGGAGCTCGGCATAACCCCCGACGACATACAGACCCTTGACGATGTGAAGAAACTGCCTTTCACCACCAAGGACGACCTGCGTGAGCATTATCCCTTTGGACTGAGTTGCGTGCCCATGAGGGAATGTGTAAGACTACATTCCTCAAGCGGTACAACCGGCAACCCCACCGTGGTGCTCCACTCCCAACGCGACCTTGACGAATGGGCAAAAGCTGTGGCACGATGCCTGTGGATGGTGGGCAGCCGTCCCGACGATGTGTTCCAGAACTCTGCCGGCTACGGCATGTTCACTGCCGGTCTGGGTTTCCAGTATGGTGCTGAGAAGGTGGGTATGCTCACCGTTCCCGCTGCTGCCGGCAACACCGTGAGGCAGATAAAGTTCATCAAGGACTTCGGTACCAGCGTGCTTCATGCCATTCCCAGCTATGCCTCCCGCATATACGAGGTGATGTGTGAAGAGGGAGTAGACCCTCGCCGCGACACCAACCTGCGCATACTCTGCATCGGTGCTGAACCCCATAGTGAGGAACAACGCAAGCGCATTGAGGAGAACCTCGGAGTGAAGGCATACAACTCATACGGCATCTCTGAGATGATGGGTCCCGGTGTGGCATTCGAATGTCAGGAGCAGAACGGTCTGCACATCTGGGAAGACTATTTCATAGTAGAGATTATAGACCCCGTTACGCTCGAGCCGGTGCCCGATGGTGAACTCGGCGAGCTGGTGCTCACCACCATCAACCGTGAGGCTATGCCGCTGTTGCGCTACCGTACCCGCGACCTCACCCGCATACTGCCCGGCAAATGTCCTTGCGGAAGAAACCACAAGCGACTGGCTCGTCTGCAGGGTCGCAGCGACGACATGATTATTCTCAAGGGTGTGAACATCTTCCCCATACAGATTGAGAAGATACTTCTGAAGTTCAAGGAACTCAGCACCGATTACCTCATCACGCTGGAGACCAAGGACAGCAACGACACCATGACCATCGACGTGGAGCTGAGCAGTCTCTTCACCGATGACTACAAGCAGCTGCAACAGCTGGAGCGTACCATCACACGTCAGCTGAAAGACGAAATCCTCGTGACACCGAAGGTGAGACTCGTGCCCAAAGGCACACTCAATGCCTCGGATGAGAAGAAAGCCGTGAGAGTAAAAGACCTTAGAAAGCTGTTTTGATGCCTAAGCCAAGCGGTATAGACAGAAAAAACAGTAAGAGGAGATAGAAAATGAAAGCGAATAACTAATCAATCAAAACTACAGTGACATGACTATCAATCAATTATCCATTTTCATTGAGAACCGTTCAGGCACGCTCGTGAAGGTGCTTGAGATTCTGAAGCAAGCTAAAATACAGATAGTGGCATCGACTATTGCCGACACTGCCGACTATGGCATCTACCGACTTATCTGCAGTGAGCCGTCGAGAGCTTACGAAGAGCTGAAGAAAGCTGGCGTGGCAGTGGCTCTGTCCGACGTGTTTGCCCTTGAGCTTGACAACCATCCCGGCTGTGCTGCCGAGGTGGTGAAAATCATCAGTGATGCAGGCATCGGCATAACCTATATGTATACCTTCCTGCTCAACGGCAAGGGAATACTCATATTCCGTACCGACAGCACCGATGATGCACGCAACGTGATTACACGCAACAACCTGCCATTTATTGCTGAGAGCAATCTGGTGGAGCTGGTGTGATGCCCTTTTACATATCTTCTAACCGGATGCCTTCCTTCCGGTAACCGCTTGAGGTGAAGACAGCGATGAGCCTTCCTTGCTCGTCGGTGATCTTCACCTCTGCATATGGCATGCGACGATGGTCAACCAACTCGGTGGCTTCCGCATAGACCCATCCCTCACTCACCGGGCGCACATAGGTTATGGTAGAGGTGGTTGAGACGGTGAAGGTGCCGTGGCTGTTTACAGCTCCGGCAAAAGCCAGGTCGGCAAGGGTGAACAAAGCTCCGCCCTGACACTTGTCGCCGCCGTTGAGGTGGCGGGTTGATATTTTCATTCGTGCCTTGGCATATCCTTCTTTTATGTCTATGAGTTCGGCACCGATATGTGTGGCAAAGCGGTCACGCTTGAAAAAATCCAGTAGGTTCATGTGTTGTGTTGCTTTATCTTGTATTATTGTATTTTGTTTCCTGTTCTCAGTGGTTGTGCCTCATGCGCCAGAAGAAATGGTAGAGACGGAAGAATGGTTCCCACAGACTCTCGCTGGGGAAGTATGCCATGAGTCGTAGGTCGCGCACAAGACGTTGAATGTTTTTCTTCAGCGGTGAGCGGTAGCTTCCACTGAGGAAACGGTGGTCATGGTATCCGAAGTTTCCACCTTCAAGTATCTCGTTGAGAAGTATTCTGCCGCGTTTCTTGTCTGGCTTGCAAACCATGTGTTCGGCGCTCAGGTCGAACAGCTCGCCCAATACCCACATCACCGATCCAGCGATGGGCATCAGCCCGAGGTGCCGGAGGGTGGGGGTGAGGTCGGTCGGCGCACTGCCGTCGTGGGTCAGCAGGTAATAATAGTCAATGAGTTGTCTCAGACCGATGCCTTCATGCAACAGGTGATTGTAGATATGGCAAAGCTGAAACACCTTGTTGAACTCATCGGTGGGAGTCTGGAACCCGTATGTGGCGTTGCTGTTGCTGAAACAAGCATCGGCATGGCTGTTGAACCAGCGTTGGAGCCTGTTGTTGAACAATGGGTTGTTGAGCCAGCTGGGACGATAGTGCACCTCCACGTCAACATCGCCAGCCTTGACAAACTCAATATGGTGGTAGCAGGCCTTGAAGCCTTTGTGTATGGTGTTGACATAGTCGATCACCTTCTCGGCACCGCCTTCCACCCAGATGTCTATGTCGCCGGCATGGCGGAGCAATGGGGTGGGATACATAAGGGCATTGCCCTGCCCCTTGAGCAGACATGTACGAAATCCTTCCTTCAAGAACGTCTTGCTCACCCATCGTGCCTTTTCGTTTACGGTGTTGCTGCGCCTGCTAATCCTTGTTGTCAGCGACATCCATTCCAGCACATCGTCGTCGGTGGGCTTGTTGTTCGGTATGTCGGTGAGGCGTTCCACTCCCATCCAAAGCACGCCGGCAATGGCTTGTTTCTGCCCGAAGATAAACAATTCGTGCCAGTTTATCTGCTCTACACATTCCGGAATGTCGGCTTCCGGTTTCAGACAGAAACGCAGGAATTGGAAATATGGGTGTTGTCGTATGTCATTCATTGCAGGTATATTTCTCCTTCACGATGTTTATTATGAATAGAATGTTGCCGATGAGGTATCGTCGCCACATGCGGCGTGGCTCCTTGCATAGCCGGTAGAGCCACTCCAAGGAGTGCCGTTGCCACCATAGAGGTGCCCGTTGTGCCGTGCCTGCAAAGAAATCAAACACAGCGCCAATGGTTCCTGCATGACAGTTTATGTAGAGTCGGTCCCAGTGCTGATATGCCCATTTCTCTTGTTTCGGGGCTGTCATGCCAAACCACAGCAGGTCGGGGTTGGTCTTGTTGATGAAAGTGACCATGTCATTGTTCTCTTCTTCTGTGAACTCGGGCTTGTAGGGTGGGGAATAGGTTTCAATCCTGATATGCGGATATACATTCTTAGCTTTCTCAGTGATTTTCTGAAGTACCTCTTCGCTGCTTCCTACAAACAGGCAGCAAGGCTTCACATCGGTGTCGGCACCACGCTGGTTGAGCTTCTCCATCTCAATGACAAAAAGGTCCCAGCCGGCGATGCGTTCCTTGGGCTGACTTTGTGCTCCCATCCACCGGCATGCTTTCACTATTGAAGCTCCGTCGGGGATGAGCTTGTCGCCGTGGCTCAGTGCCTCGGCAAAGAGTGCGTCGGTCTGTGCCACGTTGTAGGAGTGGGCATTGATGGTGTTGATGAGCATCTTGCCGTGCTGCCACTGCCTGACTTCGTCACGGTTGATGGCGAGTTGCAGTTTTTTTAGTCGTAGCATGTGGTGAGGATGTTTGTCAGTTGCTGTTCAAACACGCTGATGGTGAATTTCTCTTCGTAGGCTTTTCTTCCTGCTTGTCCCATCTGTCGTCGTTGCGAGGGGTTGTCTATCAGTGTGGCTATTGCCTCTGCCAGTGCCGTGGAATTCTTCTTTTCAACGATTATGCCAGTCTTGCCGTGTTCCACGATGTCGGTGATGCCCCCCTCGTTGGTTGTTATGCATGGCTTGCCATGTTGCATGGCTTCAAGGAGTACGAGTGGAAAGCACTCATGGTCATAGTATGTGGGGAACACCAACAGGTCGGTGCGGTTGAGAAACTGTTGTTTCTCCTCACCGTATTTGCTTCCATGGTAGTAGACGCAGCTTTCCAACCGTCTTTGGCTGATTGTTTCCTCAAACTGTCTGGCATTCATCTCCTTTGTTTCGCCGCCCACAATGTCGCAGGTGAACGAATAGCCTTTATCCCTGAGTATCTCCAGGGCATCGAGCAGAGTGATGATGCCTTTGCTTATGAGCAGGTTGGAGAGGAAGAGCAGCCGCGGGGTAGTGTTGCTTACTTCCATGTTTCCATTGTGGAATGGTGTGTCGGGTATTCCGTTATAGCATATATACACATTGTCGTGGCTGACATATTTCCTTACGTCCTCATACAATGCCCCTGCCAGCAGAATCACTTTCGTATCATGGAAAAAACGGCGGTACATGAAGTTGTAGAGAGGGTTGTCCTGTCGTGTCTTCACTCCTTTGTTGTGGAAGTGCATCACCACTCTCTGCTTCATGGCTTTGAGCATCTGAACAAGGATATATTCCTTGAAGAAAGCCACACCGTGGGAGTTCGGAGTGATATACACCACGTCGGGGTTAAACTCCCTGACCTTATTCCTGATGGCTTTTCTGAGTAACAGAAATGCTTTCAGCTTCTGCCATGTCACCTTTCCAATGTCTTCCAGTCCGTGGGCTGTGGAAAGATTTACGAATGAGCACTCGAAAGCCTCGTTCACAACTTTGCTCCGGTGGACATATTCACCCATCACCGATGCTCCGTGAACAGGTGGCGGCATGTGGAGAATGAACAGAACTCGCATTGGATGGCTCGTATGGTGGGACTATTTCTTTTCTCTCTTCACATCAATGACCTCGCCTGTCACGCTCGATGCCAGTGTATTGATGGAGGCTACAGCCACATCTTTCGGGTCGAGAAGGGTGTCTAACGGCTCTATGCCGAAGCTGCGTGTGCGCATGGGGGTGTGGGTACGTTCTGGGTTGACGCAGTTGACCCTTATGCCGTGGGTGAACCATTCCTCGCTCAGTGCCTGCACGAAGTTCACAATGGCTGCCTTGGTGGCAGAGTATACGCTGTAGAGCATCCTGCCACGGGTGTAGCTGCTGCTGGTATAGAACAGCAGTGAGCCCTTTGATGCCTTCAGGTATTGGTATGCGCTCTTGGCAACGTTGATGACGCCAAGGAGATTGGTGTTGAGGCTCAGGGCAATGCTCTCGGCTTCCATTGTAGCAATGGGTTCTTTTATGAGTATTCCGGCAGTGTCAACCACATAGTCAATGCGTTGCTGTTCGTCAAAGACCTGTTTCAAGGCTCTTTCCACGTTGCTGATGTCTGACACGTCAATGCCGTTTTGAGAGCGACTGAAGGAATAGACCTTTGCCCCGAGGTCTCTGGCAATGGTGACCACATCCTCGCCTATGCCGTAGCTGCCGCCGAACACCACCATGACCTTGTCGCGCAGCTGCTGCTTGGCTTCGGTGGAGATGGCTTTGTTCCAGCTGATGGACTTCAGCTGGAAGAACTTGTCGAGGGCATAGACGTCTTCCTGATAGGTAACCTTCATGTTGAAGACTTCTCCCCTTACTATATAAATAGGTGTATCGGGCATGTAGCGGAACACCACGCCGCAGTCGTCGGTGGTCTGGAATTTCGGATCTTGCAGAGCCAAGTCGTAGGCTTGCTTGATAATCTCACGACGGAAGCACTGTGGCGTCTGTCCGTTGCGAAGTTCCGGACGTGGAGGAATGCTGTCGATGAAGCTTTCCTTAGTCCTGACGATGGTGTCGGTGGTGGGTACCGCCACATCTATGGCTTCATATTTTCTGAGAGCTTCCACACAGTCGTCGATTATCCTGTTGTTTACCAGTGGTCGCACGGCATCGTGGAATATCAGGTTGCAGTCGTTGCCGTAGGCATTGATGGCAGCAAGACTGGAGTGGTAACGTTCTTTTCCACCTTGCAGTATTTTCTTTACCTTGGTGTATTCGTTTTTCACCACGAGGTCTTCCACAATGTGTGTGAACCGTGGGTTTATGACCACAGCTATCTCGTCGATGTTATTGTTTTTCTCAAACACATCAATGGTGTGTTCGATGATCATCTTTCCGGCAATCTTTATGAACTGCTTGGGCATTTCGCCTCCCAGTCGGCTGCCGGAGCCGCCTGCAAGTATCACTGCTATGTTTTTCATTGTTGTCTTGTTTTCCAATAGCACCCGGAGGTGTGGTGTGTGTGCTGCATATGTTTTGGTGGCAGCTGCATATAGTCCTTACCGTAGAGCTGCGAGAGATAGGTGTCATAACATGCCGGACTGCTATAGAGCTTGCCTTCAAATGTCACTTTCATGGCTGGTGCATAGTGGGCTTTAATGTTTCTCTCCCGTATGCCGTAGTGAGATATGGCGGTTATTCCCACATATTCTGCCGTGTCGTATGGGTATCTCATGGCGAGTTGTTCCATGCGTTGCACATAATGGCGAATGGTTCTGAGTCCCAGCAGTTCCAGACATCGATATGTGGCAATGCCAAGGTTCTTGAGGATAGTGGCTTTGAGGGTGGGTGCCTTCCCGAATGCTTTTGTTGAGCATTCCATCATTTTCTGTGCGTGAGCTATCTGCTTAAAGTATTTCTCACATTCTGCAATGTCTGATGGGAGTCCATCAATGGGGAAAATGTCAACATTTACCGAAAGAGAGCTTTTCAGCTCGTTTCTGAGCTTGGCTTCTACCTTGACGGTTCTGGTATCGTTGACGGTGGAGAATGCCATGGGGTAGTGCCTGTCAAGTCGGTTGTTGCACAGCTCCATGTATTCATGTCTGGGGAAGATGGTGATGAAACGCTCGTAGTCGGGGCGGGGCATCATCACGTCGATGTCGTCATCCCATGGTATGAAGCCTTTGTGGCGGTATGCACCCAACAAGGTTCCTCCGCAGAGGTAGTAGGTTATGTTGTTGTTATTGCATACGTCGACAATGAAATCAAGGATGGAGTGTTCTATTTGTCGAAGTTCGTCAATACTGATTTCTTTCATTTCTCGTTCTCGTGGAGTTTGTATAGATGGTGGCAGAGCATCTCAAAATAGTCTTCAAAACACTCTGTCATTCCGTTCTTGCGCAGTTGGTTGTCTTGAAGCAGGGTGTTGGGACTGGCATTCATCAGTGCTGCCAATTCGTCTGTATTGTCGGGATTGAAGATGTTTCCGTTTTGTCCTTCCTTTATGAGGCTGCTTGAACCTGCATTTTCCGATACTATGCACCAGCAACCTGCAATGAGTGCCTCGTTGGTGACAGCTCCGAATGGCTCCAGACGGCTTGGCAGTACAAACACATCGCTCATGAGGTATTGAAGGAAGAGTTCTTTACCTTCCAGTCGTCCTGTGAATGTCACATTAAGTCCTTCGGCCTGTTTCTCAAGGTTGTTGCGTTGGTCACCATCGCCCACTATTATCAGTTTGTTTTCGTCTTGGTCTAATCGTGAGAAGGCTTCAATGAGTGTACCGACGTTCTTTATAGCCACCAATCGTCCTACAAACAGGAATGTTTTCTGTGTGTTGCCTTTCTTTTTTTGTGGATTACTATCCAAAATATCGGCATACATGCTGCGCATGCGTTTGTCGTCGTATATAATGGGGAAATAAATACCTTTGCCATAGTGGTGGCGATACCATTCTGTGGCATTCTTGTCAGGAAGAATTATCTCGTCAATGAGAGGTGTGAAGACCTTTCGTCCGAGGCGATGTTCCTTTTGGAAATCGTTTCCCTTGGCAACCATGTGATGGCTGTCGTCGCAGATGGTGACAATGCGAAAGTGTCTGCGCATGAACAGACGTATCAGAAGCACGAACAGAGTGGCAAATCCAAACTCGTTGACAATCACTATGTCGGGCTGATGCTGCTTGATGCTTTTCCTGTATCCACGGTAAACCATTCTATCTCCCACCTTGAACCATGCCTTGAGGTAGCGGGGAGTGAAGCATAGCTGTCGGAGAATGGTGTCGTAGTTGAATTTCTGTGATTTAAGGTTCTTGTATTCCAACCATATATCCGTATCAAATTCCTTGAACAGATGGTTGAAGAAATCAATGCGATATGGCGCAATAGTCTTGTGATATATTGTCAGCCGTATTTTATTCATAGTATTGTGTAGTATTAGAGAAGGTTTAAAGGAATGGGAGCTTATACGGCAGCCTTCCGCTCCTTGAGCCAATATGAACTGAAGTTCACTGCAATGGCTGCAAGAAAACGTAGGGTGTATGGCATGCTCTGTATGGCTTTATAGTAGCGATGCTTGCTTTTCTCATAGTTGGAAAACAACGAATGGTCCACTTTGCGAAGCCTGGGGTAGCAGAGAATGTCATGGAGCATGGATAGTGCGAAGCGGTTGCATACCTGTTTGGAGCGGAAAGCCTTATAGCAGAATGGCATTCCCAGCTTAATGTCTCTCAATATGGCTCTCTCGCGTGTCACACTGTTGTTCCAATGGTCTAACAACTTGTATTCTTCTGTTACGAATGTTCTTACTATCTGGGCTGTGGCAAGAGTTATGTTTCTCTTGTAGGTTCTGGTTATTTGTTCTGGACGCGATGTGTTTATATATGTTATGTCGGGAATAACTACACAACTGTGTGACTTCATAAATGAAAGCATGGCAAAATGGAAGTCGTCGAAGTGAGGTGTTAAACACTTGATGTTGTTCTTTCGCAGGAAGGAAATGCTGAAGAGCTTGTTGGTTACATAGAAATCGCATGACAGACGATTGTGCCAGATGCTGTCAAAGAGACATTCACCTTTTATTATTTGTCGTTCAGTGCACCTGTTCTGTGCCAAAAAACCTCCACTGTCATTTCTCCTGCCTCCTTCAACGAAGTCAACCTCCTCGGCAAGGATTTCCTTGACGAGGAGAGATATAGCATTTTCCGACAGTATGTCGTCGGCATCCATGAAGAAAATGTAGTCTCCCTTGGCTTCGTCAATGGAACGGTTGCGTGCCGGTCCCTGCTCCATGTTGTGCGGTTGCCGCAGTATGCGTATGTTGCGTTTCTTTGGAAATCTCTCTATACAGTCTCTGACAATCTGCATGGCATTGGTCTTGCCGCAGTCATCGATGATGATTATTTCCAGGTTCTCATAATCCTGCTTAAGAACCGAATTGATAGAGTCTGCCATATAGTCGTCGCCCTCGTAAACCGGGAATGAAATAGTTACTAATGGTTGTGTGGTTAATCTTGAAATCATTCTTATGTTTGTTTTTTATCTGTTTCTATAGTGGTTTCTTTACTGTGTTTAGTGTTTTATCTCAATCCATAGTTTCGGAAAACAACAGTGAAGAATGGTTGTTACAAAGTGAAAGCAAGCCTTGGGGTAGCCGTAGTGTCTGCGCTCAAGGTAGAAGAGTTCCTTCAGTGGCATGCCCGTAGGTTTGTTGAGAGATTGCCATCGTTCGCGGAGTGGGTAGTCGGGATTGCACCATTTTGACAGTGCTTGATGCTGTTCGCATGTTCCAATGTATTCCTTATGCAGGAGAAGTCTTATGTTTCTTTCCTCTGCTCTGAGCCCATAGTCGGTGTCTCCTCCTGAGTGGTGGAAATGGCTGTCAAGGTTTCCTAACTGTTCAAAAACAATCTTGGATACCAACACGAAATTACCATTGAGACCATGACCTTCCTGGAGCATACCATTGGGAACGAGTAGCTTTCCTGTCTTTGCGTCTCTCAGTCCATAGGTGCTCTTTCCTGTTGCCTCGCTCTGTGTGGCTCCCACGATAATGGCTGTATCGGAACACTCCCTTGAGGACAGGAGAGCCTGCTCTATGGCTCCGTCATATAGGAATGTGTCGTCGTTTATCCACAGGTAGTAGTCGTAGCCGGTGCTGGCAGCCTCCTGCCATGCCTTGTGCATACCTCTGTTCCAAAAGAGGTTGCCGTCGCCATTCACTATTCTCACTTGTGGAAAGGCTGTAGTAACAGCTTCGCGTGTACCGTCGGTACATCCGTCATCAGTCATGAAAATGTCTGTGGTGAAACCATTTACGGGCAGTTGTGAATAAATGTGCTCCAAACATTTCATGGTCTTCTCCTTCCGGTTGTGTACGGTGAGGAGTATGGCTATTGTTTTTGTTTCCATTCTGTTACTATTGTTTCATAGGTGCTTAGCAGTGCTTTGGCAATAGTGTCTCTGTCATGGCGAAGTGCCGCTGTCGCTGCTCCTTTCCTTGCTATAGTCGTTTGAAGGTCTTGCGACTGCTGAAGCTGCTTTATGAGATATGCCAGCTCGTAGGGCGCATTGGCAGGAACGAGAAATCCCGTTTCGCCATTGCTTATGAGTGTTGACACACCTCCTACGTTGGTGGCAATGACAGGCAGTCCGAGCATCTGTGCTTCACAAAGGCTGTTGGGACTGTTGTCTATGTATGAAGGATGAACATAGACCGATGACCTCAGAAGCAGGCTTGTCAGCTCTTCCTCGTTCATCACTCCGTGATACATGATGCCGACATCACGGCTCTTGACGTGGCAGCAACGCTCAAAATGCTTTACCATGCGCGACTGTTGGCTGATGCCAACCACATGCCATTCGGTGTTGATGTGCAAGTCGTGGAGTAACTGCGCCGTCTTGAGAATAAGGTCGAGCCCTTTGTAAACTGTCTGTGATATAGTTGAGGTGATGACGAAAGAGCCTGAAGTGGGTTTCCATGTGGCGGCGTTGTTGTAGAATGATGGTCTGAGAACCTCGTCAACGTGGAAGTAACCGGCTTGAGGGGCGAGCAACTCACAGAGCTGACGGTCCCACGCGGTGCGTCCCATGGCAAAATCCATCTTCCTGAACAGCTCAAGCTCCCTCCGTCCACGGAAGGAGATATCCCTATGTGCAAATATAAATCCGTTGCGCAAGACCCATTCGTTAACAGACAAGGGAAAAAGAAACGACCAACGGTTGAATCCCGGAGGGAAAAATGCATTGCTGCATGGCGAGAGAAGACCTTGTAAGTGAACTACAACAGGCTTGTCTGTCTTTCCTAAGATGCAGGCAAATTGACTCTCAAGACCAAAGAGATGGATGATGTCGGGCTGGAAGTCTTTAATGGCGGATAGGAGTTGGTCAACACATCCTGCCGTTTCTTTCCTCTTGTAGCCTCCATAATAGTATTTGAGTTTCTGCAGAGGAGACCGGGGAGCCATGAAGATGGGATAGTAGGTTGTTCCTTGTATCGTCTCTTGCTGGTGAGGAGTTTGCGAAGGGTATGCCAACGCAAGCGTTGCCTTTTCCTGTTCTACGACTCGTTGCAAAGAGGAAATCCATCCTTCTCCGTTATAACTGTTTCTGTTATTGAGGAGTCCTCTGCTTGATGAAAGCCACAGTATTCTCATATAGGTGTTGCCGTTATGGCTGCAAAGTTATTGGCAGCGGTCTTAGACTGGGTATGTTTTTTCGTAATACTTGACAGGTTCAGCGTATAGGCTGTTTCCTGATGCTGAATATTGTTACAAACCATCTCCTGAATTCGCGGTTTGTCATATTCCGGAAATGTGGCGACATGCACATGCCGATGGCTAACCAGTAGGTGATATTGAGAATGTCCACGTTGGTGGCGTTCTCAACCCATCCATACATGAAGTTGAAAGCAGTATAGAGTCCCATAATCTTCACATAGTCGTTGTTGGAACGGTACAGAGCCAGTACCGATGCCTGAAGGTAAATGAGGATATATGCAATCATGCCTACCAGTCCTAACCATGTGAAGATATTCGGGAAACACACCTCGTTCATCGGACGTTCATGTTTGATGTTGTATTCAAAGTGTTTGCTCTTGAGATCGTCGGCAATGTCATAGAAGAAATCGGTGTCGTTGCCGCGCGCCGGCGTTCTTCCCCATACTATATAGTCGTTGTTGATGGCAGAATAGATAACCTCCTTGTATATGAACGTTCGGGTATCGGCAGCAATGTCCACTTGTTTCTCCTCACCGTCTTCTTCGGTAATTTCTATGTAGTTCACTCCGCCATATTCATCGCTCGTTGTCTCAAAGATGTTGTATTGTCCGTTCAGTCCGAGATAGAGCAGCACACAGGCAGTGGCATAGAAAGCCCAGTGCATGAGTTTCATTACGAAGGTGGGGATGAATCTGTGCAAAAGGCAAATGATGGAGAAGAACAAGGCTACGCCAGCTTTTATTGACTGGCTGCGGCTGTCTTGATATTTATATACGAGCAGTGCTGTGAGCAGCACGAGGACAATGATTTTCCAGTGGTTCTTGGGGATGAGTGGTAGAAAACATCCAATGAGATATATCGGTCCGAGATAGAACTGCGATATGCTTATTACCCATACAAATCCTATGGCATAGAGTGGCAGCGCTATTCTCAGCCACAACGACATACTGCGACAGATGAGCATCGGCTGGTTGAAAGCATATACACATGTTGGAAACAGCAGGATGAACGAGTTGTTAACAAGGTTTTTCCATTCCCAATAGTTTTCAGCAGTGTTGGTTCCCCGGTATATTCCACAGAGTGCGACTATCAGGAATATAGTAACGCTGAAGTATGCCTTTGTGGAGAATTTTATGTTGTTGCGACTCTTCTCAATGAAAAAAGCTATGATGAGAAGAGCGCGAATAGTCCATTTTATGGCGGTGTTGCCTAAGGGCATGCTGCTCCATTGGTCTACCGACACTATCGTCAGCAGCACCAGAAGGATGGGAATGAGTATGTTGAAAGTCTTCCTTTGATACCAGGAAGCGATGGCTTTTTGATTTGGAGTTTTCATTATTCAGTAGTGAGCCATGTACAGACAGTCTGTCTGAGCCTCTCGGCAAGAGGTTTCCATGTTGTCTTGTTTGCCGGAACAGTCTCGGCGGTTATCGTATGTTTCAGTTTGAAGCATGGTTGCAGTCTGCCGTTATCCCATTCCATGCGGTTGAACAGTTCGCGAAGTCCTTCCATGCGGCAGCGGCTGGCTTCGCTCTGTCGGGCATCCTCTGTGAGAATGACGGGTGTGCCCATTCCAAGACAGGGTAGTCCGCAGTGTATTCGTGATGTCACCACGAGACTGGCATCTGCATATTTCCTTACCAGCTGTTCTGCATACTGCAATCGTTCTTCGTCGCTGCCAAAGGCTTGCTTGTAGTATGTGCTTTGCTGGCAGATGTATTCGGCTTCAATGAGGGTTTGTCTTGAGAAGAACCTCCGGTATTCACGATAGAAGGCAGAGAGAATCATTCGTTTTCTCAAGCCTTTCTTCTGTTCGGGGTGCTTTCTCGCAATGTGGTCTATGTCTCTGAAGTGAATCAATAGGGTAGCAGCATTTCGCAGGAACGACCATACGTTCCAGTCGGTCTTGAAATATGGATCAACGAAGTATGTCTTTCCCGAACACTCTTCTCTTTTTATTACCCCACCCAGTGTGAGTGTAAGGCAGCCGCTGAAGTATGCTTCTATGCCCCTTTCTTGCAACAACCTTACGGTGTGGTAGTCGCGGCAACCAATTGGTTGGTGGGCTTTCAGATAGGCTATGCCTCCACTGTTGAGCATCTGTTGCTGAGCCAGGGAGTTCAAGTGGAAGGCTACAAACAGTGGATGAATGTTTTCAGACGGTGGCCATTGGTTGGTGTGGTGCATGAACCAACCGTTCATAATCACCTTGGCATGGTCGCCTTGGTAGTCTTTCAGCTGCTCCCGCTGTATGAACCCGTCAACAGATGGCAGGAGCTTAGCTGCGGCTAACGCTTGTATGTAGTCGCCGATGTTTGCCTGGTTTTCGGTGCTTACCGCTAAGAGTTTATGCTTCATCTGTGGTAATGAGTGGTATGTCGTAGAGTCGGGCAGCATAAATGGAGTATGTGGAATATTTGCTTCCAATCACCTTGTTGCACCTTCCAAGACAGAAAAGCTCAGCCACGGCATCTTTCATGCCTTGCACACTCCCGCGGCTCAGCTCCCATTGCTGTGTGATGATTCTGTTGCCATATTTCTCCTTCATTTCCTTCTTCACCTGCTCGTCGTCGGAAGCTATGTAGAACTTACAATCGGCATTCTGGCTTATCTCCTTGTCCATCAGCCGAAGGTATCTGTCAATGGTATCGTGCTTTATGGAGAGGATATTGTCGGTGCGTCGTATGTGCACGCCAATGGTTCTGCTGTCAAACCTTTGTGTCACTGAGCTTATCTTTTCCTCTATTTCCGGTGTGGGATTGAATACAGACGCAATGCCGTGGGGCGGTGTACAAAGGGAGAACCGTGTGAAGGTGGAGATGTATATGTTGGTATCGTTGCCGATGATATCTTCTATTGTCATGTCATCAGTATGGTCAGCTTGACTATACTGCTTGTCGAAGATGAATCGGCGCAGCAGCGATGGAAGAAACAAATTTCTCTTTAATGCCGGTTGATGGTAAAAACGTGACAGTTGACTGACCTTTACCTTATTGTTGGCTATGGGAAGAAACAACTCGGAAAAGGCAGCAAAGCACTCTTTGTTCTTCCACCATCTGACATCAAATTCTATATCATTATCCTTGCTCACCAGAATGGCATTCATGATGGAAATCATTCGGTTGCAAAGTCCGCCTGTTGGCACAAGTGTTATTCTCGTTTTCATGGAAACCTTATGATGGTAATTATTTCCTGAGTCCTGCTATCCTGTCTGGGATAATCTTTGTCGCAACGTTTCTCAGAGCCTCGCGTTCTTTTTCCGACACACCGAGTGCCCACAGCGTCAGCACAAAACTCACGACGACAGCTGTCAGCGCAAGCAACATTCGTGTGACACCCTCAGAAAGGTACAGATGAAAGCTCACGCCGGCGGCAATGGAAACCACAGATACCGTGAGGCAGGGCACCATGACATGTCGCAAGTGGTCGGTGATGTGCAAGCTGCAATCCTTTTTCGCATAGTATAAACGTATAATCGACTGTGCTATGCCTTGTATGGCAATGAATATCACATACATGAACACAGGAGAGCCACCCATGGCAAATGCAGCATAGGTGAGAACAATGCTCAGGAAGTTGACAAGTGACATGGTCTTGCAGTATTGCTTCACCTTTCCAACGGCAAAGATTGACGTGCCGAGAAGCCCCGTGGTCGACGAAATCATCGTTGCCACCAGCTGCAACCTCACGAACACCACAGCCCAGTCGGGCACATTCTTAAGCCAGATGCGCAACACATAGGGCGTTTCAACCAGCATTGGTATGGCAACGATGGCAAAAAGAAGAAACGACCACTTGCAACCGGTGAGCGTCGTTTTAATCATACGTTCCCTGTTTCCAGCTCCCTCGCTTTTTGTTATTACCGGGTTGATGGAGGTAAGCATGCCACTCGCAAAGACATTCAGCTTGCCGTTCACGTCGCCGGCTATGCCTTGTGCTGCATTAAGCAGTGTTCCGAAAAAATGGTTGAGCACCACGCCATTGCCATAGAACGATATCATCGATGTTGCCGAGAATATGAAGTTCCATCCGGCAAACGATGTCATCTCCTTGGCTGTAGATTTGTTAAAGTACCTGAATGGTGCAAACACGCACTCTTCATAGTGCCGGTGGCAGTAGATGCGCAGAATGATGCGTACAACGAACGGTATGCATGCCATCAGTATGCCATAGACTATGAGTTTGTCGGCGGAACTGTAAACCACGGCAACAGCCACGGAGAGCTTCAGCAGTGACTCGAAAACGCCTATTATCGCCCAATAGCGCATGTTCTCATGGGCGTTGATCAAGGCATTGTAGGGCACCGACATCACCGTGAACAGAGTGCTGGCAACGAGACATCCATAGACCACCTTGGCTGCCGTCATTCTCTCGGGAGGAATGTTGAGTATTCCCCGGAAGAAGAAGTAGCCCATCACTATCAGTGCTATCCCTGCCGTTGCAGCTATGGCAGCATGGAGCACTATGCTTATGTTGAATATCGTTTTCTGTTTCTCCTTGTCACCCTCGCCTTCACTGTAGCTCAGGAAGCGTTGCGTGACTCCTGCCATGGCAGCATTGAGAAAGCCCAGCATGGCTATGGCTCCTCCAACGATGTTGAATATTCCGAAGTCTGATGCCCCAAGTGAATTGAGTATCAGTCGGGTGGTGAGCAGCGAGATGAACATGGTTATGCACATTTTCATGTACAAATAACCGGTGTTCTTCACTACTCTGTTTGCTGTAGCTCCCATGGTGAGTGCCTCGACGGCTTATTTCAGTTCTATCTTCCGGTAATGGCGGAAGGTGGTTTGGTATATTACGAAACGACGGAATGCCAGCGGAAGCCTGCGCAGTATGCCGTAGAACAGCAACTTGTGGCGCTGATGCTTGGTAAGGGCGATATGGGTAGACAGTGGTAGCATCGGATAGGAAAGCAAGATGCGGCTCAGTTTCCTGTATAGCTCCCTCGACACTTGGCTGGAATTCCTTGAACGATACATATATTGCATGGCTTGCTTTATGGTGTTGAGCAGCAGCTTTGTTCTCGTGGCGGCATTGTTCCATCCATCTATAGCCTTGTATTTGCATGATATGCCATCGACTGCTTGTTCTGCATCATAGGGGCTGACCCCGTTTTTCCACATACTTCCCATGATGCTGCGGTCATGCAACAACCGAATGTATGTTACGTTGCTGAGAAATGCTCCACGCATGGCTTTCATTGCTGCGTGAAGGAAGAAAGAATCGTCTTCAAACTTCATTTGAACGCATCTGATGTTGTTGTCTTTGAGAAACTGAAGCCTGAAAATGGCATTGGTCATGTTGCCCCAGAATTCTTCACCGTTGTCATAGAAGGCATCAATCATTGGTGTGCCGTTGAACGTGAAGCTCTTGCTTACGCCTGAATAGTATTTATTTTCTTTGTTGTTTCTTACGCACTTGAAGGAGGCCTTCACAATGTCTGCTTCTCCGTTGTCGGAGGCTGCCACAAGGGTGGAGATGCAGTCTGTAGTTATAATGTCGTCGGAATCCATGAAGAAAACGTATTCACCATTGGCATTGTCTATCACAGTGTTGCGCACACCGCCAGTCTTCAGGTTCTCTGGGTGGCGAATATATCTTATGTTACGTTTCTCGGGAAACGCATCAATGGTGTCTGTGACAATCTGCATGGCATTAGTCTTGCCACGGTCGTCAACGACGATAATCTCAAGGTTGTCGTAGTCTTGCTGCAATACGGAAGTAATGCTGGAGGCTACATATTCGTTGCCTTCAAAAATGCCTACGCCAATAGTGACCAATGGTTCTTTTGCTACCATGTGTGGTGCTGGTTTCTCCTTTATTCGTGTGGGAAAGTTAGGGGGGAGAATATTCTTGTTCTCGTTGGTTTGAGCTTTATAAGCATTTGCGCTATACGGTTATGTGGGAAATCGATATGCCATTTGGGTAACAGCACAACCTCTCCTCCCTCTTCTCATGATATGAAAAGAGGACTATGGCTTGGCTGTTGCCGTTGCCCGTGATTGAGGCATACTTTCCCGCTTTTGAGAATGTTTTAGTCTCGCAGTTGTATGTGCCGCAAAATGCGATGCAAAATTACGAAAAAACAAGGGAAATATAAAGGAAAAGCTTGCTTTTCTCTCCACATTGGTTTACCTTCCATGGCTAACAATGCCTTTTGGTGTTGTGAAACAGTAATTTCTGTGAACTTTAATTTGTCAAGTTTCTTCGGTTTTAATGGGTTTTGCTTCCTCGTTTCGTCAAAATGCAGTAATTTTGCGCAAATATATAATTGAGGCACATGGATTTTGAACGAAAAGAATATGCAGAGGAGATGCGCCGTGAGGAACTCGTTCGCACCATAGAACACTCTGTGGCGCGCCTTACGCTTGGTGAGCTCGAGGCTCTTTACTACGATATGGTAGCCAAAGACTACATTCGGTAAGTGGAAAAGATAAACAGAAGCTGTCAGCATGTCTTCACACGATAAGGAACAAACAACCCTTGACTATCGCCGGTCAAACCGTGAGATATTGGCTCTGGCACTACCGTCGGTGGTGTCTAACATTACCGTGCCGTTGCTGGGCTTGGCTGACGTGGCAATAGTGGGACACATAGGCGATTCCCGATACATTGGTGCCATAGCCATAGGCTCAATGATTTTCAATGTGGCATATTGGCTCTTTGGCTTTTTGAGGATGGGCACGAGTGGCATGACGGCTCAGGCGTTCGGCTCTGGTGATGATGTGGCGGCGCTGGGGGTGTTGGTGCGTGCTTTGACCGTTGGCTGGGGCATGGCTTTCCTCCTGCTTCTGTTTCAGGTGCCATTGGGTGTTTTGGCATTGCGACTGATGAATACTCCATCCGACATGTGGCTCTTGGTTTCCCGTTATCTGCGCATAGTGGTGTGGGGTGCTCCGGCTGTTCTCGGTATGTATGGTCTCATGGGTTGGTTCGTGGGAATGCAGAATACACGCGTTCCTATGTTTGTTTCTGTTTTTCAGAATGTTGTAAACATTACTTTAAGTGTTTTGTTGGTCTTTGTGCTCGGCTTGGGCATCGAAGGCGTTGCCATGGGAACGCTCTTTTCACAATGGGCAGGCATGGCTGTTGCGATGTGGATGATGCTGCGAATGAGCAGCACCAGAAAGCAAGGTCTGAAGTGGAAGAGCATAGTGCAGAGGGCATTGGGCGAAAGTGCGGCAATGGCTCGGTTCTTTTCTCTTAACCGCGACATATTCCTTCGCACTATGTGTCTCGTAGCTGTCAACATGTTCTTCACCTCGGCAGGTGCCCGCCAAGGCACACTCATCCTTGCCGTCAACACCCTTCTGATGATTTTCTTCACGCTCTCTTCCTATGTTCAGGACGGCTTTGCCTTTGCCGGAGAGGCTTTGGTCGGGAAATATCATGGTGCTGCTAATCGCAGGTCGCTCGTGCTCACGGTGAAGATGCTGTTCTTCTGGGGTGTGGGGATTGCTCTGGCGTTCTCGTTGTGCTATGTCCTGTTCGGCAGCAAGCTGCTGTTGCTGCTCACCTCAGACCGAACCACTACGTCAGCGGCGGTGGATTATCTGTGGTGGGTATACGTCGTCCCTCTTGCCGGCGTGGCTGCATTTGTCTACGATGGCATATTCATTGGTCTTACCGCATCAAGGGGCATGTTGCTTTCGTGTGCTGTTGGTGCGGCATTGTTTTTCTGTGTGTTCTTCGTGGCATTTCCCTATATGGGAAACCATGCGTTGTGGTTGGCATTCATTGTCTTTCTCGTCATGCGTGGCGTGGTTCAATCTGTTATTTTCCCACGATTGCTTTGAGGTTTTGGATTTTTCCCTTATTTTTGTGGCATGAAACTATGGGCTATAGTATTTTTTCTGCTACCGCTGATAGGAGCGGCTTATGTTAGTTTGCGCATTTGGCACATATTGCCTTTTATGTCATGGATAAAGACCTTGCTCACATCAATGGTGTGGGTGGGCTTGGCTGTGATGGTGATAAATTTCGTTGTCGGATTGGACGGCATCCCCTTGCCGCTCGCCAGAGTGATGTACAATGTGGGCAACTCATGGCTGTTCATCATGCTTTACCTGTTCATGACTTTTCTTCTGCTCGACATTCTCCGGTTCTGCCATGTCTTGCCGCGTGAATATCTCTTTTCAAGCATGAAAGGGTCGCTTGCCATAGCTCTTTTCATCATCTCGGTTTTCGTATATGGCAATATTCATTACCGTGACAAACAACGGGTGACGATGGAACTAAGGAGCAGTAAACCTCTTCAACGCCCATTGAAGGTGGTGATGATGAGCGATCTGCATCTGGGCTACCACAATCCCCGAGCCGAGTTTGCACGATGGGTTGACATGGTGAACGCAGAACATGCCGACATGATACTCATCGCCGGCGACATCATTGACATAAGTGTCAGACCATTGATAGAAGAGGATGTGGCGAGTGAGTTCCAACGTCTCAATGCGCCCGTCTATGCCTGTCTGGGCAATCACGAATACTATAGCGGCACCTCCAAGGCACGACAGTTTGTGAAAGATGCCGGCATCACCATGCTGTGCGACAGTTCGGTGGTGGTTGACGACCTCTGCATCATTGGGCGCGACGACCGTACCAATAGTAATAGAAAAAGCGTGAAGCAACTCGTGGATAATGCTGATACCAAACATTTTACAATACTCTTAGATCATCAGCCATATAATCTTGAGGAGGCTGAGCAGTCGGGTGTGGACTTTCAGTTCAGCGGACATACACACTATGGTCAGGTGTGGCCAATCAGCTGGATAACAGATGCGGTCTATGAGTGCGCTTTCGGAGAATATCAGCGAGGCAACACACGCTACTATGTGTCGTCGGGAATAGGCATCTGGGGCGGAAAATACCGCATTGGCACACATTCCGAATACATTGTGGCAACCATCAAATGATTTTTTTATTAACTTAAACAATAATAGCTTATGGGATTTTTTGAAAGTATCATCAAGATTGCCGGAGAAGACGGCAAGCTGGGCGACATCGTAAAGACCGCAACAGAGGGCGGAAGCATTGGCGACCTTATCAATGTGGCAACCGACAACGGTTCTGTCGGCGACATCGTGAAGAAAATCACGGGACGTAAAACAGATGATGTTGAAGAAGAATATGACGAGGAAACCGTTGATGAAGAAGAGGTGGAACTCGAAGAAGAAACCGTAGAAGAAGAGGAGGAAGAAGCGGTTGATGAGGATGCTGCCGAAGAGCCTGCTGAAGAAGGAAAGCGTGGAGGCTTTGGGGCTATACTCGGAAACATACTGAAGAATGCCGACCTCGGAGAGATTGCCAAGGGTGTGATTGGTATCATCGGACTGGCTGCCGGAGCCAAACGCAGCAAAGCTTGAGCATCAACTCTTTACCGTTTGAAAAGTACAAATATGTAAACCATAAGTCATCAACCATTAAAAAAGAAATAATCATGCAGAAATTAGCAGACGCGATAAGACTCATGGCGAAGACAGGACTCTTCTTTGCCAATGCTGACGGACACTATTCCGACGAGGAGAAGAAGTATATAACCGACTTTGTGCTCAACATGGAGCTGATAGGCGACGTTGACAGTGAGCTGAAGGCTCAGGTGATGGACTCTGTGAACCATGCTTACAGTCTTGACGAGATAGTAGCTGAGACACAGGCACTGCTCAGCGGGTTCAGCCAGGAAGAACAGAAAGCCATACGGCAGAGCATGGAAGCCTTTGTAAACGACATAATCATGGCTGACGGAAACCGATGCTCAGCCGAGCAGGAGAACTACAGCAAGTGGAAAGAGGCTATAGGATAGAAAAATAGAAATCCCGGTTCCTGAACAAAAGGAACCGGGATTTTTTGTGCAATATAATATCCTTTGTCTCCTACTATTTTATCAGTTCCACAGAACGTTTCAGGAACTTGTCCAGTGCAGCTCCCTTGAGCATGCCGTTCTGGAGCAACGCCAGGTCGATGAGCTGGTGAACAATGCTGTTTCCCTTTGCGTTGTCAGCAATAATCTGGTTTTTCTTGGCTTTCTGCTCGTCAATGGCTTTCTGGGTGTTGCTCTTGTCGTCCTTCTCTTCCTGTGTGAGCTCGTCGTATTTCTTTTTCGACTGCTCCTGGTTGAGCACCTGCAAGCGGGCATTGAGACCCTTGAGCTCGCTGAGTATGGGCTTCAGGGCTTCGGCGGTGTTGGCGGTGGCATCGCTCAGCACGTTCTTGATGAGTGGATGGTCGGCATTGAGCACGAGGTTGTAGCTGTCGGGCATCTCGCCATAGAAGCTCATTCCGGGCTGGAAGCGGCTCATCTCCTTCATTCGGCGCATATATTCGCTCTGGGTGATAATCACAGGCTGAGCCGTCTCACCGAGGGCTTCCACCTGAACGTTGAAGTTTGTCTTGTCGATGGCGGGCATCTGAGAGCGGAAGGTCTCCGAGAGGTTGTCTTTCTCGTCGTCGGTGAGCTCTGCTTTCTTGGCATCGTCTTTCACTATGAGGCGGTCGATGATGTCGCCGTCAACGCGTGTGAAGCGTGCCTTCTCGAACTTCTGCTCATACATTGACACGCTGGGCACATCCAGCTGTCCGTCAAACAGCAACACGCTGTAGCCCTTGGCTTTTGCTGCCTCAATATAAGTGTATTGCTCTTCCTTGTCGGTGGCATAGAGATACACGAGCTGCTGATCCTTGTCGGTCTGGTTATCCTTGATAAGGGTCTTGTATTCGTCAAAGGTGAAATATTTTTCGTCAACATCCTTGAACAGGGCAAACTCCTTGGCGCGGTCGTAGAAAGTCTCGTCGCTGAGCATGCCGTAGTTGATGAAAATCTTCAGGTCGTCCCATTTCTCTTCGTAGCCCTTGCGGTCGTCCTTGAAGATTGCAGCCAGTCGGTCGGCAACCTTCTTGGTGATGTAGGTTGAGATTTTCTTCACGTTGGCATCGCTCTGCAGGTAGCTGCGGCTCACATTCAGAGGAATGTCGGGAGAGTCGATGACACCGTGGAGCAGTGTGAGGAACTCGGGCACGATGCCTTCCACCTGGTCGGTCACGAACACTTGGTTGCAGTACAGCTGTATCTTGTTTCGTTGAAGCTCAATGTTTTGCTTGATGCGTGGGAAATAGAGTATACCGGTGAGGTTAAAGGGATAGTCCACGTTAAGGTGTATCCAGAACAATGGCTCGTCCTGCATGGGGTAGAGAGTGCGGTAGAACGATGTGTAATCCTCGTCCTTGAGCGAGCTCGGTGCTTTTGTCCACAGTGGCTCCACGCTGTTTATGATGTTGTCGTCATCGGTGTCGACCATCTTTCCGTCTTTCCATTCCTGCTTCTTGCCGAATGCCACGGGCACAGCCATGAACTTTGAGTATTTGTTGAGTAGGCTCTCAATCTTCTGCTTCTCAAGAAACTCCTTGCAGTCGTCGTCGATGTAGAGTATGATGTCGGAACCGCGGTCAGCCTTTTCCACCTCCTCAATGGTGTAGGAGGGGCTGCCGTCGCACGACCATTTCACTGCCTTGGCACCGTCCTTGTATGACTTGGTGACTATTTCCACCTTCTTTGATACCATGAACGAGGAGTAGAAGCCCAGTCCGAAATGACCGATGATGGCATTGGCGGAGTCCTTGTATTTGTCAAGGAAGTCGGTAACTCCCGAGAAGGCTATCTGGTTGATATATTTGTCTATCTCTTCTGCCGTCATGCCTATGCCTCGGTCGCTGATGGTGAGGGTTCCGTTTTTCTCGTCAAGGCTCACTCTCACCGTGAGGTCGCCCAGCTCTCCCTTGAAGTCTCCTTTCTGTGCATAGGTCTTGAGCTTCTGCGTGGCATCCACGGCATTGCTCACCATTTCGCGAAGGAATATCTCATGGTCTGAATACAAGAACTTTTTTATTACGGGGAAAATGTTCTCTGTCGTAACCCCAATGTTACCTGTTTGCATAACTTATTTATTTTTGATTTATATGACGTTGTTGGAATAAGAGTCTCTTAAGACTCAACGTTATTTCGCAAACATTGTGCCAGAAGTGACACAATGCGATGTGTGACAACTTGTCACAATCATAGCCAACATAGTCTCGTATAGTTGAACCGACTTTCTTGCCAGAAGCAAGAAATCCGACACAACAGATGTCAAAGTCACTATGCTAAAAAATTAATAGAACAAATAGCATGGTGGAGCGATGATAAATGAAGTCTCGGGGATTTGACGCATCACAGATGCTCATATTCAATGGTGTTGGATTGCAAATCCAACACAACAGAAGCCTTTGTTATGCCCTTACCTTAACTAAAATTTCTGTTTTTTTGCTATTTGGTTTCACCGACTTTCCTCACGCTCGGCAATTCAAACAAGTTTGATT
>CAMVSV010000030.1 GCA_947170265.1 uncultured Prevotella sp.
GATTTCTTGCTTCCGGCAAGCGACCATAGGTCGATGAGCAATCCGACACCATTGAATATGAGCATCTGTGATGCGAAAAAAGGTAAGTACAGTGTATTTCGGATTGCAAATCCTAATATTCATAGGGACTGGATTGCAAATCCAGCCCAACTCACTCCTGCCCAATCACTCCTGCTCAAACACTCCTGCCCATAAGGACAGCGTTTCAGTTGTGTCGGATTTGCAATCCGACACCATCGAATATGAGCATCTGTGATGCGGTAAAATGACGACACCGGATTGGTACGCCCCGAACGGGGCAGCGAGCAGTCAGCCCAGGGCAGCGCCCTGGGTATGTGGGCAACACACAAAAGTATGGGCAAAAGCATTGCTGTGTGGTAATAATGCTTTTGCCCATTCTGGGCGTACTTCATCATCACTCTGGACCCAGGGCGCTGCCCCGGGCTGACTGCTCACTGCCCATTCTGGGCGACAAGCACCATGAAGCCACTCCCATGTCAGTTGTGTCGGATTTGCAATCCGACACCATTGAATATGAGCATCTGTGATGCAGAAAAAAGTTAAGGACAGCGTTGTAGGATTACAAATCCTAATATTCAATGGAGCAGGATTGCAAATCCTGCTCAACGAGCGCTCAACAATCCTGCTCAACGTGCGTTCAAAGCAAATCCTGCCCAACGGGTGCTCAAAGCAATCCTGTCCAACAAAAAAGCGGCAGCCCGAAGGCCACCGCCACAACTTTCCCAAAAGGGAGGATACAAGCTTAGCTCTTGTGGTTAATATCCGGGATTCTGGCTTATTCCGAGGGCTTCACCACTCAGTCCTGTTGGTATGGGCTGGCGATAGTGCTTGCCGCGAACATTGTTATACTTAGCCACGAGGTGGTTGTGTATCTTCGTGAAATAAGCCTCTTGGTCACTGGTGTAGGTGTTGCCGGTGCTGCTCTTCCAGTTGTCGGGGAAGTGTTTGTAGCCCGACACCTTCTTCACGCTGCTGATAAGGTTTTTCCAGCGATAGGAGTTAAGCAGTGAGAACTGCTCGTAGGTGAACTCATAGTCCCACTCACGCTTGATCTGGTCGAAGGTGGGAGCGCTGACAGTCTCAATGCCGGCGCGCTGGCGCAACTGGTTGAAGGGTGCTGCAGCCTCGCTGTTGCGTCCGAGCTGCACGAGAGCCTCAGCCTTGATGAGAAGCACCTCGGCATAGCGTATCTCTATGCGGTCAACGCTGTTTTGGGTAATCTCAAGGTTCTCGGCATTCTGGTAGCTCTGGTCCACGCCCTTGCCGTTGATGGGTGTATAGACGGGTGAGTAGTAGGTGTAGGTCTTGCCGTCCTCAGGGTTCACCACGCTGGTGAAATAAGTCTCTGCCAGACGCTTGTCGTTGGGATATTCGGCATGCCAGTCGTCATAGAGGTCGTCGTCGGACACCTCGGTGTGGTTCTGGCTGTAGCCCCTGCCATACTCACCGTTCTGGAAGGGGAAGGTCCATGAGCAGTGGGTCTGGTGGTTGCCTTGCGCATCGCTCTTGTCACCGTCGTGGGCAATGGTGAAGATGTGTTCATTGGTGCCGCGCTTGTTGCTCTCATACTCACGTCCCCAGAGCTTGTTGTACTCAGGGTCGAGGGCGAGCTTGCCGCTGTTGATCACCTTGTTGGCATACTCCACAGCTTTCTCCAGACGGCTGTCGGTCTTGCTGAACGCCGGATCGGTTTGTGAGCTGGCTATGGCTGCCACCTCCGACTCGCTCAGAGGGTTGTCGCCCCATACGAGGTAGGTGCGTGCCAGGAGAGCCTGTGCTGCCTGCTTGGAGGGAATACGGGGATCACCGTCGTAGTCTTTGAGCAGCGACTCGGCATCGGTGAAGTCGCTTACAATCTGGTTGAACACCTCGTTGATGGACTTTCTCTCTGTGGTTGAGCCTCCGTTCTCTGTGAACACCGGCACCTCACCCCACAGCTGTACGAGCTTAAGATAAGCCAGTGCGCGAAGGAACTTTGCCTTGCCCACGGCAGCGTTGTAGCCCGCCTGTGTTACCTTGCCTGCCTGCAGGGAGTTGTTGATGGTGGTTATGGCTTCATTGTCCTGAGCTATTCCGAGAAGAAGGTGGTTGAATATCTTTACCTGATACCATGTGGTAGGTTCCTGCTCAAAACGGCTGTTCACCGGACCGGCTTCGTTTTCCTCGCCTTCAAACGAGGTGAGCTTGTTGGAGTTGAGCTCAATGATGAACGAGAACGATGACGAGAGCGGCTGCCAGTGGCTGTATACGCCGTTGACGAGCGAGAGGGCGCTGGCATCGTCAGCCACCACGTTGGTTTCAGTCACCTGATTGTTGTTGCTGGATATGTCATCGTCGCTGCTGGAGCATGATGAGAAACCAGTTGAAAAGATTGCTGCCACGGCAGCTGCAAGTGTAAAATTCTTTGTCTTCATGCTGAAAATCTCCTTTTACCTTTAGTTTATAATATGATGTTTGTTTTACTGGTGCAAAGTTACTGAGTTATCCCTGCCTCCACAATCCCATTTCTGCGGCATATAGCATACTAAGAATGTGGTATCTGCACTGTTGCGCGGCAGGGACAACGGTGCAAGCTATAGTGTGAGTCCTACGCCAAACACGAAACTGCGCGACGAGGGATAGGTGCCATTGTCTGTGCCGCTTGCCACCTCGGGGTCGTAGCCTTTATAGGGAGTAATGGTGAAGAGGTTGGCGGCAGTGGCATAGATGCGCACTCCTATGGGGAAGCTCTTGGCAAGCGGGAGACGATAGCCTATGGTGAGGTTGCGGAGCTTAAGGTAGCTGGCACTCTGAACATAGCGGCTGTCGATGTATCCGAAGGGACGGGCGTTGGATGCCAACGGCAGGCTGTTGCCTCCATTCTCTGCCGTCCATGAATGTAGCACCGTGGAGAGCACGTTGTAGGAGTCACCGGTGAGCTCCAGCCGTCGTCCGAGGGCGTTATACACCTTGTTGCCATGGCTTCCTGAGAACTGTGCCGAGAAGTCAAGGTTGCGCCAGGTGAGCTGAGTGGAGAAGCCATAGATGATGCGCGGCTGTATGGAACCGAGTATCTGGCGGTCGTTGCCATCGATGCGTCCGTTGCCATCGAGGTCGTCATACTTCAGGTCGCCGGCACGGGGAGTGAGTCCGTTGACGGTGGGCAGCAGGCTCACATCCTCGCCTTGCTGCACTATGCCAAGGAAACGCAGTCCGTAGAAAGAGCCGAGAGCCTCACCCTTGCGCAGGATCTGCTGACTGTCGGAGCCCTGCAGCACATCGTTGGTTGCTCCCATGTCGGTAATCTCGTTGTGGTTGTAAGCCACATTGGCTGACAGCGACCAGTTGAGCTTGCGACGACGGATGAGGTTGACGGTGGCAGAGAGCTCCACACCTTTGTTTACCACGTTGCCTATGTTCTGCAACTGGGTGGTGACACCCGATGCGAACCCCACGGGAACCACAAGCAGCAGGTCGCTGGTTTTCTTGTAGTAGGCATCAAGCACAATGTTGAGACGGTCGCGCCACAGCCCGAGGTCCACGCCGAAGTTGTAGCTTGCCGTGGTCTCCCACTTGAGGTTGTCGTTGGCAGTGTTCTGTTTTGAGTAGCTGCTGGAGCCACCATAGGAGCCGGTGGCATAGCTTGTGGAGAAGGCATAGTCGCCAATCTCCTGGTTTCCCACCAGTCCGGCAGAGAGACGCAGCTTCAGATAGTCGATGCTCTTCACACCCAGAAGGAAATTCTCCTGATTGACGTTCCACGACAGTCCTACTGACGGGAAGTAGCCCCAACGGTGGTCTTTGGCAAAACGGCTGCTGCCGTCGGCACGGAAGGTCACCGTGGCATTATACCTGTTGAGCAAAGTGTAGTTTACTCGGGCTATGACGCTGTTGAGGGTTGACTCTGTTCTGCCTGTCTGCGGTGTGTAGATGCCCGAGCCGTCGCCGAGGTTGTAGTGCTTGAGAGCCTCATTGGTGAAATGGTTGGTGCGTATGGCACTGAAGGTAGACGTTGACGACTGCCGGGTATAGCCAGCCAGCGCATCGATGTTGTGTATGCCCAGCTCCTTCTGCCATCCAACGGTGTATTCCTGTTGCCAGATGTCGGTCTGTCGGTTGCCTGTACCGCCTATGCCCTCGGTGGCAAGACCCAGTGAGGTGTAGGCACCGGAGAAATAGTTCTGCGTGAGCTTCTCGCTGTTGAGTCCCAAGCTGGCTTTGAGCAGGAAGTCGCCGAGGCGATAGCTTGCCCATACGTTGGAGAGGAGGTATCGGTTGATGTTCTCTGCCACGCTCTCCTTGAGATCGTATACAGGGTTTGACGTGTGGTCGCCAATTGCAAAATAGGCATACTCGTAGGGATTGCTGAAGTTGTAGTTTCCGGAGTTGTCATAGACGCTGACCACCGGTGGCATGAGCAGTGCATAGACAAAGCTGTTGGTTATTCCTGCCGAGTAGGGTGAGGAGTTGAACACCTGTTCCTCGGTGGTGGTGAGTCCCTGCTGCTTGGAGCGCCCGAAGGTGGCATTTACTCCGAAATGTAGGTTTTTCCTCAGCTCCCATTCCGCATTGCCATGGAAGTTGTAGCGTTGGAAACCGGAGTTTATCACAATGCCGTCCTGGTCGGTATAGTTGGCAGAGAAGGCATAGCGGCTCTTGGCTGTGCCGCCATTGACGCTCAGCTCGTGGGTTTGCTGCACAGCATTTCTGAGCACGGCATCCTGCCAGTCGGTGCCTTTGCCCAAGGCTGCAATCTCGTCGTCGGTATAGCCTGCCTTGTTGCTGAAATACCGTTTCTGGAAAGCAGCCCACTGTGAGGCATTGAGCAGGTTGAGTTTCTTTGCCACATGGCTCACTCCAAGGCTGTAGTTATAGCTGACAACGGCTGAGCCGTCGCCCTGACGTCCTTTCTTCGTGGTTACGATAATCACTCCGTTGGCACCGCGGCTGCCGTAGATGGCAGTGGCAGAAACGTCCTTGAGCACCTCTATAGATTCAATGTCGCCGGGGTTGATGGTTGACAGCGGGTTGAGACTGCCCTCTATGGCACCCAGTCCGGTATCGCCGGCAGAGGCATCCTTGAAATATATAAATCCGTCAACGACATATAACGGCTCATTGGAGGCATTCACCGAATTGCCACCACGAATGCGTATGTGGCTGTCGGCACCGGGTTGGCCACTGCTTGCCGTGACATTCAGTCCGGCAACCTGTCCGCTCAACGCTGCATCGAGGGTGGGTGCCGGTGCATGTTCAAACACCTCCGACCTGACGGTAGCCACACTACCGGTGAGCTGAGTGCGCTTCTGGGTGCCATAGCCCACTACCACCACCTCGTCGAGCTTGCTGGAGTTGTAGCGCAGGGCTATCTCCACAGGTTCTTCGAAGTCGTAGACATCAACGCCTACTGGTCTGTAGCCCACATATTCCACCTTCAGGGTGAGAGGTGCTTCAGCCCTGGTGCTGAGCGAGAAGTTTCCGTCAATGTCGGTAACCACTCCCTCGGTCTTTTCTCCCTTCACTATCACCGAAGCTCCAATGAGCGGCTCGCCTGTAACCACATCGGTGATGTGACCATTAACTATGTTCTGGGCAATGGCCCACAAGGGGCTTGTTGCAACCGCAGCTGCAACTAACAATCTCTTTACCATAAGTGCAATCCCCTTTCCTTATTTCTGTGCGGTTAATATAAAGTCTATCTTTCTGGCTTCAGCCTGTGCTATGGACGCATCGAGGTTGAGAACACCATAGTCGTGGTTGAAGGCAACGCCACTCTCCAGCACCCAAGCCAGAAACTCTCCCACGGCAGCATCGCTGCCATCGTAGCTGGCGCCAATCTTCTCAACCACGACCGAAGAGGGATGGCTCGTCTCAATAACGCTGAGCACCTCGTCAAGGGTGGCTTGGTTGGAGAAAGCCTGCTGGTATTCCTTCTTCACGTCGAGAGCCACGAGCGAGAGAGCGCTCTTCAGACTGCGGCTGTCGAGGTCGAAGATGTTTGACAGGGCATTGAACGACACACCCAGCGGGTCTTTCTGCAATGCGGTGTTGAGAAAGAGGTCGTCGCCGGAGATGCGTCTGCCGCGGAAGCTGCTGGCATTCTCGCCATAGCTGCGTGCGAAGGCATTGCCCACCGATGCGCTGTTGCTGCCGCTATACACGGTGAGCTGTTCAAAAACCTTGTTCTTCTGTTCATCGTCGTCATCTTCGTCGTTGATGAAGAACAGCTGTCTGAGCTTCTTCGAGTTCAGACGCTTGCCCTCGAGCAGGCGTGATGCCTCGCTGTTGCGTGCCGTTATGGGCAGCAGTGCCGTTTCACCGAAGTACACTGTCTTGTCGCTGAAAGCCTTTGAGTTGTCGCTGCCGCCCTCAACGATGATGTCCAGGCTGATGTCGTTCTTGACTTTTGGTCCACTTGCAAGGCGGAACTCCACGCCGGAGTGGGTCTTGGCATATTCCGATATCCACTTCTCCACGAGTGGACGCACAAAACGCGGTGCTCTCACATAGCGCACGCTGCTGCTCTCTATGCCGGCTTCACCGTTGTTTCCTGTTGTTGCTCCCTCAGCCCAAGCGTTGGTGGCAAATGTGAGGGTAAATACTGTTGCTATGGTTAATGCTATTCTTTTCATTTCCTTAATCTTTTTGTCTTACTACCTTATTATATTATGTCTCCTTAACAATCCTTTCATTAAACTGATACTGGCATCAACACATTCGTTTCATTTTCCTTGCTATCATAATCATTTCTCCTTTTGTTAATTATCACGGTGCAAAGGTACGGACAAGCAGACGCGCACACAATCCCACTGAGGTGGTATTCACATACCACAGATATGGTATTAGGCTTGTAAAAAAACAAATAATAAGGAAACAGAAAAGCCAATACAGGGCGTTTTGGCTTATAAAGAAACATGGCAAAGCCTCAACCTTGGGTTAAAGACTTTGCCATGACATGTCAGAAGGCTATGGTGCGACTGCCGTCGGGCTGCTCCTCAATGGTCACCCGCACGGTGTTGTCGGGAAGAAGCTCCTCAACGAGCTCGGGCCACTCCATGAAACACAGCCCGCCACTGTAGAGATAGTCTTCATAGCCCATGTCGTAGACCTCCTCGAGCTTCTTTATCCTATAGAAGTCGAAATGGTAGACGGTGGAAACTGTGTCGTTGCCGAGCGTCACCTCAGGCGAGATTTCATATTCGTTGACGATGGCAAAAGTGGGCGAGGTGATGACATCCTCCACTCCCAGAGCCTCGCACACGGCCTTGATGAACGTGGTCTTTCCGGCTCCCATCTTGCCATAGAAGGCAAACACACGACGGCTGCCAATGTTTTCAACAAACTCTCTTGCTGCCTTGTCTATCTCAGAGATATTTTCTATGCGTATCATTCCCATCTTATATGAATAACTGTTGAATATTGTATGAACGTAGGTATGTTGTTTCTTGCTGCTTTTTCGGAAAGCCCCGCATCACCTCCGCCTCGGTGTCATGGTGATGAGCGGAACGAGCATCTCCTCCATCGATATTCCTCCATGCTGGAAAGTGTCCTTATAGTATGACACATAGTAGTTGTAGTTGTTGGGATAGGCAAAGAAGGCATCGCCGGTGGCAAACACATAGCTCGTGGAGATGTTTGGCGAAGGCAGGCGTGCCTCCTGCGGCTTCTTCACCACAAACACATCCTTGCTGTTATAGCTGAGGTTCTTTCCGAGCTTATACCTGAGGTTGGTGTTGGTGTTGCGGTCGCCAATGATTTTCACGGGACGCGTGGCACGGATGGAGCCGTGGTCGGTGGTGATGATGACCTTGTAGTCGGTCTGGGCGAGCCTGCGGAAGAGGTCGGCAAGCACGGAATGACGGAACCAGCTGAGCGTGATGCTGCGATAGGCACTCTCGTTGCTTGCCAGCTCACGCACCATTTTCATCTCCGTGCGTGCGTGGGAGAGCATGTCGATGAAGTTTATCACGAGCACGTTGAGGTCGTTTTGTCTGAGATTGGCAAACTGCTGCATGAACTTCTCTGCGCCAGCCGAGTCGTTGATCTTGTGATATGAGAAACGGTCGTGGCGACGGAAGCGTTCTATCTGTGTCTGTATGAGCGGTGCCTCGTTGAGATTCTTGCCCTCTTCTTCGTCCTCGTCGACCCACAGCTCCGGAAACATCTGTGCTATCTGCGTGGGCATGAGACCGCTGAAGATGGCATTGCGTGCATACTGCGTGGCTGTTGGGAGGATGCTCATATAGAGGTCTTCGTCAATGTCGAACATGTCGCCTATCTCCTGAGAGAGAGTGCGCCACTGGTCGTAACGGAAATTGTCAATCACGATGAAGAACACCTTCTGCCCATTGTTGAGCAAGGGAAAGACTCTCTGCCTGAAGATGTCGGGCGAGAGCAGGGGTGCCTCGCTGTCGGAGTTCTTGCTTTCGCGCTGGTTTATCCACTGCAGGTAGTTGTTCTTCACGAACTTGGCAAAGCCGTTGTTGGCTTCCTCCTTCTGCATGGTGAGCATCTCGGTCATGCTGCTGTCGGTGCTGCTGAGTTCCAGCTCCCACCTCACGAGCCGTTTGTAGGTCTCCTTCCAGTCGGCACATGTGCGGCAGTTCTGTATCTGCATGCTTATGTCCATGAAGTTTTGCTGGTATTCGCTCTGAGTGACTTCCTGTACGATGGCTTTCTGATGGATGTTCTTCTTCAGCGTGAGGAGTATCTGGTTAGGATTTACCGGCTTTATGAGATAGTCGGAAATCTTCGAGCCAATGGCTTGGTCCATGATGTTCTCTTCTTCACTCTTGGTGACCATAACCACGGGCGTGGCTGGCTGTATGTCCTTTATTCTCTGAAGGGTTTCCAGACCGCTCAACCCAGGCATCTGCTCGTCAAGGAGAATGAGGTCGAAGGTTCGCTGGCTGCACTGGTCAATGGCATCGCTGCCGTTGCTCACTGTTTCTACCTCATAGCCTTTGTTTCTGAGGAATATGATGTGGGCTCTGAGCAATTCAATCTCGTCGTCCACCCATAGTAGTAATCCGTTGCTCATGGTGGTTGTTCCTTTCTCCTATGCAGGGTTGTTGGTTAGAATCCGTCGAGGTCATAATATTCGTCTTCTATGTCGAAGTTCTGAGGCGACGTGGTGTTGGTTCCCGGTGCATTGCCGGTTGGAATGTCGTCGGTGAATATTATGTCGATGTCGTCGTCGGAAGGCTGCGGCTGGGCTGGCTGCGGTTCGTCGTAGATGTCATAAGTCGGAGCCTGGGGCTGGGGCTGCGTCACCGATGGAGTCTGAGGAGCCTGGGGCACGGTCTGCACCGATGGCTGGGTGGGAGCTTCAGCGGAGGGTTGCTCCGGCATGGGCTCGTCGGGCTCTATGGTGTAGGTGTCCTCGGTGGCAGGAGCTGCCTGCATGGGCTCGTCAATGCTGTATTGGTTGTCGGGCACAAGCTCAGCCGGTGAAGGAGAAGGCTCGTCCTGAGTGGGAGCTTCAAAGGTCTGTCCCTCCTCGTCGGAAGCCTGCTGCTGCTCAGTGCTCTCTTTCTGTGGAGTCTCCTGTGTGTCGTCAACGGGTATGATCATGCCGTCGTCGGAGGGCATGTCGCCGTTTTGCATGGCGTCGATGTCTTCGAGCGTGGGTGCCTTGCTTTCTATTTCTTCCTGCAGGTCGCGCTCGCGTGGTGTTGCCACCTCGGCAGGTTCTGAGAGCAGGTAGCGTGAGGTGACCTTCAGCGGTGCGAAGTGCTTGGCATAGAATTTATCATAGTCGTCGTAGCTGAAACGCGTGCCTACGAGCTCGAGGTTGCTGTTGCTGATGATTATTCCCTTGGCTTTGGTGAGCTGGGAGGCAACGCTCGGGGTGCCATACATGTCGCGGGCATACTGGTAAGCCTCGTCGTAGCTGCGGAAACCGCTGAGCTGCATGAGGTGTATGCCGTCGAGGTCGGTTATCTCTATGTCGAAGTTTCTCACCACGAAGTGGGTGAAGTTGAATTTTGCCACCTCGAAGAGCAGCTTGTTCTCGTTCAGGGAGTCGGGATGGTATGCGAGTATGAACTTATGGTCGGCGAGACGCTCCACGGTGAACTTCCGTGCAGCAATGCTGTCGCTGTCGTTGAGCACTGCCGACCGGCGGCTCCACACATCGTCGATGTCGAACTTGCCGCCATGCAGCTGTTTGCCGGCATTCACTCCGTTGATGATCATTCCCGCCATCTCGCTAAGTCTGGAGGAAGGATAATTCTCCACCACCGCCTGCATGTCGGCAAGGCAACCTTTCACGTCGCCGTCGTTGAGCCTGCTCATGCCGCCGATGAACAGAAATTTCTCTCTGTTGGCACCCAGTGGGAACCTCTCTTCCGAGAGTTTTGCGTTGGCAAAGACCTCTTGGTATCGGTCTTTCCTGAAGGCTTCATAGGTGGCTGTATAGAGTGAGTCTTCGATATGTGCTCCGTGTCTGGAGTTTTCTATGAAGTGCGGGTCGCTGAGCAGTGCCGTCCACTTGCTGTCGGGGTGGTCTTGCTTGAGCTTGTCAATGTAGGAGTTTGCCTGAGCTGTCATTCCCTTCCTTGAATAGAGCAGGAAGAGATGGTAGAACACGTCGTCCATCTGCGCATAGTCGGGATACTGGTCGGTGACCCTGAGCAGGTTTTTCTCGCTGAGGTCAAGCATGTCGAGCTTGTCCTTGAATATCACGCCGGCATGGTGGAGTCCGTCTTCTATTATAAGGTTGCTGGCTTCGATCTGCTCTTCGGTGAATGGTATCTGTGCGAGATAGTATTCGCGACGGTGTGGGTCGTTTTGTACGCTGTCAGCCACTTGCTTGAGCGAGTCCTCCAACTGTTGGGCTGCGAAGATGGAGTCGCGCTGCTCGTCGGTGAGCTCATCGAGGTTTACGGTGTCGGAGCCAATGTTTCCCACCACGGTCTTGTTTGAGCGTTGCCAGTCGTCGGTATTCTCGCGCCGTCCCCATTTCTGCTGGAAGGTGGCTTTTCCCTGACTCACCGCCATGGGGTTGTAGAAGTACCACTGTGTGTCTTTTGTGGTCTGCGGTGTGGCTGGCTGGTTTCTGTTTGTCCGCCTGTCTTCCATCTGTATTCCGCCATTCTGTGCCATCACCTCGGCGGCTTCGGCTTCGGCTTGCTGCCTGCGTTCTTCCTTTTCCTTCTTCTTCAGTGCCTCTATCACCCTGTCGATGGCGGCATTGCGCTCAGCTTCGGGCATGCGGGAGAGTTCCTGAAGGGAGTCTTGCAGGTGAACGGCATCGGTATAGGGCACGAGTTCGTCAAGTACCTTTGAGCGGTAGGACAGTTCTTCATAGTCCTTGCGGTCTTTGTCGAGCAGTCCTATGGCTTCACCGTAGCAGCGGCGTGCATCGGAGAATTTCTCCAGCTGCCAGTAGAGGTCGCCAAGATGAAGGAGGAGCACTCCTTTCTCTATGCCGTTGCGCGTGCTTTTCTCGTTGCCTTTCTCATAGGCTGCTATGGCTTTGGCTGTGTCCTCCTCTGCGAGATGGATGTTGCCCATGGCATAGTATATCTGGTCGAGATAGTCTTTGTTGTTGTCAGACGCTGCCATGCGTTTCAGACGGCTGATCATCTGCTTGCTGCGTCCGGCAGCAGTGACTTCGGTCATGGCTATGCGTGCGTTGAACTCGAGCTCGTAGTGAGGGTTCTGGCGTATGACTTTGCGAAACGCCTTGTAGGCTTCATCATTATGTCCGAGGGCAGCCTTTATCTGTCCCATGAGATACCACTCGCGTGCTTTCTGCTTGCGCCGCATCTCGTGGCGTATGACCTTGCGGAGATATGGCACAGCCTCTTCGAGGTTGCCAGTATGGATGTAGTAGTCGGCAAGGGTGTAGTCCCACTCTTTCACTGCGCGCCAGTGGAGAGAGTCGCGCCGCATGTTGCGTATCACGTCTTCGGCATCGTAGACCCAGTCTTGCTCCACATAGCATTTGGCAAGCCACGCGCGGGCCCTGCCGTAGATGGCGGGCTGGGTGCTGTAGAGACGGCTCATGTAGGCAAAGGTGGCGGCAGCCTCATCGAAACTGCCTTTATGGAACTGCGACCGTCCCATGAGCATCCATGCTTTCCACAGAAATGGGTTGTATTCCCTGCGGCTGAGCCACTCGATGTCGCGTTCAGTCTTGCGGCGGCTTTTGTTCCATTCGGGCTTTTTCTTTATGCTGTGCTGGTGGATGGCTTTCTGGGCTTTCTCTATGGCACGCTCGTAGTTGCCCTTGCCTATCTCGCGGCTCTGCTTGCTTGACACGGGATAGAGCGGAATCATCTCGGTGAAGTTGTCCTTGTGTGAGTTTTCCTTCTCGAGCGATGCGTCTATGTATGCCTGTGCTCCGTTGTAGTAGGTGTTGTATTTGGCATTGAAGGAGTGCCACCATCGCGACTGCGATGTGTTTTTCTGGGTAGAACAGCCCACCACGGCAGCCATGACGACTGCCAGTAACAGGAGCGGAGCGATATGTCTGGCGTGTTGTTGCTTCACTATATAAGAATGTACATGTACATTATATAAACTGCCATACCTTGTCTTTTATTGTTTCAGGTGCGAGGTTTTATTCTTTGTCTGTCAGGGGAGACTTGGTGTGGCATTTCTCATTGCGTTTCTCCATGAGGTCGGCAAGCTTGCAGTCGGCTTTGCCTGTGCAGCCGGCACAACCGTCGGCAGTGTTGACCACATCGTCGTCGCCGCCCCGTGACATCAGGGCTGCCACAATGCCCAACACTACGAGCGACACTATGGTGATAAGGAGGAAATCCATAGGGCTTGGCTTATTGGTTGGTTTCGGTTATGATGAAGCCGGCATGCCGCAGGTCGTCCCAGTAGCGGGGATATGACTTGCTCACCACCTCGGGGTTGTTGATGCGCAGCTCGCCGCGCACGAGAGCCACAGGTGCGAAAGCCATTGCCATGCGGTGGTCTTCGTAGGTATCGATGACAGGCTGAGGGTCTGCCTCGCAGGTGGTGCCGTCCCAAAGCAGCTCGCCGTCGTTGCGGTCCTCGAGCACATAACCCAGCTTGCGAAGCTCGGTCTTGAGGGCTTCTATACGGTCGGTTTCCTTGATCTTGAGCGTTGCCAGACCGGTGAAGTGGAAGTGTATGCCGAGGGCACAGCAGGTGACCACGAGCGTCTGGGCAAGGTCGGGCTGGTTCACAAGGTCGTATTCCATGCGGTGCACGGGCTGGGTGTGGTGGGTGAGCACCATGGTGTCGGCATCGTCGCGAAGAAACTCGGTCTTCACGCCGAGCAGCCTGAAGAGGTATCTCACCGCGGAGTCGCCCTGGCGTGAACCGTCGTAGAGCCCGGGCAGAGTGACCTGCTGCTCCATGTGCGGGCACAATGCCAGCATCTCATACCAGTAGCTGGCTGCCGTCCAGTCGTTTTCAATCTTATAGGGCATGTCGGAATAGGTCTGCGGCTTCACCGTTATGGTGTCAACGTCGGTCCAGTCTATGGCGCATTTGAACTCATGCATCACATGGAGCGTAAGGTCGATGTAGGGTCGGGAAATGATTTTCCCGGTGAGATGGAGCTCAAGCCCGTTGCTCATTGCCGGACCGATGAGCAGCAATGCCGAGATGTACTGGGAACTGATATTGCCGGGCACCTCAAGCCTGCCGCCGGAGAGCCTGCCACCGCGTATGCGCAGCGGCGGGAACCCTTCTTCTCCTACATACTCGATGTCGGCACCGAGCTGCCGCAGAGCTGCCACGAGGGGACCAATGGGTCGGTGGCACATGCGCTGGGTGCCGGTGATGACATGCTCCTCGCCCTCCCTGAGACAGAGCAGCGCGGTGAGGAAGCGCATGGCGGTGCCTGCCGCACCAATGTCGATGGTATCGCCCCACTGGCTCACCGCCTTGAGCATGGCTGTGGTGTCGTCGCAGTCTGACAGGTTGTCGGGCATGATGTGCCCACCGGAGATGGCATGTATGGCGAGAGCCCTGTTGCAGATGCTTTTCGACGCAGGCAGATTGATTGTCGCACCTATGGTAGTCGGTGCCTTTACTATATATTGCATTGTGGTTTACTTATTATTCCTTTCGGATTATGTCCAAAACTAACCACAAAGGTAGCAATTATTTTACAAACAATGCTTTTATTCAGGCATTTTCATAGGTTCATACTCCCGGTGTAGCCCTTTCGGACAGCCACTGTGCGGAGATGTCTCAGTATTTGTGCGGAGAATACTCAAGTATTGTGCCCAAAATACTCCAGTATTGTGCCCAAAATACTCAAGTATTGTACGAAGAATACTGGCACGACTACCAAAACCCGGAAGCGGAAAGCTGAAAAAACACCATTGTTGCGGCTATTTTAATGCCCTGCGGCTTTGAAACTTCAAAATTAATTCTTACATTTGCGCAGTTACTACTATCATTAACCTTTTGACAAAAACACTACAGTATGACACTAATGATTATCCAGCTCCTCATCGTACTGGGAGCATTGTGGCTCGGATCACGCTACGGATCTCTCGCCCTGGGAGCCATCTCCGGCATTGGACTGGCACTCCTCGTGTTCGGTTTCAACATGAAGCCGGGAACTCCTCCGACCGACGTTATCTACATCATCATAGCCGCAGTGACCTGCGCAGGCATCATGCAGGCATCGGGAGGCATGGACTGGCTCATACAGATTGCAGAGAAAATGCTCAGGAAGCACCCTGACAGGATAACCATACTCGCACCGCTGAGCACATTCACACTCACAGTGCTCGTGGGAACAGGACATGTGGTATACACCCTAATGCCAATCATTTGCGACATAGCACTGAAGAAAGGCATACGTCCCGAACGACCATGCGCCGTGGCATCAATAGCGTCGCAGGTGGGCATCACATGCTCGCCCATAGCTGCCGCAGTGGTGGCATTCGTGACAATATCCAACGCCAACGGCTTCAACATAAACATTCCGCAGGTGCTCATGGTGAGCATACCGTCATGCCTGATGGGACTCATGGCAGCAGCAGCATTCTCGTTCCACAGAGGACTGGACCTTGACAAAGACCCGGAGTTCCAGAAAAAACTGCAAGACCCAGAGACACGCGCATACATCTACGGCGGTGGCACCACCACACTCGACAAGGTGATACCACCCTCGGCAAAGCGAGCCGTATATATCTTCCTCGGAGCCATCGGCATCATTGTGCTCTTCGCCATATTCCAAGACATACTGCCAAGCTATTCGGCCATAAAAGCAGTGGACGGCGCACCAGACTACACCTTCAGCGACGGCACGACGGCATCGGCAGCAGCACTCGCCAAAGCCAAGCTCCTGATACCAGGATATACCGAAGCAACGACAGAGAGGCTGAAAATGAACATCGTCATACAGATAGTGATGATTGCCGCAGCGGCATTCATGATAATATTCTGCAAGGCATCGCCAAAGAAAGCAGTGGCAGGACCGGTGTGGCAGTCGGGAATGGTGGCTGTAGTTGCCATATACGGCATAGCATGGCTCGCCGACACCTTCTTCTCAAACTACAGCACAGAGATGCAAACCATGCTCGGCGACATAATAAACAAATACAACTGGGCAATAGCAATAGTGTTCTTCCTCGTGTCGGTGCTCATAAACTCGCAGGGAGCTGTGGTGGTATCGATGCTGCCACTCGCCTACAGCATGGGAATACCCGGAGCGGTGCTGCTCGGAGTGCTGCCAAGCGTATACGGATACTTCTTCATACCAAACTATCCCAGCGACATTGCAACGGTGAACTTCGACCGCTCGGGCACCACCGTGATAGGCAAGTACCTGCTGAACCACTCGTTCATGATACCAGGACTGATATGCGTGTCGGTGAGCACACTCGTATGCTACACCCTCACCTCGCTTATCTTCTGACATGACAGGACTTTTGCGCCCATTTTCCGCCCAGACAAAAGAAAAAACAGGAAAAACGCTTGCTGATTGAAAAAATATTTATAACTTTGCACCCACAAACAAATGGTATCGGGATTTAGCGCAGTTGGTAGCGCACACGTCTGGGGGGCGCGAGGTCGCTGGTTCGAGTCCAGTAATCCCGACCAAAACAAAGAAACCGCCTTGTATGGGCGGTTTCTTTGTTTTATAACACTTTTATCTAATGCAACGAATAGCTGACATAGCTTGAAACCGTCGGCACAATGACTGAAAATGCCCCGAGCCATCACGGGGAAAGCAGAAATGTCATAATGGAACAAAGATGATGTCATCTAAGGAATTATTCGTAACTTTGCATTATGACGAACAAGAGACTATTGAACCAACAATGACTGACGAGGAACAGAGGAAAACAGACGAGCTGTTTATGAGGAAGGCACTCATGGAGGCTGAGGCAGCCTACAGTGAGGGTGAGGTGCCCATAGGTGCCGTGGTGGTGAGCAACGGACGCATCATCTCTCGCGCCCACAACCTCACCGAGACGCTCACCGACATCACCGCCCATGCCGAGATGCAAGCCATAACCTCGGCGGCAGCACAGATGGGTGGGAAGTATCTCAGCGACTGCACGCTGTATGTAACCGTGGAGCCATGCACGATGTGTGCCGGTGCCATTGGCTGGTCACAGATAAGGCGCATTGTCTATGGTGCCGACGATGAGAAGCGAGGCTACAGGCTCATAGCCCCGGGAGCCTTTCATCCTAAAGCCACCGTCACCTGTGGTGTGCTCGAGGAGGAGTGTCGCGAACTGATGCAGCGCTTCTTCCGCGAGCGGAGATAGGAAGTGCATGATGCAAGTTACATTTACTTACCAAACAAAATAAAGGAGGACGCTCTGTGCGCCCTCCTTTATTTGTTTATGCTATATCGGAGATTATTTCTTCAGATATTTCTTGCCGTTCTTTATTACTATGCCCTTGTAGTTGTTGCCAACCTTCTGACCAGCGAGGTTGTAAGCCTGCTTGCTTCCTGCTGTCTGAGCCTTTACGTTGTCGGTAATGCCCTTGATTGCCAGCAAATCCTTGCTGATAACAATCTTCGGAGAAGACAGGTAGTCCCAGAAGCCCTGGTCAGAATCTTCATCTTCCGAGTCTAATGGCTGGCTAGCAAAGTAATACTCGAAATAGATATATTCGCCGGTAGATTCCAGAACGAGGTTTTCGTCTTCATCACCATCAATGAAGAACTCCACTGCCTCTGCAAAATAATATTGGTCATCTAAACTTGAAGTCGTCACATCTACGATAGTTCCGTTTTTTAAGATTCTTGTACCTAAATATTGATATTGACCAAGAGAGGCACCGGCATCAGCGTCCAAATAGCCTTCTTCGTCGAATTCGCATTCAAGGAATGTCCATGCGTCAGGGAAAGAAGGAGAGATACCGCGCACATATAGACCACCATAAGCAAGTACAGCAGCTCCATCGGCATTCTCATATTCCGTGTTAGGATCGCTCAATGTCTCACCCGACATTCCGGAGATAGTAGCCTTATGCATGTTCCCATCAAAGACATCTGCAGGCACAAAGTATGACCAATAGAAAGATGCAATGAGCTCGTCACCTACAAACAAGCCAATATAGTCTTTTATAATCATGTCGTAGGTACCGTCGCCATTGTCGAATACCCATCCGCCAATAACACCATCTTTCTTAACAGGATTACTGTCATCGTCAAAATCAACTTTGGCGAACGAAACCTCAGCAGTTTCTGTTTCACTTACCTGCAATGCTCCAACAACCACGTCGTTGTTTATCTCGATAGAGTCTGCTTCATATCCTTGGTCAGAAAAAATGTTTTTCCCTTCAATGACCTTTCCCTCTATTGCATCAAGGCCTGTCCATGGCTGCACATAAACCTTGTCGCCATCAAGAAGGTATGCACCCTCGTTCATATACGACTCAAGATACATTCCATTGGCAAAAGTATAAACATCGGCATCGAAGTATGACTTTTCCAGCTCAACGTCTGCTTTTTCCTTGAGAGCCTTGAAGTTTAAATTCTTCTTCTGTACGGCCTCCTGCATTGCAATGGCTTTCTTTCCGCTTCTCACGGCTTTTGCCTTCATTTCTTTCTTCAGCTTGAGAACACCGGGGTTGTGGTGTATCTTAGCGAAAGGCTGTGCCATACCGCTTACTGCTATCATTGCAGCTGCGAGAATAAGAGTAATTTTTTTCATGTCAAATCATTTTAGTTAATAATATTCAATAAAATCTTTTCTTTATTTGTTTTTCACAGATTGTGTTTCCATCGCGTTAGGTTTCCCTAGTTTGTATGCGTTTATTTGGCAAAGTTACACAATTCTTCCACATTAGCAAATAAAAACTAAAAAAAATAAATATTGTTTGCATAATATTTATGTTTTGTAATGATTTTTTGTTAAAGCAGACCGAATACTGTTTGAATGGATTGGTTGTCCAAACACCCAAACGGAAACAAAAAAAGCAGATGAGGCACGAAGCTTCATCTGCTTTTGTATTGATACTGGTTTGGCGTTGTCTATCCTACTCGTCGAAGGGGAAGCGCACCTCATCGGCAAAGAGGCGTATCACGTTCTTGGAGTTGCTGTCGTCGGCAAGCTCCACATAGGTGGGACGCTTCAGGTCGTCGGTGGTGACGGTGAAGGTGCGTTTGTGGTTTTCGTCGCTGCCGAAGGGGCTCAGCGCTTTCTTCACTCCCGAATCTTCTTCGTTGTAGAAGTATATGCCGTTGCCCAGAAGGTCGCCCTCGCCGCTGAACCACATGGTCACCTTGTCTTCGCCCTCGAGAGTGTAGTTGAACTTGAGTTCGCTGAGGAAATAGCCTTCTTCGTCGTTGCCCGGTGCGAAATAGAATCCGAAGTCAGTGCTGTAGACACCGAAGCAAGCCATGATGAGCTTGTAGCCGTAGGTGCTGTCAAGGCCCTTGCGCAGGGAGTTCCAGCTGGTCTTTGCGAGTTTTCCCAGCTCGCTGTATTTCACATACCACACTCCGCTCACGAAGAGGTCGTTGGGGTTGAGCACCACCTTAGACATGGTAACGCCCGGATTGTTTGCCTCGGTATAGGAGTCTGAGGCAGCCTTGTAGGCAAACTTGTTGATTGTCTTTTCGCCAAGCTCCAAGTCTTCATAGAACTCAATGCCGTCGGGTGTGATGGTATATGGCATCTGCTTCTTGATGGTCTGGTCGTCCTCGGTCACGGTGTAGGTGAAGCAACGCATGGAACGTCGCATGCGCATGGTGTTTTCTCCGTCGGTGATGTCGTAGACCATTGAGTACATGTCGTTCTCCACCTCATGAACCTTCTTGAGGTAGTCTGCCCACTTCACGTTGTCAGCCAGTGGTGTCATGGCGATGCGCGCACCGGTTTTCTTTCCTTGCAGCATGATTTTCTCATTGCTCATTGAAAGTACGCGGAACTCCATGTCGCCGCCGAAGCCCTCGCCCGCCGACCCGAAGCCTTGTGGGTTGACTGGGTCGGAGAAGAAGTGTATGAGTTCGCAATAGGTGTCGAAGGAGAGCACTATTCCTGCGCTCTGCTCCACCTTGTAGTGTGTCGTGGCAGTCTTGTCGTCGTCGAAAAACTCGTTGGCAACAGTCACGCTGTTGTCCTCGGTGAATTTGCACAGCAGGTTGTAGCCACCGAAGTTGGTGTTGCCATAGTAGTGCATGACCCATCCGTTAGGTGCAGATGCGAGTATCTTCTTGAATTCCTTCATGCCCTCTTCCACTCTTACCGACGCTTGTTTGTCAAACGCGTCGTCGACCTCGCTGGTGCAGGAGGTGTAGCTTACAGCCGCTGCAATGATAGCCAGAAAATATATTATCTTTCTCATGTTACTGCTTATTTAAGGTTTTTCAAATCAAGATCTTTCACTTCGGCAGAGCGACGGAGAACCACTGAGCGCAGCTCGTCGAGGTCTATGCCCCATGAATCCTGGAAATAGCTCTTGATGATGTCGAGCTTTGCCAGTATGGCGTCGCGTCCGCTGGTGTCGTTGGTTGTTTTGTCCACTCCTGCATCGAGTATCTTCTGCCAAGCCTCGTCGGTCTTGGTGACATAGGTAGAGTATATCTCGGCAAAGTCCTCGTTGTATTCGCCGCTGGCATATCCTGTGACGAAGCCCTCGAGGGGTGCGTCCTTGTCTTCCACGTTAATCCAGTCGCTGCTGTGGTATTTGCCGGCAGAGATGGTCTGGAAGTCGGTGCTATAGTTCTTGTGCTGCGTGAGGATGTGGCAGAACTCGTGGTGCATGGTGTGGAAGTACCAGAAGTTCAGGTCGAGTGGGTCGTTGGATGTTGTGGGGAAGGGACTCTCGGAGTCAATGAAGATGTTATCCGGGTTAAGCCAGTTGACCACGAACAGCGTAACCTTCAGTCCTCCCTCGGCAGTACCGAGCACTATTGAACCGTTTTCGTTGTATTCCGGTGAGCCAATGAACTGGAACTTTCTGAAGCAATACTGCTTGAGGAAGTCCTCTCCAGCCACTTCGTTGTAGGCTTCCACCCAGATGTGCTTCATTATAATGGTCAGAGCCTTCACCTTGTCCACGTCAGCCGGCACAACATTATACTGGTTGTTGGTCTCGTAGTCCTGATAGCGGTATACGAGGTCAATGTTGTAGGGCTTGGTATAGTTCTCGTAGATCCACTTGTCAAATTCTGTCTGTTCCTCCTCCGTGGCATCGTTGAAGATGCTGGTGTTGCTCAGGTCGTCGTCGCTGCACGCTGTGGTGAGCACGGCAGCTACCATTGCAAGGAATATAATCTTTATGTATTTCATATATGTATGGTGTTCTTAATGTTAAACAAATGGTGTCATCGTGGGTTGGCTTCCAGTCCGGCTGTTATGACGTCGTTGGGCAGCTGCAGGGCACCGCGCAGGTCGCCGGCAGTGAACACGATAGGCTCCTCCTTGTCAACGAAGTGGGCATATTCTATGCCGTAGCGTTTGAGGTCCATGAAGCGTGTGCCCTGGCTTTGTGTGGTGAGTCGGCGCATGTGGAGCACGAGCTGTATGAGCGACTCCTGCTGTCCGGCATTCACGGTGAAGCCTTGCGGATGGAGCGTCTTCTTGATAGAGCGCAGAGCCTTTTCCTCCGGCACTACCGGTGAGTAGTGTGTATTCTGCATGAATGCGTCTATTTGCTCTATGGTATAGGTTCTGCGTGTCATTGAGCCGTAGCTTTCTTCCAGATTGGTTGAGCACCATGTGTTCATGTCGTCCATGGCTTTCTGCAGGTCGCCCTCCTTGTTGCGCAGTGCGTAAGCCTCGGCGCGGCAGAGCAGCGTCTCGTCACCGGTGAAGTAGGTGTCTACCACATGGGGATAACCCGTGTCGTTGACCTTGTCGGTATACTCGAAGCTCTCAAACATCTTCGGGAACATTGTTATGAGGTTGTTGCCATAGAGCGTGTGAGCCATCCACAGAAGGTTGTTGCCCGAGGTGGCGTTGCTTGCAGCCCATGGGCAGCGTGCCCAGTAGGTTTCGAAGCCCAGCACTTCCTCGTTGTGCACGAAGCGCAGGTAGCTGCCTTCAAACACGCGTGCTGCCATGGAGTAGGCGGGAAGGAGCATGAAGTTGGCATTCTCTCCCGACTGTATGTAGGCATTGAAGATGTCCTGTGATCCTGCGAGGTCCTTATACTTGCTGTAGTCGCGCAGGAAGTTTGCAGGCGAGCTTCCCAGAGCCTTGGTGGCATATTCTATCACCTTGTCATACTTGTGGTAGTAGAGATAGAAGCGTGCAGCGAAGGCATAGGCAGCCTTGGTGTTGAAATGGTATTTGGGTATGCTCATGTAGCTGTCGTTGAGTGTTGGCATGGCAGCTTCTATGTCGTTGGCAATGTTGGCATAGAGCTCTTCGAGAGTGCCTCGCTCATACTTGGTGTTGGGGTCCTGCTCCGGCTCGAGCGGATAGGGCAGTCCGAGGTATTCGTTGGCTTTCTGTGGGTCGTAGGCCATGCAGAACACATTGCTCATCATGAACATGCCGAAGGCGCGGCAGAGCAGTGCCTCCGAGCGCATACCGGCGAGTGTGGGTGTCATGTCTTCCGACATGGCATCGATAGACGAGAGTACCTCGTTGGCTGATGCCACGGCACGATAGGCATTGTTCCAGAAAGAACGCGGGTCGTCGTTGAATGTCGACGTCACCTCCTTGAACCTGTATATCTCCTCCACACCGGGGAAGTTGCTGTATTGTGTACCGTTGTCGAGCACGTTGTCGGAACTGACTTCCATCATCAGCACGTTGCTCGACTGCGGATAGCAGTTGGTGAGCAGCTTAGCTACTTTTTCCTCGGTGTTTACCTCAGCGCGGTCGTCAGGCAGCTTGTCAAGGTAGGAATCACACGAGGCAAGCATCATTGTAGTGCCTAAAAGGGCTATAAGGATATTTCTTGTTTTCATTGTTGTCATTTCTCCTATACATTATATTATTTACAGTCCCACGCGCAGCGTGAAAGTGAACTGACGCGCCATGGGCACAGCCACACCACCGGCATTGAAGAACTCCGGGTCTTGTCCGTTGAGTTTGTCGTCGGCATAGATAAGGAAGAGGTTTGTGGCCTGAAGCTTGGCATTGAGGCTTGAGAGTCCGAGTGCCGAGATCCAGTTTGACGGGAAGTCGTAAGCCAGTGAAATCTCCTTCATTCTGATGAAGTCGCCTCGTGCTATGCGTGCTGTCGAGAGGTTGTAAGCGTTGTATGCGTAACGCAGGTATGAGTCTTGCTGGTTCATGCGGGTGTCGGCAATGACGGGCACGTCGGTCTTAGCCTCGTCGCCAGCCATCATCCAGCGGTTCTTGAATTCCTTTGGCATGGCGTCGAGGTCGGAGTACTGGTATTTGAACACCGGGTCGAGGCGTATCTTGTTGCCGAAGGAGTAGGATGCGAAGATGTTGAGGTGCCATCCCTTGTAGCGGAAGGAGTTGCCGAGCGAACCTGTGACGGTTGGGTCGGTGGGTCCTTCATAAACGAGGTAGTCGAGCACTTCCGACTGGAAGTTGTGGTCGCTCACTGTCACCACTCCGTCCTGGTTGATGAAGGTGGGGAGTCCGTTTTCGTTGAGTCCCTGGAAGTCGATGGAGAAGAGTGCGCGGTAAGGATAGCCCACCATGGTAAATCCTGTTCCGGATATCATTTCCATGATTTCGTTTCTGGAGTCGAGGTCTGTCACACGGCTCTTGGTGTGTGAGTAGATGAAGTCGGTGGTCCAGTCGAAGTCCTTGGTCTGTATGTTCTTTGTAGAGATGGAGAGTTCCTCACCGTGTGACTTCATGCTTGCCACGTTGGCATACTTGGTGATGGTTCCTCCCACACCCGTTGTGCGCTTCGGACCAATGAGGTCGTAGTTGTTACGGGTGTACCAGTCAAAGGTCACGTTGATGCGGTTGTTGAAGAATCCAAGGTCTACGCCAACGTTGAACTCGTGTTTCTTCTCATAGGTGAGGTCGGGGTTGGCAAAGTCCACAATCTCGAGCGATGTTTCCTTGTCGGTGGCATAGGGACGCCATGGGTTGGTGCTCTTTATAATCACCTGAGCATTGTTGGCGGCGGGCTTGTCGCCGGTGAGCGAGTAGGATGCCTTGAGGGTTCCGTGGGTGAGTGTTGAGCCGAAGGTCTTGGCAAACCATGGTTCCTCGTGTGCGTTCCATGCACCAGAGATGTTCCATGTGGGGAGCCAGCGTGCCGAGCGTGCCTTGCCCAGACGGTTGCTACCCTCATAGCGTACCGTACCATTGATGGTGTAGCGTCCTTTCCATGAGTATGTGGCAGTGCCGAAGAATGCCACTTCGCGGCTGTAGCTGTTGGTGAGTGAGTAGTACATGGAGTTTTCCTCGCTTGCCTGCTTGAAATAGCGGTAGTCGTAGGCTCCGAGCATACCCATGTCATACTGCATGCCCACGCCGTTGAAGTAGGAGCGCTGGCGGTCGGTGTTGGTAGCTTCCATACCACCGAAGAGGTTCACTATATGGTCTTCGGCATACACGTCGTTGTAGCTTGCCGTGGCGCGGAAGTCCCAGCTGTTCATCTTGTATTTGGTCTCGCGATAGAAACCGCCCTCGGGCAGCACGCTGATGGGCAGCGAGTTGGCATTGTCCGGGTCTTTGTAGAGCCATGGGTTGCTGTCGCGCATCACGGCGTCGTCCATGGCTCGGAATGCCATGGCGAGGTTGGAGTTCTCGCGTATCTGGTGTGCCTGTGTTGTGGTCGAATACTTATATGAACCGAGCACTGCCAGTTCCACCTTGCGTATGGGTTTGTATTTCAGCTCGCCCTGGAAGCGCAGGTCTACTACGTCGAAGTCCATGTAGTTGTTTGCCAACTCGTTGTGGATGTTGAACGGTGCGTAGTTGCGTGTATAGTAGGCGTTGGGGTCGAGTGTGCGCGAGGTGTTGATGGCATAGGAATAGGGGTTGATGTCGAAGTCGCGGCTCACCTCACCTGTCACATAGTCCACGCCCTGGTTGGTTGAGCCCGGTGCTTCCTGCTTGCGGTAGGATGCGTTGCCAATGAGGTTGAGCGACACTTTCTTGCTGATGTTATACAGTGCGTTCACGTTTGAGGTGTAGCGCTTCACCTTGCTCTTCTCTGTCCATCCCGGGTCGTCCATGAGTGAGAACGATGCGTAGTACTGTGCCTTCTCCGTACCTGTAGACATGCTCACCGAGTGGTTCATCGAGATGGAGCTGCTGAACAGCTCGTCAAACCAGTTGGTGTTGCGATACTCGGCATCGCGCAGGTAGGCGTTCATTGCAGTCGTGGAGTTTTCCAGTCCGAAGGTGCCTGTTACGGGGTCGTAGGTGTTCATGAGCTGATACATCTTTCCGTATACACCGCTCTCCGACTGGCGGAAGGTCTCAGCGAACGAGAGGTATCCTGCATTATACATGTCGCGATACACACTCATCTGCTCCTGCGAGTTCATGATGTTGAACTGGCTGTAGCTTGGCTTGAGGCGCATGGTGTACTCACCGGTGTAGCTTATGCGTGTGGCTCCCACCTTACCTTTCTTCGTGGTGACCACAATCACACCCGACATGGCGCGTGCACCGTAGATGGATGTTGCAGAACCGTCCTTCAGAATCTGGAAAGACTCGATGTCGTCGGCGTTGAGACCGGCTATGGCAGAGGAGATGAGCGTCTCGGCATCACCAGAGGAGAGAGCGTCGGCACTCACCTCGGTAACATCCTCCATGATTACTCCGTCGACAACCCACAGCGGCTTGGAGCTACCATAGATTGACGTGGCACCACGCACGCGTATCTTCGGTGCCGTACCGAAGGTACCACTCACGTTCTGCACTGACACACCGGCAACCCTACCCTCGAGCGAGCGGCTGATGTCAGCCACACCATCGAGCTTGGCATCCTCGGCGTTGACCTTCGTGGCAGCACCGGTGAAGAGGCGCTTGTCCATCTTCGTCATACCCGTCACCACTACTTCCTGCAAGGTCTTGTCGTCGGGTTGCAGCGAAACTTTTATGTCCTGTCCACCTTTCACCGTTACAGTCTTCATACCCACATAGCTTATCACCAGCTGAGGGTTGTTCTGCGGTGAGCTGAACGAGAAATGTCCGTCGATGTCGGTAACGCCACCGGTCTGCGTGCCTTTCACCATCACCGAGGCGCCAATAATCGGTTCGCCGTCATCGGCAGCGATGACGGTACCCGATACCGTTGTCTGAGCCATTGCCATTCCTATAGAAAGGAACAACACGGCTAAAATCATGTTTAGTCGTTTTACCATAAAAACAATAATGTTTTAATTACTTGATTACAGTGTTATTTTTCATATTGACTGCAAATATAGTGATAATATTTAACATTGTGCAACATTTCAAGAAAAAACATGTATTTTTAGTTGATTTTTTTTCACAATTAAATAATTTATGCTGTATTTATTTACATTTATTATACATAATGCTCTTGTTACACTTCACCTTCATCGGAGGATTATCCAGACCTCCGCCGCATATTTCCCTACACCTTATTATATATATAGCTCTCCCCACGGCAAAATGATTGGAGGGTTCAAGAAAAACAGCATATCTTTACAGCTGAAACCACAAATGCCGCAACAGGTCTGCGGAACATGAAAAGCACCCTTTCTTGGTGGATTTCAGTTGAGAAGGATATGCTTTGAGCACCCGTTGAGCAGGATTTGCTGAGCGCTCGTTGAGCAGGATTGTTGAGCACCCGTTGAGCAGGATTGCTGAGCGCTCGTTGAGCAGGATTTGCAATCCTGCTCCCCTGAATATTAGGATTTGTAATCCTAAATCCTGTCCTTACTTTTTTTTCGCATCACAGATGCTCATACTCAATGGTGTCGGATTGCAAATCCGACACAACTGATGCACGCTGAGCAGGATTGTTGGGCACCCGTTGAGCAGGATTTGCAATCCTGCTCCCCTGAATATTAGGATTTGTAATCCTAGAAATCCTGTCCTTACTTTTTTCCGCATCACAGATGCTCATATTCAATGGTGTCGGATTGCAAATCCGAC